>NZ_JACBNY010000044.1 GCF_013449735.1 Pseudolactococcus laudensis
GGCTCAACATTACAAATAACTTCTGCTTTTGTAAAAGACAGAACAAATAATATTTATAAAAATTTTCCTATTAGTCCGGACATTCAAACAAATAATGCTAAAAGTTCTGCAATAGAATGGATAAAATTTCAAATAAAGTAAAGCAAAAAGACTTGCCAAGAAAAACATATGGTAAGTCTTTTTTGCTAGTCAAAACTTAATAGTTGTGAGCTGGTTTTTTAGTTTATTCTAAAACTTATTAATATATCTATAAATCGTTGTTCTCGACACTCCCCAAGAATCCGCAATCGACTTAATCGGCGTACCACTTTCTACCAAGGTTTTAAGAAGCTTTACGTCTTGCTCCGAAAATTTCTCAGGTCTTCCTCCAAGTCGTCCTCTTGCACGTGCAGCTTCTCTACCAGCGGCAGAACGCTCCAAAATAAGATTTCGCTCAAATTCCGCAAAAGCCGCAAACAAATGAAACATCAATTGTCCAGTCGAACTTGATTTATCCATTGTAATATTTTCTTGCAAGCTATGGAAACTTACTCCTTTATCATTAAGTGAATTAACTATGCTAATTAAGTCCTCCATATTTCTTCCTAATCGATCTAACCGCCAAACAACAATTGTATCTCCAGAACGAGAAAATTCGATGGCGGATTTTAAACCAGGTCTTTCTTTTTTACTTCCTGACATATGGTCAGTAAATATTTTTTCACAGTTATATTTTTTGAGACTATCTTTTTGTAAATCCAAATTTTGAAGTCCAGTTGAAACTCGTGCGTATCCGATATTCATTTTTTTCTCCTTCGTTTTAATTTATTGTATCATAACTTAGAAACATATGTATAAATGAACATAGAATAGATTACGGGTTAATGGACAATAAATGCAAACGATTTTGAGAAATTTAATAAGAAAAGAAGAGTGTCCATAAAATGACCTTTTTCTGGACAGAGGATAGAAATATTTTTATAAGTTTATTAAATAACGAAGGAGCAACTTTAGCTACAAATCTTGCTATTTGTAAATCTACATTTTTTTATTGAAAAATAGATAGTTTATAGTTACAGTTGCAACTGCTTTAGCCGCGATTAAAATACTTTTCTCATTCATTTTAAATAAAGGGCTATGATGGGGATAATTTCCGCCGTCTTCAGGCTGTGCACCAATGTAAAAGAAAGTACTTGGTACAACTTGCCCATAATATGAAAAATCTTCAGAAGGATTTTGTGGTCCTAAATCGACTATATTATTGACTTCTGAAATATTCTGATCTTTTAAGCTGTCAACTACAAAGTGAGTGAGATTTTCTGAATTAAAGAGTACAGGATAGTTATCGTCATAATCTACAATCACTTCAACCCCAAAGGTTACTCCAACGCCTTTAGCAATTTGTTTCACTTGGTCTCGGATGACTTTTCTAGTTGTTTCTTTCATCATCCGAACATCCCCTTTTAACACTACTTTATCTTGTATAGCATTAAAACTTCCTGCTCCATCAAATGATCCAATAGTTACAGTACCTATGTCAAATGGATCTATTCTTCTTGAAATTACTGTTTGGAGTTCAGTTACAAAGTAACTAGCGGCTACTATTGCATCATTACTTAATTGTGGCATAGAAGCGTGACCTCCGTTTCCTTTGATTGTAATGGTGAAATTAGAACGTCCCGTTTGAGTCTCTTTATTATGATAGGCAATGACCCCTGTTTTAATTGTAGTCATCACATGAACCCCGATCATATTATCGACACCGTCAAGAGCTCCTGCTTTAATCATACCTTTGGCACCACCAGGAGATACTTCCTCTGCTGGTTGATGGACAATTCTAACTCTTCCCGGAAGTTCTTGTTTTATTTTTACTAGTTCTCTAGCAAGTACCATCAAATATGCAGTATGTGCATCGTGTCCACAGGCATGCATTACTCCTGGATTGACCGATTTAAAACTTAAATCATTATCTTCAAAAATAGCAAGAGCATCAAAGTCTGCTCTCAACGCAAGAGTTTTTCCGGATTTTCCACCTTCAATATCAACGATGATTCCAAATCCCTTTCCAATAAGTTTTGGTTCACAGTCAAGTTCTTTATAAAAGCCCATAATATACTTAAATGTTTCTTTTTCTTGAAAAGAAATTTCTGGGTATTGATGAAGATGACGCCTAATTTGAATCATTTCATTCTCATATTGTGTTAAGCTAGTCAACAAATTATTAAGTAGTTTCATATGATACCTCTAAACTTTCTACCCGAATTGCTAGTTAATTTCATTGGAAAATAAATAAGTCGTGCTATCCTAATCTTAAACCACTAAGCATTAGAAAGCTCACGACTTATATGACTTATAATAGCACACTTCCAAAAGTTTTTGTTTATTTACTGACAACCATTGAGACGCTTTATCAAACGAGTGTTCCCCTTGAGGTTCAAAACCGAAAGAACGTCCATCTCGCAACATCAGATTGCTTAGTTATCGCTTGTTACCTATGGGGCGTACTGCATTTTAGTGAAACACTTAAAGCTAAGCAACAACTTGCTCAAAGTTTATTTCCTAATTTCCTAGAATATTCTCGCTTTGTCCGCCGTTGGGTTCTGTTGCGAAGTTTGAAAATCAAACGCGCCCTCTCTGAACTCCAAATATCTTAGGCTGTTATTCCCATTAATACCTTGATTTCAGTAGACACCGAAAAGCCGAAGAGCGTTCCATTTCTTCGGTTCTTTTTATATATTCCTCGAATGGTCTCCATGCCCTTAATCGTGGAAGAGGCTGTACGGAGACTTTGATAAAATTTATTTCGTCGTTTAATAGGTCGATGGTCTTGTTCTATTAAATTGTTAAGATACTTCACAGTTCGGTGCTCTGTCTTAGTATATAAACCCACACTCTGTAACTTTCTAAAGGCGGAGCCAAGAGAAGGTGCTTTATCGGTCACAATTGCTTTCGGCTCACCAAACTGTTTATGGAGTCGTTTTAAGAAAGCATAGGCTGCTTGCGTATCCCGTTTCTTTCGTAACCAGATATCTAAGGTTAAGCCGTCCGCATCAATTGCACGATAAAGATAATGCTAACGTCCCTTAATTTTGATATAGGTTTCGTCCATTTTCCATGAATAGAAGGATTGTCTATTTTTCTTCTTCCAAAGATAATAGAGGACTTTGCTGTACTCTTGCACCCAACGATAAATCGTAGTATGACAAACATTTATTCCACGATCATATAACAATTCCTGAACTTCACGATAGCTTAGATTGTAACGCAGGTAGTAACCAACAGCGACAATAATGACGTCTTTTTTGAATTGTTTGCCTTTAAAATGATTCATTACTCTGTCCTCTCTGTCTTTTTTCTCAATTTTACAATAAAATAGATTTTTTGGAAAACTTTGCAACAGAACCTTACCGGTCTGTTGCAAAGTTTATATCCAACATAAGAAGAAAAAACATACATTTTTATCCGTTTAGTATGTCTTTTTTCTATTGAAATATAATCTTTAAATACTTTTTTTCTGATTGGATTTAATTCATTATACAATTTTTTCGAATCTGGAAAAGAACTTAATATTTCCATAACTCTGCTACCAACTAATGCTCCCAATTCCCGAATTTTATACTGATCATAAAAATCTAATAAGTCATATGTTACAAAAATGGCGTCCGACAAGAATTTTTCCGGGTGATTACTCGTAATAGACCCAGGGCGTTGCCTATATCTATACAATCTTAGGGAAATAACAACAATGTTTTTACTAAAGTAAAAAACTTTCGGCGTAAAATTGTTATCTTCAAATTTTTTTCCAACAGAAAATAGTAAATCGTGTTTTTCAATCACAGAGCGTTTTGTTACAAATGACCATGCAGTTATTGGTAGATCACCTTTAGACAATGCAGTTAATATTTGCTCACTTGTACACAAATCTTTTTGACGATAAATACTTCCATGCCCATAATTACTGTACAAAGCATTTCCAAATTCATCAATGCTACTATAATCAAAGATAAGTGTATCCGGTTGACTGTATTTATAGCAACTAGTCAAAATTGTCTCCACAAAATTGATTTCTATTTCATCATCTGAATCCAAAAAAAAGATATATTCTCCAGTTGCATTAAGTATACCGATATTCCTGGCTGAAGATAAACCCTGATTAACTTGTTGTAACAACTTGAACGAAAATTCTTGTTCACTGCCTGCCATCATTTCTTTCAAAATTTGCATGCTTTCATCAGTTGATCCGTCATCAATAAAAATAACCTCAAAATTCTTGTTCGTTTGTTTCACTAGAGAATTTACTAAACTACCAATATACTTCTCAACATTGTATATTGGAACAATAATAGATAAAAAAACATTTTTTTTCATTTGTATCTCCTCAAATATAATTACACTCCATATATTAGCCATTATATCACTAAAACATAAAAACACCTACTATAATCTCATGATTAGATTATAGGGGGTGTTTTTATTTGATTTTATAGGAGTTATTATCTAATTATAGTCCCTAAACAAACATCTTTTGTAAAAATCCTTTTTTCTGTTCTTTCAACAAATCTAACTTACGTTGATGAAGATCGATAGTGTCATCTAATTGTTTGAAGAACTGACCTATTTTTTCTTGTTCATCCAAATTTGGAAATAATAGGGTAGAAGATAAAAATTTAGATTCATGTATTGCAATTTGAGCAGATCCGCCTTCGACATTATCTAATATTGCATTTTTATAAAAAATTCTTGTTTGAAATAAGTTAGTAGGAAAATACTTAGAAAATACGGATGTATCTAACGAAATCGTCGGCATATTCTCTGTAACAATAGCGCCGTCACAGTATTTATCTACCCAACCAATACCACCTTGTTCTACCGTTTGTCTTGTGAAGATCAGGGTTTGAGGGTACTTTGTTAAATTAATTTTAGCCTGACGTTTACGACCTATTTTATTTCCCATTTTTGATCCCCGTAACGTAATTCCTCCAAAATTATTACGTACAGAAATCTGGTAGTACTCCTTATCATCTTCAACAATTACTCTATCTGTATATTCACGTAATCCACTTGATAACTTACGCTCTTCCCAATCGTCAGCAAACCCCGAAAATCGCAATTCAGGAACTTTGGCACCTTTTTTAGGGAACATTTTTTGCAAGTAACCTTTTTTCTGCTCTTTCAACAAATCTAACTTACGTTGATGAAGAGCGATAGTGTTATCGGTTCTGTTGCAAAGTTTTCCAAAAAATCTATTTTAGTGTAAAATTGAGAAAAAAGACAGAGAGGACAGAGTAATGAATCATTTTAAAGGCAAACAATTCAAAAAAGACGTCATTATTGTCGCTGTT
>NZ_JACBNY010000045.1 GCF_013449735.1 Pseudolactococcus laudensis
GCTTGGCACCGACCATATCTCACAGGGGGCAACCCCCAACTACTTCCGGCGTAATGAGACTTAACTGCTGTGTTCGACATGGGAACAGGTGTATCTCTCATGCAATAAGCACCAAACTGGTTTGAATTTCAAATCTTTGATTCGAACACTCAAAACTGAATAACTAATTTCTAATATAACTTCCTTAAACCAAAAACGTTCTTCTTTACTTTAGGTAAAGTCCTCGAGCTATTAGTACTAGTCCGCTCCAAGTATCACTACCCTTCCACTTCTAGCCTATCTACCTGATCATCTCTCAGGGCTCTTAATTCATAAAGAATGGGAAATCTCATCTTGAGGTTGGTTTCACACTTAGATGCTTTCAGCGTTTATCCGTTCCCTACATAGCTACCCAGCGATGCCTTTGGCAAGACAACTGGTACACCAGCGGTAAGTCCACCCCGGTCCTCTCGTACTAAGGGCAGATCCTCTCAAATTTCCTACGCCCGCGACGGATAGGGACCGAACTGTCTCACGACGTTCTGAACCCAGCTCGCGTGCCGCTTTAATGGGCGAACAGCCCAACCCTTGGGACCGACTACAGCCCCAGGATGCGACGAGCCGACATCGAGGTGCCAAACCTCCCCGTCGATGTGAACTCTTGGGGGAGATAAGCCTGTTATCCCCAGGGTAGCTTTTATCCGTTGAGCGATGGCCCTTCCATGCGGTACCACCGGATCACTAAGTCCTACTTTCGTACCTGCTCGACTTGTAAGTCTCGCAGTCAATCTCCCTTATACCTTTACACTCTACGCATGATTTCCAACCATGCTGAGGGAAACTTTGAGCGCCTCCGTTACTCTTTAGGAGGCGACCGCCCCAGTCAAACTGCCCAGCAGACACTGTCTCCCATGCCGATCAGGCATGCGGGTTAGAGTAGCCATTACACAAGGGTAGTATCCCAACAGCGCCTCGCTGAAAACTAGCGTCCTCAGTTCATCGGCTCCTACCTATCCTGTACATGTGCAACAGATACTCAATATCAACTTGCAGTAAAGCTCCATGGGGTCTTTCCGTCCTGTCGCGGGTAACCTGCATCTTCACAGGTACTAAAATTTCACCGAGTCTCTCGTTGAGACAGTGCCCAAATCGTTACGCCTTTCGTGCGGGTCGGAACTTACCCGACAAGGAATTTCGCTACCTTAGGACCGTTATAGTTACGGCCGCCGTTTACTGGGGCTTCAATTCATACCTTCGCTTACGCTAAGCACTCCTCTTAACCTTCCAGCACCGGGCAGGCGTCACCCCCTATACATCATCTTACGATTTAGCAGAGAGCTGTGTTTTTGATAAACAGTCGCTTGGGCCTATTCACTGCGGCTCTACATCAGTAGAGCACCCCTTCTCCCGAAGTTACGGGGTCATTTTGCCGAGTTCCTTAACGAGAGTTCTCTCGCTCACCTGAGGCTACTCGCCTCGACTACCTGTGTCGGTTTGCGGTACGGGTAGGTTATAATTAAACGCTAGAAGATTTTCTTGGCAGTGTGACATCAGATACTTCGCACTCGAAAGTGCTTCCCCATCACAGCTCAATCTTAAAGGTACAAGCATTTGACTCATACCAAACCTCACTGCTTAGACCAGAATCCATTAACTGGCACATCTTAGCCTACTGCGTCCCTCCAATCACTATATAACCTAGTACAGGAATATCAACCTGTTGTCCATCGGATACGCCATTCGGCCTCTCCTTAGGTCCCGACTAACCCAGGGCGGACGAGCCTTCCCCTGGAAACCTTAGTCTTACGGTGGACAGGATTCTCACCTGTCTTGCGCTACTCATACCGGCATTCTCACTTCTTATCGCTCCAGCACTCCTCACGGTATACCTTCGTCGCTGATAAGAACGCTCTCCTACCAATTAAATAAATTTAATTCCATAGCTTCGGTAATATGTTTTAGCCCCGGTACATTTTCGGCGCAGGATCACTCGACTAGTGAGCTATTACGCACTCTTTAAATGATAGCTGCTTCTGAGCTAACATCCTAGTTGTCTGTGCAATCCCACATCCTTTTCCACTTAACATATATTTTGGGACCTTAGCTGATGGTCTGGGCTGTTTCCCTTTCGACTATGGATCTTAGCACTCACAGTCTGACTGCCCAACGCATGTAAATGGCATTCGGAGTTTATCTGAGATTGGTAATCCGGGATGGACCCCTCACCCAAACAGTGCTCTACCTCCATTACATTCAAGTTGGACGCTAGCCCTAAAGCTATTTCGGAGAGAACCAGCTATCTCCAAGTTCGTTTGGAATTTCTCCGCTATCCACAAGTCATCCAAACACTTTTCAACGTGTCCTGGTTCGGGCCTCCAGTGCGTCTTACCGCACCTTCACCCTGCTCATGGATAGGTCACATGGTTTCGGGTCTAAATCATGATACTAAAGCGCCCTATTAAGACTCGCTTTCGCTACGGCTCCGACTCTTCATCTTAACCTCGCATCATAACTTAACTCGCCGGTTCATTCTACAAAAGGCACGCTCTCACCCATTAACGGGCTCGAACTTGTTGTAGGCACACGGTTTCAGGTGCTATTTCACTCCCCTCCCGGGGTTCTTTTCACCTTTCCCTCACGGTACTTGTTCACTATCGGTCACTAGAGAGTATTTAGGGTTGGGAGATGGTCCTCCCAGATTCCGACGAGATTTCTCGTGTCTCGCCGTACTCAGGATACTGCTAGGTATATATTCTATTTCAACTACGAGGCTATTACTCTCTTTAGCTTACCTTCCCAGGTAATTCGTCTATAAAATATAAGTCCACTGCGCAGTCCTACAACCCCAATAGATAAATCTATTGGTTTGCCCTTCTTCCGTTTCGCTCGCCGCTACTAAGGAAATCGCGTTTGCTTTCTCTTCCTGTTGCTACTTAGATGTTTCAGTTCACAACGTCTTGCCCTGTAAGTGCTATGTATTCACACAAACAGTAGTAGCCATTAGCTACTGGGTTCCCCCATTCGGACACCTGCGGATCAATGCTTACTTACAGCTCCCCGCAGAATTTCGTAGTTAGTCACGTCCTTCATCGCCTTCTAGTGCCAAGGCATCCACCGTGCGCCCTTATTAACTTAACCTTTAAATCGATACATTTAAGTATCTGGTAATAAGTATTGAGTCTTTCGACTCACGCTTTTTTTTGAGGTGACATATTACTACGTCACTTCTCGGTTTATTTCTTGTTATTTTAGAAATTGTTATTCAGTTTTCAATGATCAAATCGCCTATTTTAACGTCTTCGTTGACAATGGAGCCTAGCGGGATCGAACCGCTGACCTCCTGCGTGCAAAGCAGGCGCTCTCCCAGCTGAGCTAAGGCCCCTTCTTCTGTTAGAGAAGATTTTTACAGTTTTAGGTATAAACCTCTCAAAACTAAATAAAACAGAAACTTCCTTCGTACAGTTATCCATGAATTGCCTAAGCAACCATTTTTCCTTAGAAAGGAGGTGATCCAGCCGCACCTTCCGATACGGCTACCTTGTTACGACTTCACCCCAATCATCTATCCTACCTTAGACGGCTGCCTCCTAAAAGGTTAGCTCACCGGCTTTGGGTATTACAAACTCTCGTGGTGTGACGGGCGGTGTGTACAAGGCCCGGGAACGTATTCACCGCGGCGTGCTGATCCGCGATTACTAGCGATTCCGACTTCATGTAGGCGAGTTGCAGCCTACAATCCGAACTGAGATTGGCTTTAAGAGATTAGCTTGACATCACTGTCTTGCGACTCGTTGTACCAACCATTGTAGCACGTGTGTAGCCCAGGTCATAAGGGGCATGATGATTTGACGTCATCCCCACCTTCCTCCGGTTTATTACCGGCAGTCTCGCTAGAGTGCCCAACTTAATGATGGCAACTAACAATAAGGGTTGCGCTCGTTGCGGGACTTAACCCAACATCTCACGACACGAGCTGACGACAACCATGCACCACCTGTATCCCGTGTCCCGAAGGAACTTCCTATCTCTAGGAATAGCACGAGTATGTCAAGACCTGGTAAGGTTCTTCGCGTTGCTTCGAATTAAACCACATGCTCCACCGCTTGTGCGGGCCCCCGTCAATTCCTTTGAGTTTCAACCTTGCGGTCGTACTCCCCAGGCGGAGTGCTTAATGCGTTTGCTGCGTCACTTAGGGCTGGATAGCCCCAAACAACTAGCACTCATCGTTTACGGCGTGGACTACCAGGGTATCTAATCCTGTTTGCTACCCACGCTTTCGAGCCTCAGTGTCAGTGACAGTCCAGAGAGCCGCTTTCGCCACCGGTGTTCCTCCATATATCTACGCATTTCACCGCTACACATGGAATTCCACTCTCCTCTACTGCACTCAAGTCTAACAGTTTCCAATGCACACAATGGTTGAGCCACTGCCTTTTACATCAGACTTATTAAACCACCTGCGCTCGCTTTACGCCCAATAAATCCGGACAACGCTCGGGACCTACGTATTACCGCGGCTGCTGGCACGTAGTTAGCCGTCCCTTTCTGGTTAGATACCGTCACTTGATTAATTTTCCACTCTAATCAACGTTCTTCTCTAACAACAGAGTTTTACGATCCGAAAACCTTCTTCACTCACGCGGCGTTGCTCGGTCAGACTTTCGTCCATTGCCGAAGATTCCCTACTGCTGCCTCCCGTAGGAGTTTGGGCCGTGTCTCAGTCCCAATGTGGCCGATCACCCTCTCAGGTCGGCTATGTATCATCGCCTTGGTAGTCCATTACACTACCAACTAGCTAATACAACGCGGGTCCATCTCATAGTGTACCAATTGGTACTTTCAAATGTTAAATATGCATCTAACATTGTTATGCGGTATTAGCTATCGTTTCCAATAGTTATCCCCCGCTATAAGGCAGGTTACCCACGCGTTACTCACCCGTTCGCTACTCAACATAAACGGTAGAGCAAGCTCTGGTGTTTATGTTGCGTTCAACTTGCATGTATTAGGCACGCCGCCAGCGTTCGTCCTGAGCCAGGATCAAACTCTCATTTAAATGAGAACATATCAGATATGCTCTAGCTTTTGTTTTTTTGTCCGTTCATTTCTGAACGATTTATTGTCGAATTGACAGTTTGTTGTCTATTACTAAACAACGTCTGTACTTGGTTCGTTTCTGTTTTATTCAGTTTTCAAAGGTCTATTTTGTTTCAGCTGTTCTTACGAGACAACTATTTAATTCTACCAAAACTTTTTTGACTTGTCAACACCTTTCTGAAAAGTTTTTTT
>NZ_JACBNY010000046.1 GCF_013449735.1 Pseudolactococcus laudensis
TTTAGTGTCTTATAAAAAGACTCCATCATTGCATTATCATAGGGATTTCCTTTACGACTCATGCTAGATTGAGCACCGACTTGACGAAGGATGGACTGATAACGAGAGCTTGTATATTGACTCCCTTAATCAGTATGTACAAGTTGTCGTTCAGCTAGTGACAAATGGTTATAAGTTGTGGTATAATTTTCTTGCATCTCAAAGCTCCTATGACTGGTATCTGTTTAATTACAGCATAGCATCTTTGAGGTGTTTTTTAGTGGGAAAATTTTTTCCCTGAGGTGGCTAACTTCATTTTACAATTTGGGTAAAAATTGTGATACAATTCAGTTATAGTTTTAAAGGATATTATGGTCACTAAGTTACACATATAAATTTTTATGGAGGTGTGGTAATATGGCAAATTTCAACGGAAATGATCCTTTTTTCAACAATGATATGGATGATGTTTTCAATCAATTATTTCGGCGCATGGATAATCAAAATTCGGAGCGTGCGCGGTATTTAGTTAATGGACAATCGTTAACACCGGATGAGTTTGCTCAATACCGAGCAACTGGCAAGCTACCCCAAAATAATAAAACAATAGAAGTATCTAAAGATGGTAAACAGGCTGTTAAAAAAGGAGGGATTTTAGAAAAGTTAGGGACTAATTTGACGGAACAGGCTCGTGATGGATTACTAGATCCAGTGATTGGACGTGAGAATGAGATTCAAGAAACTGCAGAAATTTTGAGTCGTAGAACGAAAAATAATGCAATCTTAGTTGGTGATGCCGGTGTAGGTAAAACTGCAGTCGTCGAAGGTCTGGCACAAGCAATTGTGGCTGGTAAAGTTCCAGAAACGATTCAAGATAAAGAAATCTATTCGATTGATTTATCGTCTTTGGAAGCGGGAACTCAATATCGCGGTTCTTTTGAAGAAAATATTAAACAGCTGGTAGAGGAAGTCAAAGCAGCTGGTAATATTATTCTATTCTTCGATGAAATTCATCAGATTCTCGGCACGGGTGCCACTGGTGGTGAAGATGGTGGCAAAGGATTGGCTGATATCATTAAACCTGCTTTGTCACGTGGCGAGCTGAGTGTAATCGGGGCTACGACTCAAGATGAATATCGCAATACTATTTTGAAAAATGCGGCTTTGGCACGGCGATTCAATGATGTTGTGATTAATGAACCGACGGCCGCTGACACTTTACGTATATTACAAGGTATTAAAGAGCTGTACGAAAAACATCATCATGTTGTATTACCAGATGATGTTTTGAAGGCGGCTGTGGATTATTCAATCCAATATATACCACAACGCACTTTGCCAGATAAAGCTATCGATTTGATCGACATGACTGCGGCTCATTTAGCGGCTAAAAATTCGCAAACTGATGTTGAGACATTGGATCAACGCCTTAAAAAATTAGAGGCAGCTAAGGAGGCCGCCATTAAAGCGGAGGACTTTACAAAAGCTGCTGATATCAAGAAGTCGATCGAGGAAACCAAGCAAAAAATTAAAGAAACGGATCAAAAAGAAAAAATCACTGCCACGATTGATGATGTGGCACAATCGGTTGAACGTTTAACTGGTATACCAGTTTCTGATATGGGCGCTAATGATATTGAGCGCTTGAAAAATCTTGATAAGCGTCTGAAAAGTATGGTAATCGGTCAAGATGAAGCGGTTGAAATGGTAGCAAAAGCAATTCGGCGTAACCGTGCGGGCTTTTCAGAGGGTGATCAACCGATTGGAAGTTTTCTGTTTGTGGGCCCAACTGGCGTAGGAAAGACTGAATTAGCTAAGCAATTAGCCTTAGATATGTTTGGAAATGAAAATGCGATTATTCGGCTAGATATGAGTGAATATGCTGATCGTACAGCTGTGTCGAAATTAATTGGTACCTCGGCTGGATACGTAGGCTATGAAGATAATGCTAATACTCTAACTGAACGGGTTCGGCGTAATCCATATTCCATTGTATTATTAGATGAAATTGAAAAAGCTGATCCACAAGTGTTAACGTTACTGTTACAAGTGATGGATGATGGGCGCTTAACGGATGGACAAGGCAATGTCATTAATTTCAAAAATACGATTATTATTGCTACTTCTAATGCTGGCTTTGGTAATGAAGCATTAAGTGGTGACAAGCAACGAGATCAGTCATTAATGGATAAGTTAGCACCATTTTTCCGCCCAGAATTTCTGAACCGTTTTAATGGAATCGTGGAATTTTCACATCTGACTAAGCAAGACTTAAGTCAAATTGTCGATTTGATGTTGGCGGATGTACAAAAAACTTTAGCCAAAAAATCCATCAAACTTGAGGTAACTAAAGCGGCTAAAGATTGGCTGATGGAACAAGGCTATGATGAAGCAATGGGTGCGCGGCCATTACGGCGAGTAATTGAACAACAAATTCGTGATAAGGTAACGGATTTCTACCTTGACCACTTAGATGTCAAAAACTTGAAGGCTGATTTAGTGGATGCTGAGATTGTGATATCGGCAGCTTAGCTTAAATCAGTGTTCATAAATAACTTTATATAAGAGGAGATTTATATTGGGGCTCTTTGTCAAATGATGTTGGTAAAGAGAAATCTTAGAATAATTGGAGATCAAGTGGATCAGTTCCTCTTGATCTTTTTTAGTTGAAAATCAATGCGTTGCCATGACGAATCATGATGCGCAATTTGAAATTATAAAAGCTACGAAAGCCATATGCATTTCGTTTTAACACTTTGATATGGTTGTTCAGACATTCAAGTGGGCCATTTGAATAACTTTGTTGTAAAGCATTTTTGATTTGTGGCAGAAATTTCTGGAACGTTCTCAAGATCGTCTGATAGCCTTCGGGAAGCATGATATTATTGGTAAGTAGTTCTTCAAACGATACGTAGTCTCGTTCCTTTACAGCGTAAAGAAAGTCTTGATATAACTGATAGCCTACACGCAAAGCAGGGCTCCCTTTCAGTAAGCGATCGACAATTTCGGTCTCTGTTAAATGAGCTATATTTTCTTAAAATAATTTTCTTCTTTCTGATTTGGAGTTAAACCATTGTTGGCGGAATGAGGATTATAATTGTCATAAAATTGTTCGATGTATTCAAAGCAAGAGAGTTGAACTTCTTGAATGGAGTGATAAGTTCTACGATTAATTTCTCGTTGTTTAAGATACTTGAAAAAGACCTCAGTGACGGCATTATCATAAGGATATCCAGGCTTGGAGTAAGAAGCAAGCAATTGATGCTCATCTAATAACTTTCTAAAGGAAGCTGATTTAAGGGCACCTCTTTTCATACGTTTTTAGAGGTGCCCTTAATATAGAACTAAAATAAAGTATAGGTAGAGGAATTAAAGTTCAAAAGTAAAATGTTAATTGAATAAAAAGCACTCGAAGACAAGTGCTTTTTAATTTCTATGAATATTAAATTTGTTTCGGTACCTTTCTATGACAAAAAAAACTCGCCACTAACGAGTTTTTTTATTTTTATTATTTCATTACAATCCTGGTGCTACTCCAAGTTCAGATTCTAACATCCAAATTGTTTTTTCAATATCACCTTTAGCATCAGCAAAGAGATCATTTGTGACATCGTCATCTTCTTCATCTGTTGCATGGACACCATCTTGGAAAAGATCTGACAAATATTTGTAAGCTTTAACAACTTCTGTCAAACGTTCCTCTGTCGTTTTATCCCAAGTAGCAGTTTCAAGCTCGATCTTCGATAACTCATCAAATTCTTTCAATGTTGAGACTGGAGAACCACCAATAGTAATT
The DNA here is from genome assembly GCF_013449735.1 of Pseudolactococcus laudensis. Taxonomy (GTDB): domain Bacteria; phylum Bacillota; class Bacilli; order Lactobacillales; family Streptococcaceae; genus Pseudolactococcus; species Pseudolactococcus laudensis. Next base: position 3,776 of record NZ_JACBNY010000046.1, read on the forward strand.
AATCGTTCTGACAAAACATCTAAATGACTATTTAGACCGTCCATTAATTCATCCATTTTAGGATGTAATTTCATAAAGCCAGGGCCGCGTAAGTACCAATGTACTTGATGCACCAAAGCGGCTGCTTTTGATAAGTCTGCAACGGATTGATTCAAAACTGCTTTCGTTTTTTCTTTAGACATTTTTCTCCTCCATCAGAACCTATGAGTAATTTTCAAAAAGTTACTACTTACAAAGTCTCTTGCTAAGTTGATTAAATCAGAAACATTTGCTAAAGGTTATCTTTAATTAACATCTATAAAGACCACCCCAACAATCTCATTATAGAAAAAAATCAGTATTTTATCAAATATTTAGGTTCTTTTTTCGTATGAATAAGTATGACTATTTTCTTAATTTTTACACTTGGTACAATTTGGGGTTCTTTCTTTGGTTTGATGATTGATCGCTTACCGGAACATTCCATCGTACATCCTAGATCTCATTGCTTAGACTGCGGTCAAATCCTAATTTGGCGAGATTTGATTCCTATTATTTCTCAACTTATTAATGGTGCGAGATGCCGATATTGCAAGATAAAATTAACCTGTTGGTATAGTATTTTAGAGTTAGCATGTGATGTTTTGTTTGTCATGGGTTGGTTAGAAAAAGTTGATCTCACTTTTTCTTTGATTTGCCTCGCCTCTTTCTTAATGGTTGGATTTGACCTCAAAGCTCATGCTTTTCCTTTGGGGATATGGCTCATCTTTTTTGCGCTCCTGAGTTTCACTTGTCCTTACAATATAGGCGTTTTATCGTGTATTTTCATTGCAATTGTGACAGAACTTTTTTCTCTCAGAATGGGTAGTGGAGACTGGCTTTATTTAAGTTTGGTCTCATTTTCTGCTGATTTTTTCCAGTTAAGGGCACCTCTAAAAAAGTATGAAAAGAGGTATAATAGATTAAAAATAAGCTAACGAGGTATTGAAGATGAATTTATTTGGAGATAGCGACTATCTTGAAAAATTAAGTTTAAAAG
>NZ_JACBNY010000047.1 GCF_013449735.1 Pseudolactococcus laudensis
AACAGCGACAATAATGACGTCTTTTTTGAATTGTTTGCCTTTAAAATGATTCATTACTCTGTCCTCTCTGTCTTTTTTCTCAATTTTACACTAAAATAGATTTTTTGGAAAACTTTGCAACAGAACCCTGAGTTCAGAGAGGGCTCGTTTGATTTTCAAACTTCGCAACAGAACCAAAAATGTTAAGATAAAAAACATAAAAATTGAAATCAGGCTAAAGATGGTTGATTTTTCTATTTATCAAACAGTTCATATGTATCTTCTATTATTTTGTCTAAAATAGATGAACGTGACCTCGCATTTGTTTGTTTAACAAGGCTATCCAATTTTTCTAAGTTGCTCTTTTTAATAGAAAAACTTGTTTTTATTTTCTTTTCCCAATTCATATCAATGTTAGTTTCTTCTTTAACATTTTCTTTCACTGTATTCGGAAATGTGTTCTCTTGTTCATATTCATTGTTAGTACTTGAAAATTGTTCAAACTTATTAGCCATTTCTACCCCTTTTCTATGCCTCTAAAATATTTGAAAAAATATCATTTATCAATATCAGGAATTTTTCTTGTTCTTTCAGTTTTTCTTCTTTCCTTAAGTACTCCTCGATCCCCAATTTTTCAAGCATGCTCGCATTAATTAATTCTTTCTCTGGAATAATACCTATAACATTATCAATCCCTTTTAATGCGCTTAAAAATTCTTTTGATGTTTTAGTATTGTGTTTTACTCTGTTCCCTAAAAAGTTTACTGTTGCTGTTATATAGCTTTTTCCACTAACAGGGTCTACCACTTCTTTTTTCAACGTTCCAATACTTTGTAATACTTTTATATGACTTTCGTATCCAAATCTACTTGGGTCTAGTGGGGAAATAATTTTGTCTGAAACTGCTACGCCATTTTTCGTCAATAAATTCCAAGCTGGTGGTAAATCAATTATGACATATTCATACGACTTCTCTAGTCTGTCTATATTTCTAGAAAACCACATGAATAATAGTAATTCTTTATTTGGTTTTATTGATAACAAGTCTGTCAAATTATCTAGATTACTGACCGAAGGAATAAAAGAGATGAAGTCATTTATAGCAGTTTCTTCTTCTGTTATAGATGGGTTACTTAATATATCAGATATACTAAGACTATTTTTAAAGCTAACATTCTCGCTTTCAAAAGTTCCTGTTAAACTTTTTTGTCCGTCCATGTCAATCAATAGCACTTTTTTCTTTCTATCCTGTAAAAATTTTGCTAACTGAAAAGCCATTGTTGTTTTACCAACACCGCCTTTAATTGCCATAAAGCTGATAACTTCCATATTACACTCCTTCTTAAGAACACCTTGGTATTTACTTGGTATTTACTTGGTATTTACTTGGTATTTACTTGGTATTTACTTGGTATTTACTTGGTATTACTATTTTACACCTTTATGTTTACTTTATCAATACCAAAGTATTACTTGTTTCATACCTTGGTATTTACTTGGTATTACCTTCTTACACCTTTATGTATACTTTGCCAATACAAAGGTATTACTTATTTCATACCTTAGTGTTATCTTGGTATTTAAAAAGTATTACCTTGTAAAGAAGTAGGTAATACTTTTTTTATTTCTTACATTACTTTTTCATTGAGTCTGAAAGTTCTTTTTTAATTATTTCAAGCTCTCTTTGTTCTTCTGGAGTTGTTTCATTCACATATGCAGATTTATATCTGTGGTCAGGTATTTTATTTCCATTCACTACTTCAACTTTTCCTTCAGTTCTTAAGTATTTAGTCTTTCCTTTCTCTTTTTTGATCACATCTCCACTGGCTAAAAAATTTCTTGCTGAAACTAATAAATATTGAGCTATATTTGGTTTAGAATAATCTTGTCTATGATTTTTAATAGTTTCAAAATGTTCTCTAACACGGTTAATACCTGCTTGTCCCTCAATCTCTGAATATATTGGATAAACTACTTCTTGTAGACGTGCCATTAGACTGATGTCGGCTAAATTTCTCATTTCTAGTATTTCAAACTCTAGTAGTTCCATTGTGTAAGGATTTTGCATTGCTTTAGCTGATAATAATGCCGTCTGTTCTTCTCTATTTTTCTTACCTTGCAGGTATGCAGGATCCTGTTCTCTTTCCTTGTATTCTCCATTTAGTTCCTGTGGCTGAGCTTTTTTAGATATATGGAACAGTATGCTATCGATTGAACGACCTTTTTTAATTTTGTCATAAGTCACATCAAAATGAGTATGATGATTAATTTCATTTAGTGGCTCTTTTAAAATACGTTGTTCCAAACTTTGAAACCTTTTATAATCATTTATTGTATCTGTCATAGTTCTAAGTTCAGATACTTTTATTTCTGGATTACAATAACCTTCTAGTTGCTCTGTTCTTCTACCACCTTTGTTTAAATAATGTTCATATTGATTGTATTGCATGGATAGCCACTTATAAAGAATAATTGAGTACTTAGAGTTTAAGTTCATGACATCAGACAGGGCATATTGCGTAAAATTTTGTTTCAAATTGATTAGATAAGGCATAATTCTTTTATTAAATTCAATTATAACTTCATCATGGTAATCAGCCCATTTAACATAAGGGATTGGTACTATATTTTCATACTCAAAACCACGTTCTTGTTTTTCTCTTATTCTAAAGAAACTTTGTTCTTGCATTTTATCAACTGCTTTTTTAAAGCGACTATGTTTATCATTATCTGAGACATCAAAAAATTTAAATAATTCTTTTTTTGAAAGATAAATAATATGGTCTTTTGGTGGATTATCCGTATTAATATAAGATACTGCCAACTCAAAAATCTTTAAAGGTACTTTATCCATTTTAGCAATGCTAGTTATCAGGTCATTGTGTTCTACTATTTTTCTTCTCTTGATTTCATTCAAAGGATCTACCACCTTTTTATTTTCATTTCCTTTTGTTATAATGGACATATAAATACGCTCCTTTGCGTGTTTGAATTTGGCATAGAGAAAACTTTTTTGCGAGAGAGTTCTCTATGTTTTTTATTATACATTAAAACTGTGTATATAGCAACAAAACGACCAGTTTTGTTGCTATATACACAGTTTTTTGTTGCTATATACACAGTTTTTTGTTGCTATATGCACAGTTTTTTGTTGCTATATAAATCTGTCAGGCCTTGGTATAATTGACTTTTTTTGTACGCAAAAGAACAAAAGACAAATATATATAAGATAAATAAAGATAGGCTTCGCCTATTTTTATTTTCAAGATGTTAGTAAATATTTGACATCAATCTTAAAAGTGCTAAAATAGTGTTAGTTAAATCAACTAACACTATTTGTAAATGAGGTGTCTATATGATTGAAATTGACCCTTTAATTGATTACTCAAAAGAACAGCGCAGGGCAATTGCTTTTATCGACATGAAATCATTCTATGCAAGTGTAGAGTGTGTTGAAAGGGGTTTAAATCCTCTGTCAACATCACTATGTGTCATGAGTGGTGCAGACAACTCAGCAGGTCTGATACTAGCAAGTTCGCCAACCTTTAAAAAAGTATTTGGAAAAGATAATGTTGGTCGAAGTAGAGACCTGCCGTTTTATACCCACAACCGAAAATTCAACTACCAAAATTATTATCGTACAGCTCCACGTGATTGGCTTAATAAAGCTACGCCACCCTCAAAAAGTGAAGTAGCATTTATAGAGTCTTGGGCAAAGAGAACAGAAATTGTACCTCCGAGAATGTCAAAATACATTGAGAAAAACATTGAAATTCAACATGCTATTCAAAATTTTGCATCTCCTGAAGATATATTTTGGTATTCGATTGATGAGGGGTTTGTTGATTTAACAAGTTCTCTAAACTACTTTTATGATAAAGCGTTGCCTGCTGAAGTAAAGCTCGATAGATTATCAAGAGAAATTCAATTAGCTATTCTCAATCAAACTGGCATATATTCAACAGTTGGTATGAGCATTGGCAATCCATTACTTGCTAAACTTGCACTTGACAATGAAGCCAAACACAATAGTAATATGCGTGCTTTTTGGACTTATGAAAGCATACCCGATAAAGTCTGGAAAATTAAATCCTTAACTGACTTCTGGGGGATCAATACTCGTACTGAAAAAAGACTGAATAAATTAGGTATCAAGTCAGTCTATGATCTCGCACATTGTAGCCCTGCGTTATTAAAAAAAGAGTTTGGTGTCGTTGGAGTTCAATTATTCTTCCATGCCAATGGTGTTGATGAGTCTACAGTCTATGAGCCTTATCATGCTAAGTCAAAGTCAATTGGCAACTCGCAAGTCTTGCCCAAAGATTATGCTGATCAAACTCAAATTGAGTTGGTTATCAAAGAAATGACTGAGCAGGTCTCTATCAGACTAAGAAAAGCCAAAAAGCAGACAACTGTTGTTAGTCTGTATGTCGGTTATGCTTATTCTGAAAATAAACGAGGGCTACATATTCAAAAGAAAATAGAAGTCACGAACAGCATTGCTGTGTTAAGTGATCAGATCATGTCATTATTCAGAGCGGGTTATTCTGGTGGTAGTGTGAGACGATTAGGCATTTCATTTGGTGGGCTATGCAGTGAAGAAGTCAAACTAATTTCTTTATTTGACACCTTTGATAAAAAAGCAGCCAAGACAGAAACACTTCAGGGAGCAATAGACGAGATAAGAAATCAGTATGGATTTTTGGCTTTACAAAAGGCAACTTCACTACTTGATGGATCAAGAGTAGTAGCAAGAAGTAAACTTGTTGGAGGTCATTCAGCAGGTGG
>NZ_JACBNY010000048.1 GCF_013449735.1 Pseudolactococcus laudensis
TGCACCCAACGATAAATCGTAGTATGACAAACATTTATTCCACGATCATATAACAATTCCTGAACTTCACGATAGCTTAGATTGTAACGCAGGTAGTAACCAACAGCGACAATAATGACGTCTTTTTTGAATTGTTTGCCTTTAAAATGATTCATTACTCTGTCCTCTCTGTCTTTTTTCTCAATTTTACACTAAAATAGATTTTTTGGAAAACTTTGCAACAGAACCAACAGAAATAATCCGATTCTCCATTTTAATCTGTTAGATAACTATTATTTATAAACCTAATAAAAAATCACTGATTAGAATTCAGTGATTTTTATAATTATTATATTTTGACTCACCCTACTAAAATGAGATCCTAGTTTTTTTATTTTTTCAATACTTCCATTATCTCACTTTCAGTCATTGGTCGCCAAGGAGAGTCGTTAGGATTAATAATAGCTTTTTCTGGCGTTTCATCTTGATTCCACCATTTTGCAACATAGCCATTACTTCCCACCATCACGCGGTCTCCGGCCTTATAAACCTTTTCATTTCCCCATGATTCATAAGTCCCATCTTTAAGGACTGGTATACTAACCGGCTTTTCACCTTTTAACACAGGACCTAGCAACACCCATGGATTAGCATCCGAGTTTGTCAATGGCACATTCGGCTCATCTCCTCTTGTCCACCATTTTGCTTGGTAGACATTATGCTGCCAAACCACTTTTGTCTCGGCTAGATAAGTTTTATCTTTCGACCAAATCTGATAAGGTGATGTTTTAGGATGATCAATCAAATCTTCTTCTGTTACGTCTGACACTGTTTCTTTCGTCGTATTGGCTAACAGATTACCCTCAAAACCAACCTTCAATATCTTGGAGAAGGCTTGATCTTCTTGCTCAACACCACTATAAAAATTGGATACGACATTTGTGTGCACACTACTTGTGGTAGAGGCTCTATCTCGATTAGCGGACCAGATGGACAAACGACCCAAGCCACTTTTTTGCGCAAACTGATTCAGTGTCTTGGCATCAGCTAATGTAAAAATTTCATTTGATAGATCGTTTTGACCGATCATAGGTGTTGCACCAATTTTAGCCCAGACTGCTTTGTCGCTCAAAAATATTTTTTTATCCTGGTAGATTTTTTTGAGCTGTGCATGTAACTTTTTCAAGGCCTGAATGGCATTTTTACCCATCGAAAGATCAGGCTTGCGTGTCTCCCCAAAATTCATGGTCATCCCGTTGACACCAGCCAATTCGACGTCTTCATCTAGCAATATTTTGACCGCATTTACCCCATCAGATGTTAACCCATCTGTACTGACTGGCAAGGTCATCCAGACAGCTAATGGCTTGGATGCCTTTTTTCTTTTTTTCTGTAACTCTGCGATTGCTTGTGCGCGAACTTTACCTGCTGCAACATCTGTCAGGCCTTCGTTCTCTAAATCTAGATCAATTGTATTGACCGCATACCGCACAACAACTGATTCATAAGCAGACATCAACGCTTTAGGAGCTGTATATTTTTGGGCTAATTCATGATTAATGAGGCCACCAAAGGAAATCACCACATCACCATTATTTTGACGAACTCTTGCGATACGACGTTCTAAGTCAAGTGACGTTTCAGCTTCATCTAATGAATAAGCGTTCCCCCAACTCGGGGAGTTATCTTTATCCGATGCGACAACAAAAGACAAGACGAAATTTCCCTCCACATCTTCAAAATCAAATTGAGGCATGAGGATGGCATCCACATAAGAGGCAAACCAGGGTTTTTCTTTCACCTTTTCCTTTCCAACACTTTTAGATACTATATGACCAATATTAAAATAGAGTAAACCTGCTACGGTAATTATCCCTAATAAAATGAATAATCGCAGAAATGATATTTTCGTTTTCATACTATCCTTTCAGTCTGCTCATGATTTTCTTCAAGCCTATTCAACAGATCCGACAATCAGTGTTCTTTATGGTGCTCGATTTCCACACGAAGTGACAGCTTTTCTTCTTTTTCACCATAATATAGGATTGAACGCCAATCCATCTCATCACTTTGTTCTATTGCATTTTCTATCTTCTTACTTTTTTCTTCAACCAAAATCCAGTTCAAGAAATTATTTAGAATATCTTTGACCATATTCATCAGTCCGATATAGGCTATCGTTGCCCATAAAGCGGTAACCGTATTAAATCCCGCAAAGAGTGCATTGGCCCAGTTACCATCCTGATAGGATTTCAAACAAGTGAACATGGAGTAAACAATAATTGCAATTGGAGAAAAGACATACCAACCATGGACAGAGGTTCTATTGTCAACTTTGGGTGTTCTAGCAAAGGGGATTTTTTTATCCGTTAACCCTTGCTGGATCGACTTCATGACACCCGCCAGGTTAACGGGTAGTAAGAGCAAGTTAAAACCATAGATACCGAAAACATCTATTCGCCTATAGCGTAAATATTTCAAGTCACTCGACATTGCGATAAAATAAGGGATTGCAGAAAGGAGAATAAAGATACTCAGTAGCTTTGAGTCAAAGGGATAGACTAACAAAAAGAGTAGACCAAAACTTGCCCAAGCCACAGAACACATATAATTCACTCGGATCAAAAATCCTAAACGCCTCATCGGCCTACCTTCTCGTTTCAGCTGTTTTCTAGCTGCTAACAATTTCGGTAAAATCAACAAGCCACCATTGGCCCAACGTCCCCTCTGAATCACTAAAGACCCAAAATCAGGTGGTGTTGCGCTATAACTCAATCTTTCTGGATAATTATATAAACGCCACTCTTTCCGACGTAAGTCAATACTTGACTCCGTATCTTCAATAACCGTCCGATCTTGTATAAAACGTCGAAACATAAAGCCGTGAATTTCATCAACTTCAGCAATGTCTTCTAAAGCACGCTTGCGAATAACGGCATTAGCACCTACCCAAAAAGTCGCATCAAAATGCGTACTTCCTTGATGCAGTAAATGTTGGATATCTGTCGTCGAGCCCGTAATTCTTTCGATTCGCGTTGGCGAACCACGAAAAGAAGAATAAGGTGTCTGGGTCACCGCTATTTTCTCATTTTGTTTTTGATCCATTAAATAAACCAGTCGTAAACAATATTCCATCAGCAAAATGGAATCCGCATCAAGCGTTAAGATATACTCACTGTCTGGTACTTCTAAATCAAAAGATTCATGTTCTTGAACAGGTAATAAAACTTTATTCTTTGCTATTTTTTCAATTTTATACTTCCCACCCATTAAATTAATGTAGGAATTCAAATTCATCGCCTTATTGGCTTCATGAGAAAGTGATAGATATTCTTTACGTTGAAAATAGCTGATGTTAAAAGTAAAAACCCAAACCAACCGACTATATAATTGATGGAGTCGTTCATCACTGATTATCACATTTTCTGAAATTGATTTGTCAATGGCACTTGATATCAAATACAAATTATCAGCCAAATCTTTAATCACTTTATCGACAAAAAAATGATCAACGTGATCAGCCACTTTTTCAGAATTTGCAAAAGCCAGCAGCCAGTCAGCAGCCCACTTATATTCCTGCACCACTTTTTGAGTTGCTTCAAAAGCATCGTCAGTTTTAGACTGCTTTTTGTGCTTTGTCTTATTTTCAAACGCAAGCAATGACTGCTTAAACCGATGACTTGGTTCTTCGAAGCGTTTGCCAATGTCTAAGACAGCCGCCTTCGTTCTTTCTAACTTGTCGATCGCATCTTGCTGACTAGGTCTGGGTTTATCATCAAGCAACAAGACGATATTAATATCTGGGTATTCTTGAAGCGCAGCCGAAAGTAAGGTTTGACGAATCACTTTAATCTCTTCATCATAGGAAGGCACAAGCACCGTCATTTTAGGCTGTCTTTTCGAAAAATGGGTGTCAATATTTTGACGAGGCACCCTCGTATGTTGCGCAAACCTTTTCAAAGCCCCTTCTCTTTCAATTAAATACATCAGGGCAGAAAAATCAAGTAAGGTAACAATTACGATATATAAACACGTTTCAATAGCAGATCTGAAATTCGGTATATGCACAATCATCTGATTATAAATCGTTGACGAAACATAACATACCCAAAAAATAAGCGTAATCACGATAAAAATACGATTGATACTCAACTTCCGATCGTTTTCTCTTGTATGTCTAGCAGGCAGAGCAAACGAATCTTTTTCTGTCCCAAATTGTCTTTTTCTAACTGTCATTGGCAGAACCCCCATAAAAAAATGCAATATTGCAATCAAATATTGTAACATTTATCAGCAAACGGCAACATTCAATCAGTGCACTCAAATGACCAACATGGTTCTGTTGCAAAGTTTGAAAATCAAACGCGCCCGCTCTGAACTCCAAATATCTTAGGCTGTTATTCCCATTAATACCTTGATTTCAGTACACATAGAAAGGCCGAAGAGCGTTCCATTTGTTCGGTTCTTTTTATATATTCCTCGAATGGTCTCCATGCCCTTAATCGTGGAAGAGGCTGTACGGAGACTTTGATAAAATTTATTTCGTCCTTTAATAGGCCAATGGTATTGTTC
>NZ_JACBNY010000049.1 GCF_013449735.1 Pseudolactococcus laudensis
AAGAATAAACAGTCAAGTGGCGTCTGTAACATAAAGAAAAACACAGTAGACTATGCTTAGTTTTCTGTGTTTTTTTCTAATTTCATTTAGAGGTGAATTAATTGGTAGTTATTAGAGGTGCCCTTAAAATAACTATTAAAAACTTTCGTTTTAATTATCAAGATATAAAAAGTTATTGGTAGTATGTCAGTAACTCATACTCGATTTCCATCAAATTTGACTATTTTATTTTACTTCATTTTTAGCGGCAAACAAATCATTTAATGCTTCAGTCATGGTTGGATGAGTGTAAATTTTGTCACGCAATAATGTGTAAGGCAAGCCTACTTCAATCGCAAGACTTATGAGATTAATTGTTTCATAAGATTCTTCTGCGTAAATTGTAATACCAAGAATTTTGTCTGTCTCTGGATCAACCAAAGCTTTGAGTAAGCCTTTAGACTGATTCAAGACAGCTGATTTTGGAATGGCTGTCGCAGCAAGTTTGAAGAGACGGTAATCGATGCCCGCTGCTTTAGCAGCTTTTTCATTAAGGCCAACTTTAGACAAGGCAGGTGTGATAAACACAGAGGTTGGTACATTTTTGCGGTCAGACAGACTCCGCTTACCATCTCCATAAAGGTTATTACTTACAATACGGAAATCATCAAGGGAAGTGTAAGTAAATTGTAAACCGCCATGCACATCCCCAAGTGCCCATACATTTTGAACAGTGGTTTCAAGTTTATCGTTGACCACAATTTCTCCACGTTGACCAAGTTGAATATTAGTGTTTTCAAGTCCAAGTCCAGCAGTATTGGGTTTGCGACCTGTTGCAACCAAAATTTTATCTGATAAGATTGAAACTTTTTTGCCTTCTTTATTTATTATTTCAACGCTATTGTCAGTAATAGCATCAATCTTCACGCCAAGCTTAAAGATAATCCCCCTAGATTCAAGGTCGGAACGAACCAACTTCGAAATATCTTCATCATCACGAGGAAGGAAGTTATCGAAAATATCAAGAACTGTTACTTTTGATCCGTAACTTGCAAACATTGAAGCAAATTCAAGACCAATATAACCAGAACCAATAATCGTCAAATGTTCAGGAAGCTGCTTCAAATCCATTAATTCAGTTGAAGTCACAACATTTCTACTGTCCACAAGTCCGGGAATTGGTGGCAAGACAGGTGTCGCGCCAGTATTGATAAAGATACGTTCGCCAATTAGTTGTGCAATTACTTCACCCTCAGAATCCATCACTTCGATTTCGTGATCAGAGACAAATTTTGCTTTGCCATCAATAACTTCAGCTGTTGCTTCATCCGCAATCATGTGATAATTTTTTAGATTCAAATTACCTGTAAGGATCGCTTTTTTTTCTGCAGCTTCTGTGAATTTCAAACCTTTTTCACCGTTGACAATCAAAAATTTTGATGGAATACAGCCGATGTTGATACAAGTCCCACCATACATTAGAGTTGATTGTTCAATAATGACAACACTTTCTCCTTTTCCAGAAAGGAATTTGGCCAAGGTCTTTCCACCTTTACCAAAACCAACAACGATATTTTTTACGTCTATTTTTTTCATTTAAAAATCTCCAAATTTTAGTTTTGAACTAACTTATTATCCACGATAGATTTACCACGGAAGTCAACAATCATGAAATTATTTGAAATCGTATCCCAGTCGGTCTTGAGTGTCATCAGATTCAATGAGCCCTCGTGTCTCACTTTCAAGTCATGTTCATCCCAGAAAATCTTGCCCCAGTCTTGGAAATAAATGGAACCAAACTCAGATTCCATTTTCCCATCAAATGTTCCGGGAGTTGTTCCTTTATCTACTGCAACCAAACGCCAACGAGAAATACCACCTGCGCAAGCATCTACTTCAGTGTTTGTTTCACTCAAAGTGTGGTTAAAGTCTATCGCTAAGTCCACATCACCGAAGCTTTTAATTTTTTCAGTAGCTAGTTCATCAAATATTATTTTCATTTAATTTGCCTGTTTATCTATTGCTTCAAAGCTCTTCAAGAACTTTTGCTGTACTCATTGTGCGATCTGCAACAAATCCAAAATTTGTTATTGCTGCATCATAGGCTTCTTGACCAGGTGCTCCTGTAGCGTCAGCTGCAACGTGAACGTGAAAACCTGATTCTACGAGTTCACGCAAGTGTGAATCCACACAGAGATTTGCGTTCATTCCAGCCAAGATAACAGTATCAATGCCGTTTTTACGGAGTTGAAGCGCCAAGTCATTTGATTCGGGACCGAAGATTTTGTGGGGGCTTGTGATGATAGTATTTTCATCCAAGTAAGGTTTGAGTTCCTCCACGAAGTCTGCTCCTGAACCTTTCACTGTTTCTTGATACTGGTGTTCACGATGGAACATTTTATTATTCAACATCATTTGTTCGCCTTGACCACCAAATTTCCAGTTTTGGTCATGGTCGTAAAAGTAATGTGGTGAAATAAAGATTTTATAGCCTTTTGCTTTAGCATGTTTGAAGAGTTCTGTAAGATTCTCAGTGGTATGATATTTTCTGAGGATATCTTTTGTTAGACCATAGCCTGCACCTTTTGGTTTGAGGAATTCGACTTGTGGGTCTGTAACGACGAATGCTGTATTTTTGTTATTGAACATTTTGTTCTCCTTTAAATATAAAATTTTTATGATAATTCTACAATGGGTTGCATAAGTATCCCCTTACAAAGAACGTCTATGAATGTTTGACAACTTTGCCATCTTTTTTGAACATCGGCAATGGGATATTCTCTCCGAATCGCATCTGCCTGCAAAAGCTTGACTTTTTCTTTAGATTCAACTGCTGACATAAAGATTTACGTCGTATCACAGCAGTAGGCGGGGCAGGACCTGGTCCGATAACTATCATATCCAATTTTTTCATTATTTTTCTCACATTTTTTCAAAACTAGTTTTTAATAAATCAAAATTTGATTCCAGAACATTTAAATCTTTAGTCAATTTCAAGAGTAGAAGACTTCCTTGAATTTGAGCAATAATTGCATATGCTGCAGGAAGATTTTGTTCCACCAGCAGTCCTGTTAAAGCTGATAGATTTTCCGCAATTTTTTTTTGTAAATCTGAAAATAGTTGTTCAAGAGGTTTTCTAAAATCCTCATCTAGGGCGGAAAGCTCAATAACGAGATTACCTACAGGACAGCCGTAGTATATTTTTTTTTGCGCATGATCACTGTAAATCCAATCCAGCATCTCTTTTAAGTTTGCCAGTGGACTTTCATCTCTCGATAGGATTCCATTTAGCAAATGTTTTTGCCAAATTTTAACATGATTATCAATTACTGCTAGGCTAGCTTCTTTCTTTGAACCAAAGTAATAATAGAATTGCCCTTTGCCTGTCCCAGTTTCATCTAAAATATCATTAATAGAAGTCCCTGAATAACCTTTTTTATATATAAGCTGTTCTGTAGCCGTCAATATCTTTTCTTTCGTATTTCTCAAGTTGTACACCTCCATATTTTTAGAAACAAATGGTTAGATTAGATTGTATCTAACAACATTGTTTTGTACCACTTGGTATAATTATATTAACATATTCTTTTTTGAAATACAAACATTTTGTACCAAATAGTACAAAACATATAATTAACTGTGTCGGTTCTGTTGCGAAGTTTGAAAATCAAACGCGCCCTCTCTGAACTCCAAATATCTTAGGCTGTTATTCCCATTAATACCTTGATTTCAGTAGACACCGAAAAGCCGAAGAGCGTTCCATTTCTTCGG
>NZ_JACBNY010000005.1 GCF_013449735.1 Pseudolactococcus laudensis
CTGTCTAAAATAAGAATAAACAGTCAAGTGGCGTCTGTAACATAAAGAAAAACACAGTAGACTATGCTTAGTTTTCTGTGTTTTTTTCTAATTTCATTTAGAGGTGAATTAATTGGTAGTTATTAGATGTGCCCTATATGATTTAAAACTTTATTCGAGTACTCAATATCAATCCCATTTGATTTATTAGAAACTTTTGCAATTTTTTTAGATGACTAATTTCTTGCATACTAATTTCTATAGATTTGTTAATATTTTTAATACTATCCATTTAAAATATAACCTCTGAATTGGAAAATTTTTGATGATTTTTATAATTTCCAATAATACGATTATTAAAAGTCATCAATCTTGTTCGTACATTCTGCAAATGTCCTTGATAAGAACGTAAGTGCTGTTCTTTCATAGCCTGTTTATCTGCTAGCTCTTGTCTATATTTACACTTTTTATCATAATCTAGTTGCCACCATACACACCCGATAGCTAAAAGACTACCTAAACATTCTGCTAAATTACCAATTTCCATTACATCTTTAACCTCCATTTATTATTTTTATCAATTATATCAAAAAAACAAAATATAATAAAGATATAATTTAAAATAAAAAAAATTGAATTGATTATAAAATAAATACAAGTGCGTATTAAAATAATAAACCAACCGTTCTCAAATTTCTTCATCCTAAAACCAATCTCAGAAATAATAATAAAGACTCCCATCAAGACTAACTGAAATCAATTGAAAAATTAAGGGCACCTCTAAAAACTGCTTTTGATAACTTTTGAGATAAATTTTTCTAGCGCTAGGCATTGCGACAAAGCTTACTGCTGTAAGGTGCGGAGCAATAACGACGCGATAGGTAAATTTAGCCAAAAGTGGTAAATTTGAGTTTTTAGAGGTGCCCTTAAACAGAGTAAGCTCTAACTTAAAACTCAGCCACTCATCAATAATCCGATGATAATAATCAGGAATACCCAACACCAATTTATCCAAAATACTAAACCTAAATAATAACTGCGATGACCATTCCGAATTTATTCAAACTGCTTTACACAATCCATCTTGTGTTGCAATTAATGAATCATTTAATCGTGTGATTATTTCCTCTAGTTCTTTTGTCTTTATTCTCCTCCCATTACTATCATCATTTATAAAGTAAAAACCGCTATGTCCTGATACATAGCGGTTTTTACTTTATTTTTAAATATTTAATGTTTCTCAGTCAAAACACCATCTTGCATCAAATATACCTTATCACAATGATCAACCAAGCGTAAATCATGTGTGACCATAATCGTCGCTTTGTTCTTTTTCTTGGTTTCTTCCGCAAGGATTTTCACGACTTCAAAAGCTTTATCAGTATCAAGACTTGCTGTTGGCTCATCAGCTAAGATAATCGTAGGGTCATGATAAAGCGCACGAACAATCGCAACACGTTGTCTTTCACCACCAGATAAATCTTCTGGGTATTTATTAACTAACGAGGATACACCGAGTTGTTCAAACAACTCATCTCCTTTTGATTTAGCCTTACTTTTAGTGACTTTATCAACTAGTTTGAGTTGATTTTTGACCGTTAAAAATGGTACTAAATTTGAGCTCTGAAGGATAAAACCAATCTCATCGAACCGTAATTTAGCACGTTCTTTTTCCTTTTTACCACTGAAAGTTTTACCATTAATGAGTACTTCACCATTGGACGGTGCCTGTAAGCCACCTGCAATGGTTAAGAAAGTACTTTTACCTGATCCTGACGGTCCAATAATGGCAACAAATTCGCCTTTTTTAACCGAAAAATCAGTACTCTTTAACGCCTCAATGATTTCATCACCGTCTTTAAAAGACTTCGTGACATTTTTAAATTCTATTGCATTCATCAGTTACTCCTGTCTACCCAATCGCTTTTAAAGGATCAATTTTAACAATCGAGCGCACCGAGAACAGAGCACCCAAAATTGCAACTAATACAATCAACACGGCAATAACAGCAAGGAATACCGGCTGACTTTGGAAAGGTACAGCATCAGGCAATACGAGCGCAGATAAAACTGTTGCGACTAAACCTGTAACCACACCTGTGAAAGCGAGAATAAAAGTCTGTGCTACTACAGAATTTGCAATATAACGACTTGAAATCCCTTGTGCCTTCATAACACCGAAAATCGCCATTTTTTGCATTGTTAAAACGTAAATGAAGATACCGATAACAATCGCAGCAATCACCACAAGAAAGCCAATCATAAAGCCGAAAGTCAGAACTTGCGCACTATAACCAGGCAACTTATTAATAAAGTCATCTATTGATAGTTTTTTCAAGCCTGCAGTTTCACTAGGCGTCCCTTTTGTGACAATGGCATTAACACTTACAGATTGTTGGCCAGACGCGCTGGCACCATTACGCATTAGCTGAAAAGTCTCTAATGATGTATAAAGTACAGGCGACACACTGAATTTAGCCTGATCAGTGAAACCCACGATAGTTAAAACCTGATCGTTGGTTGCCAGTTTAACTTTATCTCCTAACTTATAATCGTATTGTGTCTCTAGACTCTTGTCAGCGACAACATCACCAGTTTCTTGAAACATTTTACCTTTGACGATATTAGGTCTTAGGAATTGTTCAGGATTAATGACAAAGAAACTGACATTTTGTTTCTTTTGGTCATCCTTACTATCGATGATTATCCCAGGTGTCTGAGCTAGAACAGCTTTTTCTTTCGCCTTCACCTGATCAAGCATTTTAGGATCCAATCTTGACATGTACAAGCTGTCATTGGCATTATCTGACAAGAGAATATCTGTCGCATGCCATTTATCAACAGCCATGCGATTTTCTTGTGCCAAACCATAAGATAGACCTGTCAGGAAAAAGACAAGATAGGCAATTAAAAAGGTTACGCCAATCACCAGTGCGTACCTCAATTTTGAATGTTTAATTTCATTAAGTGCTAAAAACATAGCATAAATCCCCCTTTGCTTTTTTAGTATAACACAAAATTTTGATTGACTCAGGTTTCAGAAATTAAAAAAACAATTTTATTATAACAAACCTCCTATCATCCCAAATAAAAAGACTTGTAAGCAATTGACAAGTCTTTCAAATTTATTATTTAGCTTGAGCACTACTGTTTATAAGGATTAACAGGATTACGTTTTAATGAAAAATGGTCTGGAACATAATCAACACCACCTTTTACAAACGGATTGCATCGCAAAATTCGTGCTGTGCCCATTAGTACACCAAGAAAGCCATGTTTTTGAATGGCGACAATCATATAATTCGAGCAGGTCGGATGATAACGACAAGCCCCTGGAAGTAAAGGCGAAATAGCAACTTGATAAAACCTAACAGGTGCGATAAGCACGCGAGTAATCATTTTTCTAAGCATGGTGCTTTTATTTTCTTTCGTTTAATTATGAATTAATGGTTAACTCAGGCACGTAATTTAATGATAAATTTAGTGCCTTGAGGCTGATTATCTTGAACATCAATCCTTCCGCCACAAGCATCAATAATTTGCTTAGCAAGAGATAAACCTAAGCCAAATCCACCTTTTTGTCGAGTTCGAGCCTTATCTACTCGGTAAAATCGGTCAAAGATTTTCTTTTTATCTTCATTAGAAATACCATATCCAGTATCCGAGGTTGTGATAACCAGATTTTGACCGGTTTTTTCGACTTTAATATCAATCTGACTTCCCACATCTGTGTATTTAACAGCATTATCAAACAAAATCGTAAGGACCTGTTTAATCAGACTTTCATCTAGTTTAACACGATCTTTAAGGTGGACTGAGCTCGTAAACTCTCTTTCAGAATTTTCGGCGAGGAGTTTATAATTTTCAAATATTTTTTCGAAGTAGGTCTGATCAACTGTCGTCAGCTCTACTTTAAGACCACCGTCTCGTTTAGCTAGATTAAGCAGGTTACTGGTTAGCATTCGCATATTTCGGACTTCTGCCAGACTCTGCGAAATGTTTTCACTTTGATCAATAATCGTAGCAGTTGGTTTCTGGAACAAAAGTTCCAAGCGGTTTTGTAAGATAGCCAACGGTGTTCTCAATTCATGACTGGCATTTTCAACAAAATTCTTTTCTTTCTCATAAGCCGCCAAGACTGGTTTCTGTGACCACCTAGAGAGATAAATAGAGGCTACCAGTGAAATAAGCCAAAAGCTGACCATGGTCGTTAAGATAATAAATTGACTTCGGGATAGGCTGTCTGATAACTGATCGACATTAACAAAAATTTGGATATAGGCAATATTAGTCGTGATGTTTTTATCAAAGGTTACTTTGAAGGTTTTAGTGCGGTAAAGAAGGGCATCTCCCGATGTTTTGATAGTGACTGTGCTAATCTTACCAACATTTGATTTGTCAAATTTTATATCTTCAGCAACTGTAGACGTTTCTAAATTAGTATCAGCATTTAAAATCTGACCTTTTTTATCATAAAGAATGACGGTTTGGTTCGGAGAAAAAACAGAGATTTGTGTACCCGATACAGAACTTGTCTCGTTACTTTGACTATTGACAGGACCGTCAGAAAAAATGGTCGTGTTATTAGTGCCATGCAAGGCTAAATTTGTCAGCATGAGGGGATTTTTAGCTAATCTTTCAATGGTCTCATCTGTTGATTTATAAATGCCTGAAGTCAATGTTTGCAAGATAATGACGGATAGGGCCACGAAAATGACCGTAAAGACGACAAAGAAATGCAAAAAATGTTTCACATCAAAGCGAAACAAGTGATGACTGGCGAATTTTTTGACGATTTTTTTCATGCGTTTTTATCTTTATCTTTTTTCATATACTCTAGCCTATCTTAAAATATAACCGACATTGCGCAAGGTGGAAAGATTTTCCGCAAATTCGGTGCCTTTGAGTTTCTTGCGTAATTTTGACATATAGACTTCTACAACGGTGACGGTTGTATCGCTATCAAACCCCCAAATACGGTCGAAAATCTGCTCTTTAGGTAAAATGACATTACGATTTTGCAGAAAATATAGGAGCAAATCAAATTCTTTTCCAAGAATTTCGACGGGTTTTCCTGATATTGTCACTTGATTGTTAGCCGTATTGACGACGAGAGCATCGCCATATTTAATGGTCGAAGTATCTTCAAGTTTGCCTGAGCGTTTGAGTAGAGCCTGAATCCGTGCTTTCAGTTCATCTAAATAGAAAGGCTTGGTTAGGTAATCATCTGCACCAATTTCAAAGCCATGCATTTTATCATCTAGGCTTTCTTTAGCGGTCATGATTAGAACGGGAGTTTTTACACCTTTGGCACGAAGTTCAGCTAGGACTTCAAAGCCATTCTTTTCTGGCAACATGAGGTCAAGTAAAATGATGTCATAAATGTTCATTTCTGCTTCATATAAGCCTTCATCACCATCAAAAACCTGAACGACATCAGCAAAATTTTCTAAAAAATCATAAACGGAATTGGATAAAGATAGGTCATCTTCTACTAATAGGATTTTGATCATCGTCTTGTTTACCTCTCTTAAATCATCAGGCTACTATGCAAAGGTATTCTTAAAACCATTGCATAGTAGCCTTTTATCAACTTGCTTTCTTTTTATTTTACACTATTTTAGTCTAAAAAACTTAAGATAAACATAAAAAAGCCGTCAGTTGACAGCTTTCGTTGACTCGCGCACCTTAAGCTCAAAAGGTACGGTTACTTTTTCTCGAAAATCAGCGGGATCTGCAAGTAAATGCAATAACTTTTGCACCGAACGATGACCGAGTTGCGTGATATTAATATCAAAGGTCGTCAAATAAGGATGAATCAAGCTAGCAAAGACAGAGTTATTAAAGGAAATCACTGAAATATCATCAGGTACATTGATGCCACGCTCTGTCAACCCTTGAATAACTTTGATTGCTAGGATATCATCTAGCACCACGAGTGCCGTTACATCACCTACCGCAAGACTTTCTGTCGTATTAAGCAACTGACCACTAAGCCCAAGCAATTTAATCTTTTCGTCAAAACCGCGATAACGCTCATGAAAAACTTCACCTTTGTCTGTATTCGTCACAAATGCTAATTTTTTGTGACCCAAACTTGCAAGATATTGGGCAGCCTCAGCCCCCATAAGTTTATTATCGTTATCAACGGCCGTGATCTCATTTGCTCGCTCAATAGGCGTCCCGACAATGACAAAGGGAATCTCATCTGCCAACAAATAATCTCGCACATCGTCAGCTTGTCCTGCATAAAGTACGATAAAACCATCGACCCGTTTTTCCTGATACATGACTCTGACTTGACTCAAGAGCTCCTCATTTGTATGACCGGAGGCGATAGAAACCGTGATTTTGTTTTGACGGGCCTCTTCGTTAATCGCTGTCAAAATTTTCATGAAAAAAGGTTGCTCAGACTTATTTTCAATTGGGGGGAAAATGACACCAATAGCACCAGCCTTGCCACTTGCAAGCATCTGTGCTGCTGAGTTTCTTGAATACCCAAGGTCAGCCATAGCTTTCCTAACTTTTTCTTTCGTCTTTTCAGAAATCGCCGAATGATTATGAATCGCTCGACTAACTGTTGACGGATTAACACCTGCACGTCTGGCCACATCTTTGATTGTAACTGCCATTGTTCTCCTTTCTGCGCTTTCAAGACTTTATGAAAGCTTGAAACTTGACCTTCGCTTGCGCTACGTCCAAGCGGGGTCATTCGCGAACTTTGTCCGCTCAAAGTCTTTCTGCGCTTTCAACACATTACGAAAGCTTGAAACTTGACCTTCGCTTGCGCTAGGTCCAAGCGGGGTCATTCGCGAACTTTGTTCGCTCAAAGTCTTTCTGCGCTTTCATTTTTTAAAAGCATGTTATTTTATTTATTTTTAAAATCCATCTCATTCTTTCATAATAAGCAGAAAAACGGAAAACGGCTTGAAAGCGTTTCCGTCTACTAACTATTTATTGTCCCATACTTCTGTTAAAAAATCAAGCGTCAACTGGCTTGTATCAGAGACGAGCGCAATATCTGTGCCTAATACTTCTGCTTTACCGACACCAATCGGTAACACGTTTGCGGCTTTAATCGCAGCAATACCAGAATAAGCATCTTCAATCCCGATAGCTTGGCTCACATCGACACCAACACCTTCAGCAGCAGCAATGAAAATATCTGGTGCTGGTTTGCTTGCGGCTACTTTTGCAGGATCAGCAATGGCATCAAAATAATCTGTCAATTGCATCTGGTCTAGCAAGAAAGGGCAATTTTTTGATGCGGATGCCAAAGCGATTTTAATACCTTGTCCCCGTAAATCTTGAAGTAATTGTAAAATACCAGGGTAGACATCTTTGGGTGACACCGCTTGAATCATCTCGACGTAATTGTCATTTTTAAGTTTGGCCATGGCAGCAAATTCTTCTGCTGTATAGTCATTTTCCTTGCCACCATGTTCTAAAATACGACGCAAGGATTCTTCACGTGAGACACCTTTCAGGTTTTCGTTGAACTCACGGTCAATCTTAATCCCAATTTCCTTGGCCAATTTTTCCCAGGCTAGAAAATGATATTCTGCAGTGTCTGTAATGACACCGTCAAGATCAAATAATACTGCTTGAAACATCTTAACCACCTACTTTCACAGTATAACTAGACGTCAATTCAACTGTTTGACCATAGACTTCTAGGTTCAAAGCTTCTCCTGATAGCAAGCTAACCGTGACATTTTCAGCCACTTCAATTTTCAAAAGACGACCACGATAATTGATGTGGAAGGTATAGCCCGTCCAATCGCTTGGTAAGAATGGTGCAAAGCTGAGTTTGCCGTCCCATGTTTTCATTTGGGCAAAGCCTTGAACGATGGCTAACCATGAACCTGTCATTGACGTGATGTGCAGACCATCTTCTGTATCGTTGTTATAATTATCCAAGTCAAGACGTGCTGTCCGCCCATACATTTCAACTGCTTTGGCTTCTTTGCCAAGTTCAGCCGCAAGAATGGCGTGAATGGATGGTGAAAGAGAGCTTTCATGCACAGTCATTGGTTCATAGAAATCAAAGTTGCGACGTTTTTCTTCTAATGAGAATTGGTTACCGAAGAAGTAAATGCCCTGTAACACATCGGCTTGTTTGATAAATGGTGAGCGCAGAATTTTATCCCAAGACCAGTTTTGGTTGAGTGGTAAATCTGTTACATCCAAGGCTGAAACTGGGCGGAGATCTTTATCCATAAAGCCATCATGTTGTACAAAGACGCCTTCTTTTTCATCATATGGATAGTACATTTTATCAACGATTTCTGACCATTTTGCTAATTCTTCCGCTGTAACGTTGAGATCAGCACGGCTGTGTTTAGCCAAACTTTCTGCTGTATAGCTTAAAACCCAAGCAGCCAGTGTATTCGTATACCAGTTGTTGTTGATGTTGTTTTCATACTCGTTAGGTCCTGTGACACCATGGATCATGTACTTGTCATTGCGTGCTGAGTAATGGACACGGTCTGCCCAGAAACGTGCGACTTCTACTAGGACATCGAGACCTTCATGCGCCAAGTATGTTTCGTCACCTGTATAGTTGGTATAGTTGTAAATAGCATAAGGAATAGCGCCATTACGGTGAATTTCTTCAAAGGTAATTTCCCACTCGTTATGGCACTCAACACCTGTGAAGGTCACCATTGGATACAAGGCACCTTTAAGACCTTGTTGGCGGGCATTGTGTTGGGCTTGTGGCAATTGTTGGCGACGATATTTCAAGAGATTTTTTGTTACTTTTTCGTCTGCTAAAGAGAGATAAAGTGGGACAGCGTAAGCTTCTGTATCCCAGTAGGTTGCGCCACCATATTTTTCACCAGTAAAGCCTTTAGGACCAATGTTGAGGCGTTCATCTTCACCGTAGTAAGTTGAGAAGAGTTGGAAAAGGTTGAAACGGATACCTTGTTGAGCTTCATCAGAGCCTTCAATCACGACATCAGCAATGTCCCAACGTTTGCCCCAAGCAGTCACTTGTGCTTGATACAGGCTGTTATAATCTTGCATTTGAACAGATTTTTCAACGATGGCTTGGTTACCAGCTTTAACTTCTGTTAAATCAGCATAGTCACGGCTTGTCGTCACAATGACACGTTTTTCAAAAATTAAGATATCACCAGCTGTGACTGTTTGTTCAAAGCGATTGATAATGGCTTTTTCAGCTGTCGTTTGCCCAACTGCCTCAAAGTTTCCTGCAAAGGTTTGACTGGCAACAACGGTAAATTGGTCCACGCCAAATGGATTTTCAATTGTTTGCGTTGCGATGTAAGACCCATTATTCGTCTGACCTTTATCTAAGATGTTCCAAAACTGTTCATCATAGTTTGCGTCTTCATTTTTGACATCCGCATCAATGATTGCGTCAATTTGAATCTTGTGGTCTTTGCCATCGACTGATTCAAACATGAAGGCAAAGACAGCAAGTTCTAAAATATCAACTGAGAAAAAGCGTTCAGCAGAAACTTTGACACCACGCACAACGTAAGTATAGCTGAGCGTGCCTTTTGCCATGTCAAGCGAGATGTTGAAGTCGCTAATTGACTCAGTTGCCAAGTCTACTTCTGCGCCATCAATGACGAGTTTGATTTTGGCAATATTAAGGGCATTGATTGCCTTGCCAAAATATTCTGGGTAGCCATTTTTCCACCAACCAACACGTGTTTTGTCAGGATACCAAACACCTGCCAAATAAAAACCTTGGTGCATATCACCCGAGTAAGTTTCAGCAAAATTACCACGCATCCCCATATAGCCATTACCAATGGCTGTCAGAGATTCTTGCAGGCGTCTATCTTCGATTTCTAATGTGTCTGATTTGATTTGCCAAGGGTCAATCGCCATAATACGTTTGTTTTGATTCATTGTTGATGTCCTCATTCATTCATTTTAGGTACTGTCATTTATCGATGCTTAATTTGATTTTGTTGCTTGATTTGCTCCAGCATTTTCATGCTGTTTAGATGCATATTTTATGCAACCGGTTTCACACTTATAGTTTAACACGCAAGCGGTTGCACGTCAAGCTGTTTTTTTATTTTTCTTGTAAATCCGATATGCCCAGCCCTCTAAAGATAGGTCTAACAGGTCTGGTGCCAGTGCTTGTGTGACCATGTCTTGATAGTCATGTCGCGGTCTCTCGAAAGTAACGGTCGTTGGCGTTGCAGACAAGTTTGTCACGATTAAGAACTCACCTCGCTCATAGGCTAGAACTGTCGGATGTTCAGGAAATAGAAATGTTATATTACCTTCGGAAATATCTTGGTACTCATGACGAAGTTGAATCAAAAATTTATAGAGATTCAGAATTGAGTCTGGATTTGCTTGTGCTGCTGCAACATTTTTCTCTAAGTAATTAGGATTAATGACCAACCAAGGTTTACCATTTGTGAAACCAGCATTTTCGGTTGCATCCCATTGCATTGGTGTTCGAGAATGGTCTCGTGAGTTGACTGTTGCTGCTTTGAGTGCCGCTGTTTTAGACAGTCCTTCTGCTAGTTTTTCATTGTATAAGTAGATCGTATCAGTCGCATCGACTTGTGAGATATTTGTATAGTTAAAGTTTGTCATGCCGATTTCTTGGCCTTGATAGATAAAAGGTGTACCACGCAGTAACATATAGGCGACAGCTAGTGCTTTAGCCGAGGTCTCCGTGCCATCTCCTAGAACATCAATCACGCGCGGCTGGTCATGATTTTCCAAATAAGGTGCATTCCACCCACGCGCCAATAAATCTTCTTGCCATCGCATAATCGTGTCTTTAAAGATTTTCAGGTCAGCTTTACCCTCATCGTCTTTATCGCTATGTTCCAGTTCAAAGATCATGTCGATGTAGCCTTGGTCATCCGTCCAATTTGGCGCTTCCTTGGTAGAGACGCCACTGGCTTCTCCGACTGTCAGTGCATCAAATTCATCAAAAATCTTCTTAAATTCTGCCATGTAAACTTCAATACCAGCCACATTCATGAAAGGTTCCCAAGGATCATTGTCTTTAAAGGATTTAATTTCAAAATCCCAAGGCGCTTTTTCAATATGACTGATTGCATCCAGTCTAAAGCCATCAATGCCTTGCTCTAGCCACCAACGAACCATGGCATAAATCTCCTCGCGCACCTTAGGATTATGCCAGTTCAAATCAGGTTGTTCTTTAGCAAACACATGGAAATAAGCCTCACCAGTTGCATCATCAATGGTCCAAGTACTACCACCAAAAAATGAAATCCAATTATTGGGCAAGTGATCAGGTGTAGCTGGCTGCCAATGGTAATAATCACGATAAGGATTGTCCTTGGACTTACGACTCTCGATAAACCAAGGATGTTGATTCGACGTATGATTAACGACTAAATCCATGATGACCTTCATCCCCATTGAATGCGCTTGCATAATCAAGTTTTGTAAATCAGCCATCGTCCCGAAACGGTCTTCGTCCAAGGCATAGTAATCTGAAATATCATAGCCCCCATCAAACTGAGGACTTTTATAAATCGGATTAATCCAGATAAAATCAACACCCAAATCTTTTAGATAAGGCAACTTCTCGATAATCCCATTAATATCCCCAATACCATCATCATTTGTATCCCGAAATGATTTGGGATAAATTTGATAGCCCACTGCTTGTTTAAACCAATTACTTTTCATATATCACCCATCCTAACTCATCGTTTGCAACCATTATACAATGCAAACGTTTGCATTGTCAAGTAACTTTACTATCCTAGATAACTTTTATTTATTTCATCTTCATAACCCTATCTACGCCTGACAAAAAAGACCGATAAGCATCGGTCATTCTTGCAACTAGCAATCAAATTTAATCTGATACGACTTCAATGGCAAAGGCGTCCCATGGTTGCAGCAATACTTTCGTCAAATCATTTGGAATTTGACGGTTGGCGATGATGCCTTTACCACCCGTTAACTGACTTTCAAAAAGGGCAGTTGCGTCAGAGAAATTTACAACAACTAGGTATTGTCTACCTTCAAAATGACGAAGATAGGCAAAAATATCATCAGACGTTTCAAGCAACTCATAATCACCATAAACAACCCAATCATTTTGTTTGCGCAAGGCAATCAATTTTTGGTAGGTATAGAAAATAGAGTCCTTATCAGCTAAGGCTGCCTCAGCGTTAATTGTTTGATAGTTAGTATTGACCGCCAACCAAGGTTGCCCTGTTGTGAAACCTGCATTATCAGTCGCATCCCATTGCATCGGTGTCCGAGCATTATCACGACCAACGGCACGGATACTCGCCATGATATCTTCTGGTTTGTAACCTTGTGCCAAACGTTCCGCATACATATTAACAGACTCAATATCCTCGACTTGGTCAATCGTTTCAAATGGATAATTGGTCATGCCGATTTCTTCGCCCTGATAGATGAAAGGCGTGCCACGCATAAGATGAAGTAAAATCGCAAATGCTTTAGCACACTGAACGCGATGTTCAGCATCATTGCCCCAGATTGAAATTGCACGTGGCAAGTCATGGTTATTCCAAAACAATGAGTTCCAACCCTGACCGACTGCTAAATCCGTCTGCCATTTAGAGATAATCGTTTTTAACTTAGATTTATCAAGGTCAATCACATCCCATTTGGGTTGATCAGGTTCATGCGATAAACTGATATGCTCAAATTGAAAGACCATTGACAACTCTTCACGCTCAGGTGCTGAATAGAGTTTAGCAATTTCAGGTGTTGCGCCCCATGTTTCGCCAACTGTCAATAAATCCTTATCACCAAAGGTAGCTTGATTCATTTCATGAAGGTAATCATGTAGCTTAGGCCCATTACCAGTGATTTCATCATCAGGAATTTTCCCAATCAAATCAATCACGTCCATACGGAAACCACCAACACCCTTATCAATCCAGAAATTCATCATGTCATAGACTGCTTGACGAACTTTTTCATTTTCCCAATTCAGGTCTGGCTGTTTTTTAGAGAAAAGATGCAAATAGTATTGGCCACTTGCTTCATCACGTTCCCAGGCAGAACCTGAGAAAGCTGACGTCAAATTATTGGGTTGATCGCGCCAAACGTAGTAATCACGGAATTCGTTGTCCTTAGATTTTTTTGCCTCGACAAACCAGGCATGTTCATCCGAAGTATGATTCACCACTAAATCCATAATGATTTTAATGCCATGTTTATCTGCCTCCGCTAAGAGTTCGTCCATGGCTGCCATGTCTCCAAAAATACTGGCAATATCTTCATAGTCTGAAATGTCATAGCCATTATCATCCATAGGACTTGCATAAACCGGACTGAGCCAAATAGCTGTAATACCAAGCTTTTCCAAGTAATCAAGACGGCTCGTAATCCCTTTAATGTCCCCAATCCCATCGCCATCAGAATCTTGAAAACTCCGCGGATAAACTTGATAGGCAACAGCCGTCTGCCACCATTTTTTCTCGAATGTCATGATTTTCTACCCTCCTCAGGCTTTTGTAATATGTTTTTTTAGGATACGAGTAACAGTTTAACATATGTGATTGAAGATGTAAACGTTACCATGTTAGAAAAAAGCGTCAAAACTTCTTTAATCTTTAGTTTATTTTGATTGATACTGTTGATAAATCGACAACAGTAAGAAACTTTTTAGATAGGTAATCAGTGCAAAGCCGATAAAGGTTGATAGGTAAATGGCAAAGACCATCATCACTGGCGTCAACATGGCTAACACAATAGGCAAAAGCGTGACGATTAAAATCAATAAAGAAATTTTCCCATGTCTTAATACAAGTAAACAAGCATTCTTAGCCGTTGTGATACCATTGTCATCAAAGCGGGCAATGTATGGAAAGATAAAATCCATCCCGACAAGACTGATAAGACTTGCAAGACCCAGAGCAAGATAGACTAAGGGGCGTATCGGTATTGCGACTATGCCAGCAAATAGGTAGTTCAGTAGGACAAGAAGATTAATCATCGTAAAAATCAGATGATAGTAAGTCGCCAGTTTAAAATTCGTCTTAAAGGCGCGCAAGTAATCAATGGCGACATGGCCTGTCTTGCCTTCAATCATCTTCATCGTTACCGCAGTAAGAGCGGTATTTGCCGCACCAATGGTCACCAGTGGCAAGCAAGTGATGAGATAGAGAAGATTCAAGACCATGAGCTGAAAAACCTTGGTCCCCGCTTTGTAAATAAGGACGTCATATGAAAATAAATTTGTCATCTTTGCACCTAGCTTTCCTCAGCTTATTCCTTGACTGAACCCACAACCATCCCCGTTACAAAATATTTTTGCAACATCGGATAAATCAACAATAATGGAATGATAGCTACCATAATTTTTGCCGCATTCAAATTCTTATCCGAGAGCTGGGCAAGATTGGCAATGGATTCTGCAGAGGCATTATTTTTAATCGCATCCGCAATGTTGACATTTAAGGCTTGGATATAAGTCATCAAAGGGTAATTTTCAGCCTTTGTAATATAGATTAAACCACCCATGAAATCATTCCAGGTACCAACAATAGAAAACAGTGACACTGTCGCAAGTGACGGCAGAGAAATTGGGATAAATACCTGGAATAGGACTTGTAAAGGGGTCGCCCCATCAATGATTGCTGCCTCTTCAAGTGCTTTTGGAATGCCTCGAAAGAAATTCATGACCAAAATTACAGAGAAAATTGGGACAGCTCCTGGCAAAATCAAGGCCCAAATTGTATTCAGTAACCCTAACTGTTTCACGACCAAATATGTCGGAATCATACCGCCATTGAATAACATGGCGAAAATCAAGATATTCATGTAAATCGAACGCCCTTTAAAAGCTCGTTTACTTTTAGCCAATGGATAAGCCATCAGCACGATGAGTATCAAATTCAGAGCCAATGTCACTACAACTCTTAAAACAGAGATGCCAAAGGACCGCCAAAATTGACCATCACCCATAATTTTCTGATAAGCTCCAAAAGTCAAATCAATTGGGATAAGTCCAACTTTGTTACCTGCAACAGCTGCAGAACCTGATAGAGAAATGGCGACAATATTCCAGAGTGGCAAGAGACAGATTAATCCCAGGCCAATCACTAGCGCATAAATAATAATAATCCGCGCATTTAACTTTTCTTTCATGAACCCCTCCAGCTCTAAAACATTTTACGGTCTGTGTAACGACCAGCGATTTCATTGGCCCCTATCATCAATACAGCACCAATCACTGCCTTAAAGAGCCCTACTGCTGTACCAAATGAATATTGACGACCAATCAAGCCGACACGATAAACGTAGGTATCTAGGATATCACCAGACTCATAAACCATCGGTGAATACAAATTATAGACTTGGTCAAATCCAGCGTTTAAAATATTGGGTAGATTCATGATAGCCAGGAGTAAAATAATCGTCATCATGCCCGGTAAGGTCACATGCCAGACTTTTCTAAACCAACTTGCGCCATCAATTGATGCCGCTTCATATAGACCTGGGTCAATTGAGGTAATCGCCGCCAAATAAACGACGGAACTATAGCCAAACTCCTTCCAAACATCTGTTCCCACTAGCAAGGGTTGAAAAAGTTTGTTAGACCCTAGAAAGTTCAAGTTTTTCAACCCAATCGCTTCCAGCATTTGCGTAATTGACCCATCGAGATTGAACATATTCATGACAACAGCAGATAAGACAACCCAGGATAGAAAGTGAGGTAGATAAACAATAGTTTGCACTGATTTTTTTAGAAAAATCACTCTAATTTCATTTAACAAGATGGCAAATATGATTGATAAGACAGTTCCTATAATTATTTTACCAAGTGCTATTACGATTGTGTTGCGAAATAGCAAACCAACATCTGGTAGTGAAAACAAGCGTTGAAAGTGTGCCAATCCAATCCAATGAGACCCTAGTAAACCTTTGGCAGGAATATAATTTTGGAAGGCCATGGCAACCCCTGCCATCGGCACATAGGTAAAAATGATCAAGAATAAGAGTCCTGGAATCATCATCAAATGAAACATGACCTGATTTTTTCGTTCACGATTCGGCATGGGCTGTTTTTTTGATTCTTGGTTAGATGCTAACGATACGTCTTGATTTGTAGCCATTACTTCTCCAATTCTAGGCATCCACCTTATTTTTTAGCGTCTACTTCTTTTTGGACTTCCTTGGTAACAGCTGTGCCACCTTGTTTGTACCATTGTTTCACAAAATTGTCGAAGTCAGAGATTGGTTTTGCACCCGTCACCATTTTCATAAAGGTTTCTTCGCGTAATTTATCCAAATCTGCACCTTTTTCCTCAAGTGTTTTCGTCGTACCAAAATAGGGTGACTCAGTTTCCGAAAAGATACCTTCATCTCTAACTTTGACCATTACATCATTAACTCCGATAATTCGCGAAGTGTATGTTGCCCAATCTGTCGAACTAGCAGTTGCTGGGTCTTTAAGGTAGTTTTCAAGCGTTGCAATGAGTGTGCGTGTATCTGGATATTTAACAGTATCTGCTGATTTTTTTCCATTTAAAACGGCTTGCGTATCAGACACTATTTCTAAAAGCTCTGTTGACGGATTAATCTCGATATTAAAAGGACGTGACGTGCCATCTACTGCTGTTGCACGGTAATCAGCAATCTCTGGATAATCTGTCGCTGCTGTTGCATCATTACGCGTTTCGTCATAAATGAAGTTGATAATTTGCATGGCAAGTTCGGGTTTTTTAAAACCTTTACGGACAACAACGAAATTACCTGTTGAGTTATTTTGGATTGTCGCAACCTTACCTGATGCATTTTCAAGAGCATAGGCTTTAAAGCTAGCTTCTTTATTTTTTTCTTTGGTCTGAAATAATTGCCAATCTGTAATATGCCATGGTCCAGGAATAATACCTGTTTCACCATTAACAACCATGGCTGATATATCATCCCATGTTCTTGTGCCAAATTGCTTGTCTAATATGCCTTCTTTATACCAACCATTGAGCAAGGTTAAAAGTTCTTTGGTTTGACTGCTCACTGTCCCATTAACGACTTTCCCATCATCACCAGTCAGCCAGAAACCAGGATGAGCACCCAAGGCATCTCCAATGCCCATTGATGTGTAAGCTGAGCCACCATAGTTGGCTGATATCAATGTCGGTGCCAAGGCTAAACCTGTATTTTTAGCTGTCCCACCAGGATTTTGCTCCGAAAATGCTTTAGCTGTATCATGTAGCTCATTGATTGTAATTGCACCATTGCCGTCTGCATCAAGTTTGAGGCCTAATTTTTGTGCCCAGTCGTCCCGAATCCAGAAAAGCGAAGGCCCTAAATCTCCAGCTGTTGCAGGTAAGCCCATGAGCTTATCATCAAAGGTACCATCTTCAAGCGGTCGATTATTGTAAGACTCGTAAGCTTCTTTAATCCCTTTACTGGCATTCTTTTGATAAATACCCGTCATATTTTCAATCAAATCGTTTTCGTACAGCTCTTTCATCTCATCACGAGAAACGACCATCATATCTGGAATATCACCCGAGGCAATAGCAAGTGATACTTGTCGCGTATAATCATCACCATTGGCTTCAAATTTATCTTTGATTTTGACATTAAATTTTTTATCAACTGCTCGTGTGTAAGCGTTTGATTCGTAAGTATCACCTTTAGGTAACTTAGGATCTGCAGTCGTTTGTCGTCCTAAAGTGATAATAAGTTTGCCATCCTTAGTTGTCGATGCAGCATCGTCTTTGTTGCCACAAGCTGTAAACGCTAAAACAGCTGTACCCAACATAAGAGCTGAAACCAATTTTTTCTTACAATTTGCCATCTTGAATTTCTCCTTTTTAAGTATCTTCCGATTTGTTCTTTACTAGGTGTTACGCAACACCTAGTAGTAAAAAAATAATAACGATGCATTAATTGATGATAATTTGACTTCATATCCTCTATTTCATGCACTATCCAGACAAATAATTAATATCTTAGATACAATAGGTGTTTCGTAACACCTTTAGCTAATCATATCATACTTTAAAATAAGTTGCAAGCGTTTTCAGGTGAAAATATTGTTTTAAATGATTATCAAAAAAATCCCCAATGAACATTATCATCAAGAATAAATACAGTGTAGACTATTTTGATAGCAACTGTTTGACTGTCTCTCCTTCAATCAAGCTACCTGATATCAGGATGTTACGCGCTAGAATAGGTTCTAAGTTAATTTTCTGAAATAGCATCGTTAGCGCCTTTTCAGCTTTCAAATTCACATCTTGAGAAATGGTGGTTAGTTTTGGTGAGGCAAATCGACTCAAAATATTGCCGTCAAAGCCGACGACTGAAATATCATCTGGAATTGTCAAACCCGCGCCTTGAATTCGGGATAAGGCAACCGCAGCTAACAAATCTGACGCAAAAAATAGGACTGTCTTGCCATCAAATCGTCGCTGGATAAAAGCATCTAACCAAGCTTCTATTTCTGAAAAATATTTAGGCATGCCTTGACAAACCGTTGTGACAGGCAAGCCATGATCACGCATCTCCTGCAACACGCCATCTCGACGTTGGGCATCAACCCCTTGCCATCGTTCAGACTTCCCACGTGATAAAAAGGCAATTTCCCGATGACCTGCTTGAATCAGATATGCCGTCATCTTGGCAGCTGCCACTTTATCATCAAGCCCGACATTACATATTTCAGCAGCCACATCAACCGTTTCATCTTGGAAAACATCTAAAAAAATAGCCGGTGTCTTGAGGTGCTGATACCATTGCGCTAGCTCCCGCGGTTGGACCCCTGACAAAATCACACCCTCCATCTGCCAAGACTGCATGACCCGCAAACTCTCGTCAAAGGATTGGGATTTGTGATACATTAAATAATACCCTTGCTTACGTACATGGTATTCAATGGCTTGTGTTAATTCCCCAACATAGGGGTTGCTAAATTCTCGATCCGTTAAACCAATATTATCTTGAATAATGAGACCGATAATACGAGACCCGTTGTTAGCCAAGATACGACCAGCCATCTGCTCACTATAATTAAACTTCTCGAGTGCGGCTTGAATCTGTTGAAATTTTTCCTGAGAGACTTTCCCCGTCCGACCATGAATCACGTTGGAAACTGTCGTTGGACTAGCTCCTGTGTATTTAGCGATTTCTTTGATTGATACCATGCTTGATTCCCCAATGATTGTCTTTGTTTTTTGTACACTTATTTTAACAATTCTACCATGATTTACTGGCAATAATCAACTTTTAGTCTAAAGGCAAAAACATAGCCGCCATTTCTGACGACTATGTCCATTAGTTGAGGCACAATTAAACTCCTTTCAAAATCATAGCCTGATGAAAAGCAACTTTGCCATTGTTACTTTGAACGATATCACCGGTCAAAAGATCCTCATACTTGCCATTGAGATGTGCTATGCCAATGCCTTAAACTGGGAAAAGACCCACGATTTCTTCAGCGCCTAGAACATATTTGCCAATCAAAGCTTGACCATCCGCTTCAATCGTATAATAGCCAGTCTTAAAAATTTCTGCTGAGGTAATCTCTGCTAACCTTGCCAGATAGTCACTCTGATCAAGGCCAGTTTGCCAGTCCACCTTGTCTGCATCAAAGAGGCTTGGGATGTGTTTGGCATGCACTTCTTGACCGGCATAAAGTTGTGTTGTGCCTTGTTGGAAGTACATGAAAGCAGTCCAAGTAGCGAGTTTTTCTGGGTCAGGAATCAGGGCTGCGGCACGGAAATTATCATGGTTTTCCAGGTAACGCATCTTGATATAGTTATCAGGATAAATGACGGTTTGACGTGCCAGAGCCTCAGCATAATCTGCCAAGCTACGTTTGCCTGTCAAGACACCGTTAAAAACCTCAAAGACATCATAGTCATAAGCCATGTCAAAGGCTTGGAAGATCTCAGATTCTGAAAGTGCCGTTTGACCTTGACTTCTGTTATAGCTGACGAAACTTTCTTCGATCGATTCGGATAACCAGATAGCATCAGGTCGTACTTTGGCGACACCTTGACGGGCTTCTAACCAAAAATTTAGCGGCACGAGAGATGCGACATCACATCGGAAACCATCCACAAATTCTGCCCACATTTGAAGGGTTTCAATTTGATACTCCCAGAGGTCATGGCTCAGGCTATAATCCAAGTCTTTGACGTCCGTCCAATCCCCAGTCTTGTTTCCAAAATCTCCGTTAGGCTTACGGTAGAACCACTCGGGATGATGCTGGATGAGCCAAGAATCAGGCGAGGTATGGTTATAGACGACATCAATGATGACTTTCATGCCTCTAGCGTGAATCGCCTCAGTCAAATGTACGAAATCAGCTTTTGTGCCATACTCTGGATTGACTTCACGATAGTCTTGAATCGCATAAGGTGAGCCAAGAGAACCCTTACGATTGACTTCCCCAATCGGGTGAATGGGCATGAGCCAGATGATGTCAGTACCAAGAGCCTTGATGCGGTCAAGCTCAGGCTCAATCGCCGCAAAAGTGCCAGCCTCGCTGAAATTACGTGGGAAAATCGAGTAAATAACTTGTCCTCGAAGTGTTTTAGGTGTATCTACTGCCATTAAACGGCCTCGCTTTCTAAAATAACAACAAATCCTTTAGGTTCTAAGATGCCATCACTCAAATGATTGGCAAAAATCACTTGACCTTCGTCAATTGTCACCTCATAAATTGCCTCACTCGCATTGAAAGTGGCTATCAACCGAGTACCTGATAGACTACGCGTAAAGCTCACAAGATCTCCCTCAACATGCCAAGACAAATCACCATCAACAAGAACCGCCAACTGATCCTTGCGAAGTTGGATCAAAGCCTTCATGAAAGCATACATATCGTGATCCTGCTTTTCAGGACGCCATTCCATAGGCTTGCGGTTATCAGGGTCATTTTCGCCAGTCATGGCATACTCACTACCATAGTAAATATCCGGTGTCCCTTGTTGCAGGAACATAAAAGCATACATTTGTTTGACAATGTCTTTATCACCATTAGCAAGACTGAGGACACGCGGGGCATCGTGAGAATCCAATAAATTATACATCATTTGATTGGTTTGGTCACGATTGAGCATGAGCTGGGCATTGAGATTGCTGACGAGCTTGTCTGCTGAAATTTTTCTATTGGCGAAATAATCAATAATTGACGCCGTAAAGGCATAGTTCATCACACCATTGAACTCATCGCCATTGAGCCACGGCTGTGCACTAGTCCAAATTTCACCCAGAATATAAAAGTCTGGATCTAATGCAGTAACGGCTTGATAAAATCTTTTCCAGAAATGGTGATCAACTTCATTAGCCACATCAATTCGCCAAGCATCAATACCAAATTCACGAATCCAATAGGTACTAATATCTAATAGGTAGTCTTGGACTTCAGGATTAGCTGTGTTGAGTTTCGGCATGTGGCGCGTGAAGGCAAAGGTTTCATAATTTGAGTCATCATCATACTCGCTTTTTGGTGTCGTCGTAATTGGCCAAGAATGAATGTGAAACCACTCTGCATACTTAGACTGCTCGCCATTTTCCAGCACATCCAACCATTCTGGGCTTTCATCCCCTATGTGGTTAAAGACTGCATCTAACATGACTTTTATGCCACGCGCATGAGCCTTATCGACCAGTTCTTTAAAATCAGCTTTGGTGCCAAAATGTGGGTCGATTTCTAAATAGTTTCTTGTGTCATACTTATGATTAGTTGGTGCCTCAAAAATCGGATTGAAATAAATGCCATTGATACCTAAATCAACCAAATGATCTAAATGATCAATCACACCACGTAGGTCACCACCATAAAAAGCCTCACGTGTTGGATGATCATCTGAATTCCAGGGAAGTGTACCTTCATTATCATTTGACGGATCACCATTAGCAAAACGCTCTGGAAAGATTTGATACCAAATGGTTTCCTTGACCCATTCAGGTGCTTTAAAGCGATCAATTTCTTGGAAATAAGGCATTTTGAAATAAGCATTCGATCCCATGAGTCCGTCGTTTGCATCCGACTCCTCATCAATCAGTGGTTCAAAGCCTTGATCACCATAGAAAAGTTCTTCTCCATCAAGTCCTGTGATATTAAATCCGTAATTAAGGCGATTATGTGGCGCATAGAGCTTTGCTTCCCAGTATTGATGTGTTTCTGTCGCAAGTCCTCGCGTCATTTCAACATCTGCTTCTTTTTGCCAAACACCATTTAACATATCATAAGGATCGCCTGATACAACGACGATTTTGGCTATATCATCTAAAGCTGTGCGAACACGAACGCGCATTTCACTTGCTGTATAGAGATAGGCATATTCTGATTCGGGGCGATGGTAAATTGCTGATAAGTTCATATTAATTATCTCCTCTATCTACATATCTTTAAAAATAAGATTTGTAACTGCTTTCAAAAATAGTTTAACATAATAAAGTTAATTTGCAAACGT
Organism: Pseudolactococcus laudensis; assembly: GCF_013449735.1. GTDB lineage: Bacteria > Bacillota > Bacilli > Lactobacillales > Streptococcaceae > Pseudolactococcus > Pseudolactococcus laudensis. Next base: position 22,383 of record NZ_JACBNY010000005.1, read on the forward strand.
TTGCACATATATTGCTCAATAATTTATTTAATTTGTGTTTAATAGTTGTCATTGTTTGGTATTAAAAAATGTGACATCCTTAATAGATAGGCACTAATACACTATAATTTACCTCAAAAAAATCACTTTACAAAAAAATAAAAATAATGCTTGACATTTTAGACAAACGGTTGCATAATAGAGATGTAAAATAAAAACGCTTTCACAAAAGCGATGGAGGATTAACTATGAAAACTTGGAAAAAAGCTTTGCTCTCAACAGCAATTCTTGGAACTGCAGCTGTAGCACTCGCTGCTTGTGGCTCATCTAAATCATCTGATGGCGGTTCGTCATCTAAAACAGATGGCAAAACAATCCGTCTCTATGTTGATACTGAACAAAAGAAAGCTTACGATCAAGTCGTTGCTGACTTTGAAAAAGAAAACAAAGACATTAAAGTTGAAGTTAAAGCGAACAACTCTGGTGCCTCAAACGCCAAAACCGACATCGCTAAAGACCCAGCAAAATATGGAGATGTTTTCCAAGTTCCTCATGATCAATTGGGCGATATGGCAGAAAAAGGTTATATCAATGAAATCGCACCTAAATACGCAGATGCTTCAAAATCAGAAAACAGCGAACTTGCTTTCAACGCTGTTAACTACAAAGGTAAAACTTACGCACTTCCTTACGAAGAACAATCACAATTCATCTACTATGATAAGACAAAACTCACTGCTGATGATGTGAAATCTTGGGAAACTTTAACCTCTAAAGGCGTGCTTGGAACAAACTTTGCCGTACCATACAATGTTTACCCTATCTTCTTCTCTGCTGGTACAACACTTTATGGAGAAAATGGTGAAACACTTGGCGACATGTCTGTTGACTCAGATAAAGGTGTCAATGCCATGAAATGGTTTGCAGAACAAAAATCTAACAAAGGTGTTATGAATACAGACAATACACTTAACCAATTGAAATCTGGTAAAGTATCTGCTATCATCGACGGCCCTTGGTCATCTACTTCAGTTAAAGAAGTGCTTGGCGACAACATGGCAGTAGCACCATACCCAACAATCAATATCGGGGGGGAAGAAAAACAAATGCAAGCCTTCCTTGGTATTAAATCAATCGCTGTTAACTCTAAAGCATCTGACCAAGCTGGCGCACAAAAACTCGCAGCCTACCTCACTTCTGAAGCTGCACAACTTGTTCTCTTTAAAGATCAAGGTCTCGTACCAACAAATACTAAAGCACAAGAAAATGCAGATGTTCAAGCTTCAGACTTGACTAAAACAGTTATCACAATGGCACAAACAGGTCACTCTACTTTGATGCCTAAATTAGCTCAAATGTCTATCTTCTGGGACAAAGCAACACCACTTATCAACGGTGCTTACACTGGTCAAATCAAAGAAGCTGACTACAAAGCACAATTGGCAACATTTGCTAAAGACATCAATAAATAATAAATTCGATCAGTGATAAAACAAACATAAAGAGTTAGGTGAAACTAACTTTTTATACTTTAAGTTAGCCTAGTCGTCATGGTTAGTGCTAACCAATATCAGCCCGTCATGCGGGCTCGGTCTTATTCAATTCATTTCACTAACTGAAAATTAGGAAGAAACATTATGGCTAAAAAAAGAAAAATTAATGCAGAATCCATCATTTTGGAAGCTGAACGCAATCTGACTATCCGAGATGTCTGGAATGCCGGCAGTGCAGAAAAGCTAACCTTCTTCATCATGGGTCTAAATCAGCTCAAACATAAACAGTTTGCCAAAGGCGCGATGTTCTTGTTATTAGAAATTGCCTTTCTAGGTTGGCTTGTCTTTAGTGGTATCAGTGCCTTGTCACTTTTGACAACACTTGGGCCTAATAAGGAGATGACAACAGGACTTGATAAAGATGGGATTCCTGTCACGATTCAACCTGATAATTCAGTCATCATCTTACTTTGGGGCGTCCTTGCGATACTCATTATTGCTGCTTTTATCGTCCTTTTCATCCAAAACTACAAGTCAAACAAACACTTGGTTTATCTGAAACAGACTGGACAGCACGTGCCAACTAACAAAGAAGAGTTGGCATCACTTCTGGATAGCAACTTGCACAAAACCTTGATGGCTGTGCCACTCTTGGGCGTCTTTCTCTTCACGATTTTACCAACGCTTTACATGATCACCATGGCTTTCACCAACTACAATAAAGAGCATGCCATTGCCTTTTCTTGGACTGGGTTTACGTCATTTGGTCAAATTCTCTCTGGTAACTTGGCTGGGACTTTCTTCCCTGTCTTGATTTGGACACTCATCTGGGCTGTCCTTGCAACTTTGACAACCTTCCTCGGTGGTGTGCTACTTGCTATGCTAATCGAGTCAAAAGGGATTAAAGGCAAAGAGATGTGGCGGACAATTTTCGTTATCGTCTTTGCAGTGCCACAATTTGTCACTTTACTTTTGATGGCACAATTCCTTAACACTCAAGGTGCATTAAATAACCTGCTCATGGATTGGCACATCATCTCTGAGCCGATTAAATTCATCACAACAGACTCAAATGCTTGGGTCTCACGTGCTACCGTTATTGTTGTTAACATGTGGATCGGGATTCCTGTATCCATGTTGACCTCAACTGCGATTATCCAAAATTTACCACAAGACCAAATTGAAGCCGCACGTATTGATGGGGCTAATAGCTTTAGAATCTTCAAATCAATCACTTTCCCACAAATTTTGTTTGTCATGACGCCAGCTTTAATCCAACAGTTTATTGGTAATATCAACAACTTCAACGTCATTTACCTCTTAACTGGTGGCTGGCCAATGAATGCCAACTATAATTCAGCTGGTGAGACGGACTTGCTGGTAACTTGGCTCTACAAACTGGTCTTTGGTCAGACGCAACAATACAATGTCGCTGCTGCACTCGGTATCTTAATCTTTATCGTCAATGCCAGCATTTCACTTATCGCTTATCGCCGTACTAATGCATTTAAGGAGGGGTAAATCATGAAATCTTATGCACATCAACGTCTCTTATCATTAGTCGGACGTTACACGCTACTCATCCTTCTTGCAATTGTGTGGCTCTTCCCAATTGTTTGGATTGTCCTCGTGTCCTTTACTAAAAACTCAACTGGTTTTGTTGACACGATTATTCCTGATAATTTTACAATTGACAACTATGTTTCACTTCTTAAAAATGAAAATGGTGTCTTTCCATTTGTTAACTGGTTGGTTAACACTTTGATTGTATCTGTTCTATCAACAGTCATTTCAACCCTCATCATCATCATGATGAGTTACGTGCTCTCACGTTTGAAATTTGCCTTCCGTAAACCTTTCTTACAAATCGCTTTGGTACTCGGTATGTTCCCTGGTTTCATGTCAATGATTGCCTTGTACTACATCTTGAAATCATTCAATATGTTGAGTATCGGTGGTTTGGTTATGGTTTATGCAGGTGGTGCAGGACTTGGTTTCTACATCGCTAAAGGATTCTTTGATACAATTCCAGCATCAATCGATGAAGCGGCTAAAATAGACGGGGCTAACAAGTGGCAAGTCTTTACCAATATTACCTTGCCGCTTTCAAAACCGATTATCGTCTATACAGCGCTGATGGCTTTCATTGCACCGTGGACAGACTTTATCTTCTCAGGTATTATCCTAGGTAACAATGATTCGAAATCATTCACCATTGCTTACGGCCTTTATACAATGGTCTTTAACTCCAAAGGCTCTGCAACTACCTACTTTACTCAGTTTATCGCAGGTTGTGTGATCATCGCGATTCCGATTACCTTGCTCTTCATCTTCATGCAAAAATTCTATGTCAATGGGATTACTGCTGGGGCCGATAAAGGTTAGTCTTCAAAAAAGCTTGTCATATCAATGGCAGGCTTTTTGCTTGCTTACATATTTTCACTGCTATCAAAAAGCCTAGCTAAACGCTAGACTTTTCATTTTAATTAATAGTGCTTATTAGCCCAACAAGTTTTTCAACTTAGCTTGGTATTTATCAAAATCAATCAATAATCCAGAACCACCATACTGGTCAAGGGCATCAACCCAATCACCATTTTCTGGTACTGTATAGCTTTCAATCCCCTTAGCTGCATCTAAAGCCAAACCTGGCGCATGTGTCAACATAAAGAAGTCACTGACATTAGTAGAGGTCACGCCTTTAATTGTGCCTAAGGCTGAGCTACCAGTAAAGAGAGTTAATGGGCTCTTAACACCTGACATAATCGCTTGCATCACTTGCTGCTGACGTTTTGTCCGACCGAAGTCACCTTCATCATCTTTACGAAAACGCGCATAGTTCAGTAATGTCCGACCATCCATCCGCTGTGGTCCTACCTTAATCTTTTGAATCGGGTCTTGATGTTCTGGTGTCCAATTCAAATCGTCAGGCACATCAACTGATTTGACAGCTTGTCCATCTATTGTAGAAAATTTAGCATCGATTTTAACGCCCATAGGATAGAGTGAATCAATGACTGTCGCAAAACTATTGAAATTAACCAAAGCATAATATTGAATATCAATATCAAAGTTTTTCTTCAAGACTTCACGCATATATTCAGCACCTTGATGATCATCTTGTTCGCCAATGTTATAAGCCACATTGATTTTAGTATCAGCCCCGTATTGGCTGACACCTGGCTGATAAACTAAAGTATCACGCATGAAGCTCACAAGCTTGACTTTATTATCCTTGGCATTGACTTGCATGACCATGATAGAGTCACTTCGTGCATCCCCTGTTGTTTGGAAATCGCGTTGGTCAGTACCCAATATCAAAATATTGGTTGCACCAGATGGTGTTTTTTGACCAGAAAACTTCTCCGTTTTCAACCCTTCCGGTGCTTTACTTTTACCTCTATGATAGCCATAGATAAAGAAACCAATCATTAAAACGATGACAAGCAAAAGAAAGCGCCGTAATTTTTTCCAAAAACTTACTTTTTTACGTTTTTTCTTGTTTTTGGGCTTTTTAGTTGGGCGTGGGTGATGATGTTTATTATAGCCATCTGAGCTGCTATTCGACTCAAAATTTGGTGCTTGGTGATAGGATTGAGAAGAGTGATAGGTTTGATCAGATTGCATTGGCTGACTTGTTTGAGATGTTTGATGCGTTTGTTGAGGGGCTTGATGTTGTTGCTGATGCGTTAAATGTTGCCCTGTTAGTCGATTATATTCTGCTAATTCGACATCATTAAGATATCTGAGATTAGCACGTAGATATTCGATTCTTAATTTTATTCGTTGGTCCATTTCTTTATTTTATCAAATTCCTGAGCAAATGTAAAAAAAAACTGAAATAAATCAGAATTATTTAACAAAACTTTTAATTTTAGAAACTACTGCTGCAATGCCCATTCCAGTCGTATCAATTAGAATCGCATCATCTGCTTGTTTGAGTGGGCTGACCTCACGCGTGGAATCTTTACGGTCACGCTCAGCTATCTCAAACTTCAATTGCTCATAATCCGTTTCAATCCCTTTTGCCAAGTTCTCCTTATAGCGGCGTTCTGCACGTTCTTCGACGGAGGCGACCAAAAAGATTTTTAGTTCAGCATCTGGTAACACAACTGTTCCGATGTCACGACCATCCATAACGATACCACCATGGCTTGCAATCTCACGCTGTGCATCAACGAGATACTCACGAATCTCAGGAATGGCTGAAATCTTGGACACGGCATTGGTCACATCATTCTGGCGAATAGCATGCGTCACATCTACTTCACCGACATAAACCAACTGGCCTTCTGAAGATGTCCCAAAAGAAATTGGATTTTCTTTTAAAATGGTAATAATTTTTTCAAAATCGTCATCTAAATCGTTAGACAGGGCAACGTAAGTAGCTGCACGGTACATAGCACCAGTGTCTAAATAGATAATATCAAAATCTTTAGCAATAATCTTAGCAACTGTTGATTTTCCACTAGAAGCTGGACCGTCAATTGCAATTCTAATTTCTTTTAAATTCATTTTAATTTTATGACATCTCCTGGATTTGCATACCAATTCTCAACGGTCATACCGTTAGCCTTGGCAATGGTTTGGGCATCTACACCTGTTCTAGCAGCGATTGAATAAAGACCTTCGCCTGCCTCAACAGTAGTCGTCTCTCCGGCCACTGTCGAACTTGATTCAGATGTTTGAGCATCTGAAGATTTCTCTTCTGATGCTGTACTCGATTGGCTAGCTGGTGTTGAATTTGACACACTAGACTTACTGGTATAAAAACTTGACGAAATCTTGGTATTATCAACTAATCGATTGTTCCAGACAATAATAACAACAATCCCGCCAATAATCATAAATAAAAGCACAACTAAAAAAGTTAAAAAATTGGTAGAGGCCTCATTTTTTTTAGCTGATCGTTTAGGTGGCAATTCACCACGCGATTCTTGCATGGCACCATAAACTTCATTATTCCATGGTTCGTTTTTCTTAGTCATGATGTCCTTTCTCTGTTATACTAGTAGTATGATTATTCAAATACTTCCTGAGCAATGCATTGCTTGTGGCCTCTGCCACACTTATAATCCTATTTTTGACTACGATGCTGATGGTTTAGTTCGATTTGATGCGGGTGTTACTGAACTTGACCTTGCACCTGATGCAAGTCTTGTCCAAGCCGCTAAAGAATGTCCAACAAGAGCCATCGTTGTTAAAGAATACTGATGTCACAGCACAGCTAGTCTGTGCTTTTTTTAGATGTTCTAAATTTTGCTAAGTTTACTTTTCTTGTCATTAGAGTAGCTGTCAAAATAATGGTCGATATGTCCGATTAATTCAACTTCTCCTTGGAAATAGGGATTGGTTGTCAAGGTGTCCACAAAATATTTTTTGGGCCATTTTCTCATATAAAAAATCTTACCCTTGACATTGCGATTGGTATAAATAATAATGGCGCGTTTGCTGATTTTTATCATCGAGATACTAGAAATCACTGTCTTACCTGCATAACCTGGTACTAAACCACGTGACAATAGTAAATCCTTATCTTCCGAAATTTCAAAATAGCGTTGAAAACCGATCCAAACCAAAACGATAAAAATAATAAATAAAATAAATGAAGATCTTGAAATTTTGGTATTTTCATATAATAGAGCTAAGCTGATAAAGATAGGTGCAATTGATAGGCACCAATAAGTTACCGTGATGGACAATTCTGGTTGCCAGTGATAACGTAATTTACCGAATATTTTAATCATAAACCTAACTCCCTTTCTACGATTTCACTTCGTAAAATCTTGAAACTTGACCTACACTGACATTTCGTTCAGTGTGATCTTTCGCGAACATATCATTCAAGTATCAAATCAATAGACAAAACAAGGAAAACATTCGAAACATATAGGTATGCGTAAAAATGTTTGAAGATGAGTTGGCTGAGATTAACCATTAGCTATTTTGATTTTTTGCTTGAAGGCGTATAACGTCCGCCAAAGTCTTTCTTTAGCAAAGTCCTTACATTAAGTTTATCATATTTTCTGAAATAAAACATAAAAAATATCGTAAGAATATGCTGTTTTTTGAAAAAATCATCCTCAAGAAGTAGGATGATTTTCTTTTTATAAACAACTACATTTTAAAATATTACTTATTTTTAATTTTTTCAATTCGTTTGTCTGGTACAATCCAAAGTAAGAAAGATAGAACATTAATAATAAGTCCAAAGATTGGTATAAAGAAGGCAATCACTAAAGCCAATACATTTAAAAGTAACGTTCGGTAAGACTTACGATAGTCTCCTAGTATTTTCGTCACACAAGCATTATGGGCATTGACTTTAACTAAGTTTTTAATCATGAACAACCAAGTCAAATTAGCCAATAAAAATAAAGTGGCATAAAGTATTTCAGGGTCATGTGCCCAAATGTTATCCCCTAACCAGTTTGTCGTAAATGGCAAGAGTGTAATTAAAAAGATAAAGGCATTGTTCCACCAAAGTGTTTGTCCACTTACTTTGTCAACCATTTGAAATATATGGTGATGATTACTCCAATAAATTACCAAGAAGATAAAACTTATGACATAAGCCGGAAAAATATCTTTCAGTACAACCAAATCCGCAAAGCTAGAGCCATGAACATGCGGAAATTCTAATACTAAAATCGTCATGACAATGGCTATGACGGCGTCTGTAAAAGCTTCTGTTCTACTTTTTTTCATATTCTATTTCTACTCCCTTAATCAATCTTTTTAGTGCTTAATTTCCCCAGACGCATTCTTCGCTACTAAAAGATTCACCCGAATCTTTTACAAACGCTCGAACTGTAAAGGCTTCTGTTCTACTTTTTTCATATTCTATTTCTACTCCCTTAATCAATCTTTTTAGTGCTTAATTCTCCCAGACGCATTAGCTTTAAGTTCTTTCAAAAAGCGTTGACCGAGTTCTGATAACAGACCTTTTTTGTGGCAAATATACCCAATCTCAATCTTCTCATCCACCTGCAGCGGCACGCTGAAAATATCGTCGCCATTCAAATCGCTGTTTAGAATCCCCGTGGAAATGGTGTAGCCGTCAAGACCGATAAGTAAATTGAATAAGGTCGCACGGTCGGATACAACGATAGATTTGTCATGTCTAGCTGTCGACAAAATCTCTTCAGAAAAGTAAAAGGAATTGCGCTCACCCTGCTCATAGCTCAGATACGGAAACTCAGCCATTTCGTCTAGTGTGACTGATGTTTTATTAGCGAGGGGATGGTGCTTAGAAATGAACACGTGCGGTACTGCCTGAAATAGCGGTGTAAACTCAAGATTGTTATCCAAAAACAGCTTGGTTAAGACGTCACGATTAAAATCATTGAGATATAAAACTCCAATTTCTGAGCGAAAATCACGCACATCATCAATCACTTCATGTGTCCGAGTCTCACGCAAAATCAACTCATAATTACGCATATCGTTTTCACGCAAAATACTCGCAAAACTTTCCACAACGAAGGCATAATGTTGCGCAGAAACGGCAAATAATTCCTTTTTCTCTCGATTATATTTATAACGCTCCTCTAAAAGCTCTGTCTGCTCTACAATTTGTCTGGCATAAGATAAGAATTCTACACCGTCAGAAGTTAATGTAATACCTCGTGTTGAACGGGTAAAAATTTTAATATTCATCTCTTCTTCTAGCTCTCTTACTGCGTTTGAAAGTGACGGTTGGGTCACAAATAAATGCTTTGAGGCCTCGTTCATTGAACCAGTTTCAACGATTTTGATAATGTATTTTAATTGCTGGATTCTCATGGTATTTTCCTACTCAGATTCTAATTTTATTTATAGTTATAGTTTATAACATTTTTACCAATATACCTAGAGAAAACAGTTTAATTTTTATCAGATTATTTTTTTGTCTTCTTAAATAGTCTGTAATAATACAATCTCATGACAGAGAAAACGTTTCCACCTTTTGACTTGACAAACCGTTTATTATAGGGGCATAATAGAGTGTAATAATTTTTTATTTACAATTTCTTATAAGGAGGAACTCAAATTTGAGTATCGGAATCGTAATTGCGAGCCACGGCGAATTCGCCGAAGGTATCCATCAATCAGGTTCAATGATTTTCGGTGAGCAAGAAAAAGTCCAAACGGTCACTTTCATGCCTAGCGAAGGTCCTGATGACTTGCGTGCTAAAATTGACGCGGCCATCGCGACATTTGACGCTGATGATGAGATTTTGGTGCTTGCGGATTTATGGAGTGGTTCACCATTTAACCAAGCAAGTGCTGTTCTGGGTGAAAATCCGGATCGCAACATCGCTATTATCACAGGTTTGAATTTACCAATGTTAATTCAAGCCTACACAGAACGTATGATGGATGCTGACGCTGGCTTAGAAAAAGTCGTTGCCAACATCCTCAAGGAAGCGAAAGACGGGATTAGAGTTTTACCTGAAACGCTCCAACCTGAAGAAACAGCATCTGCTGCACCAGCTGAAACAGTCACTGCAGCTGCTATTCCTGAAGGTACTGTCATCGGTGATGGTAAGATTAAAATTAATCTTGTCCGCATCGACACACGTTTACTGCACGGTCAAGTTGCAACTGCTTGGACACCAGATTCTAAAGCAGACCGTATCATTGTTGTTTCTGACGCTGTTGCCAAAGATGATTTGCGTAAACAATTGATCGGTCAAGCTGCTCCAAATGGCGTGAAAGCCAATGTTATCCCAATCGCTAAAATGATTGAGATTGCCAAAGACCCACGTTTTGGTAACACACATGCTTTCTTACTATTTGAAAATCCACAAGATGTTCTTGCAGTAGTTGAAGGTGGCGTACCAATTGATTCAATCAATGTTGGCTCAATGGCACATTCAACTGGTAAAACAATGGTTAACAAAGTGTTATCAATGGATAAAAAAGACGTTGAAACCTTTGAAAAACTTCGTGATTTGGGAGTTAAATTTGATGTGCGTAAAGTACCAAATGACTCTAGAGCTGACTTGTTCGATTTGATCAAAAAAGCTAACGTTCAGTAAAACGAAAGGAACTAAACATGTCTATTATCTCTATTATTTTAGTTCTCATCATTGCTTTCTTCGCTGGTCTTGAAGGCATCCTCGATGAGTTCCAATTTCACCAACCAATTATTTCTTGTACATTGATCGGTCTTGTAACTGGTCACTTGACAGCTGGTATTATCCTTGGTGGTACAATTCAAATGATGGCACTTGGTTGGGCTAATATCGGCGCTGCAGTTGCACCCGATGCAGCCCTTGCCGGTGTTGCCGCTGCCATTATCATGGTTCAATCTGGTAACTTTGATACAAAAGGTATCACAGTCGCTTTCTCAACAGCTATCCCACTTTCAGTTGCTGGTCTTTTCTTGACAATGATCGTTCGAACAATTTCTGTCGGTTTGGTTCATGGTGCTGATGCTGAAGCTAAAAAAGGTAACTTTGCGGGTCTTGAACGTTTCCATTTCGTCGCACTTTTATTACAAGGTATCCGTATCGTTATCCCTGCTTTGGCCCTTATCTTGGTACCAACTCAAGCCGTACAAAATGCGCTTGAAGCAATGCCAGCTTGGTTGACTGATGGTATGGCTATCGGTGGTGGTATGGTTGTTGCCGTAGGTTATGCCTTGGTAATCAACATGATGGCATCACGTGAAGTTTGGCCTTTCTTTGCCATTGGTTTTGCGCTTGCTGCAGTTAGTGATTTAACACTTATCGCCCTTGGTACAATTGGTGTTGCCCTAGCTCTCATCTATATCAACCTTTCTAAAATGGGTGGTAATGGTAACAGCGCTGGTGGCGGTTCTGGTAGTACAGATCCTATCGGCGACATCTTGAATAACTATTAGAAAGGACGACAAGATTATTATGAGTGAAAAAATTAAACTTTCAAAAAATGACCGTTTAGCCGTTGCTTGGCGTTCTACTTTCCTTCAAGGTTCTTGGAACTACGAACGGATGCAAAACTTGGGTTGGGCTTTCTCTTTAATCCCAGCGATTAAAAAGCTCTACACAACTAAAGAAGACCGTGCTGCTGCTTTGACACGTCACATGGAATTCTTCAATACACACCCATACGTTGCTAGCCCAATTATCGGTGTAACACTTGCCCTCGAAGAAGAACGTGCCAATGGTGCACCCATTGATGACGTTGCTATCCAAGGGGTTAAAGTTGGTATGATGGGTCCTCTTGCCGGTATCGGTGACCCTGTCTTCTGGTTTACAGTTCGTCCTATCTTGGGTGCGATTGGTGCCTCACTTGCTTTGAGCGGTAACATTCTTGGACCTATTTTGTTCTTCGTCCTTTGGAACGTAATTCGTTGGGCATTTATCTGGTATACACAAGAATTCGGTTATAAAGCGGGTTCTTCAATTACTTCTGACTTGTCTGGTGGTTTGTTGCAAGACATCACTAAAGGTGCATCAATCTTAGGTATGTTCATCCTTGCCGTTCTCGTAGAACGTTGGGTATCTATCAAATTTGCACTTGATGTTTCTAAAGTCAATCTTTCTGAGGGTGCATACATTGAATGGGACAAACTCCCTGCAGGTGGTAAGGGTATCCAAGAAGCCTTCCAAAAAGTTGGTGAAGGACTTTCTCAAACACCTGAAAAAGTAACAACTTTACAACAAAACTTGGATGGCTTGATTCCTGGTCTTGCTGGTTTGCTCTTAACATTCCTATGTATGTGGTTACTTAAGAAAAAAGTTTCTCCAATTGCAATCATCATCGGTTTATTCATCTTCGGTGTTGTTATGCACGTTATTGGTGTTATGTAAGCACTTCTGCTTTTGAAAAGCTTGCCAACTCTGGCAGGCTTTTTTATTAAAAAATTGGTATACTATAGATATGATACAATCACTGAATACAAAAACTTCCTCTCCTTTTCAAGCTATTGCTTATGTTGGCTTAGGTAGCGTTTATGGTAAGCTACTTATTGGCGATAAAGCATTTGAATTCTTTAACGATGCCAATATTACTGATGCGATTCAAATCCCTTGGGATACAATTCACCATGTTGAAGGTGTCGTAACACGCCAGCATAAAATCAGACGCCAATTCGTCATTGTTTTGAAAAAACAAGGCAATAGCAAGCGACAAAACAATTTGCGTTTTTCTTCAAAAGACGCAGGTAAAGTCCTGAAACTGATTCGTGAACATATTGGTAATGACAAGGTGGTTAAAGCCCCAACCTTAGTTAGCAAAATCAAAAAATTATTTACAAAAAGAAAAAGTTGATTATTATAGCCTATCTTGCTATAATGAATTTAGCGGATAAGTAAGATTAAACATTGGTTTAGAAAGGTTGCGGTTGTTGCAAGCAACTCCTTGGTTAATCTGAAATTCTACCGCCCTTAAACAGATTAAAATAAAAACGAGATGCTTTCAAAGCAAGACAGGTGGAACCGTGTTGAAAAACGCCCTGTTCATTTTGAAGGCATCTTTTTCATTACTCGGAGGACAGTTATGTTAGACATTAAACAAATTCGCAATCAATTTGATGAGGTAGAAGCTAAGCTTAAAACACGCGGTGTAGCATCTGAAAAACTCTATGAATTACGTGATTTCGATGCTAAAAGACGTGAGTTAATCATCGAAACTGAACAACTCAAAAAACAACGTAACGAGGCGTCTGAAGCCATTGGCCTTGCCAAACGTAACAAAGAAGATGCCAGTGCTGCAATCGCACAGATGCAGGAAGTGTCAAGTCACATCAAAGCACTTGACTCTGAGTTAGCTTTCTTTGATGAAAAAGTGACCGGTATTCTTGAAACTTTACCAAATATCCCAGCAGATGATGTCCCTGTCGGCGCTGATGAGGATGATAATGTTGAAGTTAAACGTGTCGGAGAGGTACCAAGCTTTGAATTTGAACCACAAGCTCACTGGGATTTAGGGGAAAAATTAGGTATTTTAGACTGGGAACGTGGTGCTAAGGTCACTGGGTCACGTTTCTTATTCTACAAAGGTTTAGGGGCACGCTTAGAACGGGCACTCTACAACTTCATGTTGGATGAACACGCTAAAGAAGGCTATACTGAAATGATTACACCTTACATGGTCAATCACGACTCAATGTATGGCACTGGTCAATATCCGAAATTTAAAGAAGATACTTTTGAATTAGCAGATAGTGATTTCGTTTTGATTCCAACTGCTGAAGTACCATTGACCAACTACTATCGCAATGAAATCATCGATGGTAGCGAGCTGCCTATCTATTTCACTGCCATGAGTCCTTCATTTCGTTCTGAAGCCGGATCAGCAGGTCGTGACACACGTGGTCTCATCCGTTTGCATCAATTCCATAAGGTAGAGATGGTTAAGTTTTCTAAGCCAGAAACGTCATATCAAGAACTTGACAAAATGGTCGCTAATGCTGGTAATATTCTTGAAAAATTAGGTTTAGCCTATCGTGTTGTCGCTTTATCTACTGGTGACATGGGATTCTCTGCAGCTAAAACTTATGACTTGGAAGTTTGGATTCCATCACAACATACTTATCGCGAAATTTCTTCTTGTTCAAACACAGAAGATTTCCAAGCACGTCGTGCTCAAATTCGTTACCGTGATGAGGAAGGGAAAACACAGCTCCTTCACACTTTAAATGGTTCTGGTTTAGCAGTTGGTCGTACTGTCGCTGCTTTGCTTGAAAACTACCAAAATGCTGACGGGTCTATCACAATTCCTGAAGTTCTCCGTCCTTATCTTGGTGGTATTGACGTGATTAAATAATGACAATAAGCTTTGAAAATAACCGTTTATTACTTGATTTTCCAGATGAACTAGGTCAGCTTGAAATCTTAGATTTAACAACTTTCGTTGCTGATAAATCTAAAACTACTTTCTACTTTAAAGGACCAAATCTAGTGTCTCAAAAAGCACAAGCTGACCGTGCGCTTGTCTTTAGTTTGCCTTTGGATATTGAGCCTATTTATTTCAAAAAATATCTCACAGCTCAAAAAGTCCCAAATCATCAAACAAAAATTTTAAAAACTTATCTGGATCAACTTTCACCTTATCTAGATAAACTTGGTTATCAATTCAGAATGACTCAAGACACATCGGCTACTTCTGCCACAAAAAGCGTAGCTAAAGTGCAACACCGCTTTTCAAAAGAAATTGCAGATATCCCTTTTTATGTTGATTATGAAGGTGCTAAAGCTGAGGTTTATTGGATAAAACGAACTGATTTATGCATCAGAAAAGGCGCTGTCCTTAAACAAGACATGCCCCTTAATCAAGATGGTTCTATCGGTTTTTCACAGAAATTTGCACTGAGCTTGCGCCAAGAACACGCTGATGTGATTGGACCTGATATGGTGACAACAGCTGATATCCATTTAAAATCAGTCAATGAAGTTGGACACTTACTTTATTTTGCCGGCACTAATTCTTGGTTGATACTCAAAGATAAGACAGGTCAAACCCTTTCAAGTCACACAATTATTTCGTAATTAAAAAAACTGCTGAATCAGCAGTTTCAGATTGAAGACAAAAGCAAAATTCCTAAGCGAATTGTGCTTTTTGATAGTTCATAACCTTAAATATCATCTGAAAATGGGAAATAAACGCCCTCCCTCTATCTCGATTAGTCATGATTTTCGCCATTTTCTTCATGTTCAAACTGCTGAATCAGCAGTTTTTTTGTACAGTTACAGTTTTTTAGTCATCCAGTAATCATTGAGAAAATATTCTCCAAAGGGCGTATCAACCACCTGAACAATTTCAAAATCATAATGCTGGTAAATGGTTAAAGCACGCGTATTATCTCGATTTACATGCAAGTGTAGTTGACTTTTTCCATGACTTTTAGCGATTTTTTCAAATCTTTCAAAGACTTATCGAGAGAGCCCTTGTCCTCGACTGCTTGCTAAAAAGTAAAGCTTACTAATAAAGAGTTTACTTTCTTCAATAGCATAGGCTAAATAGCCGACTGGCTCGTTGTCTCGTAAGATTAATTCATACTGAACACCACCACTGATTTCAGACTTAATTTGGTCAATTGACTGATAAGTGTCTAACATATAATCAACTTGTGTTGCGCCAAGCACCGGTGTAAAAACTTCTGGCCAAATAACTTGAATCAAGTCTGATAATGTTGCCATTGTTTCTGTCGTCTCTACTTTTTTATAATTTAACATCTTTCTAGATTTCACTCCCATTTCTCAAATAAACTGATGCGGTTAAAAGCATCTCTAAAAATAAAAAAATCATCTTTTAAGGATGATTTTTTGAACTTAATCTTTGCTGCCACCAATTCCGAAAATTCTCAAGATTGAGATGAACAGGTTGATGAAGTCAAGATAGAGGCTCAAGGCCATGCTCACTGCCCAACCGTCGGTCACATTACCGTTTGATTGGTTGTATAGCGTTTCGATTCTTTGGTTATCCCAGGCAATTAAGCCTGAGAAGACGATGACTGAAAGGATTGAAATCATAAAGTCCATGCCTGACGAACCCACGAATAGATTCACAACACTCGCAATGATAATACCAATCAGAGCTGCGAACATGGCTTTACCCATACCAGATAAATCACGTTTAGTCGTTTTACCAAAAATTGAAAGCGCGAAGAACATGCCTGCTGTTATGGCAAAGGCTATCGCAATGCTACTTAAATCAAAGTAGGCTAAGGTGAAAGTCAAGGTAAAGCCGTTCAAGGCTGAAAATCCAATGAAGGCTGGTAGTGCCATCGGTGAATTCTTAGCTGCCATTGGCGTTACAGCCACTACCAAGATCATCTCCAAAATCCATAAAACGAATAATAGCCATGTATGACCTGTCAAAATCGCTGAGATGTTATCAGCGAATACTGTCAAAGTAATAAAGGCCACCACAGCACTGACGGCAATCCCCATGCCAACTAGTGCGTAAATACGCGCAAAGAAATCAGCAAGTGAAAATTTACCTGTATGTTGATTTGTTTCGAAAATTTGATTATCCATAATGTCCTCCTTTGATATCTATTTTTCTATCTACTTCGAACTTAATTTTAGTGCTAATGATGAGGCTTGACTACTCTGAATCCGAGAGTTCTTCTAATGGCGGTTGCACTAAAACAATTGCATCCGCTACACGCTCTTCATCTCTCATAATCTCAATATTAATCGTTACCAAATCCTTGTTAGTATCAATCTTGATGATTTCAAAATTGAAACTTAGCAAATCATTACGAAAAATCTTTTCAATGAGATTGAGATTGACATTCACAACATGACTACCAGGACCTGGTAAATGTTTGTTAATGGTTGAGGTAATGATGCCAAAAATCAAAGCAGTCGGTACCACTGGTTTGGTCAAACCAAGTTCCTTAACATAATCATACTGCGAATAGAGTGGATTGTCATCGTTCGTAAGACCGAGATATAGTAATATTTCTCTATTTTTAATCGTCTCAGACAGACTAAAGGTCTCGCCTTCCACTAATTCATCAATCGTTTTACCTATTTTGATGTCTTGATTTTGCAATTTCATTAACTTAATTTTTCTTTCTTGAACAGTTTATGATGTTTCCATTTCATCTTCATCAACTGTGTCCATTCCTTAATGGCCACATAATCATCAACAAAAGTCACGATAAAACTTTCTTTATAACGTGGTGGTGCAATGGTTGCACCCCACATATGTTTGATAATGATGTCTTTTTCTAATTTTGAAATCGTCGTCAATTTTTGAGCGTTTTGGTAAGCGATTCTTGGATGCACATAGGCATGACTGCCTTCAGCAAACTTCGTTTCACGCCAGTCATAATAAAAGAGGTCATGTAAAAGTCCTGCACGAGCCGTTGCTTTTTTGTTCCAACCAAATTTTTTGGAAATTTTGTAAGACGTATAGCTGACATTCAAAGAATGGAGCAAGCGCGTTGAAATGTAATGATGTGTAAACTCATTTAATTTTTGAACTTCAGGTGTCTCTAAAAGCCCACCGACATAGGACATATACTCAGCATCGTACAGCCATGGAAAATCTTTTTTATTCATAGACTCATTATACCACTATTTCTGAAAAGCAACTAAATTATTTCTTAATTCTTGATAGATCGTATCATTTTCTTGTGGTGAATAGCTATTAGCCCCACTGGCAAGCGGATGCCCACCACCTGCATGCTCTTTGGCAATGGCATTAATCGGTGCAACTTTTGAGCGCATTCTAACTCGAAAATGACCATCAGGTTGCTCAACAAAAATCGCCCAGGTTTGGATTTCTTTAATTTTTCCTGGTGCAGAGACAATGGCTGATGTTTCAGAATCTGAGATTCCATGATTTTTCATCAGCTCTTGTGTGATAAAAATTCGCGCCACACCTTCGGGTGAAATTTCAAGATTTTCATAGACGTAGCCTTGGAGTCTAGCGATTTTCATATCAAAAGAATCCATTTCACGCATGAGAGCTGCTCTATTAAAGGTATGCTCTGCTAATTTTGCAGCGGTGTAAAGCGTTTTTGGTGTCGTTGCGGGATAAAGAAAACGTCCCGTATCGCCAACAATCCCGGCATACAAGACTCTTGCTGCATCATCAGAAATCTGCAAGTCATTATCAAAAGCAAAATTCGCAATGATTTCTGACGCTGAACTTGCTGTCGTATCAACGGCTAGTAAATCGCCATAAGCATCATCATTGGGATGATGATCGATCTTGATTAGAAAATCACCCGTCTGATACCGTGCATCATCAATACGAGGTGTATTCGCCGTATCCGTCACAATGACGAGTTTTCCTTTAAAGGTTTCATCAGTCAGCTGATCCATCTTGCCAATAAAGGCAAGCGTCGGCTCATCAAACCCAACTGCAGAGATTGTCTTATCTGGAAAATTTGTCCGTAAGATATCACGTAAACCCAATTGGCTCCCCAAGGCATCCGGATCTGGATTCTTATGTCGGTGAATCACAATCTCGTCGTAAGCTTTGATTTTATTTAAAATATCGTTCATGTCTGTCCTTTTTCTAGTTAATTTGTAGGGTGACTAAAATCTTGCTGATAATCTGGTAATCCAGATAGACCTCAAAATCAATGGTCGCGCCAAGTCTTGACTCACTAATAATTTTAGGATAGACTTCCAGTTCATCATCAATGGCAACGGCACCCATAAAATAAATGCTCATCGATTCGATGATAATATTCTTATTTTTCGTTTTGGTCATGACGCGATCGGTGATATTGCTGATAATCTCAGCCATCATCCCATTGGCAATGTTACCAACATTATTCATCATGAATGGTTCTACTGTAAAGGTGTAATAAGATTGCACTTCTTTTACAGCGCGCGCTACATCGTCGGTCATGGTGTGAGAAAATTGACTTTGCTCAGAAGACTCCTGCATACTACGTAGCATATCAGACTTACTAATAATCCCTGCATAAGTACTATCACTGTTGACTACTGGCATCATGTCATAACCATCAAAAATCATCTTCTGACTCGTTGACGCAACTGTCATGTCAAACTTAGCCAGTTTAGGATTGCGAGTCATGACTTTATCAATAGTTGTACTGTTCTTCTTACCTGTGACATCTCGCATACTCACCACACCAACAACCAACTTGTGTTGATTGATGACGGCAAACCTAGAGCCATTCGTTTTTTTGACTAAATCTAGGTAATCTTTAACGGTCGAAATTTCATAAAGAGTTGGTGCCTGACTCTGATAAACATCTGCTACTATTGCGATTTCTTTTTTGATTAATTCATTAGACAGTGCGCGGTTAATCCGACTAGCAACAGTAAAGGTGTCAAAATCAGTTCGAAGGACTGGTATGGCGCGAGCGTTCGCATAATCTAGCACCTGTGGCTCAATATCAACGCCCCCTGTAATTAAAACAGCATTGCCTTCATGAAGGGCAAGAAGTTGGATATCCGTTCGATCACCAACAATAACTAAACCACCATGAGTCAGGTATTTCAGGATGTTCTCCTTGGTCATGGCAGCAATAGCGAATTTGCTAAAAGCCTGAGTCAAGCCTGATTCCCCTGCCATTACCTCAGCACTTGCGATTTTGGCAATCTCGCCAAAAGTCAGAGTTTCAATCACGCGCTGTTCCTGGGTCGCAATCCGTGTTGTGCCTGAGCGGTCATTAATTGAAACAAGACCACGCGCCTGAGCTTCCTTAATCGCACGATAGGCTGTACCGTCAGAAACATTAAGTCGCGTCGCAAGACCACGAACACTGACCTTTTTGCCAATTTCCAAATCATCGATATAGTCCAGTAATTCTTGATGTTTACTCATATTTTACCTGATGAACCTTTCTAAAGCGTTTGAAATTTCTCACGATTTTGGTGTAGGGCTCAAGGCCTTTGTAGCTTTCTTGTAAAATAAAGCCTGACTTTTCTGCGACCTTACATGAGGCGATGTTTTCTGAATCAACGACAATATCCAAATGACGCAAGCTAAACTCAGTCAAACCGATTTCAGCTAGGGTTCGAACTGCTTCTGTCATTAGCCCTTGACCCCAATATCTTTTATTAAGTGTATAACCAATTTCTACAGTTCTAGCTTTTTCATCTATTTTTACAAAGTTAATCGTTCCAATCATAACAGACTCAGACTTCAATTCTATCGCCCATTTACCCAAGGGCTCTTTCATAAATAAAGTCGCAATTATCAAGCGAGTCTCTGCTAAATTATGATGCGCAGGAAAAACGTAAACCACATTTTCTGGTTTACTGGCGTAGTCAAACATATCTTTCGCATCCCTCATCGATATCGGACGCAAAATCATACGTGGTGTTTCGATGATGTTGAAAGTTGCCAATTTCTCGTAGATATTCATAACTGTATTATAACATTTTACCGCAATTAACCGCAATAAAAAGTATAAGTCAGAGTTTTTAGGTGATTTTTCAAAAGAAAACTGTCACAAACTTTAATTGTTTTTGATTAAGTGCTTATTAAATCATACTTGTAGCGTGTTGTGTAACAACTGAAAAACGAATTATTACATTTTTAGATATTTTCATCTCGCAAGTGCTATAATATATTCTATATCACTATTTCTTGGAGAAAGATTATGCTACCTAATACTGGAGAAAAAGTATTGAGATTATTACCAGCTTTTGGCTTTATCATCATCTTAATGGTACTTTCCTACCTTGCTTATAGATGATATAAGTCGCATAAAAAAGAAGAATTTTAACGGGTAAGACATGAACGATACGACAAACGAAATTCAGACACTAATCAATACTCTGCTTGATAATCCAATAGCCTTAATATCGTGTCTTATGTTAGCTATAGGCATTATATTAACTTTTTTAAGTAAGCAATTTATCCTTGTCAGATTACTATTGGGGGATGTTAGTTTTATCAAGCAACGTTTAATTGGCATTCTTTTAGGAATTGTTGGCGCACTATTATTATATTGGTCTACGGGGAACTTATAGTGTCATCATCAGAAAAGCGAATCACTAGAATTTGATTTATTTGTGCAAGACTGAAACACATTAAAAGCTGTTTAAAAGGGGAAATATGAAAAAAACACTACACCTTCTCATAGGTTCAATAGGCGCTGTAATTGGATTATTTGTATTTTTGGCTTATATACCTCAAATCATGGCTAATTTAAGTGGAGACAAAAGTCAGCCTTGGCAACCTTTGATAGCTGCTATCTCTTGTTTGATTTGGGTTCTCTATGGTTTCACCAATGAACCTAAGAAAGATTATATCCTGATTATTCCTAACGTTTTAGGCGTTATTTTAGGAACAGCAACGTTTTTAACATCACTATGATACGATTCACAAAAGACAATCTTTTAAAAGACTGTCCTTTGTGTGTGATAGAAATATATTTATATTATGAAAACGGTTTATTTATGGTAAAATGACAGTATGACGAATTTAGAAAATAGGCTTGATCGCGCCTCAAGCGGTGAATATCGACTAAATCCCGATGAACAAAAATTGTATCTAAATACTTTTCGTGAACGTATTTTTCTTGCTATCACTTTTGATGATGCTAAAATACCTTTGGTCAAGACATCTTTTAATCAAATTTTAAGCCATTTTGACATGGCAGATCAACCGATTTTTGTCAAAATATGTGGTGACTTGCCGGATGACTTAACTGGCTATTACTTAAAATTAGCCGTTGACCATCATTTTGAGGGACAGATTTTAACTGAACCTGCTTCTGATCGGTATGGCATAGTCATTCATACCGATCATGCCATTAATCTTGATAAAATTGAGTTATTAGATGTTTTTCCGGATCTTTTATCAAGCGATGCGCCTGCTCAACCTACAAAGAAAAAAAGTTTTTTCTCAAAGCTTTTTGGTTAAACAACTCAAAAAGAGAAAATTATCGTAAATAAAGCTAGTCAGGATGAAACCTTGACTAGCTTTTTTTCGATATGACGATTAATTCTCGAATTAACTATTTTGTTTTAACTTCTTTCAGTAAATAAAATTGTTTACAGAATAAAGATTAAAACTGAGCACAAACACCAAGATTAATATTTTAAGTGTTTCTAGCAACTCTAGTTTCCTTTGGAACAAACAATCTCGTCATCTCAACACCCTCTAATTCAAGAAGTTTCACTTTGTTTGCAATCCCACCTGCATATCCTATTAAACTGTCATTAGTTCCCACCACTCGATGACAAGGAATAATAATTGAAATCGGATTGTGCCCGACAGCGCCAACAACTGCTTGACTTGACATACTTGTTTTACCTTGCTTTACTGCAATCTTATCTGCAATTTCACCGTAGGTTATGACTTGACCATAAGGAATCTCTCTCAAAATACACCAGACATCTTGTCTAAACTTACTACCAATAGGTGCCAGTGGTAAATCAGAAATCTTAGGCGCTTCACCTGCAAAATACTGATCCAACCAATTTTTAGCAAGCTTAAATACAGGTAGACAATCATTTTCTACCCATTCTTCGAATAGCGTTTCGCCATGATATTTTTGACCTTCTAACCACAGACCAATGATATTTTGACCATCACTTGCTAGCGTTATCGTGGCAATTGGTGATCTATACTTTGTCTTGTCATACATAAAACTACATACTTTCTTATCTTTATGATGAAACAGATGATGAAACTGCTGCAGTCGTTGTAGCGAGCATTGCAATCATAGCAGTTTGTTGGGCAATCATAATTGATGTGATACTTGTCGAAAGTGCTGCCCTCACCATGTCATCCTTGATTTTATCTGCAAAATCACTCACAACCATTGATGTTGCGAACATCAATAATTCTTGTTGCGTAACAGAAAATGTACCGAATCCCTTTTGATTTCTCAAAAATGTTTGCACACTATCAATCTCACGAATAAGACTATTGGTGTCAACAGGTAGCAAGGCAAGAATACCCAAAATTGGCAAAGTATAAGCTTTATCCATCTTGATTTTTTCTGAACGAAAGGCAACCCGCAAAACTAATACGCGATCAACACCCGCATCATCTGACTTACCAAGTACAAGCAATTGCGCCAAAGTCTGCACACTATTTTTTGTCCAAAATTCATTTTTCAAAAAATCATAAATTTTTTCAATACGCATCGTACTTGCTGTAACGTCCAAATCAGTTATAGCCAACATCGTAACAAAGATATAATCATCTGCGCCTGTATAGAAAAAATGCTTGGCTTTCATACTATCATAAAAGGTTCTCGCTCGCTGTATCACACGTTCATAATCCGATTTTTGAGACTGTGCTGCAACTTGAAATGCTGCAACGATAAGAGAATCAGATGCACGAAATCCTTCTGACTTAAACAAATCATATACAGTCAACGTGTCTCTAAAATTTCCTGAGGATTTTTACTCAAAGACAGCAAAGTCGCAATACACAACCCCATATCTCCTCGAAAAGTAGAGAAAATCCCCGTATTTTGCTTAATCATATCCTGACAAGCCTTAATCGCTTCGCAATCTATCAGCTTGCCCTCTTGTGCACAAGAAAGCGCTACCAATCTTTTAGTCAGTGAATTTTGAAATCCAAATTCTTTTTTGATGACCTGCGCATTTTCTACAAATAATGCCAATTTATCCAAAATATTGTCTCCTATCTTTAACTTCAATCGTATCAATTATATTAATAATTTTATTTTACTATATTTTCAGCTAATTGTATGCTTTTATTTAAAAATACGGAAATTTCATAGACAATGAGTTAGCTAGACTATTCAAATTTAAATGCATCAAAAAAAGGCACATAGGAACCCTACTTAGGGCTGCTTGCTTCCGCACCTGACCCACTTCATAGAATTACTATTGCCTCACCTATTATTATATCATAAAATTTATTTTTTGCGACGATTTTTAAAAAAATTTTGCATCATTTGCGCACATTCTTCTTCCAAAATGCCTGATTCAACATGGAGACGGTGATTAAGCCGCTTATCCTCTAAGATTTGGTAAAGGGATACAGCCCCACCAAATTTAGGGTTGGTAGCACCGAAATAAACCTGTGGTAATCTAGCAAGAGAAATCGCCCCCGAACACATGACACAAGGTTCAATCGTGACAAATAAAGCGCAATCAAGCAGACGCCAATTGCCGACAAAGTCATTCGCCATATCAATGGCACAAATTTCAGCATGGTGAGTTGCTTTTTGATGCAACTCACGCGCATTATAGGACCGTGCAATTATCTCACCATCCTTGACGATCACTGCACCAATTGGTACTTCTTCATGGTCTGCTGCTTTTTGTGCCTCTATCAAAGCTTGAGCCATAAAGTACTCTTTTTCTTCTTGTGTAAAATCTATCAAAATGTATTAAAATCCCATGTCTTATGTGGCGTGGCAAGTTCAGTCGGCACACCTTGTGCCTCATCAGCTGCTTCTTGCCTCAATTGTTCCAAATCGCCAAACTGTGGTAAATGTGTAAGAATCAATTTTTTCACGTTTGCCTCACGTGCGATACGTCCTGCCTCTACGCTTGATAAATGGTTAGGCATGTTTGCCTTGTCTGAGAAAAAGTACACATCCGCTAATAGCATATCAGCATCTTTTGAAAAATCAACTAAACCATTGAACCAACCGGTATCACCTGTGAAAACGAGGGTCTGACCTGTTTTACGTTCTGTAATACGCATTGCGTAACAGATGATTGGGTGCACAGTTTTCGTAAAGGTAATATCGAATGGCCCAATTTTTTGTACGCCATTAACATGATAAGCAACTCCTTCAGAGACGCCATCAAGTGTCAGATTTTGAAATTCGTGCATATCTTCGTCATGACCGTAGATTTTGAGTATTGCGCTATCCCAATCTGGATCTGTTTTAGGCCAAAGCTGGCGATACTGGCGCAAAACGCCAAGATCTGCGATATGATCTTGATGATAGTGGCTAACAATCACCGCATCGATACAGAGTGGTGACACCTCATGCTCTAACTCTGTCACGGCACGACTTCCGGCATCAATCATGAGGTTGAATCCAGAATTACTAGTTAATAAATAAGAGGTTGTGCCAGCATCCTGATAAGGATAGCCACCCCAAACACCCAAAGCTGTTAATTTCATATTATTTCCTTTCTGCGATTTTTACTTCGTAAAAGTCTTGAAACTTGATCTACGCTACGCTCCGCCCAAGCGGGGTCATTCGCGAAATTCTGCCGCTCAAAGGCTTTCTGCGATTTTTACTTCGTAAAAGTCTTGAAACTTGATCTACGCTACGCTCCGCCCAAGCGGGGTCATTCGCGAAATTCTGCCGCTCAAAGGCTTTTATATTTCAACGTGATCTTACTTTTATTTTAACACAAATGATTTAAGTTTACTTTAAGGAAGATGCATTATACTAAAGTCATTCCTAAAAAATTTTTTCATAAGAAACTCCCGAAAACCACCGCCTACTGGATATAGACGGTGGTTTTTTGTTTTTTTTATGTAAACCTGATAACTTATTCTACATTTCCATAGTCACTATAATCAAACTGTATGCTCTCAGAAAGCAATCTTCCAAATTCATCAGTACTTTTTATCAAGTTAGATTGAGTTGGCATTTTAACTGTAACTTTTTCATTAGAATACTTCACCTGATACGATAGCTTTCCATCAAGAGCAATATTATCTGATTCTTTACCGGTAAAATTAATCACGATATCTGATGTTTTCTTTTTGCTATCTGTTATGATCGTTATTGACTTGATTATTCGAGGTACTCTTTTTTCAAGATCGTCATCTCCTGCAGTCTCTTCCAATGATTTTATCATATCCTTTGTCAAAGAACCGACACTAGCAAGATAAACTTTTAATAATTTACCAATTTTAGCACCTGATAAATTCAAAGTAACAGCTGATCCTTTTTGACTAAAATCTGATTTGTCCACTGAATCAAGAGCCTTTGCCATTGCTTTGTTATAATCCTCAACACTTACAGAGGAACCTTTACTTTCTTCAGAAATCGCATTAATATCTAGATATTTTCCTTTTATAAAAGTCATATCTATATCTCTAAAATACTCTCCAGCACCATAATATTGAGCGTATAATTCAACTAGTGGTCTAAGGGTATCCAGTCTAAGATAAGCATTTTCCCACTGCGTCAAAAATTCCATTGGAATAGATTGACCTGCAACCGAAACATCCATATTAGTTTGAGACTTTTTATCATCTGTCACCACTTTACCTGACAACTTAAAATCAGCTAAATATCCATTAATAATAGGCATATAGGCTTTGGCATCACCAGTTGCACTAACTTTTAAATCATCTGTTTTCAAGTCAAATTTTTGTGTGGAAGATTTAGCTAATTCAGCATTATCCTTGATAAATTTTGCCTTATTATCTGTACCACAAGACGTCAGTACAACTGCACTTACGATTAATGCAGCGACCGATCCTAATTTCTTAAACTTCATTTTTACATCCTCCGTATTTTTCCCCCTCGAAACTATTGTATCATAAAGCGCTTACATTTTATAAGATTATATCATTTTTTTAGGCAAAAAAAGTATAGTGAACTATATTGCTAATTTTATTAAGTAAAATAAGAAAAAAACATCTCTGACAGACGTCACTGAAATGTTTTTGCTTATTGTTTAAAAAATTTCTGAGTAATATCAACACTAGCCATGGCATCTTTCGCATAATAGTCAGCACCAACAAACTCACGATATTCTTCATTGAGGACCGCTCCACCTACCATAAAAACTGTGTCAGGTGCAACCGTCTTGATAGCAGTAATCGTTTTTTTCATATTCTGCACTGTTGTCGTCATCAAGGCTGATAGGCCAATCAATTTAATCTTTTGTGTGACGACAGTCTCCACAACTGTTTCAATCGGTACATCTTTTCCTAGGTCAACAACTTCATAGCCATAATTTTCTAGAATCATTTTCACAATATTTTTTCCGATATCATGGATATCCCCTTCAACTGTCGCTAAGAGTAGTCGACCTAGAGATTCTGATTTTTGACCTGATTTTGCAAGTGCAGCTTTCAAAACTTCCTGTGCTTGTTGTGTCGCCTCAGCAGACTGCATCAGCTGTGGTAAAAATAGCGCACCTTTCTCAAACTGAGCGCCTACAATATCCAAGGCTGGTATGAAATAAGTGTTGACGATGTCAAGCGGTGTCATTGTCTCAAGCATTTTTCTAGTTTCAGCAGCTGTTAACTCTTTACGGCCTTTAATAATCATCCCTTTCAAATCCAGGGTATCATCAGTCGACGCTTGATTGCCACTACCATTTGCTACCGTCACAGCAATCGTCGCATTTTGCTCATTCGCGATATAATCTTCTGAGTTCGTATCTTGACCAGTGAAGACCTTGAGGGAGCGAACAACGCGCATCATGTAATCTGACAAAGGATTCATAATCGGTGCATCAAGTCCCGCACCAAAGGCTTGCGCCAGAAAAGTGCCATTTAAAAGCGCACGATTAGGCAAACCAAAGGAGATGTTAGATAAGCCAACGACTGTTTTACAGCCTAAACGTTCTTTTACTAGGCGGATAGTGTCCAATGTGACTGGCACTTGTTCTTGCTGAGCAGAGGCTGTCAAGACTAGCGGATCAATCATCACACGATCTGGTGTAATCCCATATTTACCGGCCTCATGGACGATTTTTTCAGCGATTTGAAACCGTTTTTCAGCCGTTTCAGGAATGCCTTCATCATCCAGACATAGGCCTAGAATGACCCCGCCATATTTCGCGACGATTGGAAAAATCTTAGCCATACTAGACGGTTTTCCATTGACCGAATTAATCAAGGGAATTCCATTATAATGCCGCGCACCTGCCTCTAGAGCAGCAGTTTCAGATGAATCAATCTGTAAAGGTAAATCAAGCAAAGATTGTAACTCAACAATCGTTTTAACCATCATTTTGGCTTCATCAATCTCAGGTAGCCCGACATTGACATCTAAAATATCAGCCCCAGCATCACGCTGCGCGACTGCCTCCTGAATGATATAACTAATATTATTCTCGCGCAACGCCTCTTTCAAACGGGGCTTCCCCGTCGGATTTATCCGCTCACCAATCAAACTTAGTCCCAGACCAATTTCTAGCGTTTTAAGTCCTGAGGTGATAAAAGTACCTGATTTTGGCTCTGGATAGACTTTTTCCGTTTGATCAATAAGCAAGCGCAACTGCCGGATAAATTCTGGTGTTGTACCACAACATCCACCCACCACTGCCACACCTTGTGCTAATAATTTTTGCGTATAAGCGACATAAGTTTCTGGTGTAATTTTGTAAACCGTCTCACCATTTTCCATTTGTGGTAAACCGGCATTGGCCTGAACCATGACTGGTATCTGCGCATAATCTAAAATCTTAGCAACAATCGGCGCAAGTTCCTTTGGTCCGAGTGAGCAGTTGACACCCAGAACATCCACACCCAAATTTTGTAGCGTCAAGGTCGCAGTTTGGGGATCAACCCCGACAAAAGTTCGGCCATCTTCCTGATAAGTCATGGTTACAAACACGGGCAACTTGGTATTTTCTTTCACAGCTAAAACTGCGATTTTTGCTTCCAATAAATCCGCTACCGTCTCAATAATAACCAAATCAGCACCAGCTTGCTCTGCGATAATGGCTTGGCTTGCAAACATCTCATAGGCGGCATCAAACGACAAAGTCCCCATCGGTTGCAAAAGTTGCCCAGTCGGCCCCATATCATAAGCCACATACTTGGGCTCAGCCTTTTTGGCAAGAGCAATCGCTGTATGAATCGTCTCATCCAACTCATCTGGAGCCATTTTCGTCGTATTAGCCTGAAACGTATTGGCCGTAATAACATCTGCCCCTGCCGCTACATAGTCCCGATGAATCGCTTCAACGACCTCCGGATGCGTCAGATTAAAATGCTCAGGAATCCCCCCAATCGGCAATCCTCTATCTTGAAGTTGCGTCCCCATTGCCCCGTCAAAAAGCAAAATTTGCGTTTTTAAATCCGTTAAAATCGTCATGTTAAGTCTTCCTTTATTTGAACTTCAAGCTAACTTCTTATAAAAAATAAATGATAATTGAACCTGCGCAAACGCAAAAGACGCTAGTCGCAAGAGTACCTTAAACCCCTAATTTCTACTGAAGTTTCCGACTACATCGTACCGCTTTCATATCATGTTTTTAAGATGTTTTTGAAAATGGTTGCTAATATTGGGAAAAAGAGCGCCGTTGACACGGCATGTGCCAAGTCAAACGTCAAGCCACTGAGCCAAAAAGGCCAGAATTGACTACCGAATAGCTGAGCTGAAAATATAGAGATAATAAAACCATAAAACATCGTCAGGACAAAAACGACAAGTGTTCTTAAAATCATCGGTTTGAGCCATTTAAAAATAAACGCCCCAAGACTCAAAATCAAAGCATAGCTTATCATCTGACCCAAAATAATCACCGAGAACCCCATCAAAAAGCCCGTTACAAGCATGGTTAAGCTACTAACAACAATGGCATCAGCTAAGCTATAAGCCAAGATCAGGACAAAAAACAAGGCAGTAATCGGTTTGACATTTGGAAAAGCACCAAAAGTGAGGCGCAGGACGCAAGCAAGTGCCGTTAAGATTGCAAGTCGTGTTAGTCTTGTCGTCATCATCATGTCAAACCACTCACATTAAAGTTACCATTTCTGACCATATCCATCGTCAAATCTTGAGGTGGCTTGCGCCTAGGACGAGCCAATTTATCATCTTCAAACAAGCCAAGAATAGCCGTGACAGATTTTCTAGGAATCATCAAATAATTTTCCGTTAAAGTTAAACCTAGTTGTCTATCTGCGCCTAAGGTTTTCAAAAATTGGGGCTGAACTTCTAGAGACAAATCTCCATATCCAGGTGAAAATCTGCGATTCAGTATACTATCCGTAAACTGAGAATCGATGTCAACTTCTGCTAAATCACAAATTTTCTCGATGTAATCAACACAGGCAGCATCTAGCACAAAGGCTTTTGTCATCTCAGATAGCTCGTAGAGTCTGACCTGGCGTTCGACTTCAATCCCTAGCGTGGCGGCCAACAAAACGACTTGTTTGGCGTGTTTCAAATGGCTATAAAGCTGTTTCGATTGTAGAACTAAATCGGTATTCGTAAGATGAATGGCGTGGTTGGCCTCATCTAGCGTAAAATCATAGGCCTGATAAAGGTAACGTGCATTTGATACGTTCTGAACTTCCATGATCATCTCGTCTACGAGGGCTGAGATATCCGGCGTCAGTTCTTGTTTGCGTCTATAACCTAGATAACGTAAGACTTCTGATTTTTCTAAAGGTAGATATTGCATAAACTCTCCATTTTTCTCTTAGATTTATGATAGCATAGTTTTAAGCAGTCGACTTATACTTAAATCGTCAATAAAGCTATAAGCTATATTTATACCTAAAACTAACAAAAAAACTTCTTAGAGACCAAGAAGTTTTAACGTTTATTTATAGTGATCCCAGCAGGATTCGAACCTGCGACCGTTCGCTTAGAAGGCGAATGCTCTATCCAGCTGAGCTATGAGACCAAACACAACTACTAAATTTTACCAAAATTCAGCAGTTTAGTCAAATCGTTAATAAATTGGGTTGCCATAAACATCGTATTGTGGTTCAGAAGTCTGATTACCATAAACATTACTTGATGTGGCAGCCTCTTCTGATGTACTTTCTTTTAATGCTTCTTCTGCAGAGGCTTCGGCACCATCAGTGAGTAATGTTTTCTCAGTTGTTTTACCGTTCACCGTTGTCGTCACTGTTGGCAGTATTGCGTTTGGTGCATAACCACCATAATAATTTTCAAAGGTGACAATATTAGGAGAAAGACTTTTTACGACTGATTGACCGAGTGACAGTCGCAAAGCATTTTGAACACTTAGTAGGTTATCGGCTGGCATAACCTGATAAGAAATGCCGTCAATCATTTCACCAATACCTTGAAGTTTAATTGAGCGCATTTTTTGGAAAGCATCTTTGTAGCCTAACAAACTCTTCAAAGAGTTACCATTCACAGCAAAGTCTGTTTTCATATTACCAGAAATGGCTTTTAAAATTTTCTCATACTTAGTAATCGAATTTAGGCTTAATATTTTACCCATAATTTGCGTAATGACTTCACGTTGGCGCGCTTGACGCCCAATATCACCTTCTGGGTCTTGATGACGCATCCGTGCATACACCAATGCCTGATCTCCATTGATGTGCTGCTTCCCTGGTTCAACTGTTGCTGTATAATCAGGTTCAGTTTCTTCGATAGAGATCGTTGCACCTAGTTTATTATTTACTTCAATCCCGCCGACTGCATCAACTAAATCCTTCAAACCATTCATGTTAATCAATGCATATTTATCAATATCTAAGCCGATTTGTTGTTGAATCGTTGAAACTGCAGTTACAGCCCCGCCACTTGCATAGGCAGCATTCAACTTAGCAGTCTCGACAACATCACCGTCTTTATCGATAATGTTCGTCAACATATCTCGCTCCAAAGAAACCATGGTAGACGTGTTTGTCTGAGGATTAATTGTCATGACAATCATCGTATCCGACTGGCCAGACCATAAATCTGAACGCGTATCATCTCCCGTATCAACCCCCATCAATAATATCGTCAATGGTTTTGTTGCTTTGATAATATCATCTGATTTTTTGCTTGAACTCAGACCTAAATCTGAAAAGGTCGATTTAAAAGCATCTTCTGTTCGATTTAAGACAACAGTACCATAAGCAAAAACTAGGCCTACGAACACTAAAAGTGTTGCTAAAAAACCAAGCAATAACTTCTTCCAAAGTCGCATCTTAGGCTTGCCATTTTTCTTTAGCTTCCTATTTTGGCTTTTTTTAGAGCCATGCTTGGCTTCATAATTAATTCTCTGACTTCTTTTCATTATTCCATTTTACCAGAAAAACTAGAGTCAAACGTCAATTATCATAAAATGTTACAGACTTGTAATCTTAATCAAAAAATCTTACCATTTCTAATACATCAATCAGGTTTCCTAATTCATCTCTTGCTCCGAATTTTCGAATTGACTCAATCTCAAAACTATTCTTTTGATAAAGGTGGATAGCTCTTTCGTTTCGCTTCTGAACTTGAAGTTCCAAGCGCTTAATGACACCAATTTCTTGAATAAACTCTAACATATCTGCCATTAAAATATGGCCAATGCCATAGCCTTGAAAGTTTTGACTAACAGCGATAAATAAATCTCCGATATGTCGAATGCGTTCATGAAAATCTGCTGTTAAGCTAATGACACCAGCAATTTCATCATTTACTATGGCTAATAAGTAAGCATTATTATCTTTTTCAGCAATTTGAGCCAGATACTCAGACATTTGTGTAGCTGTCATTAAGATACCTACTTCATCGAGTGTTAAAAAATGTGATTCCTTACCAACTTGATTTAAAAAATTAATCAATTTTTGGGCATCTTTAGGTTCAGCTTCTCTTACAATAATTTCAGTCATACGCCTCCTTTGGCAAGCAACCAGTCTTAGACTAAATAAGTCTCATAACGACGACCATGTGCGACAAGTGTCACCTCTCGTTCATCGTCTTGATAGTCGAAAATAATCTCCAAATACTCACTCGGCAAATCTTGCGCTAAGAGATTTCCCCACTCAATCACAGTGACACCATTACCAAATAAATAATCATCTAAATCTATCGAATCAGGGTCATCTCCAATGCGATAAACATCCATATGATACAAGGGTAGGCGTCCTTCGTATTCACGAACAATGGTATAGGTCGGGCTTTTAATCATCTGATGAATATCTAAACCGAGTCCAAGACCCTTAGTAAAAGTCGTTTTTCCTGCACCTAATTCACCGGTCAAGACGATAATATCTCCTGCTTGTAACTTTTTGCCTAAAGTTTCAGCAAAATCCAACATTTGTTTTTCATTCAATTTCATAGTTTTATTATAACATACCCCATTGCTTGATTGATATTATTGATACTGATGCGAGTTTATTTAGGGCAAAATCAAGCTTGATTTTAATACTCAATCACAACTTTCCCAATCATCCGACCACTTAAAACATCACGGCTGGCTGTTGCAAGTGTTTCGGTGAAAACCCGTCGTAAGTCTTTTTCAGTGTACTTTTAAGTTTGCCTGTTTCAATCAACTTAGCTAATTTTGCCAATGCTTGTCCTTGTTCCGCCATTCAAATTGCAAAATTTCCTTTGGCAAACATGAACTCCCAAGCAAATTGTGCGCCGATATTTTTCAAAGGCCCCATATCGAGTGGTCCGTCTGTTTCAACAATACTTGCAATTCGGCCAAATGGTGCAATATGATTTGTCACAAGATGCCAATATTTATCAGTAGAGTGTAAAAGCACAATATAGGGCAATTTATCTATGCCAACTTCTTTAAGTTGTATCTCTAAATCTTCATGATGATTCAGAACAATATCTGCGCCTAATCTTTTGACCCACGCGACACTTTCAGAGCGAGACGCTGTCGTAATCACCCGCAAGCCTATAAATTTAGCCAACTGAATCAAAATAGAGCCTACACCTCCAGCGCTATTAATAATCAGAATACTTTGTCCTAGAGCAATTTGTTCACTCACTTCAAGTCCTAGGGCATCCGTCAAAATTTCATAAGCTGTAATACCTGTCAAAGGCAAGGCTGCACTCTGTGCTATCGTTAAGTTAGTAGGAACTTTTGCAATTAAACGACTATCCACTGCTTGAAAAAGTTGGTTCGTCCCCTGACGTCGTTGTTGACCAGCATAATAGACACGCTCACCTATTGCAAAGTCAGAAACTGCCTCACCAACTGAAACAATGTCTCCAACGCCATCAAAACCTAGGACTGTAAATTCATGAGCTTGATAAGCCTCAGCCATTTTAATATCAACTGGATTAATGGCTGTTGCAAGCACTCTGACAATCACATCAAACTGACTGCTCAACTCTGGCATCTCAAACTCTCTTTCTTCAAAAAGTATCCCCTCATCATTAAAGTCTACGGCTTTTGACAAGCCTATCCCTCTATTTTTCATTCTTTTACCTTCTTCCCAAAAATGTTTTTGACACCTACATTATAGCACTTAACTTTAATCATGGTTAGCAACTTAAGCCACTATCTATGCTTACTACGTGACTAACCTGTCTAATTATCTACTAAAGATTGATCGATTGATGCAATTAGAAAATCAATTATAGGTTTCTCATTTGAGAATTTTTGGGTTTGATATTTCAATTTTGATGTCGTCGAAAGATTCTCTTTTAGATAAAAAAGATGAATATCCAAAAAGCGTTGCAGCGTGAATCTCAGACAATATGTTTTTTCTATGTTATTTAACCGTTTAGGATAGGCACTAAAGAAGTCATAGATTCGTTTTTTAAACGTTTCTACTGTAGTCATTTCTAGGGCCATTCCCCAGAAACATGTACCGATGTCTTCTTCTATCAGCGATAATCTCGTATCGCCAAAATTAATGATTGCTATTGTGTCATTAGTCAACAAAATATTTTTAGCGTGCAAATCACAGTGAATCAAAATGTTGGGGTTTTGACTTCGATAGTCGTTGATTAACCTTGTATTTTCCTGAAATATTTGCCAATAAAAGGCATAGTGTGCAATGCTTTGAGTAATTCTATCATCGAAAGCAAAGGGACGATAATGTAAGCTAGACGGTAACCCATCATAAACTGGAAGGTATGGAGTAGAAGTTTTCTCAGATATTTGGTGGGCAATTTCATGACATTTCCCCATCATCTGTGCGAGTTGCTGCATATTTTTCTTGGTATAAGTTAAAAAGCTCCCTGGTATAAAATCATATTGCAAGAAATAGAAGGTTCCCTCATCAGTCGGTATTTCAAGTAGACGGTCTTTATTTTTAAAACATTTATAAGTGAGTGGATTGACTTTTGATTGGCATAGGACGTTTGCGAAGATGATTTCTCTCTCAATATAAGAACGCGCAACATGATATAATAAGCTATTTTTATCTATAAATAAAACGCGTAAAACTATCGTATCGTTAATCAGAAAGTTTTTATTTTCTGTCCCTTCCCCTAGTGCAATACAAGAGATTGCTGTGCCAAATTCCAACAAGATTTGTTTTTTTATTAGCTCATTATGGCTGTCATTCTTTTCAAAAAACATTTTATATTCCTTCTTTTGATTAGGGACGCTTGTGTATTCTTGGTATATTGGTCTTATCATAGCATATTTCAACATATTTTAAAAGTCACCTGATGCCATGACCAAAGGTGATGACATCTAAGAAAGATAGCAAAAAAACCAGCCTCTCGACTGATTTTTTTATAATTGGTTTATTTCGCGAATGCTTTCGACCATTAGGAAGAAACCTGCTAGGAGCACTAGTCCTTGGATGATGCTCGTTTTATTTTGAATAATAAGTGAGATGACAATCGTAACAGCTAAAACTGTTCCGATGATGCCAACAAAAAGGTTTAAGCTTTTTTTTATCTCATCTGGTGCCAGAAAAAGGTAACACAAGGCAAAGAGTGCTAATACGACTAAATAAAACATCTTATCCTCTCTTATATCTATCGGTCTATTGACTGCTTATCCTTTTTTCTTTTTGTTTGCTTTTTCGCGTTCTGCTTTATTCAAGATTTGTTTACGTAAACGAATTGATTCTGGTGTGATTTCGAGGTATTCGTCGTCAGCCATGAATTCAATTGATTCTTCCAAAGTGAGGATACGTGGTGTTTTAATGACGTTAGTTTGGTCTTTATTGGCAGAACGTACGTTTGTCATTTGTTTTGCTTTTGTTACGTTAACTGTCAAGTCATTTTCACGAGAATGTTCCCCGATGATCATGCCTTCGTAAACTTCTGTTCCTGGATTAACAAAGATTGTACCACGTTCTTCAACACCCATGATTGCATAAGTCGTTGTTTTACCAGTGTCGATAGAGACAAGAGCACCACGGCTACGGCCACCGATTTGTTCATGAATCATTGGCATGTATTGGTCAAAGGTGTGGTTCATGATACCGTACCCACGTGTCATTGACAAGAATTCAGTTGAGAAACCGATCAAACCACGAGCTGGTACAAGGAAGATTAAACGAACTTGACCGTTACCAGTGTTAATCATATCAAGCATGTTACCTTTACGTTCAGAAAGGGCTTGGATAATTGAACCTTGATATTCTTCTGGTGTATCGATTTGTACGCGTTCAAACGGTTCTGAGCGAACACCATCAATTTCGCGTTCGATAACTTCTGGACGTGAAACTTGGAGCTCATAGCCTTCACGACGCATTGTTTCGATTAAGATAGACAAATGCAATTCGCCACGACCAGAAACAATCCAGCGGTCAGGTGAGTCAGTTGGGTCAATACGAAGTGAGACGTCTGTTTGCAATTCTGATTGCAAACGTTCTTCAACTTTACGTGATGTTACCCATTTACCTTCGCGACCAGCGAAAGGTGAATTATTAACAAGGAAAGTCATTTGCAAAGTTGGTTCGTCGATGTGAAGAATTGGCAGTGGATCGATGTGGTCAGACGGTGTTACTGTTTCACCAACAAAGATGTCATCCATACCAGATACAGCGATCAAATCACCAGCTTTTGCTTCTTGGATTTCAATACGATCAAGACCGAAGAAACCAAATAATTTAGTGACACGGAAGTTTTGTCTTGTGCCATCAAGTTTTGAAAGTGTTACGCTATCACCAACTTTAATGGTACCACGGAAAACACGTCCGATACCGATACGGCCAACGAAGTCATTGTAGTCAAGTAGTGAAACTTGGAATTGCAATGGCTCATCAGAGTTATCAACTGGTGCAGGAATATGATCGATGATTGTTTCAAACAACGGCTCCATTGTATGTTCTTGAGTTTCAAGATCATCAGAAAGGCTTGATGTACCATTAATAGCTGATGCATAAACTACTGGGAATTCCAATTGTTCTTCATCGGCACCAAGTTCAATCAAAAGTTCTAAGACTTCATCGACAACTTCTTCAGGACGAGCTGAAGGTTTATCAATTTTATTGACAACAACGATTGGTGTCAAACCTTGATCCAAGGCTTTTTTCAACACGAAACGTGTTTGAGGCATTGTACCTTCGTAAGCATCGACAACAAGAACAACGCCGTCAACCATTTTCATGATACGTTCAACTTCACCACCGAAGTCCGCGTGACCAGGGGTGTCCAAGATGTTAATATGTTTGTCTTTATATTTAACAGCTGTATTTTTAGCAAGAATGGTAATACCGCGTTCTTTTTCAAGATCGTTTGAGTCCATGGCACGATCATCAAGATGTGCGCGTGCGCTCAAGGTATCTGATTGTTTCAAAAGTTCATCCACAAGTGTTGTTTTACCATGGTCAACGTGGGCGATGATTGCGACGTTACGAATGTCTTCGCGTAATTTAGTCAAGATTTATACCTCATAATTTGAGATCACTTCTAAAAATCCTATTGCGACTTTCATACCCTGCCACTTGAACATTTTTTAGAGATGATCTTTATTCTATTTCAACTTTATAAGTATAACATATTTTTGACAAAATGCAACAAGAACGCCTATATTAAGCGTTTTCAGTAGTTATTCTCTTGACTTAACGCCAAAAGCCCTTTATAATGAAATAATGAAAAGAAAAACTAAAAAAAGCAGAGTAGGTCTGTTCATAGCTCTACTATTTTTCCTGATCTTAGTCATTTTATTTGTTATTTTACTCAAACCTTTTGACAAAAAAACGACTGGAAAATCACAAGTTTCAGGAAATTCACCAGTTAAAGTTGACCCTTCTAAAAGTGCCGGGATCATTTCTTCTAGTTCAGTTGTTGCCTCTGATCATGCTGAAAAAGTAGAAAATACAGGAGATGCAACTTGGGTTCAAGTTCATTCCAAAGGGAAAGGTGAAAAATTTCAAGATATTTCAACAGATAATATCAAAATTTATAAAGCGCATAATCCCCAAGTTTTAAAAACTGCGACTTCTAAACATCCAGCCTTAGCAATTTTACCAGATGTTATGGCACAATATCCAGATGCTCTGATTATGAATGCTTCAGGTTTTAACATGGAAACAGGTGATATTACAGGTTTTCAAATTAATAACGGTGCGCTTTTTACCAACTGGGGAGAAAATAAACGGGCACACGAAGCCTTTATCATCAATAAAGATGGTTCTATGACAACTTATGATAGCTCAACACCTGCGAGTCAAATTCTTGCAAATGGCGCAGAACAATCTTATAGTTTTGGTAAAATTTTAATCAAAAAAGGCAAGGTCCAAGAAAATGATGGCTCTGTCAATTGGATGATTCATAGTTTTATTGGTAACGATAAGCAAAATAATCTCTATCTCATGATTAGTGAAACAAACGCTGGTTATGAGAATATCATGAATCAAATTAAAAATCTCAATCTAGCAAACCTTGTTCTGATGGATGGTGGGGGGTCTTCCCAAATGGGACTGAATGGCCAAACCATTGTACCGAGTCAGGATAATCGACAAGTGGGGGACTTTATCGTTCTTAAATAACTATGAAAAAAAATAAACAATATAAACGTAACGCTTCAAAAACATCTTCTACTACTAAAAAGAAGAAAAAATCACCCCTAATCATTACTTTAATTATCTTGCTTTTAGTAGGTTCAGGTATCACTTATATCCTACTAAAACCCAAACAAACTGCTTCTTCTGCACTCAAACCAATTAAAACTACAGCACCCAATGCTATCGTACCACCGACTTCCGTTTCAATTGCGCCTGCAGAAGAAGTTGAAGATACTGGCGAGGCTGGCTGGGTACAAGTTAAATCAAAGAAGAAAGTTGAAAAATTTACAGATATGTCTGTACCAGGTGTTACCATTTACCGTGCTAATAATCCAAAAGTTTTAAAAACAGCTGCAGCACAAATTCCAGGTACTTTCATGATGTCTGACATCGTTGCACAATACCCTGATTCACTTATTATGAATACTTCTGGCTTTGACATGAATACGGGTCAGATTGTCGGTTTTCAAATTAACAATGGTCAGCTATTTTCTAACTGGTCAAACACTGCCTATGGCAGTGCATCGTTTGTTATCAATAAAAATGGCTCAGCTAACGGGTATGACCTCACAACACCTGCAAATGACATTATTAAAAAAGGTGGAGAGCAAAGTTATGGTTTTGGTAGCATTCTTATCAAAGATGGTGTCGTCTTACCCAATGACGGCTCAGTCAACTGGATGATTCATTCTTATATTGGTAACGATGCAGATAATAACATCTATCTTATCATTTCAGATACTAGTGTCGGCTACGACGGTACTATGGCAGCGGTTGCTAATCTCAATTTACAAAACCTTGTCGTTCTAGATGGTGGTGGTTCTTCACAAATGTCGCTAAATGGACAAACAATCTATGAAAGTCAAGATGGCCGACCCGTCGCTGATTTCATCGTATTGCGGTAAATAAAAACAGGACAACCCTATTCATCATTTTAAAAATATAAAAGCTAACACTTCCATGTTTGGAAGTGTTAGCTTTTTGACTTATTTAGTTTCTATCTGGCTCATAAATTGTCTGACAGCAAATACTCATTCATTCAATGCTGCTTCAATTCTGTCATGAGCCTTATTGACTAACTCTTCTGACAGAATTTTTTGTGTTTTACCATCAATCGTAGTCTCTACTGGTTTAAGATTTTCTTTTGTGATATTTCCTAAAACACCATTATAATTTAATCCAAGTGCTTTAATATTGCCAAAAACAAAATCTGTCTTGACATTATCACCGAAAGCATTCACAAATTTTTTGTAATTAACAACAGTATTCGCTGATTTCATTTTTGAAATAATCGCAATCAGTACCGTCTGCTCACGGTCAATTAAATCTGCCTCGGCTTTATCAGCATCATCCCCGACTTTAGTGAGATACGCCTTAACTTCATCTGCTTTTTTCAAACTTAATGTTCCAGGTTTAAATTCGAAACCACTTGATACAAAATGCGTATCATTTTGAACTTGAACACCACCAACAGCCTCAACGAAATCACCTAAACCACGCATATCAAAAGTCATATAACGTGGAATGTCAACGCCTAAAAGTGTCTGCAAGGCATCAATCTCCCCTGCTGCTCCTTTAATGCCATAAAGCTCTTTTAGAGTTGTCGATTCAGAAGGGAGGTAAATATTCCGATTCAAACTAATTACAGTTGTCTTGTTTTTCTTAGGATTAACCGTTAAAACCAAGACATCATTAGCCTTTTTATCATTAACACCTAAGAATAAAAAACTAAATGATGACTTTTCTTTAAGGCTCGGAAGTTTAGCAGTCGTCTTTCTATCAATTGTCTGATAGGACTTGACCATGACATTCTTAACATCAAAATAAGCTTTCCCAAAAATAGCGCCACCAATCAATAAAACCAGTAAGACGATTAGTCCAAAAATTTTAAGACCACGGTGTTTTTTCTTCTTTTTGGGCGTTACATTTTTTTCAGATACGCGATCCGCACGTCGTTTTCTTGTTTCCATAAGGGGTCAAGCTCCTTTTTTTGTTTTGCCATGCCAACCCTTTATCCCAGTTTTTAGGATAACAATGTTAGTATAGCCAGCTTTTTTGAGCTTAAGCGCAGCACGAATAGCAAAAACTGGCTTAGCATCCTCATATAATAGGACAGCTTTGTCTTTACGGATTGCTGAAATACTTTGATCAAATTGAGAAAAAGGAAGATTCCTAGCGCACAAAATATGGATAATTCGAAAAGCTGATGATTCACGTAAATCAATGAGTTGTCCACCGACTATTTGCTCAGAAAAAGCAGCATTATCTACAATTTTAGCAACAGATTTAATTCTAAATTTATTAATATACGGGTATGCAAACATGGCGATTATCACCAAGATAAGTATGATATTGATAGTTAACCACATTTTTTAACGGCCTCATTTTCAGTAAATTTTAATGCCAAGCTGGCTGCGCCAATAATCCCAGCATCATTGCCTAATTTGGCAATTTTAATCTTAGTTGAATTTCTAACTTGTGGGAAGGTATAAAGATTAAAGTATTTTTCAATCCGTCCACGCAAGAATTCACCTGCAGCAGAAACACCACCGCCGATAACAATAGAATCTGGATTCAAAGTATTAGCCAAATTTCCTGATGCCAATCCAAGATATTGACCGACCTGCTCGACAACTGAATCAGCAAATTTATCATCTGCTTCAGCCGCTACAAAAATATCTTTTGAGCTTACAGCGTCACCGTTATCAATCGCTGCTTTAATCGCAGATTCAACTTCATATTCCTCAGCGAGTTTACGAGCAACACGAACAACACCTGTTGCTGACGCAACAGTTTCTAGACAGCCTGCTTTACCACAAGTGCAAGCAAAAGCATCTGAACTTGTATCAACAGTGACATGACCAATTTCTCCACCAGCACCCGCAACACCATGAATCAGATTACCAGCTGCTATGATACCGCCACCAACGCCTGTTCCTAGTGTCATGAAGATGACATCAGGATTATTTTCACCCGCACCAACCCAACGTTCACCTAAAGCGGCAACATTAGCATCATTATCAATAGCGAATGGTAGACCGACACCAGCTTCAATAGCTGCACCTACTTCTTGTAAAGTTTCCCATCCCAAGTTATAGGCACCAATGACTGTATTTTTTGAAATATCCACAGAGCCAGGTGAGCCCATACCAATTCCTAGAAAGTCAGCTTTATCAAGTTTATACAACTCTAAACGATGATTGATAGACGCAATGATATCAGGCACGATTTGTTGACCATTGCCGATAATATTAGTCTCAATTGCCCATTTATCCTGAACTTCACCAGCCACTGTCAAGATGCCAAATTTAATCGTAGTACCACCAAGGTCAATCCCGATAATTTTTTTCGTCATAAGTCTTTTTCTCACTTTCAAGTCTGTGTTCTCGCCGTAGAATTAAGTCTGCGGTAAAATAATCGTTTTGATCTGGAATCAAGCCAGCATCGTATAAAGTCTTTAGCTCTTGTGCCATGAAAAAAATGGCATCAAGTCGATTGCTAAAAAGGTTAATATAGCCATGCTTTTTCAAAAATTCCTGAACATCATATAAAGTTTTCATCCTTTCACATTTTATCATATTTTGAAAACATTTTCAAACATGAATTTAAAGACTTTCTTACCCTTTTTAACGGATTGATTTTTTCTGATCGGCGACAAAAAAACTCGCCATTGACGAGTTTGATTGTTTTTGTTATTTCATCACAAACCTGGCGCTAACCCAAGTTCAGATTCTAACATCCAAATTGTTTTTTCAATGTCACCTTTAGCATCAGCAAAGAGACCATTTGTTACATCATCATCTTCTTCATCTGTTGCATGAACACCCTCTTGGAAAAGATCTGACAAATATTTATAGGCTTTAACAACTTCTGTCAAACGTTCCTCTGTCGTTTTATCCCAGGTAGCAGTTTCAAGCTCGATATTTGATAATTCATCAAATTCTTTCAATGTTGAAACTGGGGAACCACCAATGGTAATTAATCGTTCTGATAGAACATCTAAATGACTATTTAGACCGTCCATTAATTCATCCATTTTAGGGTGTAATTTCATAAAACCAGGTCCACGTAAGTACCAGTGTACTTGATGCACCAAAGCGGCTGCTTTTGATAAATCTGAAACGGATTGATTCAAAACTGCTTTCGTTTTTTCTCTAGACATTTTTTCTCCTCCATCAGAACCTATAAGTAATTTTTCAAAAAAACTACTACTTATAAGGTCTCTTGCTAAGTTGATTAAACCAGAAACATTTGCTCAAGGTGATCTTTAATTATTATCTATAAAGACCACCCCAACATCTTCATTATAGAAAAAAAGCAGTGTTTTATCAAATATTTAGGCTCTTTTTTCGTATAAGTAAGTATGACTATTTTCTTAATTTTTACACTTGGTACAATTTTGGGATCTTTCTTTGGTTTGATCATTGATCGCTTACCAGAACATTCTATCGTAAGCCCTAGATCTCATTGCGAAAACTGTGGTCAAATACTAATTTGGAAAGATTTGATTCCTATTATTTCTCAACTCATTAATTGTGCTAGTTGTCGATACTGCAAGATAAAATTAACCTATTGGTATAGCATTTTAGAGTTATCATGTGGTACTTTGTTTGTTATGGTTTGGTTAGAAAAAGTCGATCTAACCTTTTCTTTAAATTGTCTAGCCTCATTCTTAATGGTTGGATTTGATCTCAAAACTCATGCCTTTCCTTTGTGGATTTGGCTTACTTTTTTTGTGCTACTGAGTTTCACTTGTCCTTTTGATATAGGTGTTTTGTCATGTATTCTAATCGCAATTATGACAGAATTTTCTTCTCTCAAGATAGGCAGTGGAGACTGGCTTTATTTAAGTTTAGTTGCTTTTTCTGCCAATTTTTTCCAGTTAACACTTTGTCTATTTGTTGCAAGTCTGAGTGGACTTCTTTACTATGCTTTCAATCCCAAACAAAAAAAGGCAGAAATGCCATTCCTCCCTTTTTTATTTCTTAGCTATCTGTGTCATCTTTTTTTTGAAAATGATGCTTTAATAACATACTTTTCCTTGATTATATTCAGATATTAAATATCATTCATTTGGTGAGGTACTTACAAATGAAGGCATTGTTATAGACATTTTTTTTGATTCTTCTAGGCTTTTCAATCGTGCTGCTGTCTGGTGACTATCTCTATGTAAATCCTTTTTCTCTGATTCTCTACGTGACAAGATTTGATTACCACGTTAAAGTGCATCTTCCTTATTATTTTTAATGACAACAGCAATACACAAAAGCCCTAATATGATGAGGACTAATTCAATAAGATAAACAATCTTACGCTCAACCATTTTTTCCATACTGTGATCCACCCTTATATGGCTAATATTGTATCACAAATTAGAAAATAAGCAACTCTATCTTTTCAAAGCCCCGTCACTGTCACACCCAAAAGACGAATTCCAACATTTTCACGCAAAGCATCGTCCAATAATTTTTGCGCGCTTTGGTTAATTATATTCAAATCATCTACTCTATCATCTAATGATAATCGCTTGGTAAAAGTCGTGAAATCAGCATAACGTATTTTAATCACGACAATATGACCTTTCAGCTGCTTCTCTTGTAAAATCATGGCCACTTTTTCCGCCAATTTACTCACCTCAGCCTTGATATCAGCTTCTAAATAAAGCAGTTTAGCATATGTTTTTTCTTTACCCACTGACTTCCGAACTCG
The DNA here is from genome assembly GCF_013449735.1 of Pseudolactococcus laudensis. GTDB lineage: Bacteria > Bacillota > Bacilli > Lactobacillales > Streptococcaceae > Pseudolactococcus > Pseudolactococcus laudensis. Next base: position 66,464 of record NZ_JACBNY010000005.1, read on the forward strand.
ATTAGGTTTAACAGGAGCATTATGGATACCATTAGCTTTCAGGTAGAGCTCCCAACCAAAAACACCTAATTTTTCCGCTAAATATTGTGGGGAACTCTTTTGAATATCCCCTCCTTTAGTGATACCTAAAGCCTCCAATTTTTCAGCTGTCTTTTCCCCTACACCATGGAATTTCTTGACCGATAGTTCTGCTAAAAAACTCAAAGCATCCTCTGGTGCAATCAAAGTCAAGCCTTTTGGTTTCTCAATATCTGAGGCAATTTTTGCCAAAAATTTGTTATAAGAAACACCCGCAGAGCTTGTTAAATGGAGTTCAGTGAAAATATCATGCTGAATCATCTTAGCGATCTTAACAGCACTCTCTGCATTGATTTTGTTAACCGTCACATCCAGATAAGCTTCATCTAGAGCCATGCCTTCTACTTCATCCGTATAGCGATGAAAAATTTCATGCATCTGGCGTGAAATCTCTTGATAATGGGCATAATTACCTGATACAAAAACGGCTTGCGGACAAAGCTCGTAAGCTTCTTTCGCCGACATGGCAGAATGAATGCCGTACTTTCTTGCTTCATAGTTTGCCGTTGAGACGACACCACGCCCACCAGTTTCTAAAGGATTTCTAGCAATGACAACAGGATTTCCTTTTAATTTGGGATTATCTCGCTCTTCAATCGACGCAAAAAAGGCATCCATGTCGACATGGATGATTTTGCGACTGGTATCATTGATGAGTGGGAATACAAGCATACTTTATTTTACCATTTTTTGTTAGTCTCAACAACTAACACACAATTTTCAAATTAACGACATCAAAAAATGACCTACTAAAGGTCATTTTTACTAAATATCAATTGTTGAGTATTGCGCATTGGCTTCAATAAAGTCACGACGTGGTTCTACTCGATCTCCCATCAACATATCAAAGATTTGATCAGCTTCAGCGGCATCCTCAACACTGACTTGTGCCATCGTCCGATGCTCAGGATCCATGGTTGTTTCCCAGAGTTGGTGATCGTCCATTTCCCCAAGCCCTTTATAGCGCTGAACGATAGGCTTGCGATTACCTGTTGTCATCTCAAGCACAGCTGTTTGCAGTTCTGTCTCTTGGTTCACTCCAGGTTGGATATAGGTAATCTTATCACCTAGTTTTACCCCATAAATCGGTGGCTGAGCGATGTAAACATAGCCCGCTTCGACAACAGGGCGCATATAGCGATAAAAGAGGGTCAACAATAAGGTTCTAATATGAGCCCCATCGACATCGGCATCGGTCATGATAACTAATTTTTGATAGCGCGCTTTAGACACATCAAAATCAGCACCAAATCCTGTTCCCATAGCCGTAAATAACGAGCGAATTTCTTCATTAGCCAGGATTTTTTCCATGCTGGCTTTTTCAACGTTGAGGATCTTACCACGAATTGGCAAGATAGCTTGGAATTCACGGTTTCTACCAGACTTAGCTGACCCACCAGCCGAATCTCCTTCGACGATGAAAATTTCGGTTTGCGTCGGATCATTTGAAGAACAGTCTGCCAGTTTTCCTGGTAGATTTGAAATTTCAAGACCAGATTTTTTGCGTGTTACTTCACGCGCACGTTTAGCTGCAATTCTAGCCTTGCTGGCTAAAATTCCTTTTTCCACGATACGTCTTGCGACCTGTGGATTTTCCAAAAGAAAAGTGCCGAATTCTTCACTAAATAGCTTGTTAACAATCCCTGAAACCTCAGAGTTGCCGAGTTTTGTCTTAGTTTGACCTTCAAACTGCGGATTCGGATGTTTAACTGAAATCACAGCTGTTAAGCCTTCACGAACGTCATCTCCAGTTAGATTTTCTTCATTTTCCTTAAGGAGTTTGTTAGACTTAGCATAGTTGTTAATCACGCGTGTTAAGGCAGTTCTAAACCCTTGTTCATGCGTGCCGCCCTCATGAGTACTGATATTATTGGCAAAAGATAACACCATTGAATGATAACTACCTGTGTACTGCATGGCGACTTCGACAGCTATCCCTTCCATCTCACCTTCTGTGAAAATGGCGGGTTCAAATAGAACAGTCTTTTCTTCATTGAGATATTCAACATAAGACTGAATCCCACCCTCATAGTGATAGTGAAGGCTTTCAGCCTCTTCTGGCCGTTTATCAGTGATTGAAATGCGCAAGCCACGATTCAAGAAAGCTAACTCACGCACACGTTTCGCTAATTTTTGGAAATCAAATTCAGTTGTTTCTGTAAAAATTATTGGGTCCGGTGTAAAATGAACTGTTGTCCCATGACGATCAGTTTCACCAATCATCTCCAAGTCACCGCCAACCACACCGCGATGATATTCTTGGTAATATTTTTTGCCTTGTTTAAAGACTGTGACATCTAACTGAGTAGATAGGGCATTTACAACAGATGAGCCTACACCATGCAGACCACCTGATACCTTATAGCCGCCACCGCCAAATTTACCACCAGCATGTAATACTGTAAAGACAGTCTCAACCGCTGGGCGACCAGTTTTTTCTTGAATATCAACTGGAATACCTCGGCCATCATCAACAACGGTAATCGAATTATCAGGCTCGATAAAAACCTCAATATGTGAGGCAAAACCGGCTAAGGCTTCATCAATCGAGTTATCCACGATTTCCCATACCAAATGGTGCAGACCTTCTGATGAAGTTGAACCGATATACATACCAGGACGCATCCGTACAGCTTCAAGGCCTTCTAATACTTGAATCTGACTGGCGTCATACTCCGCTGCTTTTTCTTTTTTATCTTGTATCGCTTGTAATTCTTCTGTTGTCAACTTTCGCCTCTTTCATTATATTCAATCAGTTAAAAAGTAACACACATCTATTTCAATCAGAATGATCACTTTCTACTATCATCAGTTTATAACTGGTGATAGCGTTTCTACCACAGAAAATCATTTTGTAATCAAATAACCTAAAGATGTCCGACTTTTAAGGGATTCAATACACAACACATTGATATAATTATACCACAATTCACGATTTTTTGCTTGAACTTTCAGGAGATGACAGGTGCCTTTAAAACAGAATCAAAACAGGCTTTGATTAACAAGTTTACGATTGACTAACTTATCTAGTTACTCAAGCTTTTCCTTGACTTGCTGAGCAATTTCTTGATAATGATCATTACACCTGTCAAATTATAAACAGTTTTAAAACCTTCATGCCGTAAAATATTTTGTGCGGCATTGCCCGCAACTCCTTTATAACAATAAACAATTGTCAATTTGTCCTTATCCAGATTAACTGATTGATCGCGTAACGCTGATAAGGGAATATGAATCGCACCAGGAATGTGCGCTTCTGCATAGCTTTCAGCTGTTCTCGCATCGATAATAGTCATTTCAGTGTGTTTATCTTGTAGAGCTAATAACGTCTGAGGCGTCATCAAAGGAGCAGTATTCAATGCATTTGTGAGCGCCATTCCTGTATAGGCAACCGCATCTTTTGTCGTTGAAAAAGGCGGTGCATAAGCTAAATCCATATGGAATAAATCTTCGGCTTTTACACCTAGCGTAATCGTTGAGGCAAAAATATCAATTCGCTTATCTACACCCTGTGGGCCAATAATTTGAACCCCTAAAATGCGATGCGTCTGTTTATCTGCAACAGCTTTAATCACCATATCTTTTCCCGCCATATAGGTTGGCTTATCTGGTTTGATATTAAACAAAACAGCAACCTCATACCCTTCAGCTAGTGCCTCTTTTTCAGTCAAACCGGTTTGCGCAATGGTCAGGTCAAAGAAACGTAAAATACCCGTTCCAAGAATTCCTTGAAAACGTAACGCCCCACCTGTCATGGCATCACCTGCTATTCTCCCCATCTTATTAGCGGTTGTCGCCATTGGTCGATAAATAGGTTTACCTGTAATCACATGAAAACTCTCAGCCACATCTCCAACAGCATACACTCCTTCTAGATTAGTCTGTAGGCTCGTATCTGTCGCAATCGCGCCTGTTTCACCCAAAGTCACTCCAATTGAAGTTGCTAGAGATGTATTGGGGACAACACCCGTTGCTAAAATATAAAGGTCCGCTTCAAGAACATTGCCTTGGCTCGTAACAGCGGATTCAAGGCGCGTCCTACCATTAACTTCGACAATTGTTTCTTCTGCTCGAAACTGAATGCCTTGCTTACGCATCTCCTCTTCAATACGAATTGACATATCCCAACCAAAATGTGGCATCGGATGCTTGCTGCGTTGTAAAACAATCACATCTAGCCCTTGTGTCTTCAATTGCTCTGCCATTTCAAGACCAATGTAACCTGCGCCAACAACAACAGCTGTTTTCGGCTGATGTTCATCTATGAATGACTTGATAATTTTACCACTGTGAATATTTCTAACTTGAAAAACATTATCAAATGCCTGATTTTGAAAAACTTCTGGCGTCTGATAGCTAGCACCCGTTGCAAAAACTAGCAAATCATACTTATCTTCAAAAGTCTCACCCGTCAAGAGATTTTTGACCAGAACTTTTTTGGCTGCGTGATTAATACTCAAGACATCATGCGATGTGTGAACGTCAACATTGTGTCGCGCCTTAAACCATTGCGCATCGCGTGGCGTCAGTTCATCAAAATCGCCAACTTCACCTCCGATAGCATAGGGAATACCGCAAACGGCATAAGAAATATCTGTATCTTTATCATAGAGTGTAATCTCCGCACGCTCAGTATTGCGACGTGTCTTAGTTGCAACACTTGTCCCTGATGCAACAGAACCAATAATAATAATTTTCATAGCCGTTCTCTTTCTTTTCTTATCTTTATCTCCAATGTATCCAATTACTGTAAGCTTGTCAAGAATAAAAACATCATGCGCCAATGGCACATGATGTTTCAATCTATTTATAGGTCCAAAATATCAATTAATTTAGTGACATGATGCGTCGCCTTAATCTTTTCTTGGTCTTCCGGTGCGAAATAAATCGTATCGATATGCGCATTCTGACCCGCAAGAATATCGATATCTCTATCCCCAATCATGACAGGTTGCGCAGGATTGTAAGTATCAAGCAAGTAATTGATTGAGTCCGGACTCGGTTTTCTAGCAAAGCCATTACTAGACGTCACGACTTCCGTGAAATAGCTAGATATCCCTGCAGCCGCAAGAATCTCTAAAACCTGGTCATTACGATGCGAAATCATAAAATTCCGATGACCACTTTCGACAATGGTTGCAAGCACACGGACAGCGTCTGGAAATAAAACAGGTGTCGTCAGGGTTTGGGCCTCTCTTTTTTTGTAGATGGCTATGAAATCAGGCAAACTAGCTGCAAATTGAGAGACTGCAAAGTCAGTCGATATCCTAAGTGCATCGTAGACTGCGTCATAAGCAACATTGACCCCAAAGTCTTCCAGTAAAACCTCATGAAAAGCAGTCGCTGATGTTTGATAGTTATCAAGTAACGTTCCGCCTAAATCCCAAATATAATCTGTATAACTCATGATTTTCCTTCTTCTAATGACAGTAAAATAACGCTGACTAAGGTCACCAACATCGAAATACCAATCACCGCATCAAATGGCATGTCGAACAAAAAGATACTAAAGACTGCTGCTAAAATTGGTTCCATAGCTGCGCAGACCTCTGCAACAATAGGTGATACGTATTTGATTGCGCTCATGTTAAACATGAAGGCGACGGCAGTACCAATGACTGCTACACCAAGTGCTAACAAGAGACTAGCAGGCGTAAGCTTAAAGTCAAATTGCCAGACTGGATGAACGCAGTTCATAACAAATCCTGCAATGAGCATCCCCCAACCTGTCACATTCATGACATCATACGTATGCAAGAGACGCTTTGGAATCAAAGAATAAGATACGACGGCAATCGCTGATAACATTCCAAACAACAAAGCCAGTGGCGATAAAGTCATGGCTGAGATATTTCCGTGAGTTGTCAGAAAAAAGATACCTACCATAGCAAAGATGACTAAGATTAGCGACTTTAAGTTGGGTTTCTGTCGGCGAAAAATGGCAAGATATCCGAGTAAGAAAATAGGGGATGTAAATTGTAGAACCGTTGCTGTTGCGACACCTGCCACTTGAATACAGGCATAAAAAGTCAGTTGTACCATTAAAACGCCAAAGATGGCATAACCAAATAATGAGGCATAATTCTTCTTGTCTTTCCAAATCGACAAAAACTCCGATGGTTTTTGAATTAAGGAAATCGTCAATAAAATCAGACCTGCGATAGTCAAGCGAAAGGTTGTAATCCATAGCGCGTTCCCACCATACTGTTCAAAAAAGATTTGACCAAAGACGCCAGAAAATGCCCATAAAACACCTGCTAAGATGGCATAAATTGTGCCTTTAAAAATGTGAGATTTGCTATTTTTCATTCTTATATTTTAACATAAATTTTGAGATTTTTTTCACTGACTTGTATCATTGTTGAATGGTGTGAGTTCAATGACCTGGTCAGCGATATTTTTGACAAATGTGACATCATGTTCAACGACTAGCAATGCGGGTTTAACCGTTTTTAGCAATGCCTCAATCTGTTCATGGTTGAAGACATCCAAATAATTCAAGGGTTCATCCCAGATGAAAAGTTCAGCGGATTGAGACAGAGATTTAGCCAACTCCACCTTTTTTTGTTGGCCCATGGACATGTCTTCTATTTTTTGATGAAAAACAGCACGTTCCATGCCTAGTTTTCTCAGGTTATTGAGAAAGAGACTATAGTTTAGCTGATGATCATACGCAAATGTTTTCAAATCCCCACGATTGTCATCATAGATCTGACGAACGCGAGAAAAATTAAGGTTTTTATTTTTAACTAACTGAATTATTTTTTCTAGTAGTTGAGATTTACCAACACCGTTTGGTCCTGTAATAGCCGTGATTTGACCAGCACTTTGCGCCAAATTAATTGGCGTAAATAAAGGTTGTCCTTCAAATGATACCGTTAAATCTTTTTCAGTCAATAGAATCTGTCGATGACTGGGTGCATAAATCATAGATAAGGCATCAACCTTTTCTATATTCTTGAGTAATTTTTCTTTTTCAGTAATTTCTGAATGTATCCGATGCTCTAGAACCTTAGCTTTTTTCATCTGACGAGCACTTCTAGCACCGATAAAGCCTGTGTCTCCAATCGCACCACTCCCCTTTTTACGGGGGGCACCGTACTTATCCTTTTCTCGACTACGTGACCATTCCGCCTTGTCACGTGCCGTCTGTTTCAGGCGACCAATTTCTGACTTGAGTTTATCATTTTGCGACCATTCAAAGTCATCGCGCTGTTTCTTCTGTTGTTCATAAGTCGAAAAATTCGATGCTAGGAGTGCCAAACCATTGCGCTCAATAGCAAGTAAGTGATCCGAAACCTCGTCTAAGAACTGACGATCATGGCTGACAACGATGTAACCAGATTTACTCCGTTTTAAATAGTTGGCGATTTTAGCACGACTAGCCGCATCTAAGTAGTTGGTCGGCTCATCAATCAAAGGAAAATTTGCCTCATCAAGGAAAAGACCTGCTAGTAAAACCTTGGTTTGTTCACCTCCAGATAAGGTATCAAAAGGCCGCCACAAAATATCTTCTGGTAAACCAAGTAGATTCAGTTCTCTTTGTATCTGCCACTCTGGGGCATCATACAGTTCATCTAAAATGAATTTAGTCAGCTGCGCCTTGTCTGGAATCGTTTGTGGAAAGTAGACAAAATTCACATCAGACTGAATTCGACCAGCATATGGTAACTCACCGAGCAATAATTTCATCAGAGTTATCTTACCTCGACCATTTCTTCCAACCAAGGCTAGTTTCCAACTGGCATCAAAGGTGACAGTTACATCTTCAAAGATCATATTGTCAGCATAGCTAAAGCTCATATTTTTTAATTCTATCAAAAAAGCACCTCCAGTAACTTAAATTCTTAAGCCGAAAGTGCCTTAAAAAGCCTTGATTTTACTGACAGAGTCATGCATAAAAAGAGAGCATGTTAGTTCTGACATACAAGGTGAAAAGTCCGCACAAATAAGCTTAATAAAAATTCGTTAAAAATTTTCAATCACTTAAATGCGCAATGGACCCCACCTTATCAACGTTTGAACGCCGATACCTTCATTATTTTTTATCATTTTAACACAAAAAAACCACCTTTTCAAGTGATTTTATTAAGGGTACCTCTAAAAACTGCTTTTGCGGCTGCGGTTACTCGCCGCATAAAGTGCTTTGATGACTTTTGAGCTAAATTTTTCTAGCGATAGGCATTGCGACAAAGCTTGCGGCTGCGATTACTCGCCAAAGAAAGTGCTTTGCTACTGCAAGATGCGGAGCAATAACGACGCGATAGGAAAATTTAGCCTAAAGGGGCAAATCTGAGTTTTTAGAGGTGTCCTTAAACTTTTATCCTTTAAGTTCGATAGCAAGATCAAGACCTTTATCGCCTTGCATCAAACCATACATTTGCATAGGAATATCTTTAACTGGTGTTTCTGGGAATTTCTTAGTCACTTCGTCAACCATGTAGCGTGCTTGTGGGCCAATCATGATAACGTCAGCTTTAGGACCTTCTGAATCTACTTCTGCAAGTCCGTAAGCTTTAACGTCAAAGTCAAGACCACGTTTTTCAGCTTCTTGTTGCATTTTTTGTGCAAATAGTGAAGTTGACATGCCTGCTGAACAGAATAATTTTACTGTAGTTGTCATTTGTGAGTACCATCTCCGTTTACATTGTTTTTGTTGCAAACGCTTTCTTTTATTTGATAAATTAATTATATAACAAAAATACCACTTTGCAAAGTGGTATGTGATATATTTGTTGTAATACAGTTATTCTGTTCTGTAACGTTCTGTTCTACTCACTTGATTTTTGAGGTGTTCCAGCGTGAATTCCGGTTCCTGATTATATTTCATAGATAATACTAAGCCTATCCCAATCAAGTTACCAATAAGCGAACTCCCCCCTTGAGAAATGAACGGCAGTGGGATACCCGTCAATGGTAGTACGCCAATATTCGCACCGATATTTTCAAAAACATGGAAGAGAATCATCATCGTAATCCCAGTCGAAACATAGATATAAAACTGATTATTGGCACGAATCGTTACCCGAATCATGCGATAGATTAAAATAAAATACAAGAAAATGACAAACGCTGAACCTAGGAAACCAAAGTTCTCACCTATAACCGTGAAAATCATATCAGACTCACGTACTGGAACGCTGATATTAGCAACGTTAAACCCTTTACCAAACAAGCCACCAGTCCCAATTGCCAATAAGCCTTGGGCTTGCTGGTATGTTGAGCCTTGCGCATTAGCAAATGGATCCCGCCAAGCGTCTATCCGTAGGATCTGATAGTTATCCATACCAACAGATCTTAAAAAATCTCGTCCGGCATCAAAGGTTGTGAGAAAAATAATCCCACCGCCAAGCAAGGCAACTACACCCACAACAGGTAAAATAAGCCGCCAAGAAATACCTGAAACAACAACAATACCTGCAAAAATTGCCATAAAGACGAGCGCGGTACCAAAGTCTTTTTGTGCTGCTAATAGCACCATGACTGGCAAGGTTACCAGAAACATATATAAAATCAGCAAGATATCATCTTTTAACAAACGTTTCTTTAGCTTATTTTGGAAACTCACGACGACTCGTGCCATTAGTAAGATATAGGAAATCTTCATGAATTCAGAAGGTTGAAATAGATTACTCCCTCCCAGATAAACCCAGTTTTTAGCACCCGTCAACGAAACCGTTAAAGGATCATAAAACTTCAAGGGTAGAATCATAAGTACAATACCAAGACCATATAAAATTGGTGTAAATTTCCAAAGCATCTTAGCATCGAAATGCATGACAACAAGTGCCACAACAACCCCAGCAATCCCCCATGTAATCTGTTGTGTCATGACTTTTGCGACACGAGTTGGATAATCATGGTTTGTTGCTATATAAAGCACTAGTAGACCTATCAAATTCAGCAAAAACGCTGGTAAAATCAACGCGTAATCAATTCGGCTATCAAAAGTTAATTTTTGTTTTTTCATTATGCTTTATTATATCACACCCCACTCAGCAGTCCAAGACCAGACTAAGCAAAATTTCCCAACCATATGGTAACAGACTGATACACCTTAAAATCAAAGCCAAACAAAAAAACCAACACATGGTCAGATTTTTTTCGTATTAAGCATGAGTGAGCTCACAATGACACTCACACTTGATAAACTCATCGCAAGCGCTGCAAACATTGGATTTAACAACCCAAATGCCGCAAGCGGAATCCCAACAAGATTATAAATAAAGGCCCAGAAATAATTTTGATGAATCTTTCCGACTGTCTTTTGAGACAAACGAATCAAACTGATAATTTTCGACAGCGAATTTTCGGACGTGATAACCACATCCCCCGACTGCATGGCGATATCACTACCTGACCCCATAGCCACACCAACCAAAGCACTGGATAGAGCGACAGAATCATTAATGCCATCTCCAACCATCATAGCATCTGCTGTGCTACTGACGACTTGTGCTTTTTTCACTGGATTAGCTTGCGCAATCACTGTATCAACATTGACAAATGCATTGATTTTAGCAGCTGCCGTCTCATTATCTCCCGTCAACATGGTTGTTTTGATGCCCATTCGGGCAAGGTCGGCTATCGTTTGAGCAGCGTCTGCTTTGATTTCAGATGAGAAGGTCGCAATACCTAGTAGATTTGTCGCAGTTGCTAGATAGATGCTAGTGTCTGAGGATGCAGAAACGTCTATCCCCTGCTCTGCCATTAAATCAGCATTCCCTGCAAAATAAACTTGACCCTGAATTACCCCAGTTAGACCACGACCAGCCAATTCTTGAAAGTTTGAAACAGGTAACGGTTCTGTCTGCTTCAAAGCTTGTGCCAAGGGGTGGTTAGAAAAACTTTCCAAGCTAGCTAGAATTTGAAAGTCTTCGTCAGACCCTGACCAATTAGCCAGCTGAAAGTGACCTGTCGTAATCGTGCCAGTCTTATCAAAAATCACAGTCGAGATATGCTTACTGTGTTCAAGTGCGTTGGCATCTTTAATCAAAATACCGTTTCTAGCGCCCAGACCCGTTGCCACCATGACAGCCGTGGGTGTCGCTAAGCCTAGGGCACATGGACAAGAAATGACGAGCACACTGGTCGCATGTAAGAGCGCTTGACTGATATCTTTGGTGAAGATGGCTGTTAGAAGGAAGGTTATCAAGGCGATGCCTAATACGACGGGGACAAAAATGGCTGAAATCCGGTCTGCCGTTTTCTGAATTTCTGGCTTGATGGCCTGTGCTTCTGACATAGCTGCCATCATTTGTGAAATGGCAGAATCATCCAACGTATGGATGACACGTGCTGTGATAACACCATCCAAGTTGACTGCACCTTCCATGACTGTTTGACGCACTGTTTTCGTTACGGGAACCGCTTCACCAGTCAGTGAAGATTCATCAAAACTTGCACGTCCTGTTAGGATTTCTAAGTCTAGTGGCACACGCTCACCTGGTTTAACGAGAATGACTTGATTTTCGGCAATCGTCTCAACTGGTGTCTCAATTTCCTGATTATCCTTTAGGAGATGAACCGTTTTAGCCTGTTTCTTTTGCAGACTATAAATCGCAGCAGATGTATTTTTCTTGGCCCGATTTTCTAGATTTTTTCCGAGTAGGACTAATGTGATAATCACCGCAGCAGATTCAAAATTAACTGCTGACATATTCCCCATGAACAATCCAAAAACGAGACTGGAAATGTAGGCAACACTTGTGCCAAGTGCAACAAGCACATCCATATTAGCTGACTTATTTTTCAAAGCCATGTAGGCACCTTTATAAAATCTAGCCCCAAAAATAAACTGAACAGGTGTGGCAAGAATTAACTGCATGATTGGATTATGAAAAATCATCAAACTATGCACATGTAAAGTACCAGCAACCATACCAAGTAACATTGGCATGGTTAAAATAGCTGACAGTACAAAGGACCAAAAAAGGTTTTTCTCTGCGCGCTCCTTTGCCTGACGAATTTTTTCACGATGCGCTTTATCATCAACAATCGCACCATAACCTGCTTGTCGAACTGTTTCTATCACGGTCTCAACATCACAGTCATCCTGCATCACCACTTTGGCTTTTTCTGTTGCCAAGTTAACACTGGCTTCTAAAATTTTATCAGAGTCATTCAACGCTTTATCAACGCGCATCACGCAGTTAGCACAGGTCATGCCTGTAATGACAAAAGATTGTGTTTTCATATTAATAGTCTTTCCTATTTTTAAAAAAAGCAGTGGCTTATATTCGAGCCACCGCTTTATCACGATACTAAACTAGACCACTTTATAGCCAGCTGCAGCAACCGCTGCACTTAACTGTTCAAGCGGCGTATCTTCTGATTTCACAACTGCTTCACCTTTTTGGAGGTTGACTTTAGCAGATGCTACTCCAGAAACACCTTCAAGCGCCTCAGTCACGTGTGACACACAGTGTTGGCAAGTCATGCCTTCAATTTTTAAATGTGTTTTAATCATGAGATAACCTCCATTACTTTCATATCATCAGTTGCATGATCATGGTCACAAGTACATGCACTGAACTTTTCTAAACAATCGCAAGTCACATGACAAGCTGGCGTCTTTTCCGCTAATGCCTCACGAATAATTTGCAGATTTTCTGCCGTAAGCTTAGCATCATCAATTAAATTGACCAAAACATCCACATGCTTTTTAGCGCAAACCTTATCAAGTAGTTCTTGACCCATCAAGCCGACTGCCTCACATTCAGACATGGTCGGTGTATAGATAAATTTCCGACCTGATTTTGTCGTTGCAAGCATTTCTTTTTTTACTAACCGCCCTAAAAGGGTCTTTATTGTTGCGACAGACCAGTCATTAGATGCCGCGATTTGACAGGCTATTTGGTCAACGGATGCTTGCTCCAAAGTCCAAATCGCTCGCATCACGACCATCTCTGAGTCTGATATATTTATTTTCATATCATCACCTCTATTTATAGTTTACAACTGTAAACTATAATTGTCAAGTTAAACTACTCTATAAATTTAATAGTTGTCCTTTCGACTTACTCAATCCCTGGATTGAATCACCGCAACTATTCCTGTTTCGAAGTCAATGGTAACAGGACGCTTATCAACAAACTCATTTGAAGAAAGAGAAAAATTTGACGGAAAATCAGTCTTTGGCAAGTCATACTTGGCTTGATTGATTGAAAATCCTATCACGGGGGTCAAACTAGCAAAAGCCAAATAAGTCATCTGAGGGATTTTTCTTAGCATATGTCGGCCTGGCCCTACAAATCTGATAACATTTTGTGCATCTAGCAAGGTAATTTTAGACAATAACTCAGAAAATATAGTTTGCAAAACCAAATAAAATATCTGAATTTCATGGTCAAATCGACCGCCCAATCCACCCAAAATTAAAATGTCGCTAGCGTCCGGAAACTGTGTCATAGCAGTTAAAACTGCAAGCTCTAAATCTGTATCATCTTTTTCAGCAGGTGATTGCTGGATGTCATCTGCATAAGCACGAACCGCCGCATATTCTTCTGAATTCAAACTATCAAAATCACCAATTGCAAGATGAACTGGAAAACCAGCCTGCATCAAACGATATGCACCACGGTCCACACCGATAAAAAAAGTATCGGCGTTACTTGTATGTGCCTTAATTAAAGCATCAAAAGCTGTTGCAGGTCCCCCTGCTAAGATGACTATTTTCATAAGTTTCATTATATCAAAAAAAACGCCCTAAGACGTTTAATTCTGGATGATTTGTGTTCTATTTTTATTTATATAAGGATTTAGATTTACCATACCACCAATTAAAGAAATGTTTTTGTAGCCAAGGCTGAATCCATTTATCCAAGCCAAACGAGCGACCTGAACCATTCATCAGGGCGATAGCGGCGAAGATGAACCAGATGTTGACCCAATAGAACATACCTGAAAGGGAGAACATGACAGTCAAGGCGGCAGTTGCTGCAGCTGCTATCCAAGTGAAGGCACCAACAATTAAGGCAAGTGCAAGGGCAACTTCGACAATCGACATGAATTTCTGCATGAAAAGTGCCACTTCTTTGTTTGGAATCATGAATTTGAAGATAGGCTCTAACCAGTTTGGAATTTTGTCTAGGACTGCCATTGGTTCATGGCCATAAGAATAAGACAATCCAAATTCAGCGGCTGATTTTGTCGCTTCAGCTGCACCAGATGTTGCTGCACCACTGGCTGCTGCTGTGGCATCGGCTGCTTTCGTTGCTGTCTCAGCTGCACCTGTTGAGGCTCCGGCTGCTGCATCCGCTGCGGTTGACGCTGTTTCTCTGAGCCATGCAAATGGAAAATGGAGGTCATCTGTAAACCATGACCCTTTACCAAACCAAGTTGTGGGATTCAGGAGTTTGCCGTCGCCGACCACTTTGGTAGAGGCCTCTGTCAACCACACAAAACCATAAAAAATACGTAGAGGAACCGACCAGAGGACATTACCTAAACGAGAGGTATGTCCACGGAAAATATTGCGCTCATTTGGTGTGTGGAAGAATTCATTTTTTAGGTAAGTGAAGAAATACCAGAGGCTGCCAATTTGCAAGATATACAAGATATTGATCAAGTGTTTAACTGCCATGGCAAAGAAACCTGACAAATGGAATTTGCCCATGAGGGATGCGACACCCCATTTAGAACCCACTGATACCATAGTCCCTTGATATTTACCGACAAATTTGTGTTTTTCGCCGCCTTTGATATCTGCGATGATATTTTCAGAGGCTGTATGCGCTGTTTGTTCAGCAGCTTCAACGATTTGTGGTGTTGGGCGACCTGTTGCCTCTTCGATGAAACCTGACACGTCACCAGCGACATAAATCCCTTGACCTTCAAAGCCTTGTGCTTCCATATAAGCATTAGCTGTTAAGCGATGACCACGTTCACTTTCAGAAAGACCATAAGCTGCGGCTTGGGTATTGCCTTGTACACCAGTTGTCCAAATCAAGGTATGGGTTGGAATATCAGCGCCATCTTTGATTTTGATATGGTCAGCTGCGACTTCTGTAATCGCGTGATTTAAAAGAAGGTTAACGTTTTTCTTGCCGAGATACTTGACCACTTTATCGGCATCAGAACGATCTAAAGTGTTGAGAATCGTTGGCATCATTTCAACGACATTGAGCGTGATTTCTGATTCATCTAGCTTATAGTCACGCGCTACGACTTGTCGCCAATCGATAAGTTCACCGACCATTTCAATTCCGGTAAAGCCAGAACCCGCTACGACAAAATTAAGCAAAGCCTTGCGTTTGGCCTCGTCATGTTCAAGCGATGCTTGTTCAACAACTGTTTCTAGATGACGTTTAATTTTAAGTGCATCTTCCATTGACCACAAGGTAAAGGCGTTTTCTTTAACACCTGGCACGCCAAAATCGTTTGGTTCACCACCAATAGCTACGATGACATAATCAAAGTCTAAAACACCACTCGCTTTTGTTGTGACTTTTTTTGCTGTCTTGTCTAATCCGATAACTTCATCTGTCAAAATTTGCACATTCTTACGATGTGCAAATAATTTTTGCAAATCATATTGCGTATTGGCAAATGGTACACGGCCAGCCGCAACTTCGTGTAACTGCGTCATCATCGTTTGATAGCTGTGTTTGTCTATCAAGGTGATTTCTGCTTCATTTTTAAGTTTTTTAGATAAGGTTTTGGCCGCCTTGACACCAGCAAAGCCAGCACCAATCAAGATAATTTTCTTCTTAGACATTGGAGGTCTCCTAATATAATAAATTCTAATTTTTTTGTAAAAACCTACATTTTAATTATAGTCCATTTAGTCAGAAAAGTAAAATTAAAGTAAGTTAACTTTTGAAATATTTGACAAATAAGCGCATAATAAAATTGTAAATATTTAATGAGTCTAGTCTGGCTAAATTCTGGGTAAAATAAGGATTATTTTTCTATTCTTAACGGAATAAAAACTGGCTTACAGACTTTATCAAATGCAGTGATACATGTTCACTACATTGTCAATTGTCGTATTTCTTATTTCATAGAAAAAAGGAGCACATCATGAGTTACATCACTTCAACACAAGAACGCCACATTGATATCGTGGATATTCCAGCACTTGAATCCAAAGTTGCAGTCAATATGGCAAAAGGCGCTTTCGGTTATCTGTCTGGCGCTGCAGAGGACGAATTAGTTTTAAAAGCTAATCCCCTTGCTTTTAACCATAAATTGATTGAACCACGTGTCTTACAGGATATTGAAAATCCTGATTTGACAACTGAATTTTTGGGTCTCAAACTCTCTGCACCTATTATTGCCGTCCCAATTGCAGCACATGGTCTAGTCCATCAAAATGCTGAACTTGATACAGCTCAAGGTGTTGCGGATGCTGGCACAATTTTCAGCTTATCAACTTATGGCAATGCAACCGTTGATGATGTGGCTAAAGTTGCTCCTGAATCGCCTAAATTTTTCCAACTTTACATGAGTAAAGACGATAACTTCAACCGCTGGATTCTCGATAAAGCCGTCAAAAATGGCTACAAAGCGATTATTCTAACTGCCGATTCCACTCTTGGTGGCTATCGTGAGGCAGATATTGTCAACAACTTTACCTTCCAAAATGTCATGCGCAACTTAGAAGAATGGTCTAAACTATCTTCTGACGGTGAAACAGGCTCTGGTGAAGGCATCGCAGCCATTTATGCTAAAGCCAAACAAGCTTTAAGACTGAAGGATATTGCTTTCATCAAAGACTATACGCACCTACCCGTTTTCGTCAAAGGCGTTCAGTCTCCTAAAGACGTTGAACCTTTGATTGAGGCTGGGGTAGATGGCATCTGGATTTCTAATCACGGTGGCCGACAATTAGATGGTGGTCCTGCTAGTTTCGATGTTCTAGCCAATATTGCAAAAGTTGTTAATAAACGCGTGCCAATTATTTTTGATTCCGGTGTCCGTCGGGGACAACATGTTTTCAAAGCGCTAGCAAGTGGTGCTGATGTTGTGGGCATCGGTAGACCAATGCTTTGGGGCCTTAATCTCGGTGGTAGTCAAGGTGTGACCGATGTCTTCAATCATTTCAAAAAAGAACTCCTGATTACCATGCAACTAGCAGGCACACATAATATTGCTGAAATTAAAGCAACAGAGCTGTTGGACGCCAAATAAACAGAGGGATAAAAATGCATGCTCTTAAAAATAGGCGATGAACAATCGGTGATAGTAATCGGCAGCCGTTCATCGTCTATTTCTGTACGACTGCTCGATCAATTTAAAAAAATAATATCAAATCGGTAGGAAAACCATTGAGTTTTTACCAAACCGGTATTCTATTGGCAAAACAATACGAAAATGGTAGGAAAACCATTAATTTTTTACCAAATCGGCATTCTTTTGACAAAACAATGCGAAATCGGTAAAAAACTGTTGCTGTTGTGCAAAATTAAAAAAACGCCTATTCTATAGAAAAGGACGTTTTAGCTGGCATAGTCTTGGATTACTTTGAGAAAAGCTTGACCAAATTGGTCGGCTTTTTTTTCGCCAATGCCTGAGACATTCAACATATCGGTTAAAGATAGCGGTTTGGCATCTGCCAAATTCATCAAAACTTGGTCTGAAAAGACCATGAAAGGTGGAATTGCCAATTCTTTGGCAAAGACTGTGCGTTGTTTTCGCAGTAATTCAAAGAGTTCACCACCGACTTCCCGTTTCGTCGAACGGGATTTCTCAAGCGTTTCTTTGACTTTAATTTCGCGCATGGTAACCATCTGCTCACCTTTTAAAACTTGAACACCCTTTTCGGAAATACTGAGACCATTATACTCGCCCGCAACATCCAAATAACCATCTGCTACCAAGTAATCAACAAAGCTATTGAGTTTTTTGATTGACCAGTCTGCCATGAGACCATAGGTTGAGAGCGTGTCAAAGCCTGTCCAGAGCATTTTTTCGGGCAATTTACCGCGTAGCACATTCACGACTTGCGTCCGAGAATAGCTGCCTTCACGTAACTGGCTCATCCGGACGATATTTGACAGTACCTTCTGAGCATCAACTGTCACATCAATCAACTCGCGGTCATCCGTACAATTGGAACAGATTCCACAATCAGCCATCTCTTCACCAAAGTACTGGATAATGTAGCGCTGTAAACACATTTGAGTGCTGGCAAAAGCTGTCATTTCCTGTAATTTAGCAAGTTCTTTGTGCCGATATGCGGCATCTTGATTATCAGCCATGTCGATGAAAAAACGTTGAAGTTGAATATCACGCGCTGAATATAAGAGGACACTCTCACTAGGCAAACCATCTCGTCCTGCACGACCAATCTCCTGATAATAAGCCTCAATAGCCCCCGGCATTGTCAAATGTAGAACATAACGGACGTTGGTTTTATTAATTCCCATGCCGAAGGCATTGGTCGCGACGATGACTTGAAAATCATCATAGAGAAAGCCGTTTTGAGCTGATTCTCTATCCTCATCTGACATGCCGGCGTGATAACGGCCAGCAGAAACACCTGATTGTTGCAATAATTCCCATACTTCATCAACTTTTTTACGTGTTCCGGCATAGATAATGCCCACATCAGCTGGATGATTTTTAACATAAGAGCGTACATACTTGCGTTTTTCAGCGTCTGTCAGCCCTTTTTCGATTTTGATAGCGAGATTGGCTCTAGCAAATCCTGTCACAATCGTTTCTTCAATATTTAAAATACGAACCAAATCGGCTTGTACTTTTTCTGTTGCAGTCGCCGTCAGTGCCATGACATTAGGATGATTACTGAGACCTTCAATTAAGTCAACTGCTCTCAAATAAGCAGGTCTAAAATCATGCCCCCATTGGGACAAAACGTGTACTTCATCAATAACAACCAAACTCAAATTTAAAGACTGGATAAAGTTATAAAAATAAGCATCTTCTAGGCGTTCAGGTGCAACAAAGAAAATTTGATAAACGCCTTGTTTGATATCATAAGTACGATTTTTTATATCCTCAAAATCTAGCGAGCTATTTATCATAGTCGCAGAAACACCAGCCGCCACCAACTCATCAACCTGATTTTTCATCAATGAAATCAAAGGTGAGACAACCATCGTCAGACCTTCTGATAAAATCGCTGGTATTTGATAAGTCAGCGATTTCCCACCACCTGTAGGCATGATGCCGAGTGTTCGTTTACCAGATAGAACACTGTTAATAATTGCTTCTTGTCCATCTCGAAAACTTTCATAACCATAGATGGATTTTAATATATCGTGTGCAGTTGTCATGTTTTAATTATAACAAAAATCCATCATTTTCTGTTAGATACACTCCACTGACATTCGACTTACATCTGTTATTAAGACCAAAATCAATCGCTTTCTTTTGCAAAAAAGAGAACGGAGCGGTATAATAACTGTAGGAGGTAATCTCATGAAAATTACATTTGACGAACAAGTACTTGCTAGACTAGCTGACTGGTCTGATGCCGATATTGTATTAGATTTTGATAATACAATTGGTGAAACAGGGCGTCCTGTGGAAGGATGTTCCATTGGTACCAACTATCGTTTGATTGCCATTGATAAAGGTACAGTCCCTGATATCTTTGATATCGTCATCGCGTCAAACTTTGCGCCCCTACATTTTAAAAAATACGGTGAAATGTTCCTTGAAAACGACATGACTATCACTGAAAATACAGACAAACGTGTCCAACTCAAAGCTTCAGGTGAGGTGATTGACAGCAATGTTCAAATTTTAGACTATCGACAAGCTAAATAATTAGATACTTTATCAAATCTTGTAGGATAGCTATTTCCCCTATAAAGAGAGTAACACTTTACATTTTAAGATTCACTTCACTAAGCGAATTCTGTTTTTTGATAACTCATAACTTCAAGTATCATGGTTAAACGAACAGGAAACACCTTTCCTCAATCTCGTTTAGCCATGATTTTTGCTAATTTCTTCATGTTCAGTCATGCCAAAGTAAGAGAAAGCTTCGTGTGCATTTTATCTCGGTCATGTTCCCTTCAATTTCCTTAATCATTTGACACATATTTTGGATACCAAAAAGGTATTGATAATCGAAAATTTAATCAACATAACAAGGGCAAGGCTTGTCTGCCTTATTCAAACCTATATTTATCACAACTATATCATAGATAAAGTCAAAATCAACTTATTAATCAATATATCTTAAAAGGTGGTCTTGAGGCACATTTGACCATAGTCAATCATTGTTTATTTATGAAACATGACTAAACCTTCCTAATCACTGACTTGAAACCTTATTTTTACAAACAAAAAAGACAAACTGCAAATTGTTTTGAAGTTTGTCTTCAGTCTGAATCAAGTATTGAATACTTGATTTTTTTGTTAGTTTGATTATGAAAGAAATAGAGGGATTATAACACGAAACCTCATTTTTCACGATTTAAAGAACAATTCCTATTTCTCTTGAAATACTAATCTTCTCTTTTACAATGACTTTCTTTAATAATATAATTGGGACGCTTTTTGACCTCTGTAAAAATTTTTCCAATATACTTTCCAACAATACCTAGACAAAAAAGTTGCAACCCACCCAAAAATAAAATGATACAAACAAGAGAAGGCCAACCTGGAACAGGATTTTGTTTCACTAAATTATCCAAAAAGAAATAGATCATAGCTAGTATAGAAATGATACAACTCCCCAACCCAACAAGTGTCGCAAAAGTTAGGGGTGCTTCTGAAAAATTAATAATGCCTTCAAGTGAGTATTTAAAAAGCGACCAAAAATTCCAGGTTGTTTCTCCTGCTGAACGCTCACGATTCTCATAGGATATGTAGTAAGTATCAAACCCAACCCAGCTAAAAATTCCCTTAGAAAATCGATTCACTTCATTTAACTCTAAAATTGCATCAACCACTTGACGCGTCATCAAACGGAAATCACGAGCGCCATCAACCATCTCTGTGTCAGAAATACGATTGATGACTTGAAAAAATTTCTTTGCAAAAAAAGAGCGCAATACCGGTTCACCAACACGATTAGAACGTCTTGTCCCAACAATATCATAACCTTCTTCGATTTTTTCGTACATTTCTGGCAAAAGTTCAGGTGGGTCTTGTAAGTCAACATCCATGACCGTAATCAAATCTCCTGTTACAGCCTCTAAACCAGCAAGTAATGCAGCTTCTTTACCAAAATTCCTCGAAAAAGAAATGTAATTCACATTTGTATATTTATTTGCTGCTTCTTTTAAGCGAACCAACGTTTCATCTTTTGACCCATCATTCACAAATAGATATTCAAATTCAAGTGACATGTTTGACTCAACTTGTTTCATTTCTTGGAGATAGATGTCAATCGTTTCTTGCTCATTGTAACAAGGTACAATGATTGATAATTTTTTCATATGTTACTCTTTCTGATCTAATTTTTTAGCGCTGATGTCATATTCATCCAATGTTATATTAATTATAAAACATTCTGGTAACTAATACAAATATTTCAAAAATCTATGACTAGGTCTATATGGCACTTTGTCAAAAGGAAACATTTTTTGTGTCAAAAAATCGTATGGTAAATTTTTCCACACGATTGATTATAGACCCTAAAAAAAGTAAACTTTTTATTTCTTCATCTTTTGATTAAGCCAGATGTCATAAGCACCAAAGAGTAAGAAGCCTATCAATAGCGCATAAAGACTTGTAAAGCTTCCTAAATCTTTCCAAAATGGTATCTTAGTCATCTTAATTTCCTTATCCCAAGTCGTGTTGGCATCAATAGGTAAGGTCATTGTCTTTGAACCATTAATTTGATAACCCTTCGGTAAATTAATGGTCAGTACTTCGCCTGTCAAACCTTTAACATCAGTTGTGCTTATATTATCGCCATTTTTATCATTAAAAAACAAAGTAACGATATTCCTCTCAGGGCTCACTTTAATGTCTATCGTTTGCTCAAATGATTGATTGAAAACATAAGATTTGGGATTATTTTTAAGCGTTTGGTAGCCTTTGGTTGACGCATTGGACAGATCATAGTTCTCATTATAGGGCGACGTAATTTTTTCAGTTGCCACAATCTGATTTGTTGTCACATTCACATAACGAATCAATGCATTGCGGAACCACGGTTTATCTGCCGGTAAATTACTATTATTTGGCTTCTGATCTGTTTTTTCAGTAGTTAAATTAGGTGAACTTTCAGTTTTTAACACTTTTTTAGGCGCAATAGTTACAATTGTTTTTTGAAAATCCCCAAAATATTTATCATAGGTAGCCATCGTCCATCGACTAATTCAATATTTTTATCAGAAACTTTTTGTAGGGGAACTGTATTATCCAAATAAACTTTATTTAACCCATAATATTTCGCGAGCCATACATTTAACCATTCTTTTTCTGGTTTATCACTTGCAACTAAATATGGCGTTCCAGCATAAGGATTATAGGGATTGGTCGTGATAGGCATTCCTGGAACATGCGCCGAAGTTTCTTTATCTTTTTTAACTTTTTGAGCAATCGATTGAGCAGTATAAAAATATTGATAAGAATTTTGTATATCTTTTAAATTATAGGCATAACTTGGAATTGCCACAAAAGTGAGTACAAATACACCAATCATTAAAGGGACTGCCGTTTTAACTTGTTGTAAGCGGAGTTCTTGCCAAGCTTCAATCATCAGCAACAAAGCGATAATAAACAAGACATTACTAGCAAACCAAAGTCGTGCAGGCGTAATCGGTGAAGCCACAATTGCAGCCGAACCCGCCAAACCCGAAACAAAGAAAATCAGACCAGCTGCTACTACTACTTTCGTTTTTTCAGTCCATTGATGACGCCTTAAATAAAGCAGACCTCCAAGCAAAAGAATAGCCAGTATCAAAAGTCCCGAATGCTGTATGGTACCTAAAAAAACATCACTTAAACGCTGTAATAACCCTGCCGACTTGCCATAATTTTGTGTTTCCGCGGAGCCCGAAGAGAGCGTTAGCTGAATACAAAAACCAATGCCAGCTCCAAATACACCAGCAGCCTGAGTAAGGATATGCTCACTAGGCGATCTTTTATAATTAAAAATCATAAAAAGAAAGGCAAGCAAAACAGCAGTCGAGCCGCCCACTTCATTTGTTAGTCCTGTCAAAAGCCCTAAAATAAAGAGCCCTAGACTTATCCAATTATTGCTGACAGCGATATCAAATCGAAAAGGTAAGAAAAATAAAATAATCACTAGGCTTGGCCAGAGATAATTTTCTGCACCACTTACCCAAAGTACTGTTGACCCCAAGCCGGGAATAAAAAACCACATTAAAAGAAATGTCAAAGCCAAACGGACAGGTTTTAAAAAGGCTTGTTTGCCACTCACAAGAACATTGAATAAAAAACCTACCAACACATAGCTAACGGAATTAATGATATTGAACAAGCCTTTAGGAATTTGCATCGCAAAAATTTCAAATATAATCGAGGTCATTCTGGCATTCCAAATCGTCATATGCGTATGCACTGCCGAGATCCAATCCCATAAGTTCTGGTATTCCCTCAAGTTTTGACTAGGCCAAGCACCCGTATAGACAAAATGATATAGAAAATCATCACCTGTATAACCTGAAAACCGATTCAAATTCAGAATAAAAATAAAGTTAATACAGAGTACAAGGACACTGAGTACAACAAGTAATATATTATATTTCTTTTTCATCATGACATTAATAATCCTTCAAAAATCTCTTAGTAGCATTTAAATCTATAGCAACTTTTGCTTTAAATATTCGAATACGATGATTCCTATTTTTATCACAAACTATTTGAGTACTTTTATCAATCATTTTAACAATTACCTCCTAATTTATTCACAATATACTATACTATACCACTTAAAATTAGAAAAGTATAGCAATTCAATTTAGAAATCAAAGGAACGAATTTTTTTATGCAAAAAAAATCGTTTAGGAAATTTTCCCAAACGATTGATTATAGAGCCATTTTTTTAATGGACTTTTCTTGACGCTTAATTTGCCACAATGTTAACTAATTTATTAGGCACTGCAATCACTTTACGGACTGTTTTACCTGCAATTAAGTCTTTTATCACATCATTTTCAAGGGCAATTTTTTCCAATTCGTCTTTTGAGGCACCTGTTGGTACCATAACTTTAGCTTTATTTTTGCCTAATACTTGAAGGACGATTTCGACCTCTTCATCTTGAAGTTTACTGTCGTCAAATGTTGGCCAAGCGACATAAGAAATGCCTGCTTCACCAGTCAATGTTTGCCATAATTCTTCACCCAAATGCGGTGCGAATGGCGCTAATAACTGAATGAATCCTTTGGCATAATCAAGTGGCAATTCAGGTAATTTATTAGCGGCATTGACAAAGATCATCAACTGAGAAATCGCTGTGTTAAATTTCAAGGCATCCAAATGTTCAGTGACTAACTTAACCGTTTCGTTATAGACACGATCCAGTTTACCATCATTTTCAATCGTAATCGTTTTTTCCGTGATTAAACGGTAAACACGCTCTAGGAATTTATGTGAACCTTCAAGACCTTCTGTTGACCAAGCGATACTTGCATCAAGTGGTCCCATAAACATTTCATAAAGGCGTAACGTATCCGCGCCGTACTGCTCAACGACATCATCCGGATTGATAACATTCTTCAACGATTTCGACATCTTAGCAGGACCTTGCTCAAGCTCTTCACCATTTTCCAGATTATAGAACTTCCCATCACGCGCCTCAACCTTATCAGATGCCACAAGCGCACCACGACCATCGCGATAGCTTGTACCTAAAATCATCCCTTGATTATAAAGTTTTTGGAACGGTTCTTTGGTTGGCACTACGCCAATGTCGTATAGGAATTTATGCCAGAAACGAGCATAAAGCAAGTGAAGGACGGCATGCTCAGCACCACCGATATAGATATCAACCGGTAACCACTCTTTTAAGAGTTCTGGATCAGCCAACTGCTCGCTGTTTTTCGGATCGATATAGCGAAGGAAATACCAGCTAGAACCCGCCCATTGTGGCATAGTGTTGGTCTCACGACGACCTTTAACACCATCTTCACGTGTGACTGATAACCAGTCAGTTAGGTTGGCAAGTGGCGACTCACCAGTCCCTGACGGTTTAATGTCACTTGTTTTAGGTAAAACAAGTGGTAAATCTTGTTCTGGGACAGCTGTCGATGTACCATCTTCCCAATGGATAATTGGGATTGGTTCACCCCAGTAACGTTGACGGCTAAAGAGCCAGTCACGCAAGCGATAAGTCACTTTTTCTTGACCAAAGTTATGCTTTTCTAACCACTCGACCATTTTAGCAATGGCTTCTGACTTATCAAGACCATCTAAGAAGTCTGAGTTAATGTGTAAACCGTCTTCTGTATAAGCTTCTTTTGTGACGTCACCACCGGCAATAACCGGAATGATTAGTAAATCGAAAGTTGTCGCAAAGTCCCAGTCGCGTTGGTCATGAGCTGGTACGGCCATGATGGCACCTGTCCCGTAGCTTGCAAGGACGTAGTCTGAAATCCAGATTGGGATTTCACGGCCATTAACTGAATTGATGGCATAAGCACCAGTCCAAACACCTGTTTTTTCTTTAGCAAGGTCTGTTCTCGCCAAGTCAGATTTGAGGCTGGCTTGATATTGATATTCTTTAACAAACTCAGCTTGACCTGGACTTGCGATTTGGTTGACCAACTCGTGTTCTGGTGCTAAAACAGCATAAGTCGCACCGAAAAGTGTATCAGGACGTGTCGTAAAGACGGTGAAGTCTTGGTCAAAGCCTTTGATTTTGAAATCAACATTAGCACCGACTGACTTACCAATCCAGTTGCGTTGCATATCTTTAACTGACTCTGGCCAGTCCACATCTTCAAGGTCATTTAAGAGACGTTCAGCATAGGCTGTGATTTTCAGCATCCATTGGCGCATCGGTTTGCGAACGACTGGATAGCCACCACGCTCTGATGTACCGTCAGGTAGTACTTCCTCATTTGAGATAGCTGTACCAAGTTCTTCCACCCAGTTAACCGCTACTTCTGCTTCATAGGCCAGGCCTTTTTCATAAAGTTTGGTGAAAATCCACTGTGTCCATTTATAGTAATCTGGATCTGTCGTATTAATTTCGCGCTCCCAGTCATATGAAAAACCAAGGGCATTGATTTGACGTTTGAAGGTCGCGATATTTTTCGCTGTGAACTCGGCAGGATCATTACCTGTATCCATGGCATATTGTTCAGCAGGGAGACCAAAAGCATCCCAGCCCATTGGGTGCAAGACATTGTAGCCTTGTGCCCGACGCATACGGCTGAGAATATCCGTCGCCGTATAACCTTCTGGGTGACCGACGTGAAGACCAGCACCACTTGGATAAGGAAACATATCTAAGGCATAGAATTTCGGTTTATTTTTATCAGTCCCTGTTTTGAAGGTCTTGTTTTCAGCCCAAAAAGCTTGCCATTTTTTTTCAATTGCTTGATGATTAAAAGTCATAATATTCTTTCTGTTGGTTAGTGTTAGTATTCTTTATTTTACGATAATTTCATCGTTTTTTCAACTTGACATCCAAATGTATGCGACTCAAATCAGGCTGTAGAGCAAGACCAAGTCACTCCCACTTAATGTCAAACCGTACTGTCGCTCAAATTTCTTAATCTTTTGCGTCAGTGTATTACGGTGGATATACATAGCCTTGGCTGTTTTCAGTTGGTTGCCGTCATGTTGATAGAGCTGTGTGATTAAATCCTGCGCCTCTATATCGGTCAAAAGCCCTTGCTTAATTTTGGTTAATGGCGGACTGGTGACTTGGGCGAGGCCTGCTTTGATAAGCGATTCTGAAAAACTAAGGCCCTGATCAAAGTTTTTTTGCTCAGTTTGATAAAGCGTGCTGAGTTCTGTCTGATCTGTAAACAACCCCAAATAGTAGTCACATTTAACCCCTAAATCCTGAGTTAAGGCCCCAAGAACTTGCTTGAATTCTCCCTCCCTCAGGCGTTCTGCTGACATTTTTTCAATGGCGATGCCGGAGTTGGGCGAGACTTGTTTAACCTTTATGATACCTGAGAAAATCAAGGATAGATTTTCAGCGATTTCAGAAAAGTTTTGAGATTTGAACTGTATCACACGGTAGGTGCCGTGAGGTAAGTGAGCAAAATCAAATTTTTTGGCTTGAAACAAGACATCGTTAAATAGGCTGATTTCCCGTTGCGTCAGCTCATTTTTGGCGATATGAAATGGCCTACCTTCGTTTTCAAAATTAAGGTCTGAGGCGTTTTCACTTATTCCTTTTTTAATCGGGAATAGTTTGGCTAATGTTTCTATCTTCATGACTTTACCAAAAAACGCCAACTGGCGTTTAGACTATATCTTCTGATTTGACACGCATGGCAAACAATGGTGACAAAGGACGATTTTCGTGAATTCTGACAATAGCATCAGCAATCAGCGCTGAGATTGAAATTTCAGTAATTTTCTCAGATTCGCGAATGCTATCTGGTAACTCAATTGTGTCTGTGACAACCAATTTCGTAATCGCTGAATTTTCAATACGCTCAAGCGCTGGTCCTGATAAGACACCATGTGTACAAGAGGCATAAATTTCAGTTGCGCCAAGTCCTTTAAGGGCGTTAGCTGCAAGCGTGATTGTACCCGCTGTATCAATCATGTCATCAATGAGGACACATTTTTTACCTTTGACGTCACCAATGATATTCATAATCTCAGCAACATTGGCACGTGGCCGACGTTTGTCAATAATCGCAATCGGTGTTTTCAAGAAGTCTGCCAACTTACGTGCGCGTGTTACCCCACCATGGTCAGGCGATACAACCACGACATCTCCATTAGCACCCGTCAAACCGAGACGATCAAAATAGTCTGCAATAAGTGGCGCACCCATAAGGTGATCAACTGGAATATCAAAGAAACCTTGAATTTGTGACGCATGGAGGTCAATTGTCACTAAGCGGTCAACACCAGCTCTTTGGAGCATGTTTGCGACCAATTTTGATGTGATAGGTTCGCGTGGACGTGCTTTGCGGTCTTGACGTGCATAGCCATAATAAGGCATGACAACATTAACCGAGCCAACAGAGGCACGTTTCAAAGCATCAACCATAATCAACAATTCCATCAAGTTTTCATTAACTGGGCTAGATGTTGATTGAATCAGAAAGACATGACTGCCACGAACTGACTCCTCAATATTGATTTGAATTTCACCGTCACTGAAAGTTTTAACATTGCATTTTCCGAGATCGAGTCCCATGTTTCTAGCGATTTTTTTAGCCAGTTCTTGGTTTGAGCTGAGTGCAAATAACTTCAGGTTTGCGTACGACATGTCTTCCTCCGAGATTTTTGATACCTTGCCAAATGGCGCAAGGCAATCGTTTGAGCGCTTTTAAGCGTTCAAGGACTGGCTTGTTAACCATGGCTAACAGGTATGAACTAGAATAATTTGAACACTATCCCACTATAGGATACTCTCCCATTTTACTATTTTTCAAGTGTTTTGTAAATGCTCCTGATAATACCAGGCTAAATCAGGTCTTGGAAAATCCCTTTGACAAATAGTGCCTCATCAAAGTCTTCCAAATCTTGAATTCCTTCACCAAGTCCGACTAATTTAACTGGAATTTGTAAAATTTGTTGAATGGTTAGGATGATACCACCTTTTGCTGAACCGTCTAGTTTTGTTAAAACAATGCCAGTCAATGGTGTGACGTTTGAAAATTCTTTAGCCTGAGAAATCGCATTTTGACCTGTTGTTGCGTCTAGAGCTAACAAAGTTTCATGTGGCGCATCTGGTAACTCACGCTTGATGATTTTACCCATTTTTTCAAGTTCTTTCATCAAGTTATCTTTATTTTGTAAACGACCAGCTGTATCAATCAGTAAAACATCAAATTGTTCAGTATTAGCACGTTTGACCGCATCAAAAACAACAGATGCTGGGTCAGAGTTTTCTTTACCGACAACAACATCAACACCACTACGACGTGCCCATTCGACCAATTGGTCTCTGGCTCCAGCACGGAAAGTATCTGCTGCCGCAAGCAAGACTTTTTTGCCTTCATTCTTATAACGGTTCGCCAGTTTACCAATCGTTGTTGTTTTCCCTACACCGTTGACCCCAACAAACATCATCACGGTTAAACCATCCTGAAGATTAAGTTGTGTATTCAGACCAGACTCTCCAAAATTATTGACCATTTTTTCAATGATAACACGTTTCACATCGTCTTTTGACTTGGCATTTTGAAGTTTAACTTCTCGACGCAAATCATCTGTCAACTGGGTCGCCACATCAACACCGACATCACTCATAATCAGCGTATCTTCTAAATCTTCGAAGAATTCTTCGTCAACAGAACGGAAATTCGCTAAAAATTCATTAAAACGGGCGCCAAATGACTTGCTCGTTTTTTTCAATGATTTTTCGTATTTCTCCTCGATTTGTTTTTGCGTTTCAGGTTCAATTTCAGTCTTGAGTTCCGCCTCAACTTCGACATCAGCCGTTTGAGCGACAACTTCTATCGTTTCAATCTCTTTTTCTGGTACTGATTCAGGTTCAATTTCAGATATTGGTTCACTGACAATTTCAGACTCGGATTCTAGTACAGTTTCAGCATCTGGTGTTTCTTCTGATTCTGTTAAATCAAATTTGAAAATATCTGCTGATGCATTTTCTTCAATTTGTTCTTCAACTTTTTTACCAAAAATTTTATCAAATAAGCCCATTTAATCCTCCAAAATATAGGTCTGAATCGCCCATGCAACACCATGCTCATCATTTGTAACCGGTGCGACAACATCTGCTAATGCTTTAACTTCAGGGGTCGCATTCTTCATTGCAATACCAAGCCCTGCCCATTCTAGCATAGCCAGATCATTTTCCTCATCTCCCATTGCCATAACAGCAGTTTTATCAATACCTAAAATTGCTGTTAACTTGTCAAGACCAAACGACTTGACCACACCTTTAGGCATGATTTCTAGTAGAATATCCCGAGACTTGAAAATCTCATATTTTTCCTTTAAAACGGCTGGAATTTTAGGGATTTGTTGATCCAGAAAATCGGCATTAATAGCGCTAACAGCCTTGTTAAAGATAATATCACGCGGTATCGTATCAAATGGTCCCTCTACAAAATCAAGAAAAGGACTGAAACTCTGGTAAAGTGAGCTAGAATTAGTTTCATAAGCGACACCTTCGGAAATAACATCAAGTGGCAAGTCAAGTTGCGCAAGCGCCTCATGAATCGCTACTAAATCATCATAAGAAAAAGTTTTCTTTGATAAAATTTCTCCGTTATTACGTTGAACCAAGCCACCGTTAAAGGTAATCGAGTATTCTGATGCCACCAGTAAATCTAGCTCAGTCAAAATATGCTCAATCGCTTTTAATGGTCGACCGGTTGTAATCACGACATGAACACCTACTGCTTGCGCTTGTTTAATAGCGACTTTATTTTCAGAAGAAATCTGCTTGTCATGCGTCAATAAGGTCCCATCTAAATCTAGTGCTAATAATTTTATTTTTGACATTTTAAAGGGCCTCTTTCTTATTTTTATTGCTTATCTGCCGCCACAAAATCTTTCAGCTTAACTGAAACAATTTTCGAGACGCCACCTTCCTGCATGGTCACACCATACATCGCTTTAGCCGCCTTCATTGTCCCTTTTCTGTGGGTCACAACGATAAACTGACTGCTTTCGTCGAAACGCGTCATATAATCTCCGAAACGTTTAACATTCGCCTCATCTAGCGCCGCCTCAACTTCGTCGAGGACGACGAATGGTACTGTCCGAACACGTATAATAGCGAAGAGTAAGGCAAGTGCCGTAAGGGATTTTTCGCCCCCACTCATGAGGTTGAGACTAGCAAGTTTTTTACCAGGTGGCTGAACAGCAATCTCAATTCCAGCATCTAATAAATCCTCAGATGTTAAGATAAGATCAGCCTGACCACCACCAAACATTTGCGTGAAGGTCTTTTGAAATGACTCTCTAATCGCCTCAAAAGTTGATTTAAAGCGAACCTTTACCTCATCATCCATATCATTGATTGTAGATTCTAGCAATGCTTTAGCTTTAAGCAAATCTTCTTTTTGCGTATTGAGAAACTCACGGCGTTCATTAACTTCATCAAATTGTTCAATCGCTGCTAGATTAATTGGCCCGAGTTTTCTGATTTGCACTTCTAATGCTTGCAACTGACGTTCACTTTCTGGCAGACTAACTAAGTCTTCTGCTTGTTCCTGCGCAGCATCAAAACTCATTTGATAGTCATTAACCAGTTTGTTTTGACGACTTCTCAATTTGTTTTCAGACGTTTCAAGTGACAATTCCAGTCTTGTTTTCTGAGCTAATTGGTCTTGACGTTGCTTAATATTCACCGCGTTTGCATCATCCAAATCTTCGATTTGGGCAGTCAAATCTTCGCGCTCGAAACGTAGACTGACGAGTTTAATATTAGCTGCCTCTAGTTTGTCCGTAACTTGGGTGAGATTAGACGTCAAACTTTCGAGACGCGTCTCATCATTTAAATCCGATGCATTGGTCTCATTTTGTCTGGTTAAAGGCTCAACCTCAGCATCCAATGTGCCTTTCTCAACAGTTAACCGTTTGATTTCACCTGTCGTATGACGAACATCGGATGTGATTTCAGAAAGTTTCAGTTGACTATCTTGCAACTCTCGACGCAAGTTCTCCGTCAGTGCTTTGACTTGTGACTGACTACTTTTCACTTCGGAAATATCGGTGTTAATCTGTGTTTTCTTATTTTGAATTGCAGCAAGAGCAGACTGATGCGCCTCATTTTCAAGCGTAAGCTTGTCAATAAGGGCTTGCTCATCAGACGCATTGGATAAGGCCAAACGACTTTCTAAATCTTGCTTACTTTCCAAGAGGGCTTGCTCTTTTAAGCTGTATTCTTGACTTTCTAGCCTTGCTGCCTCACCTTTTTGACGTAAGTCTGCCAAAGTCGTTGTCAAGGCTGTTTTTTGATGTTGTAAGTCTTGCAAGTCTTTTTCAAAACCACGAACAGTCTGGTCCAAAACTGCAACTTTTTGTGTCAAATCATCAATTTCGACATTGGTAAAAGTCGTTGAATTTTTCTTATTCGCACCACCTGAGAAAGACCCACCAGGTCTAATTTCTGTTCCATCTAGGGCAACGATTCGGGCTGTAAAATTCAATGCACGGGCAATTTTTGTCGCATTATCATTCGTATCAACGATAAGGACACTCCCTAATAAATTTGAAATTGCTGGTGCAATTTTTTCATCATAGGTGACTAAGTTTTGTGCTGTATCAATGAAACCTGGCATATTAGCAACCTGATTCGTTTTGCCAAAATGACGGGGTTTAATTGTCGTCAAGGGTAGGAAGGTCGCACGTCCTAAGCGTTGCGCTCTTAGGAAATTAATGGCTGATTTCGCGGATTGCTCATCTGAAACGATAATATTTTGAGCGCCCCCTGCCAACGCAATATCCATCGCCGTAGCATACTGTTTATCAAAACTCACCAAATCAGCCACTGCACCAATTATACCTGGCAACTTATCAGAGGTTTGTAAGACGGCTTTAACACCTTGATAGAAATTGGCATGACTAGCTCGGATATTTTCCAGACTCGTTAAACGTGCCTTACCTTTATTCAGCTCATCCATAGCCGAAAACAAACGATTCTGTGTCTGACTAATATCTGCTTCTAACTTTTTGAATTGCGTATCTGCTGTACTGTACTGGCTTAAAAGCTGGTCTAACTCTAGTTTCAAGGTTTCAGAGCGTTGGGTTGTTGCCTCTAACTCTACTTTTAAGCTATCATATTTTTCAGATAATGCTTGATTTTCATCAGACTTGCTGGCAGCATTCGCTCTGATATTATCTAACTCTGATGTGTTTTTGGTAATGGCATTCGATAGCTGAGCTTCTTGGTTCACTAAGTCTACAAATTCTGCTCGCAAACGCTCAATGACATCATCTGGATTTTCAGAAAAGTTATCTAATTTACCTTGTAGAGTTTGAATCTGCGTTTCCAAATCATCTTTTAAGACTTGTTTTTTTTCAAGTTTGTCCGTTAAACTTGTCAGGTTCTCAGAAATCTCAGCTACTTTATTTGTGAGATTTGCGATGCGTGCCTCACGTTCTGCCGCAGACTTTTGAGACATCTGAGCTTGACTGTGAAAAATATCAATTTTGGACTGAAAATCAGATTTTGCTGTCGTTAATTGTAAAATCTCAGTCTGTAATTTTTCTTGTTCTGATTCAACGGCTGAACGTTGTTGTTTTAATTTAAGCACATCTCGCTCAAAGACTTCCTGTGCCGCATCAAGCTGAGCTAAGGTCTGCTGCACTTCTTTAAATTGCGCTTGCGCACTCTCATAGCTGACTTTTTCAGCAATGATTTGTGCGACTAAAACAGATATTTCAAGTTTCGCACGTTTATCATCGAATTCACGGAATTTAATTGCGACATCACGTTGCGCACGCAAGGGCGTTAACTGACCATCTAATTCGTAAATGATATCATCTAAGCGGCCCATGTTTTCTTGTGTCGCTGATAATTTAGATTCTGTTTCTTTCTTGCGATTTTTGTACTTTAAAACACCAGCGGCTTCTTCAAAAATGGCGCGACGTTCTTCTGGTTTGCTGTTAAAAATCGACTCTATCTTCCCTTGAGAAATGATAGAAAAGCTATCACGACCAAGACCGGTATCCGTGAACAATTCATGAACATCTTTCAGTCGGACTTTTTTGCCGTTAATCAAAAACTCGCTATCACCATTACGATATAGACGACGTGTAATGACAACTGTTGCCTCACTTGGTAGATAACCGTCGGCATTATCAAAAGTGACAATGACTTCTGCATAATTGAGCGCACGGCGTTTTTGCGTTCCTGCAAAAATAATATCAGGCATTTTAGCGCCACGCAGACTTTTAGCAGACTGCTCGCCTAGAGCCCAACGTAAACTCTCGGTGACGTTTGACTTGCCTGAACCATTTGGTCCGACAATCGCTGTCACGCCCGTATCAAAGGTAATTTTTGTCCGATCAGCAAAAGATTTAAAACCGACCATTTCGATTTGTTTCAAATACATGCTTAGTTATCCTTTTGTTGATTTTTCTGCTTTAAGAAAGCCGAGCGTGCCGCATCTTGCTCCGCAATTTTCTTGGATTTTCCTTTGCCGTGACCAATAGTACGTCCTTCAAATACCACATCCACCTCAAAAACAGGCGCATGCACTGGACCACTTTTGCCAACGACGACATATTCAAGTGGAATTTTATTATTTTTATCAATTTGACCTGCTGTATAAAAAATCTCTTGTAAGGCAGATTTATAGTCCGTAACTTTATCATAAGACCCATTTTCAATCTCAGGAATCATCACATCATAAATAAATTTTTTAACTGCAGCTAAATCTTTATCCATTAATAAGGCACCCAGAAAAGCTTCAAATAAATTTTCTAGATTGGCATCATTTTCACGGCCACCACTCTTTTCTTCGCCATTCCCGAGTTTCAAATACTGATCAAACCCTAGTTTACGCGAAAAGTCCGCAAGAGATTCTCTGCGAACGATTGAAATTTTCTTTTCAGTTAAAACACCTTCACGCTCGTGCGGGTAGGCTTTGTAAAGGTATTCGACAATGATAAATCCTAGCGCCGCATCCCCTAAAAACTCTAAGCGTTCATTATGAAAGACGCTTGAGTTTTTGTGTTCAAAATAATAAGATTTGTGTGTAAAAGCCTCTTCTAATAGCTCAGGCTTATCAAAACTAATCTGAAACGCTCTTAATTTTTCTTGTAAAGTTTCCATTGTTCCTATTATATCAAAAAGTACCGATTTTCGCACTTTCCCATCAATCAGGCCTAATCATGATATTCTGAATCTATCTTAAAACCTTGTCATCATAAAAATCATGCGCCTCGATTAACCATGGATGCATAACCAATAAATCACTATTATATAAATAATCGATAAAGAATTGAGTCGCAATATCAAGAGAAAGATTAAAAGCTTGTAACAAGTCTAAAAGATATGGCGGCGTCCCTTCTCCATCCCACTTTATTTTATCTGCAAGACAAACGACTTTTTCTAAATCTGTCGCATTTGCGTGAAGAGTTGTATGATAAGTGATCGCACTTAAAATTTCTGATGATGTTATCCCAAAAATATCTGCCGCAAAATAGGCGGAAAATTTACCATGTAAAAGCATTGGTACCGCACGTTCCTCAGCTAGGACAGCAATACCAAGTAGCTCCGCAAGTGCAATCCGCTGTTCATTTGGTATTAACCCACCGATATCATGCAATAAGCCAGCCGTAAATGCTGCATCTTCATCCAAATCAAACCGTTTCGCAAGCCTTTTCGCCTCATTGGCAACATTTAATAAATGCCGCCACAAATAGGCGTGTGTCGCTTGATTTGCAGTACAAACCCGCTTAACATCTTCAATGACATCACCCGTCATCGGCACATTAAAGTAGCACCCCTTCACGTCATCATATAAAGTCATTGCCCTAACCTCATCACCACTTGGTTGCGCAATAACTCACCATTCTCATAAATTGGCTCAGCATAATGCGTAACAAAATAATCCTTGACTACTTCAACAATTTTAAAACCGACGGATCCATATAAACCAATCGCATCGACCGTCAAGTCACCCGTTCTTATCCAAATCACGGCTTGGGCATCACGCGATAAAACATACGCAAGCGCATCAGTCATCAAGGCTCTGCCAATACCTTGCCTAAAGTAGGCTGGGTCAACAGACACATTCATAATTTCATAGTGATGATCATCTGACAATGGCATCAGCACCAACACGCCTAATATAGCCTGCTCACCATTTTCAGCAACAAACACACGAGACTTTGAAATGTAAGCCTCGACAATCGCACGATCTGGGTCAGCGTTTAATAATAGTGTCCACGGTAGTGGCTCACCCGACTTCAATTCTCTTATCATCTTTAACTTAGATACCAAAAATAAGGAGTCTCCTCCTTATTCCCTCTTATTATTTGTTTTCTATTTCCTGATCAATTTCCTTACCTAAAAAGTAAGAAATGACTGTTCGAATCACAACCAAAGCCGCAAGTTTACCAATATCCTCAAAAGTTGGTTTAATAATACTTTCAACAATATCTGCTGCAATCAAAATTTCTAATGAGAAAAGCACGTAAGCCCCAAGATCATTTTTGATTGTGCGCAAAACACTCGCCTTATCAGCGTGACTCACTTCATTTTTGACAAATTTGAATGTTGCTTTTACGACACCACAAATCAAGACCAAAACGGCCACAGTATTCATGGCCAGAATCAGCAACTCACAAATTTCAGTAGTTATCTCCATTTTTAACCTACAATACTACCGTTAGCAACTTCTGGCGAAACTGTCAATAGAGTCAATTTATCATCTGATTCAGCTGATAAAATCATCCCTTGCGACAGTAGGCCCATCATCTTACGTGGTTTTAAATTCGCAACAATTTGCAATTTCAGACCGACCAATTCTTCAGGATTTGGATAGAATTTTGCAATACCAGACAAGATTTGACGGTGACCTTCATCGCCTGCATCCAATTCGAATTTTAAGAGTTTGTCAGAGCCTTCAACTTTTTCAACAGCGATGACTTCTGCTACCTTGATTTCAATTTTTTCAAAGTCATCAAATTTAATGGCTTTTTTGTCAGAGACCAAAGTCGTTTCTGTTGGGTCGAATTCAGTTGTTTCAACTGCTGGAGATGTTGCTTGCATTTGTGCTTTAATATAAGCAACTTCTTCTTCCGCATCTAAGCGAGGGAAGATTGGCTCACCTTTGCTGACAACTGGTGCTGTAAATTCATGGCCAAAAGCTAAGCCTGTTAATTTCGGTTCAGCTGAGTCAAGACCGAGTTGTCCAAAAATAGCTTGAGATGTTGTGCGCATGAAAGGTTGTAACAAGACAGCAACGATGCGTAAGCTTTCAGCTAAGTGGTACATAACACTATTTAACTCAGCTGATTTGCTCTCATCTTTACCTAAAATCCAAGGTGTTGTTTCATCAATATATTTATTAGAACGTGAAATAATCGTCCAGATTTCATTTAGCGCAATATTGAACTCCATCTTATTCATTGATGTATGGTAGTTCTCAATAGCTGTTTCAATCACTGATTGCAGTTTACCGTCAAAGGCTGTCTGTGTTTCTGGTGTATGGATTTGACCCGCTTGATATTTATTAATCATGGCAACCGTCCGATTAAGGAGATTCCCTAGGTCATTTGCCAAGTCATAATTGACACGGTTAACAAAATCTTCCGGTGTGAAAATACCATCACTACCAAACGGTACAGCACGCATGAGATAATAACGTAAAGCATCGAGACCATAACGCTCTACTAACATTTCTGGATAAACGACATTGCCTTTAGATTTAGACATTTTGCCATCTTTCATGAGCAACCAACCGTGTCCGAAAACTTGCTTAGGCAATGGCAAACCAAGTGCCATCAGCATAATTGGCCAATAAATAGTGTGGAAACGAACGATTTCTTTACCAACCATATGAACATTGGCTGGCCAGAATTTGTCGAAATTCGTCGTATCATCGCTACCATAGCCAAGTGCTGTGATATAGTTAGCAAGCGCATCAAACCAAACATAAACGACATGTTTAGGATTTGATTTAACTGGCACACCCCAAGTAAAAGTTGTCCGTGACAATGACAAGTCTTCTAAACCTGGTTTGATAAAGTTGTTAATCATTTCATTTTTACGTGATTCGGGTTGGATGAAATCAGGATGTGATTCATAGTAAGCCAACAAACGATCAGCATACTTACTCATCCGGAAGAAATAAGATTCTTCTTTAACACGCTCAACTTCATGTCCACTTGGCGCTTTACCGCCAATCATCACACCATTTTCATCACGATAAACTTCAGCAAGTTGAGATTCCGTGAAATACTCTTCATCAGAAACAGAATACCAACCATCATATTCACCAAGATAGATGTCGTCTTGCGCAATCAAACGTTCAAACATATCTGCAATGGCTTTTTCGTGGTAATCGTCTGTTGTCCGAATAAATTTATCGTAGGAAATATCAAGCGTTGCCCATGATTTCTTCATGTCGGCAGCCATACCGTCAACATATGTTTGAGGTGAAATCCCAAGTTCATTCGCTTTTTGTTCGATTTTCAGACCATGCTCATCTGTTCCAGTCAAATAAAAAACGTCAAAATCCATTAAACGTTTGTAGCGTGCCAGCACGTCACAAGCAATCGTTGTATAAGAATTACCAATATGTAATTTACCAGAAGGATAGTA
The DNA here is from genome assembly GCF_013449735.1 of Pseudolactococcus laudensis. GTDB lineage: Bacteria > Bacillota > Bacilli > Lactobacillales > Streptococcaceae > Pseudolactococcus > Pseudolactococcus laudensis. The sequence goes on from NZ_JACBNY010000005.1 coordinate 104,830, forward strand.
AATTGGTGTGGTAATATAAAAAGTTTCTTTTGAAGTCGTTGCATTAGTGTCAGTCAAAGTTCAATCCTCTTTCAAGACGTCAGATGAGACGCCGTAATCCCTCTTATTATACCATATTTTTAAAACAATCGCTATCCTACTTGGATAGCGATTGTTAGTTTATTCTTGTTACTTTAACGTTTCTTTTTTACTATAAACCACCCTAAAAGGACGAGTACGATCAAACCACCTAACAGCTTGAACAAAAGACTATTTGATTCACCTGTTTCTGGTAACTGGTCTGTTTTCTGAGTTGCTGACGTATTGCCTGCCTGAGTAGGTTGACTCGTTTGATCTGCCACAACTGGTGCCTGCTCTTTTGAAGGCTGAGTTGGCAGTGTTGGGTTAACCGGTTTTTCTGGATCTACCGGTTTCTCGGGATCTACCGGATCAAGGGGATGATAAGTATTCACAAACGTTGCATCGCCTTCATAAATCGGCGTCGCAACAAGTTGGCCTTTTTCGTCAACGACTTTAGCAGTGACTTTAAGCTCATGCTCATCATAAGTCATGCCGGCTTCATTTCCCTTGACTTCGTTAATGGTATAGGTATAATCTCCTGCCTTATCGTAGGTAATTGCATCAAAATTAATCATTCCATCTGCACCATTAGTTTGAGTCTCAATCACACTACCTTCTGAATTTTTCAACTCAAACTCATAGTTTGCTGCCATTAAAGGTTTACCTTTAAGAATTTTTTGCGCTTTTAAGCTGGCTGTTGCTTCAGAAGGGTGGTAAGTGTTGGTAATGTCGTAACCGTTAAATTCGGCTGTATAGTTAGGGACGGGAACCTCTTCCACACGGTATTGATATTTAGCATGATTTTCATCAAAATTCGGTAAATTCGAAAAGCTAAAGTGCCAATCAGCATCTGCTGTCACAGACTGCGTATCAATCTTATTATTATTTTGATAAAGTTCAAGCTCAATTGATGAAGGTCGTACGCCTGCTGCATCATCGTTGTCTAACCAAGTTTTCACACCTGCTACTGTGACACTTGTGCCACTATTGCCGCCACCGCCAGCAATTTTTACAAATTCTGTATCAGTTTTTGTTGCAAATCCATCACCCGTTAAAGTGCCTACATTACTATATTGGTCTGACGCAACATCATCTGTAATTCGACTCATATAATTAATATAAACTGGACCTTTTAGATCACCAAATGTCACTGTAAAATGCGTATCATCGGTCATGTTAATCATACTATTCGGAATAAGTTCACCAGCTTTAGCATACCAATTATCTTCCCAACCGATGACATAAAAGCCTGAAACTGAACCCGGTACGAGTTTTTGATTTGGTCCAAGCTCATCCTGAAAAATAGCATTATTAATCGTCGTATCTAGATTCTCTGAAAAATTAATACGCGCTGTCCAGTGGATTAAAGCTGGATCCTCAGCATCTATATATCCCCACTTTTTAATGCCTTCATTATCCTCTGGTCGGAAACTTCCTGACGCAATCGTAACTGTTGATGAGATATTTTCCGTCCATTTGATTTCGACCTTCTCATCAAACGAAACTTTTCCTTCAACCCATTTTACACCAAGATAGAACTGGCCATTTATAGCGGCCGTCTCAGCTTCCGTGATAGCATCTGTAAAAGTAATCACGATATCTCCAGTCGTCGGACTGACCTGAGCATTACCAATTGTATTACCCTGTTCATCATTGATACCGAACGCCGCTGAATTTCCCAATCCCAGTACCTCAGGTACTTTGAGAGTCATCGTATCTCCAGGCTGAATTATTGTACCCGCTGGAATTTTAAAATTCCATTGCGCTCGCATATCATCATACATCCCGAAAGATTCTTTTACTTGACCTGCACTTGTAGCTCAGCATTTGTAATGAACTGATCGCCCCAGTCTTTAGCAGCTCTTTGTGGTTCCCCTTCTCCAAGCGGTGCTGCAAGTGCTACTGAACTCGTATTCACGAGTGACAGTAACACTATCACAATACCCAACATACTTTGAATTTTTTTTAACATTTTTTCCCCTTTAATTAGTTAACAATTCTTTTTTTAAATTTTTGAAATACAATAAATAACGAAAAACTATCTGTAAATTTAACGCTATTTGAATTATATTAGATTATTAAGCGTTTGTCAATTTAGTTGATTTACTACTTCATAAGCAGTTAGCGCAAATACTCCCCAAGAGATGTTTAAATTTAAAATAACAAACTTCAAAATTTCTATAACACTAAACCGACTATAAATAGTTTAAACACGCCTAGAAATCTACAGATTATTGCGGTACAAATGACACAATTCAGATAATATGACGTATAAAAATTTTTGAAAATAAAAAGATGATTGACCAAATTTTTTGTCATACTACTACTTGCTAACCTATTGTTAGACTAACCTCTCACTAAATGACTAATCGCCATTATCATGCTCGGCTCAAGCCACCTGTTCCAATTTTTATCCAAGTATTTTAAAAGACGATAAAGCATTTCAGAGGGTTTTTAAGCTTAAAATGACTAGTTTTTTGGTATAATAAAACCTATGAAAATGAAATTTATCTCTTGGAATATTGATTCCCTAAATGCCGCCTTAACTAGCGATTCCCCACGCGCCCAACTCTCGCAAGCCGTCCTAACCCACCTTGCAAGCCTAGACGCCGACGTCATCGCCCTACAAGAAACCAAACTATCTGCCAAAGGCCCAACCAAAAAACACTTAGAGATCCTAGCTGAGCGTTTCCCTGGTTACGCTATCGCATGGCGCTCATCCGTTGAACCCGCTCGTAAAGGCTATGCCGGCACAATGTTTCTATACAAACAGGAGTTGTCTGTAACCATTGAAACGCCAGAAATCGGTGCCCCTTCGACAATGGATAGTGAAGGTCGCATTATTACCTTAGAATTTGACAACTTCTACTTGACCCAAGTCTATACGCCCAATGCAGGTGATGGCTTGAAACGCTTAGCAGAACGCCAAATTTGGGACGAAAAATACCGAGATTACCTCCTTGAACTTGACGCAAAAAAACCAGTCATTGCGACAGGTGACTATAATGTAGCCCACTTCGAAATTGACTTGGCACATCCTAATAATAATCGCAATTCACCAGGCTTTACAGATGAAGAACGTCAAGGTTTCACCAACTTACTTAGCGCAGGCTTTACCGACACCTTCCGTCATGTTCACGGTCAAGTGCCAAACGTCTATTCTTGGTGGGCGCAACGTTCTAAAACAAGTAAAATCAACAATGCAGGGTGGCGGATTGACTACTTTATTACATCAGAGCGCATCGCTGATAAAATCAGTGCCTCTGAAATGATTGACTCAGGAGCAAGACAAGATCATACCCCAATCTTACTTGAAATCGACTTATAAACCATTAAAAAAGTCCAGTCATTTGATGACTGAACTTTTTTATATTTAGGCTAGCAAAACTTTTTAGCTAGTATTTAGCATGAGTAAAGTACAAATATATACTCCCTTTGAATTGACGTGTGTCACTAAAAAACTACTGATTCCACATCAATTTAACGATTTTTCACCATTTTCGTATTGTTTTACCAAAAGAATACCGATTTGGTAAAAAAACAACGAATTTATTACCATTTTCGCATTGTTTTGCCAAAAGAATACGAAAATGGTAAAGAATTGGCGATTTTCTTACAAGTTTAGCATTGTTTCTCTAATTAATCATGCTACTTGTCAATTTGTCAAAATAACATAAAAAAATAGACTATGAACGTTTCCGATTAATATCGAAAATCGTTCATAGCCTATTTTATTGGTCTTTTGTCTCGACCTCATTTTTATATTTAGGCTAGTAAAGTTTCGTAGTCAGTCCGATAACCAATTTGTAAAATTTTGCCATCTTCGTCTAACAAGATTGGTCGTTTGATCAACATCCCATCAGAGGCTAATAAATCTGCCGCCTCTTCAAGAGAAAGATCGGCGATCTTATCTTTCAAGCCAAGCTCACGATAACTGATGCCAGACATATTGAAAAATTTCTTTTTATCAAATCCTGATGTTTCGAGCCATGACAAAATGAGCTCAGCCTTAAGTGGGGTTGTTTTCAAGTCAATTTCTTGAACCGACACACCAAGTGCATCTAATTCTTTGTGCGCTCTTTGACAAGTCGAACACTTTGGATACCAGTAAAATGTTTTCATGATTTTTTGATGATTCTCACTCTCACGATATTGTCTGAGCTATCAAACTCAGCGGCCAGTGCCTTTACTTTCTCTTCATCGGACTCATCCAAATCAAGCAAGGTATAGGCATGGTGGTCTTTAGACCGGTTGATGATATTTGAAATATTGATGCCGGCTTCTGACACACGGGTCGAGATGCGAGCAACAATATTAGGCACATTGTTGTTGATTAAGGTAATCCGGAATGGTGACGTCAAGGCCTGCTTGACATTCGGGAAGTTGACAGAGTTGATGATTTCACCTGTTTCCATGAAACGGCGAATCGTTTGACCTGCCATAATCGCACAGTTGAGTTCAGCTTCTTCAGTCGAGCCACCCACGTGTGGGAGAACAGTGATTTTTTCTTTATTAAGCAAATCTTCTGTCCCGAAGTCTGTGATATAGCGTTTGACTACGCCTGTTTCAATGGCATCAAACAAGGCGTCGTTGTCAACCAGTTCACCACGCGCGAAGTTGATAATTGTCACGTCTTTCCCCATAACATCAAAGGCATCACGGTTGAAAGTCGCTTTAGTTTCTTCAGTCAAGGGCACGTGAATCGTGATGTAATCACAATTTCTGAAAATATCCTTGATGTCATTCACACGACGGACGTGACTTGAAATGTTCCAAGCTGTCTCAATCGACACGTATGGATCATAGCCGTAAACGTGCATACCCAAACGATAAGCATCATTTGCAATACGGGCACCAATCGCCCCAAGCCCGATCACACCGAAGTTTTTGCCTGTGATTTCTGAGCCTGCAAATTGTTTCTTGCCTGCTTCGACTTGCTTGGGTACATCATCACCAGTTAAGGTATTCACCCATTCGTTAGCAGAGATATAATCACGCGCACTCAAAAGTGTTGAGGCAATCACGGCTTCTTTCACGGCGTTGGCATTAGCACCTGGCGTGTTGAACACCACAATTCCTTTGTCAGTCGCTTCTTCAATCGGAATATTATTGGTACCAGCACCTGCACGAGCGATAGCTTTGAGATTTTCTGGAAATTCAGTACCATGTAAGTTTTCAGAACGAATAATATAAGCATCGGGATTTTCTTTGTGATCCCCATCAATCTGGAAGGCATTGCCAAGTTCACGGAGACCAATTTTATTGATATTGTTGTAAGTTTTTACTGAAAATGTTGTCATCTACTTGCTTTCTATTTTAACTGAACCATGCGTCATATTTATATGACGCAATCAAACGCTAAACGGTAAACAAACTTAAGCTGAATTTCTAGCCTCAAATGCTTTCATAAAGGCTACCAATTCTTGCACCCCTTCAAGTGGAAAGGCGTTATAGATCGACGCACGCATGCCCCCAACTGAGCGGTGACCTTTGATGTTTTTGAAATCATGTTCAAGTGCTTCTTTGTTAAACAACTTATCCAAGTCATCTGTTGGGGTCACAAATGGGATATTACAGATGCTGCGGTCTGCTTTTGTTTCAACGGGATTTGAGTAAAACTCAGACTGATCGATAAAGTCATAAAGCAAGTTGGCTTTCTCGATGTTTTTAGCTTGCATGGCGTCAACACCACCTAGGCTTGCCACGTAGTCAAACACAAGACGTGCCATGTAGATGCCATAAGTTGGAGGGGTATTGTAGAGTGAGTCGTTATCCGATTGGATTCGGTAGTCCAACATTGAAGAGAGAACCGGCTCATCATTAAGTAAGTCTTCGCGAACGATGACAATAGTTACGCCAGCAGGTCCAATGTTTTTTTGCGCACCAGCATAAATCAAGCCGAAGTCAGCAACATTATAACGAACTGCCAAAATATTGGAACTCATATCCGCAACGATCGGTACACCATTCGTATCTGGTAAATCATAAATCGTTGTGCCTTCAATCGTATTATTGGTCGTCAAATGCACATAAGCCGCATCTGGATCAATCGTTGCTGCATCGAAAGTCGGAATATGGTTATAAACTGTTGCCTCTGAAGACGCTAAAAGTTCCGGTTGGAAATCAATTGTCTTAGATAACTTTACAGCCTCTGTATAAGCTTTTTTACCCCATGAACCACCCACGATATAATAGGCTTTTTTCTTTTTCTGAGCCAAATTCAGTGGGATCATAGAGAATTGTAATGATGCACCGCCCTGTAAGAAAAGGACTTTATAATTATCTGGAATCGCCATCAAGTCACGCAAGCGCAACTCAGCAGCTTTGATAATTTCATCAAACTCGGAGGAGCGATGAGACAGTTCCATAACACTCATACCACTTTCGCGGTAATCTAGCATTTCTTTTTGTGCTTGTTCAAGCACGGGTTTTGGCAAGACTGCTGGTCCTGCTGAAAAATTGTAAACTGTCATTTGGTAGAAACCTCCGATTTATTTTACCGACGAATTCAGAATTAAACTCGCCTTAATATTTAGAATTAACTAAATATTGATACTATTATATCATATTGTGAAAATTTATACACAAAAATCCCTTATTTCATCGAAATTTTTAGGGATTGTTCGTGTTTTTATACGTAAATCGATAATTCATGTAATCAGTCTATTTTATTTAGCTGCTGTTTGAGATAATTCAAAATTAGTTTTGACAAATTCTTCAATTTTACCATCAGCTTTAAGTTGTGTGATCACTTTGTCAATTTCTTTTTTCAGATTACCTGAATCCTTAGGCATCGCAATCGCATAACTATCCGATTTTGATGAATCAAATTTAATATTTGTGACAATCGCTAAATCAGGATTGGCCGCCACGTAAGCTTTAGCAATTGGTTCTTCAAAAACAACGCCTGAAACCGTCCCATTTTTGAGTTCATTAATCATCTGACCATTCTTAGTCAAGCTGACCAAATTAGCCCCCTTGACTTGATCTTTCACAATATTTTCCTGAACTGTTCCTTTTTGAGCAGCTACTTTCTTGCCGTCAAATGCTGCTAAATTTTGATAAGCGTCTGCTTGAGACTTTTGAACGATCATCACATTTTGCGCTGTATAATAGGACGTTGAGAAGTCATATGCCTTTTGACGTTCAGGTGTTGCTGAAATCCCCGAAATGGCTATGTCAGCCTTACCAGATTCGACTGATGCAAGCACGTTATTAAAGTCCATCGCTTGGAACTTGACCTTTACTCCTAATGCCTTACCAATTTCATTGGCTAAGTCAACATCAGAACCCACAATTGTATTTTTTCCATCTTTAATCACTTGAAATTCAAAAGGGGCAAACTCTGGATTCAAGGCGACTGTCAAAGTCTTTTTATCTTTAATTTGGTCTACATAGTGATTTGGGTCAGCCTTTTTATCAGAACCACAAGCCGTCAAAGCAAGTACAGCCGTCACAGCAACAATACCTAAAATCATTTTTTTCATCTTCATAAGTTATATCTTTTCTGTATATTTATTAGTTTATAGCATAATTATACAGCATTTCAACAATAAGTCAAGTTTTTTGCATAATTTTTCATTTTATTGATTATATGCCATAAAAAAAATCCCCCTACAGACTTACCGTATGTAGAAGGAATGACTTTATAGACTTATTTCGCGCTCTGTGCGAGTTCGAAATTTTTCTCAACAGATTTACTAATCGCATCTGTCGCTTTCAATTTTTTGATGACCGCATCAATTTCTTTTTTCAGTTTATCAGATTTTTTAGGCATTGCAACACAATAGCTATCAGTATCTGATGAATCTAGTTTCACGCCAGATAAAGCTAAATCAGAATTGGCAGAGATATATGACTTCGCAATAGGTTCTTCTAAAACGACACCTTCAACTGTTCCGTTTTTCAACTCATTAATGGCTTGACCTGTTTTAATCAAGGAAACCAGTGAGGCATCCTTAACTTGATCAGTTGCCACTTTTTCTTGAACTGAGCCCTTTTGAGCCGCAACCTTCTTGCCTTTAAAATCTGCAATTGTCGCATATTTATCTTGATGTTCTTTCTTCACAACAATGACATTATTAGCTGTGTAGTAGCTATCTGAAAAATCATAAGATTTAGCTCGGTCTGGGTCAGCCGAAATACCAGAAATCGCAATATCTGCTTTACCGCTTGTCACACTAGCTAAAACATTATTAAAATCCATTGCTTGTATTTTAACTTTCACACCTAAAGCTTTACCAATTTCATTAGCCAAATCAACGTCTGAACCGACGATTTCATTTTTGCCATCTTTTAACATTTGAAACTCAAAAGGCGCATAGTCTGGGCTCAAGGCAACAGTCAAAGTGCCTTTATCTTTAATTTTAGACAATGTATCTTTTGATGATGATGACCCACAAGCCGCCAAAGTCACGATTGATGTCAAAGCAACAAGGCCTAAAGCTATTTTTTTCAAGTTCATGTGTTCTCTTTTCTGCATATATATTATTTATCAGTATAATTATACAATGTTTCCAAAATATGTCAAGAATTTCTATCAGAAAATCAACTTGCTTCTCTAGTCAATCGCCTTAATCTCCAATATCGTATCCCGAATTTGTGCCGCAAGCTCATAATCTAAATTACCAGCCGCTTCATTCATCTGCTCGGTCAGCGTTTTAATCGCTGCCTGACGTTCTTTCCGATTCATGGTTTCATAGTCCACTTCGACCACTTGCCCATCATCCGCAACCTTTGTCAAACCAATCTTATCCCGAATTTCCTTGATAATCGTCGTCGGTGTGATACCGTGCTCAAGATTGTAAGCCATCTGCGTCTCACGACGACGGGCAGTCTCATCAATCGCAATTTTCATCGACTCCGTCATCTTATCGGCATACATAATCACGCGCCCTTCCGAGTTCCGCGCCGCGCGACCAATCGTCTGAATCAAGCCACGCGCATTGCGCAAAAAGCCTTCCTTATCGGCATCCAAAATCGCCACCAAGGACACCTCAGGCACATCAATCCCCTCACGCAAGAGATTAATCCCGACCAGCACATCAAACACGCCTAGCCTTAAATCACGCAGAATCTCCGTCCGCTCAAGCGTTTTAATATCCGAGTGCATATATTTAACCTTGACACCCATTTCCTTGAGATAATCGCTCAAATCCTCAGCCATTTTCTTGGTCATGGTCGTGACAAATGTCCGTTCGTTGCGCTCAGCGCGCAGATTAATCTCGCCTAGGAGATCATCAATCTGACCCATGATGGGGCGAACCTCTACGATCGGGTCAAGTAGACCAGTCGGCCGAATGATCTGTTCAACAATTGTATCCGTCTGCTCCAGTTCATAATCACCAGGTGTCGCAGAAACATAGACAATTTGATGCACATGGCTTTCAAATTCTTCTCGTCTGAGTGGTCGGTTATCAAGCGCACTGGGTAAACGAAAACCGTAATTAACCAGCATTTCTTTACGCGACCGGTCACCATTATACATCCCCTTGATTTGTCCCATGGTCATGTGACTTTCGTCAATCATGATCAAGAAATCATCTGGGAAGAAGTCTAGCAAAGTATAAGGTGGCTCACCTTCAGTACGACCATCCATATGACGTGAATAGTTTTCGACACCGTTGGTATAGCCCATCTCACGCAACATTTCGATGTCATAGTTAGTCCGCTGCTCCAAACGCTGCGCTTCTAACAACTTACCTTCCTCGTTAAAGTGTTTGAGTTGTGCTTCTAATTCGGCTTCAATTTTAGCAATCGACTCTTCCATGTGTTCATCATTGGTCACAAAGTGGGTTGCGGGGAAAATCGCCAAATGTTCGACTTCGCCCAAAACATGACCAGTCAAGGCTTCAATTTCACGAATTCGCTCGATTTCATCGCCGAAAAACTCAACACGAAAGGCGTTCTCATCACGAGAGGCTGGGAAAATTTCGACCACATCGCCACGCACGCGGAATTTACCACGCTGGAAGTCAATGTCATTTCGCTCAAACTGGATATCTACCAAGCTGTTGAGCAAGTGGTCTCGTGAGATTTCAAGACCCGGTCGCAAGCTGATCACATTGTCAGCGTATTCCTTAGGATTCCCCAAACCATAAATACAGCTGACCGATGCGACGACGATGACATCATTGCGCTCTAAAAGCGAGCTCGTCGCACTGTGGCGGAGCTTGTCGATTTCGTCATTGACCGAGCTGTCTTTTTCGATATAGGTATCAGAGCTTGGCACATATGCCTCTGGCTGATAATAATCGTAGTAAGACACGAAATACTCGACCGCATTATTGGGGAAAAACTCTTTGAACTCACCGTAGAGCTGACCGGCAAGGGTTTTGTTGTGGGCGATAACAAGCGTCGGCTTATTTTCACGCGCAATCACCTGACTCATGGTATAAGTCTTACCAGTCCCCGTCGCCCCCAGCAAGATTTGCGCCTTCTCACCATTTTCGATGCCCTCACACAACGCTTCAATCGCTGTTGGCTGGTCACCAGACGGCTCATACTTTGAAATTAACTCAAATTTTCTTGACGTATCTTTTTCTATCATAGGTCAATTTTACCATTTTTGACCCCTGTTTTGTGGTATAATGAATGTGAATTCATTAAAAAGAGGTTATCATGTCAATACAAGAAAAATTAATCAAAGCTAGTCATTTAATCGACATGGACGATATCGTCCGTGAAGGCAATCCGACGCTTCGCGCGGTAGGTGCCGACGTTGAACTACCACTCTCTGACGAAGATATTATCCTAGGAGAAAAAATGCTGGAGTTCTTACGTAACTCGCAAGATCCTGTCATGTCTGAAAAAATGGGCCTACGTGGTGGTGTTGGCCTTGCAGCGCCACAACTCGATGTCTCTAAAAAAATCATCGCTTGCCTTGTTCCTAAAGAATTTGAAAGCGAAGAAGCCGCTGAAAAAGCTAATGAGGCTTACAGCCTAGCAACAATTATGTACAATGCTAAAATCGTGGCACACTCCGTTCAAGATGCAGCCCTTGCTGATGGCGAAGGTTGTCTATCTGTTGATCGTGATGTTCCAGGCTACGTCGTTCGCCACGCGCGTGTCACAATCGACTATATCGATAAAAACGGCGACAAACAACGCATCAAACTTAAAGGCTACGATGCCATGGTCGTCCAACACGAGATTGACCATACCAATGGCATCATGTTCTACGATCGCATCAACGAAGCTAATCCTTTTGCGATTAAAGATGATATGTTGATTATTGAATAAAGATAAAAACGTTCTGACAGAATTTGACTGTTAGAACGTTTTTTAGTCCACCAAAAAAGAACTTATCCTGCTCTTTTTTGATTGAAGTACTTTTAACGTAAAAAAGTTTAAACTAGCTTTCTATCTTAATGTTCCATCTCTTATTATTTTTCTTTCGTAAAATTCAACTGTTCCATCAACCATTCCATATAATTTTCTTTTTCATAAACAATACTTGCAACTGTTGGCATAGAAGCTTTTGCTAAAATTTCTTCCTCACCACTTGTCAACTTGGTCTTATCGAGCGCCACATCTACTTGATAAAGCACCTGTGTATTTTCGCCACTCCCTTGAGTAATCGTGCCATCACTAATACTCTTAATTTTACCGGTCAATAAACCATACTTGGTTTGATTAACACCCGCAAGCGATAGTTTTGTAGTATTCCCAACTTTTATCTTACTTCTATCTTGCGCAGAAATGTAGATTTCACCTATCAACTTTGAATCTTTTCCTTTATCCATCTGAGCAATGGGTTGAAAGGCCTGCAATCCCAAACCAGCTTTTACTGGCGCAAGGTACCCACATTGTCATAATATTTGCTTTCAAAATATCTGCGATATTATAACCAAAATTTTCGAAACCATCAAAAATAAAATTTAAAATAGGTACTACCCAAAAGCTACCTAGCATGAGAAGACAATATAATCTAACTAGTCCTTTCATAACTACCTTTCTTACTCAATCTGATTTATTTTTCTGCCTTAAATTGTAAATTTTTCAATTCTTTTTCAGCATCTTTATAGTCTTTTACTTTAGAAAAATCAACAGGTAAAAAGACTTGCCCTAATTTACTTTTATCAGCTTTGGCTAAATCTACCGTAATCGTAACAGAATAACTCGCTTTACTTTTTTTCGTTTTAACTGCTATCCCTTTAGAAGACGGCATATTATCATAAAGCGAATCTAAATTTTTAGCCATTTCTGCTGCCTGTTCTTCTGGATTTCCAGCGCTCATCGTTTGCATCTCAGCGATGAGTTTATCTTTTTCTTCCTGAGCCATTTTGGCATCAGCCTCAATTTCCTTAATCGCTTTTTGCGTTTCTTCGGCAGATACTACGCCCATTGTTAATGGTGTCGTTGACTCATAGACCACCTCACTGATTTTTTCACCCTTGTGGGTGATTTTTATTGTTGATTCACCCAAATTTTCGCCCTGTAACTCAGGAATATCCTGCTTAAATACCGTCGTTTCTTCCTTTGCGCCACCACATGCACCTAGTAGCAAAGTTACACCCAAAGCAAGCGTTAATGTTGTTAGTTTTTTCATGAAAATTCTCCTATTTTTTATTTAACTTTTAAATTCCAAAGTCTGAGAAAAGATATTGATAGACTGAACTACTAATTTCTTTTCTCAAACTTCGGAAAAAATTTCTCCCGAAGCTCGATTTGCGTTATTTTATTATCTATAACGATACTCTGTCCAGTTCACCGTCCAAGTCAAGTTTACACTTTTACGACCTGAGTATGGATCAACCTCATCATATCTTTGTTTTTGTGTCACACTTCTTGCATCAACATGCCAACGTCCAACAAAATCAACCCCTACATCCCAAACATATTTCCATGAGCCATAGGTTGTGCTGATAATACGGAAATTTGTTTTATAGCCACCTTCAAGATACTGCATTTCTTCGTCAGTCATTTCAACATAATTAACGGGCATTTTCATTATCATTTCCTACCTTCTTTTAAGATACTATCCTAAATCCAAAATGATACTCTTTTAACAATTAGTTTCTATATTCAAAAACAGATGTCTTTCAATAACTTAGTTCAATGCTTCTATATAATGCAAATCTATATAGAAGTAAACATGGTATTAGAGAAAACATCATATTCTCACTAAAATTAGATGTTAAGCCATTCAAAATACCATTATTGAATTGATCCGTACAAAAATACGCCTCTACAATTAACAGTAACTCTATAAAATTTCCTACTCCTTTGAATTCTATTTTCCAGATATCAACATTAAACATTTTTTTCATATTTTTATATATTATCCCTTTTCTTACCAATAAATAAGAGTATAATAAACTAAAAATTGAAAAAGAATACTCAAAACTTGGATTATTCAATCTGTATAGAAAATTTATAGTACTGATTACTATAACAATATAGCTATATTTTTTCATGACATTAAATTGTTATTGAACGTGACCAGCTAACAAAAGGGATATCATAACCAACAGGAATTGATAATTTACCACTTTTAACTGCATTTGCCACAATTAAACCTGCACTACCTGTTAGAAAAGCTGCAGCAGCAGCTCCCCAAGGACCAGCTGCTGCTAATTGCCATGTTACCCCCGCCACAGCTGAAGCAGCAATTACTCCACACATGTCACCTCCTCGATTTCCAGTAGATTTGCTGACTTTAATATAAACACCTACAAATCCTCCACCCTCAACATACATCATCTCTTCATCAGTCATTTCGACATAATTCACTGGCATAACCATTTCCATAGTCGTTTCCTACTTTCTAAATTTATTTTTTGACACACGCAACTTCTCAACTTGCGGTCTTAAAGTTACTTTCATTACTTTTCGCGTCGGGTGAATGACCTAACCCAATTTTTCAAATTAATAACTAATTTCTTCCTGTTCAATAGCTTCAGTTCGATTTGTTTTGACAATTCTACCACCATACTGCAAGGTAATCATTTCAGCGTACTTACCATTTAAGGCTACCAGTTCATCATGACTACCTTGTTCAATAATCGCACCATTTGCCATGAAAACAATCAAATCGCAGTTAATAATCGTCGATAGCCTATGGGCTATTATGATTGTCGTTGCACCATTTGTTGCCTGTAACATGGCTTTCTGGATATACCGTTCACTAAACGAATCCAGATTACTGGTTGATTCATCAAAGATACACAGGTCTCTTTCTTTGAGAAAAGCTCTAGCTATGGCGATTTGTTGTCGCTCGCCACCTGAAAAATTTGAGCCGTTTTCTTCGATAAAAGCATAATAACGATTGGGCAACTTTTGAATAAAGTCGTGACAACCTGCTAATTTGGCAGCCTTTATTACTTGTTCATAAGTTGCACTTTCATTACCAAGTTTAATGTTCTCCATTATCGTCCCTGTAAACAGTTCGATATTTTGTGGGACATAGCCGATTGATTGTCTAAGGTATTTGACCTCAATATCTTCGATGTCATAGTCATTAATCGTGAGTTTACCACTATCCGCATTTTGAAATTTCAATAGAAGTTTTGCAAGCGTTGATTTTCCCGCACCACTTTCACCAACGATTGCGACACGCTGTCCTTGTTTAATTTTAAGGTTAAATTCTTTGATAATAGGCGGACGGCTACCATAGCGAAATGTCAAATCTTTAAATGTAATATTTCCTTTAAGACCAACATCAGCTAATAATTCCCTATCTTTCGTTTCCTCAGTTTCCAAGTCCATGAGTTCAGACAAGCGAGTCATAGAAATTTGCGCTTCTTGATAGGTCAGCTGTAACGAAACAAGATTTTGTATCGGATCCGTAAAATATCCAGAAAGCGTCTGAAAAACGATAAAATCACCAAGTGTTAATTTTCCGTCTATAATGGCAATCGCCCCAATACCAATCATGAAAACCCCACTCAAAGTTTGTACAAGTGATGATAGCGAACCTTGCAAATTACTGAGTTTGCCTTCCTCATACCCCAATTTGAGGACTTTAACAAATTTATTTTCTAGTCGCTCAATCTGTACTGCTTCATGAGCTGATGCCTTAACGGTTTCTATATTCTGTATAGACTCAATCAACTGCGAGTTCATCATGGCGCCCGCCTCCATTTGTTCGTAGTTAATGCGTTTATAGCTTTTCTTGAACAAATAAATCAGAGCAACATTGACCAAAACAACGATTAGCACAAGGAAAAATAAAGTGAGGTTGATTTTGATAAGGGCGATTCCTGTAAAGACTGCCAGACCTAAATCAAGCACTAAGGACACTGAAACTTGAGAGAATATATCCTTTATCGTCATCGCATCTTGGAAACGTGTTAAAATATCCCCAACTCTTCTTGTCGCAAAAAACTGATAAGGCAAGCGCAAGACATGGTTATAATAACCCAGAAGGACTGGAATATCAATCTTTCTAGATAAAAATAATAAGACGTGAGCCCTGAAAAAACCGAGAAAAATTTGAATTAGCCCAACCATTCCGAAAACGACAAAATAGACATAAAGCGTTTTCTTTAACTGGAAGGGAATGATTTCATCAAAGACAACTTTTGAAAATAGACTAGATAAAATCCCTAAAAGCGTTAGTGCAAAAGAAGATAGAATGACTGTCAGCAACATCTTCTTATGTCGGAGCATGACCATTTTAAAAAGTTGCCACATGGTTGTTTTAGCGAGGTAGTTAGTTTCAAACTCACTTTTGGGTAAGAGCAAAACGAGAACACCTGTAAACTGCTTTGTCATCTCCTCTTTGGTCAGCTCAATTGCACCACGAGCGGGGTCAGAAATCCAGAATTTGCCGTTTTTGATTTTGTTTATGACAATAAAATGGTTTAAGCCAGTATCTGTTATCACGTGCGCAATCGCTGGTAAAGTATAGCCACCATCAATATCATCAATCTGAATTTTCAGTGCTTTAGCTTCAAATCCTAATTTTTCCGCACCTGATACGATACCTTGAACACTTGTTCCATAAGCATCTGTACCGATAATTTCACGGATTTTCATAATTGTCAGCTCTTTTTTATAGAAGCGACAAATTGTTGAAAGTGCCGCGGCAGCACAGTCTGCCTCATCATGTTGTAAGACAACTGGATATTTCTTAAAACTTAACATATCACCTTCTTTATCAATAACTCCCCTTATGTATCCGCTTACTTTTTCGCGTTCAAAATTTTAATACTTGCCTCAAAATATAATCAATTTACCATTCAATAATCAAATAAAAAGGTACAAACGTTATGACTACAACTGCTAGTAAATTTAGCAAAGTCAAAATCTCTTTTTTCTTCATAAATTCTCTCCATTCTTTGATTAATTATCGAATATTGTTGTCTTTCCGTGGTTAGAGAATAATATCTGATAATTTACAAAACTTAATCTTTTTTATATAGTTTTATTGTATAATAATATAATAGATACGTGTTTAAAATTGACGTTAAGTCAATTTTTTAGAGTAACAAACGTAGAATTTTAATCTATTTATTTTAAGCACTTACCTTTTCAAATTGATTAGGTGTAAGATACCCTAAACTTTGATGGATTCGTTTTGAATTATAAAAGGCTTCGATGTAC
>NZ_JACBNY010000050.1 GCF_013449735.1 Pseudolactococcus laudensis
CGAAGAAATGGAACGCTCTTCGGCTTTTCGGTGTCTACTGAAATCAAGGTATTAATGGGAATACCAGCCTAAGATATTCTGAGTTCAGAGAGGGCTCGTTTGATTTTCAAACTTCGCAACAGAACCAAAACGGTTAATAATGTTGCTAATTTTTTCAAGTTTAAAATCCTCTCTTAATGGAATACCTTCCCTGCTCGTTCATAAAATGGTTCCTTGGTAGCATAAACATGATTTACATAACGTGCAAGTACAAAAAATAAATCTGATAAGCGATTCATAATTTTGTATGCATGTAAATTGATAAGTTCATCTGAAACAATCAATCGTGTGATTTCACGTTCTGCCCGACGAATAACTGTTCGTGTAATTTGCATATCGCATGCCACCGGGTGTCCTCCAGGTAAGATAAATTTTTCAATGACTGGAACTTTTGCTTGATAAAAATCAATCAGCGTTTCAATCTTAGTTACTTCTTCTTTCCCTACAATCATTTCTTTAATCCCAATGGGTGTAGCCAAGTCTGTTCCAATATCAAAAAGTAAAATTTGTAATGCGACTAGTTCTTTTTTCAACAGCTCAAACTTTTTATCATCCAACTCTGAAATAATTTTACCAACCCAAGAATTTACTTCATCCATGCTACCGTAAGCACAAACGCGAGCGTCAGATTTTTTTATTCTTTTTCCACCAATAATACTAGTGTTTCCTTTATCGCCGCTTTTAGTATAAATTTTCATCGAATAGCTCATTTTACAAGCCACATTTTAGTTGTACTTTACAGTTAGTACACGTACTGCAACCACCAATTTCTTCAATTCTACCCTCATGGCAAATCGGACATATTTCTTCTGCTTCTGATGATTCTAATGAGTCAAGAGTAATTTGATTATTTACCACCCCTACTACAGGTTCTTCAAATACATTGTCATCTGCTTCAAGTGTCAACACTTGCGAATCTCGGCTACCATCCACATAGACGGTTCCACCTTTAGCCCCACCTTGATACAGATCTTCATAGATCGCGGCTACTTGTTTCACTTGATACCCCTTAGGTGCATTAACTGTTTTTGAGATAGAGCTGTCTACCCAACGTTGGATCGTACATTGAACACTCACATGAGCTTCTGGTGAAAGCTCCATGGCAGAGACAAAGAATGGGGGTAGATTATCCGCAGCTGTTTCTGGATTTTTTTCTAAATATTCGCTAACTATTTCAGCATTAACTTCAATGAATTTTCCTAAACGACCACTTCTGAAATAAGAAAAAGAGAAATATGGTTCTAGTCCGGTTGAAACACCAGCCATAGTACCCGTTGACCCTGTTGGTGCGACTGTTAGTAAATGAGAATTACGAATGCCGTATTTTAGAATCGCTTGTCGGATTGATTCCGGCATCTTCTTCATATAGATCGATTCAATAAAACGTTGACGAAGTGCTGTTGTTTCCTCGACTGTTTTGCCTACTAAAAATGGGAAGCTTCCTTTTTCTTTTGCTAGTTCGACGGATGTTTGATAAGCCGTAACAGCAATTTTTTCAAATACTTGATCTACTAAATGGTTTCCATCTTCAGATCCATAGACTTTTTCACAATAAATCAATAAATCTGCCAATCCCATGACCCCAAGTCCAACACGTCGTTCACCTTTAGCTTGCTGCTCATTTTTTTCAAAAAAGTAAGGCGTCGCATCAATTACATTGTCCTGAAAACGAACACTAGCTCGTACGACATCAGCTAATTTTTCAAAGTCGACAACTTTCGTTTCTTTATCAACCATATTGGCTAAATTAATTGCTGCTAGATTGCATACCGCATAAGGCGTCAACGGCTGTTCCCCACATGGATTGGTTGCAACTACCTTTTGTCCGTAGGCTTGAGCATTGGTCATCTCATTAGCATTATCGATAAAAAATATTCCCGGTTCTGCTGAATACGTTGCACAATAAGTAATCAAATCCCACAATTCGCGAGCCTTGATCGTTTGATGGATTTTTACTTTACGCCCTGTTTCAGCCCATTCTCTGACATCTCCAATTTCCATCCAATGTTGATCATAATCAGCCATTTCACTAGCGTCATAGTCTTCGATTGCTGGAAAGCGTAACTCATAAGTTTGGTCGGTTTCGACAGCTTCCATAAATTCTTTTGTTAAACAGACGGAGATATTGGCTCCGGTCAAGAAATCAGGGTCTTTCACACTGTACGTACCACCCGCTTTTAATTTCTGTTGAGCCGTTTTTAAAAATTTATCCTCCATATCATTCGTCGGATGATCGACCAAATACTCTAACCATTCCTTTTCATTTGCTATTAGTGGTTCAAAAGTCAGTTTTTCACTAGCTAATTGACGTACTATCGGACTTTGGCTAGTGTGGATCAAATTTTGTAAAATGGCCGGATTCTGAATCTTAGAGATAATGAATTCAAAAATATCTGGATGCCAATCATTCAACATGATCATTTGTGCTCCCCGACGACTCCCGCCTTGTTCAACTAAATTTGTCAAATTAGCTAAATCATTGAGCCACGAAACTGAACCTGATGATTTCCCATTCACCCCATGGACGATCGCTGATTTTGGCCGTAGCGTTGAACCGTTCGTTCCTACACCACCACCACGGCTCATAATCTCCATCACTTCTTGACGATGTTTTGCCAGGCCCCCACGAGAGTCATGGATGAATGGCATAACGTAGCAATTGAAGTATGTTACTTCTGAATTCGTTCCTGCACCATAAAGTACACGTCCAGCAGGAATGAGATTTTGTTCTGTCAAATGCTGATAAAACTCGGTAAAAAACTGAGCTTTTTTTTCTCCTTCAATATCAGAGATTCCTCTAGCAACACGAGCTGCAATTTGTTCAAAATAAAGTTCAAGCGGTTTCTCAACCTCATTTATATTTCGAATCACTCGTCCCGAAGCAATTTCTTCTGGATTAGTTAACGAGCTTTGAAATTCTTCCTCAATTCGAATTATCAACTGTTCCTTATTGATCTCTTCAATTTTTCCGATCCCTCTTGCTGGATATTGTGGATCAGCATGGGTTGTTAAAATAACCAAATCCCCGACTGTCAAAGTTTTTCCGCTCATATCTTTAAATGCATAGCGATCAAGCATGATTAATCTTGAAATCCCATCAAATGTTTGAGTCATTTCTGCAGTTATCTTAGCGACTTCTTTATAAGAAGAGATATCTTGATTTAGTTTTTCTATATATTTTTTAGGATAATTCATTAAATACTACCACCTTTATCATCAACAAACACAACATATTGTGCCCACAAATAATTATAGCACTATATATAGTGTAATTCAATCTTGTAATTAATTTTTATTCTGATACAATGAGAACTATTATCAATTAAAACAAGGGAGTTTTCCTAGTGTTACCAACCTCTAATTCACGCTTTCCAATCAGAAGGATTACCACCCTCGCTTTATTTAGTGCCGCCTGTATTGTTGGTAGAATCCTTTTTACTTGGATACCGAATGTACAACCAATGACTGGAGCTATACTATAAAAGTAGACACAAATAGGTGTGTGATATGGAAAGTCAACGAAAAACTAGACACGGAGTTAAGAGAATTTAAGAATTATATTTTTCAAAGTCTTTTGGAGACTTGTAATCAAGAGCTGAATGCATCC
>NZ_JACBNY010000051.1 GCF_013449735.1 Pseudolactococcus laudensis
CGAAGAAATGGAACGCTCTTCGGCTTTTCGGTGTCTACTGAAATCAAGGTATTAATGGGAATAACAGCCTAAGATATTTGGAGTTCAGAGAGGGCGCGTTTGATTTTCAAACTTCGCAACAGAACCAGTGGTACTACTTATAGCGACCTAGCAAAGAATCTTGACTCTTTAGGTACTAAAAGAGTTGTAATCTACAACGATGTAGAACGGTCAATTACTCAAACAAGTTGGGTAATGCAATCCAAATATTGGGAGAATGGAAGGGTTGAATTACTATTATCTAAAGACCTTTCACCTTACCTATTAGGTCTTAAAAATAATTACACTCAGTACTTGCTTTTAGATACTGTTAAACTTAGAAGTAAATATTCTATTTTGCTTTACAAACTAATGCGTGAATGTGATAAAGACGGTTCTAATTCAATCGCTATCTTACAAGGTACACCAGATGAATTTAAAGAATGGTTGGGTGCACCAGAAAGTTATGAATATAAAGATTTAAAGAAAAACGTATTAAAAAAAGCAATCGAGGAAATCAATTTAAAAATTGATGATATGGACTTAGAAATCTTTCAAGGTCGATATAATCGAAAAGTAGTTCAAGTTGAAATTCATAATAACTGGACTTTAAAATCAACAGAGGACTATTGATGAAAGATGAAACAAAAGAATTAAAGACCCTTAAAGAACTTGCTGACGAACTAGGAGTATCTAAACAAGCAGTTAGAAAGCATTTTGATAAGTTACCACCAACTTTGGTACCAACTAAAGAGAACGGAAAATACCTTTTAAGCCTTGAAATTCAAAACTTTATAAGTTCCAAAGTATCAACGTTTGACACAACCAAAGTATCAACCGTTGATACTTTGGTTGATACTTTAAAAGATGAGCTTATATCTGAAAAAAACAGTCAAATTACTGATTTAAGAAAACAGAATAATGATTTAAGAAAATTACTAGATCAACAACAACAACTTCAATTCAAGACCCAACAAATGCTAGAAGAAAAGACTTTGCTACTAGATACCGCTCGAAAACGAAAATGGTGGAACTTTTTAAAAAAATAAAACCACTTTAAGGACTAAATCCCCTTAGTGTCAGGTATTTTACGTGTGACTGTCGTATAAATGTCGTGGTTTTAAAATATAAAAAGATATAAGATTTAGTTACAAATAAATTTATAGCGAGGTTGCATTATGAAAAACAAAACATTAATTTCAGATTTGAGGAAACAAAAAGGATTGACACAAGAAAAACTAGCAGAGCTTACAGGTCTAAATGTTAGAACTATTCAACGTTTAGAGAGTGGTGAAGATGCTAGCTTAGAAACACTGCGTTCCATAGCTGTAGCTTTAGATGTTGAAGTGATTGAGTTATTCGAATCAGTTTCTAGTAAAGAAAGAATGGACGAAATAGAGTCATTCTCCGTAGAGCAACGGTTACAAGCAACTCAAAGAAAAGCAGAACAAAAATTTTATTCTGTATTTAACATTGGGTTTCTATGCTTCATGATTTTATTAGCAGTCTTTGTCAATTTAATTAAAAGCGATTTTTACCAAGAGGTATTTGGTGTTTTATGGCTTAGCTTTTTTTTGCTAGGAATTTTTCTTTTGAAATATTTAAGACTTTCTTGGTGGGAAATTCGGTTAATAAAAAAATACCCTCTCACTTCAGATATTTCTTTTGACAAAAAGAAAAATGGAAAAGTCTTGTGGTGGAACGATCAACACGCAAGACCTATCATGCTTATTTTTTGGGGAGCAATAATTCCTGCCATATTCATTTTGAAGTATGCACTCCATTTATTTTAACTAAAATTTAGTATACTAAAAAATCACAAAAAAACCGTAAGCTATCCAAACTTCGGTTTTTTCTGTGGTTATCTTTGGGAGAATTTTTATGAAAAAAATTAAGATATGTTCATTATAGCTGACCTATCTTAAATCAAAATTAATTATCTAGGCTAAGTTGAGTAAAATTTAAAAGGGGGATTGGGGAACACCCCAAAAATTTATAAAAAAGGTAGGAGTAGTCAATTTGACTATTCCTGACCTTTTTATAAAACAGCAAGTGGGGTACCACTTGCTATGCTTGCCAGATAAAAAGTTTACCATGGTGTAACTGTTTTGTAACAAATGATTTTCAAAGATAATTCTCTAAAATATGTATCTTTCAAAAAAATAAAAAAAGCAAAATATGCTAAAATGTAATTGAGCATTGGTAGGAAAAGTAGGTTGAACTGGTTCTGTTGCAAAGTTTAAAAATCAAATACAAGGTTTATAATCCTTCTTGTTCTTAAGCTAATATTCCCATTAAGACCTTAATCTCAGTAGATACCGAAAATCCGAAGAGCGTTCCATTTCTTCGGTTCTTTTTGTATATTCCTCGAATTGTTTCCATAGCATGACAGGTCTTAAAAATGTAATATGGTCATATAACGTCTCAAAATCGTCTGTAAGGCTTTTTAGATATCCTAAGTAGAATTGTTCAAGTTTTTATCTAAAGTTGCTTAAAAGGGCCTAAAATCTTTTTTAAGGGGTATTTAACGATATGATGGTCAGTTTGTCTTGCGTTTGGTGTCAATTTTGGCAATCAAAAACATGAATACCCCATTTATTTTCCTTTTCAGCCTCTTTTGAACTTGGGGGAATTTTCTCGGAGAGAAAAGGGGGCTTGCCCCTTAAAATGTACTTAGGTAATTTCGTCAGAAATTTACCTTTTTATTTTTCTTTCGTTTGTTGTTTATATTTTAAATAAATAAAAACAAAACGGACGCTCTCGCGCGCGCTTTATATTTCTTTTTATTTATAAATACTTTATAATACTTAGGGAAGTAAGAAAAGCTCAACCACGGCTTTTATCGACTACATAGGGGGGTGAAAACTTCACGACTGGGGGGTGAAAACTTCACGACTGGGGGGTGAAAACTTCACGACTGGGGGGTGAAAACTTCACGACTGGGGGGTTAAAAATAAAAAAAGTTGATTTTTTAGCTCTTATTAAATATAATAACTTTAACATACTATCATTACATGTTTGAAAGAAGGAAAATAATGACGAAAAAACAAAACTATATTTGGAGAAATGATCGTAATTTTGCTTTAGATGAATACGAGAAACAACAATACTATTATGTAGCCGAAGCAAATGATTTGATTACTAAGGCAAGACATGACTTAACGGCTAGAGAATTAAAGATAATGGACTTCATTATTTCTAAAATAAAACCAGATGATGATGAATTTATAACCGTTAAAACCTCCATGTATGAATTGACAAATGTACTAAATTTGAAAAGGAGTGGTACGGTTCTGTTGCAAAGTTTTCCAAAAAATCTATTTTAGTGTAAAATTGAGAAAAAAGACAGAGAGGACAGAGTAATGAATCATTTTAAAGGCAAACAATTCAAAAAAGACGTCATTATTGTCGCTGT
>NZ_JACBNY010000052.1 GCF_013449735.1 Pseudolactococcus laudensis
GACCTATTAAACGACGGAATAAATTTTATCAAAGTCTCCGTACAGCCTCTTCCACGATTAAGGGCATGGAGACCCTTCGAGGAATATATAAAAAGAACCGAAGAAATGGAACGCTCTTCGGCTTTTCGGTGTCTACTGAAATCAAGGTATTAATGGGAATACCAGCCTAAGATATTCTGAGTTCAGAGAGGGCTCGTTTGATTTTCAAACTTCGCAACAGAACCAGAATTTTAATAATCTACATTTTTATTGTTTACTAATTGGTACCCAAAGCTCCATTTCATAATTGGGATCATGAATATCATTTTCGGTATATACTTCAAAATCTGGTAAACCTGAATGTTTGTAACCATTTTCTGGGAAAAATTCTTCAAGCAGATATTTCCATGCCTGATGAATAGAATCAGGGACTGATCCCTTAACTGGAACTACTGCATACTCAGATTCTTTGACTTCTAAGATATCAAGTCCTAAATTTCTAGCTTTAGCGTCATCCAAGACGTTATAACCCGCCATATAATTAATCTTATCATTTCCCTCATTCTCATAACAAACACCTAATGATTGACCATTTCCAAAACTTTCTAATTGTTCAAAACTATATTTACTATATAATTTATCCCATGTACTCGGACATTGATTAGAATCAATGTTTTCTTTTAATACGCCAGCTACTTTGAATGATGGCTTTGTTTCGATTTTAATATTCATTTGACTTCCTCCTATTACTTTTAAAGCTAATTTCATTTTAGGAAATAAATTATAGTTTTTCCCTTTTCGAACTTCTGAGGGTGAATTCCCATGAAACTTTTTGAAAGAAAAACTAAAAGCATCAGCTGAATCATAATTATATTTCAAAGCAATATCAATTACTTTTTGATCAGTATTCAACAGATCATCTACAGCTAGTGTAAGTTTTCTATTTCTCAAGTATTCTGCCAAAGTAATTTCTGATAGAATCGAAAAAATTCTACTAAATAGTGGATAGGAATAACCTGATATGTTTTGAAATTTTTTAAGTTCAACTTCCGATGTAAGTGTACTTTCTAAATAGTCGATGGTTTTGTTAAATTGATGCATCATTTTTATCACCTCTCACATAGGAGTTTATCATATAAATAAATTGGAAACCCAATAATTTTAGTACAAAAAAAACTGTAAGCTGAACATTTGTTTTTTGAATTTAAAAACTCTATTGTATTTTCTTTACTACATTCCAAATGATTTTGAACTCAAACCCAGAATCATTAAAATATCATCACTTCTACACTCTACTACCTCAAAACCAAATTTTTTATAAAGGTGAATATCATGTTTTCATAGCTGACACTCATAGAGATCCCTTCTCTATTTAATTCCAATAATTTTTCGACAAATACCAACATCAGTTGATTACCAATACCTTATTATAGCACCCACAACACCTATAAAAATACCTAGTCGATTAATAAAACTTATTGATATTGACTCTTTTACAACTTTGTCACCCTGAACTTTATCTTCACTGAAGTAAAATAAGTCAACAAAAAGAAAGCCTATGAAATCAACGTTTCAAAGGCTTTTTTCTTTTGATTTTAGCAAAATAACTGAATTTTAACTGATTATGATAATCAGGATAATTTAACGATGAGAATGAATAACTCTAGTCTTGATTAAAATTCAGATTTGGGATTTGAATAGCTCCATAGGCACCTTCAGAAAACAAACCAATATATATTCTAAGTTTTTCTACCATTGGAGCAAGTAATGCTTGTTGAAATTCAATGTCGGCTAAAATATCTTTCGGCAAATCACTGACTAATACTGAATATGCAGATTCAATTTCTGCAATAACCTTATATTGAGGGTCCGGATAGGAAACTTCCATTTTCATTAAGATTATTTGATTTTCTTGACCTTCTTCCCTATCAAGAAGATTCATACTAATAGTAGCTTTGCCATCTTCATTAGTAGTTTTCTCATCCTGTTTTACAACAAATTCAAACTTATTGAATGTAACTTTTCTTATTTCTATATTTCTTGATTGCATCTTAACCTCCCAGAGAGAATAAAATAACATTATCTCCATTACTTTGCTGTTTATCGGTAACAGTTTGTTCTTTATACGATAATCTGGTTTCCGATTGATTTTTCACAATATAATGAAAATGTTGCTCCGGAGCAGAAACTTTTTCTTCTATAGTTCGACTAAATTGCTTAGTCATATTTTCAATTTGAATAGCTAATTGTTCTACTGAATTTTGAGCTTGCTTGAATAATCCATCATTGATTAATTGAACCAAAGTTTGATTTAAGCTGACTCCCTCTATTTCAGAACGTTCTTTAACATCTCTATGTAATGATTTAGGTAATCTTAGAGTTACTTTTCCACTATACTCCTCTAGAGAATTCTCAAGGGGCTCTTTAATTTCTCTCCCCCACTCAAGGTTAGCCTCAATCCAGTCTGCTTTGGCTAATTCAATTTCATCATAAACTTCTTCTAAAGATTCACCATAAACGATTAGTCCTGGTAACTCTTTAATAGAGGCAGTGAACAAAAATTCACCCTCGTCATAAATTTTATCAATTAAAATCGGATAGTTCAATCCAAGATAATATTCTTTATCTTTCATCATTTAAACCCTCCTCCAATTCTATCACTTTCTCAATCATTCTTATCACATGTTTCACATAAACTGGTTTTATCGGCTTATGTCGCGGTATTGGATAGCTCTCTTCCAGTAAAGCATGAGAGGTTATTGAATGATTGGTTCCTTGCCTCCACATAAAACCATATTTTTTACACAGAGCTTCTAAGCGTTCAGGGGTAACAGATTTGGGGTTATTTTTTATTTTTTGCAACTCTTTTTCTTTGCCCATGATGTACCTCATTTATAACGACACTATATATGGTGTCACATTAATTATATACAAAAAAGTTGGTGATTTCAAGAATTTCTTTTATTTTTAACAAAATAATTGAATTTTAACTGATTACGATAATCAGGAGATTATTTCAGCCAAATCTATCATAGCTTGTTCAATCTTATCTTTCCCTTTTTGCAACAGAACCAAGTAAATTAGTCAACAAAGATATTTTGTCGCCAAACTTCAGGCACGTCGATCAATAACCAAGAACAGAATTAGGCGACAACTTTTAAATGTCGCCACGTTTCCAAACCTGCAGGCTGATTCCTGGTTTAAATTTTGGCGACAATGGCTACCTCTTGACCTCTTTATTTTTGATAGTATCATTTTCTCGATCTCTAACATTTTCTTTGACACTCTGATAGGTTTTATATTTCTCAACAATGTCATGAAATCGTTCATTTAACACTTGTCTTTCAAATTTCACTTCCTCGATAGTTTTATTTAGATCACCTCTCTTAGTCGATTTATCAATTTTTAAGTCT
>NZ_JACBNY010000053.1 GCF_013449735.1 Pseudolactococcus laudensis
GACAGAGCACCGAACTGTGAAGTATCTTAACAATTTAATAGAACAAGACCATCGACCTATTAAACGACGGAATAAATTTTATCAAAGTCTCCGTACAGCCTCTTCCACGATTAAGGGCATGGAGACCCTTCGAGGAATATATAAAAAGAACCGAAGAAATGGAACGCTCTTCGGCTTTTCCGTGTCTACTGAAATCAAGGTATTAATGGGAATACCAGCCTAAGATATTTGGAGTTCAGAAAGGGCGCGTTTGATTTTCAAACTTCGCAACAGAACCAGTTATTGTATTATACTTGTTTGATTTTGGATGAGGGAGATATTTGTTGGTTTTGGCAATTGGTAACGGATAGAGCTTGTCATTTTAATAAAGGGAATAATCAGAAACTGTTTTTAGCAACATTACTTAATATTTATGAGTTAACAGTTTTAGATCGTCAAAATATAAGTAATGCTAACGTTTTTAGAGTGAGTCTTCAAAATTTTATCGTAAATAAAGAGCCTACTATTTTGATTGTGTTTACTATTGTGACTTATTTTCATGATTATTTACTGGAAAAGACATCAGAAAATCGCAAAAAGATAGAAAATTATCTAAATGCGACAGAAACGATTGGTGTTAAATATATGGCAGATTATTATCGTAGCCGTCTAGTTGATTTAGACGAGAAGTAGTAAAATCCATAGCAAGAACAAATTACCAAGTATATTACTAACTGTTTCGTTTTTAGAGGTGCCCTAAATAATATTGTAAATTGTTCGAACTACTTTACGAACATATTCTATCATGAAAAAAATCTATTAAGAAAAGGTTGCATATCTGCGTACTCATTTATGTGCGCACATATGCAACTTTTTAAGATTGGTGATTTTTAAGGTTAAAATATAAATCTATAAAGGAGAACAGAATGAAATTAAAAGATGATTGGTTATTTGCTAATACAAATAGCTTTAAATGGTATAATATGCCTATCAATATCGACTTGATGAGTTTTTTATAGAATTATATACTCTACTGTTTAATAATATGTAAGTATAATATATGCAGAGGTATACAAAGAAAATCGAGGTTTTAAGATTAGTAAAATGATTGAATTGAAACATGTAACAAAAAAATTTAATGGTAAAGTAGCGTTATCAGATATTAGTTTTTCAATATCTGAAGGAGAAATATTTGGTTTTCTTGGACCATCTGGTGCTGGAAAGACAACGACGATCAATATTTTAACAGGGCAATTGGTTCAGGATAGTGGACAAGCTTTTATTTTGGGTAAAGATGCAAAGGATATTTCTGCTGACGATCTTTTAAATATTGGGTTTATGAGTGATACCGTTGGCTTTTATGAAAAAATGTCTCTTTATAAAAACCTAGAATTTTTTGCTAAATTCCATAATGTATCAACTGAGGTTCTGGATCACTTATTAAGAGAACTAGATTTATATCAGGATAAGGATAAAAAAGCTGAGAATTTATCAACAGGTATGAAACAAAGGTTATTCTTAATTCGTGCCATTCTACATACGCCGAAAATCTTATTTCTTGATGAACCAACTTCTGGATTAGATCCAACCTTATCGCAAAAAGTGCATCGCATTTTATTTTCTCTAAAAGAAAAAGGAGTTACGATATTCTTAACAACGCATGATATGAATGAGGCGACTAAAATATGTGATAATATTGCCTTATTATATCAAGGAAATATTATTGAGTATGGGGCACCACAATCTATTATTGATAAATATAGTGACGAAAATAAAGTTGTGATTAGATTCCAAAATGGTAAAGAAATTACGGTTCCTAAAGAGGAGGTAGCAAACTATCTTGGACAATATGTTGTCAGTATTCATACCATGGAATCATCTTTGGAATCTATTTTTGTACAATTAACAGGAAAGGCATTTAAAAATGAATAGAATAGATAGATTGAAAAGTTTGATCTGGCTTAGAACACAATATTTGAAAAGCAATAAAGCTTTAGTGTATATATGTGTTGGTACACCTATTGGTGACTTTGCTCTCTTGTCTCTTATACCTAAATTTCACGGAAGCATACTTCTTTTAAGTTTTGCTTTAAATTTTGTATATAGTATGACATCAGGTTCTTTTGTATCGATGATGATTGGGGAAGAAAAGGAAAAGAAAAATTTAAGAACATTGATTCTAAGTGGCGTCAAGATGCAGGAATATATTTTTTCTATTCTTTTCTATCCTTTTCTATTCTCTATTTTTACTTGTATATTTTTCCCAATATTTTTTGGAGTAAGCATACCAAGTTGGCCTATTTATCTTATCATTGCAATCTCAACGTCTTTAATATTCATCCTAGCAAATTTATCAATTGGTTTATTAGCTAAAAGTCAAATGCATGCATCTTTATTTACTTTTGGTATTGTCATGGTTGCTACATTTTTACCCATGTTAACAGATTTTTCGAATATTAAACTAGTAAAATACATAATAGATTGGTCATTTATTGGCGCCAATACAGAATATTTTATTAAATTGGAACATTTCAAAATAACAGATAGTAGTATTCTAAGCATGCTGCTATGGCTTATAGGATTATTCATTTTAACTAAATTTGCTTTTGCTTGGAATAGAAAAGAACATAATTGAGAAATAACTTTTTGTCAATTATAGAGAAATTATTTTTGCCAATTTTTTTGCCAAAAATAAAAAAATGTAGTAGAGTTAGTTCAAATAAAAGAACCTAAATGCCCTTATAATGCGTAAGTTTTCAGTATAACAGTGTTGAATACTATGCTTTATATCTGCAGGGGGCATCAAGAAAAGGCTCTGCACGTCGGTGTAGAGCTTTTTTTTTATTTATTTTGTAAAAGTTTTTAAAATTTAGCCATAATTTGTTTTATTGCTTGTCATTATGAGCATAATTTACGTTAAATTACAATTTATGCCGATATTAAAAAGAAGCTTTACCAGCATAGATAGTTAGATCAGGATAACTTTCCATTTTAGACATATCCAAAATAGGCATAGCTGAAGTGGTTCTGTTGCAAAGTTTTCCAAAAAATCTATTTTAGTACCCGAATTGCTAGTTAATTTCATTGGAAAATAAATAAGTCGTGCTATCCTAATCTTAAACCACTACGCATTAGAAAGCGCACGACTTATATGACTTATAATAGCACACTTCCAAAAGTTTTTGTT
>NZ_JACBNY010000054.1 GCF_013449735.1 Pseudolactococcus laudensis
CAGTAACGTTATCGACAACGACTGTTCGTGTGAAGTTGACAGAATCAGTGTGCTGCTTGGCCACTACGTGTCCATCCTGATCAACATAGCGGACGGTCTCATGGACCGTCTTATCATAGTTGGTGCGAGTTGGCCACTTTGGTCCATCTGGTTCATCTGGATTGATTGGCGCTCCCGGTGTCTGTGGATCCGTTGGATTCACTGGCGTCAGCCGATGCTTCAAGTGAACCGTGAAGTTCTGATCAGTTGTGTCATCATTGTCGAATGTCAAATCTGCGGGATAGCCATCAGTAACCAACTCATACCCGTGTTTCTTATAATCCGCAATGTTGCCACTGGTACTATAACTAGATTTCGAGCCCGTTGTTCCTGAAATTGAATCCGTCTTTAAAGTTTTTCCGGTCGTATCATCAACGTAGCTGACACTACCTGTTTGCTGATCTGCGGTATAGGTGATCGTTGTATTTTTACCAATATCAGAAGGTGTTGGTGGAATATAGCCCTTAGTACGATCATCGGGATCAACTGGCACCAAAGGAGCCCCCATATGATCTTCAGGTATATAGCCAGGAATAAAAGCAATAACCGGATAATCAGGCACCGATGAATCAGCAATCTTAGTAGGGTCAATAGGATCATTGGGATAAATAATTGATTTTGTCGATCCATCAGGATTAGAGACGACCCAGTTGCCGAGCTTTCTGTAAACATACTTAACATCAGAGGTTTGTGGAATATATGGATTTTTAATTGCGGTTGTCGTAGAACCTATTGGATACTTTATCGCAGGATCTGAGGGCTTTATATTTGTCCATGTCTTGAGAACTTTTCCATCTTGAGCAATTGAAGCAGACATTGTTCCATCTGAACCAGTCTGAGTGTAAGTAACAACTATTCCATTATGAAAGTCTTTAACATAACTAGCACCAATCTCTCCGTATGGTGACATAACGCCATTTGAATTAGAAGGTGCAGTAGCATAGTAACCATTTATAACATTTACGTTGCTGGTCGTATAATTTTGGCCAACTAACCCTTTTTGTGTATAAGCAACAACCGGATTACCATTACTGTCGGTGATTTGCTTGCCATCTTTATCAACGTAATAGGTTGTTTGTGTGATCAATTTGGGTACAATATAAGATAGATTATTGTAGTAGCCACTATCATATTTACTAGCAACATATTTAACAGCAAGAGGATTTCTTGAACTTTCAACCATCGCAGAATAAGTATCATTATAGTAGGTAGTGCCATCAAATACAGCAGATGGTACCTTAGTATTTTTATTTAAAGTGTATTGTTTTAAAACTGCATTTGATCGCGATAATTCCGTTACATAAACAATTCCATCGCCCGTTCGATTAGTTGAAAGAACAATCTGGTGTCCATAATATTGTGTTTGCAACCATTCATAACTGTAATGAGATTTATCTGGATCAATCCACATTCCAGATGGATAATCTGGATCACTAACTGAGAAACCCGTATTGGTAACTGAACCTGACAATACCTTTCTACCGTAGTTTTGAGCAAACTTAGTTGTAACTATTGCACTTCTTTTGACAATTCGTCTTTGGTTAATAGAATGTGTATTCTCTCTATTACCACGCTTGTTATTATCCACTGTTTCCACAGAATTTTCATACTTTGCATTTGTCTTAACTTCAGTGCTGTTTGACGTGCTCGCTGCACCTGTCTTGCTTAAATTGCTTGCAGATGCAGAGTATTCATTAGTGCTGGTGGCATTAGCTGAATCGGCCTGCGTTGCACTGCTACTACTTGCACTGGGCGTTTCAGTCTTTACTGCACTACTGTTACTTGCACTGGTTGAATCGGCCTTTGTTGCACTGCTACTACTTGCACTGGGCGTTTCAGTCTTTACTGCACTGCTGTTATTTGCATTGGTCGTTTCAGTCTTTACTGCACTGCTGTTATTTGCACTGGTTGAATCGGCATTCGTTGCACTGCTACTACTTGCACCGGTCGTTTCAGCATTCTTTGCACTGCTACTACTTGCACTGGTCGTTTCAGCCCTTACTGCAATACTGTTATTTGCATTGGTCGTTTCAGTCTTTACTGCACTGCTGTTATTTGCACTGGTTGAATCGGCATTCGTTGCACTGCTACTACTTGCACCGGTCGTTTCAGCATTCTTTGCACTGCTACTACTTGCACTGGTCGTTTCAGCCCTTACTGCAATACTTGAGGTACTGGCAGCTGCCACATCAGCTGACACTGGCCGACTTGTAACTAGCATCCCTAATCCAAGTGCAAACATTGATGCACCGATAACTAGCCATCCTTTGTGAGATTTAACCATTTGGAATCGAGTTGTTTCTTCTACATAATGGACTTTATTTTTCTTACCGATGATTTTACGCATGTTTTGTTGTATCCTTTTAGAATTATTTAATTTCATTGGAAAATAAATACGTCGTGCTATCCTAATCTTAAACCACTAAGCATTAGAAAGCGAACGAATTATATAACTTATAATAGCACACTTCCAAAAGTTTTTGTGATGTTATCCTTAAATCTTAGAGTCACTATTGTATAATTTAGACAAAGGACAAAAACATGCAAAAATGCTACTCAAAAGAATTTAAAAAAACCCTTATCGCCTTCTATCATTCTGGTCAATCCGTCACCCAGCTGTCTAAAGAATACGACGTGGCCCCTGCAACAATTTATAAATGGATAGACCTCTACTCTAAATCTAATGAAAGCTCCGTCTC
>NZ_JACBNY010000055.1 GCF_013449735.1 Pseudolactococcus laudensis
CGGATTGACCAGAATGATAGAAGGCGATAAGGGTTTCTTTAAATTCTTTTGAGTAGCGTTTTTTCATGTTTTTGTCCTTTGTCTAAATTATACAATAGTGACTCTAAGATTTAAGGATAACATCAATGTCACTCGTTACAACAAAAGAACTTGATCAAAATAAACCTGAAATACTAAAAGAAGAAAGTATACAATTATCGGATAAATCTTTTGACTCTGAATTTCCTAGTGAAGTGTCAGAAGAAAAATCAGTATCAGATATGATCCTTGAAAAAGATACAAAAGGTTTATCGGAGCATATGAAAAAAGGCATCAAAAATTATTTACAATCTGATCAGTATGCAACATTTTTAAAAGCTATGGGCAAACTTCACAACTATTCGCCTAAAAACATTCAGCTTCTTTTATCACAAAATAAAAATATTTCAATGGTTGCAGGTTTTAATACTTGGAAAAAAGATTTTCAACGCACTGTCAATAAAGGTGAAAAATCCTTAAAAATATGGATGCCTTTTACAGTTAAACAAAAAGACGAAAACGGAAAAATCAAACTAGATGATCAAGGGAAACCAATCACATTTACTGGTTTTAAATTAGGCTCGGTTTTTGATGTTTCTCAAACTAACGGTAAAGATATACCCAAAGCCCTGTATGAACTTTCTGAAACAAAGGAAGATTATCAAGACCTTTACAGGTCTCTACGTGCCACATTACAAGAAAGTCAAATTGATATTGAGTGGAAAAATCTTCCTGAAGCAAAGGGTTATTATAGTCCAACTGAAAATAAAATCGTTCTAAAAAGTGGGCTATCTTCAACACATACAATTAAAACAATTTTACATGAAATGGCACATTCAAGGTTACACAAAGATGGGTCATTTGATAAATTATCTGAAGCCTACAAATTGCAAGAATTACAAGCTGAAAGTATTGCCTATGTTGTTTCAAACCATTTTGGCATTGATACTGGTGCATATAGTTTTGGATATTTAGCATCATGGTCTGATGATAAAAAAGGCTTATCTGATTTTGAAAGTCAGCTATCAATTATTCAATCTGAAGCTAAAAAAATCATTGATACAGTAGATGCCAAACTTGAAAAAATCAAAGAAAAGGGTACTATTGAAAATACTTTTGAGAATAAATTTTCATCTTTTAAGCAATCAAAAACTGATAAGGAGGTGGGTAATAACTTGTCTCAAAATTTAGGAAAAGCCAACGGCTTATGAACTGACCTGAAAAAAATAAAAGAAAATGAGGATATATCATGACACAAATTGAAATCACACAAACTGTACTCTTTGACTATTTAATGGCAATGTCTGTCAATGGAAAAATAGAGCTACGAGAAAATGCTGAAACACTTACACGGAAAAAGATGCTTGCCAATATTGAAAAGGACTTTAAAGAAATTGAAAGTCTGGGCATTGATTTACTCTTTGAATATGCGACAACTATTGAGCATTTAAAATCAATTTCTGATGATGATTTTGAAACTTTAAAAGATACAATCATCAAAGTTGATTTAGTATCTTGATTTCAAAAAGGGGGATTGGGGAACACCCCAAAAATTTATAAAAAAGGTAGGAGTAGTCAATTTGACTATTCCTGACCTTTTTATAAAACAGCAAGTGGCTATCCACTTGCTAGTCCTGCCAGATAAAAAGTATACCCTGGTGTAACTGCTTTGTAACAAATAAAAATTTTTAAATATGGGGGTCAATTGCACATGACAGAAGTAAAAAGAAATAGATATATTGAAAAGAAAATAAGATTGAGACCCGATGAAAACAACTACATTAAAAACAAGATGGATAATGCAGGTCGGAAAAACTTCAATGCCTTTGCACTTGAAATGTTAATACAGGGTCAAGTGACTATTATAGATTTTAAATCTTTGAGCGACCTCAAAATTGCGATTGATAGGGTCGGAAAAAATGTCAATCAGATCGCCAAAAAAGTAAATGAGAGTGGGGACGTTTCAAAAAATGATATTGATGAAACAAAAAATCTACTTAAGAAAATAGAAGCTGCTGTCTATCAAACTATTCAAACAGAATATAAAAAATACAAATAATGAAATGGGGCTATAATGGTTGTTGTCGTTAAAACAATGCAAATAAAAACACCTGAACGTTTAACAAGGTCTGTCAAATATATTTTAAACCCTAAAAAAACAAATGTACCTTATGTAGAAACTGAAAAAGATTTTCCAGTCACATTTACTGAAGATAAAAAATTGATGCAATTGGTTTCAGGACATCAAATTTCAAATGTAAATTATGCTGATCAAGAATTTTTTCTAACAAAGATAATGGCTAATGCTAGCAATGGCAATCCTGATAATTCTGACATGAACAATCCTAATCGAGTAATGGCACATCATATTGTGCAATCATTTGCCCCTGATGAAAACTTAACTCCTGAAGAAATTCATGAACTAGGGAGAAAAACAGTTTTAGAATTGACTGGTGGCGATCATGAGTTCATAGTAGCAACTCATGTTGACCAAGATCATAGACATAATGTGCGCCCAGATAGGGTGTTAAGTCAAGTAGTTTAAGGTACTACTCTGTAAGATAACACAGAAAACAGCCAACC
>NZ_JACBNY010000056.1 GCF_013449735.1 Pseudolactococcus laudensis
AAAAATAATATGGTGAAGTAGGGAGGTACCGCCTTGTTCACATTACTGTGACTGGTTTGCACCACCCTCTTCGGGAACCGTACGTACCCCTCTCGGAGTATACGGCTCTGTTATTGTTCGTTCGTAAAAATTCACTTGTGTTTATGAATCACGTGACGATGACAATGAAAGCATACAACAAGAGTTTTACGTTGTTTCGCTATCATTGCCATTTCCCATTTTTCTTTGCCTTTAAGATTTTTGACCTTATTGACATGGTGAATTTCATAGGAAGTATTTTCATCAGATGTTCCACATAATTCACAACATTTAGCTTTTAACCTGTTTTCAAGAGTATTCCGGGCATAGCCATACAATACAGGAGCTTGACTTATCTTATCCGTAAATTGATAAGGGGATTTACATTCACTAAAATTTGCAAAATAACGGCGCTGCTTACCTTGCTTTATCTCATACGGGATGCCCCACGAACCACTTCCATCTTTAAACATGGAAATGGTTTTTGAAAGTGTTCCCTTATGTTTGGAGGCTATCGTTTTTAGACAGCTGTATTCCATAAGATAAGCAAAATAATTAAGCTGGTTAAAATTACTTGCTAGACCGTAGTAATTACAAATCCCTCTTAATTCAGAATTATAAATTGTGATGATTTCTAAGTCTGTTGAACGAATAAGATATTTCCTGTGAACTGGAAACCATGAGCTATCTTTCTTTTGGATAGCTATTTTCTTGTCAAAAATAAATTGACGAATTTTGTCTTGAAGAGGAATAAGGAGTTCTACACTCCCATTGAGTGTTCTCTTTTTGACTTTACCAGATCGTTTTATCGTTCCACTTCTCCTTACTCGTATATCATATCCCAGAAAACGAGCGGGTTGACTGCTATGTGTGATGAGTGTTTTTTCTTCACTCAATTCCATTTTTAGCTTGTTATGAATAAAAAGTTTTAATTGTTCTTTTATCCATTGACAGTCCTCTTTGCTTCCTTTAACAGAGATAATGAAGTCGTCCGCATACCGGACGTATTTCAATACTTTATTTGTCTGTGAGGTACAGGGGAGTGTGGGTAATCTTTTACGTTTTTCTTGATATTCTAAAAGAACTTTAGCTTTTTCTTCACCCTCCAACTTCTTGAGACGGTGAGAAATTCTTTTTATCTCATTGTGAAGTTCCCGATATTCAGGTGTTATTCTTTCTGGACTTTCTCGGTCAAACTTCATTTTGAGTTGTAAAACAAACTTATCCAATTCATGAAGATAGATGTTGGCCAAAAGAGGAGATAGAATTCCACCTTGAGGTGTTCCGCTGTAAGTTTTGTGATACTGCCAGTTTTCCAGATAACCTGCTTTTAGAAATTTATAAATCAATTGGCTCATTTTCATATCTTTGATTTTAAGATTGATGAGTCCAATGAGTGTAACGTGGTCTATATTATCGAAGCAGCCTTTTATATCTCCCTCCACAAACCATCTTGCGCCGCCAAACTCTCTTTTGATTGTTTTCAAAGCCGTGTGACAGCTTCGTTGAGGTCTAAAACCGTGAGACACATCTTCGAATACCGGTTCATAGATAGATTCAAGAATTATTCTCACAGCTTCTTGGATCAATTTATCTGTGAAAGTTGGAATTCCTAAAGGTCTCATCTTTTTAGAATTCTTTTTTGCAATATACATTCTTCGTACAGGTTGAGGATAGTAAGTTCCGTCTTTTAAAGATTGAATAATCTTTTTTATTTTTTCTTCACTAAAGCCATCCGCTGTATCATCTAATATTCCTTTTGTGGAAGCTCCTTTATTGGAATATAAATTTTGATACGCCACGTAATAAATATCTGGACGTAAAAGATAACGATAAAGTCTTGTAAAAACTTCGTCTATATTTTCTTGTGAATTTTTACTGATTCTTTCTAAAATTGCCATTGTTGGTTTCATTTTGAGGTTTTCCTCCCTAATCAATTTTTAATTTTAGTACACAATAACTGTACCCCTTCGCCATGTAAAGGGCGTTACCCTTCTCAGACTACTACGAGTACTCCGTACCCTTGCAAGATTTTCAAGCTCTAGTGCTATAGCCTTTTTCCTCCTTTCTATTAGGCATTCTTGTTTAGGGTATCCCCAGTTAGTGTTAAGTATTGGTAAATTCAGATTCTCGGCATCGCTTTCGTTTCGTTCCCATAGGTTCTCCTACAGATTGTACAAATGTGGTGATAACAGATAAGTCCACAACCATAACTTACCTTTCTTTGTACTAGAGGTTTCAGACACTTTCCTCTATCGACACATAACCGAAATTAGAAACTTGCGTTCAGTAAACACAACTTATACCTTATATCTGATTAACATTGCGACTCAGTCGTACCCGATTGTCTTTAGGTAACTCATCGCTTTCCAACCGTGCTCTGTTCCCGTATCAGCTTTCGCTTTTCGGTTAGGTTGGCTGTTTTCTGTGTTATCTTACAGAGTAGTACCTTAAACTACTTGACTTAACACCCTATCTGGGCGCACATTATGTCTATGATCTTGGTCAACATGAGTTGCTACTATGAACTCATGATCGC
>NZ_JACBNY010000057.1 GCF_013449735.1 Pseudolactococcus laudensis
AACAGCGACAATAATGACGTCTTTTTTGAATTGTTTGCCTTTAAAATGATTCATTACTCTGTCCTCTCTGTCTTTTTTCTCAATTTTACACTAAAATAGATTTTTTGGAAAACTTTGCAACAGAACCTGTAACATTTATAGAATACAACTTTTTTCCTTGACTTTAATAGTTTACAAATGTAAACTATATATAGAATATAGATAGAAATTTCAAAGCATTCATTTAGGAGGAAAATATGTCAAATAAAACTCATTCGTCTAATCACGATGAAATGATGTCTGAGCATCATCATAATCATGAAATAATGGATATGGAGCACGAAAACCATATTGTGCACAACATGCACAATATGGATAATATGCATGATATGGACAATATGGATATGATGAATCATGGAGGACACATGATGCATATGGGTGATATGAGTAAAAAGCTCAAAGTGGCTATCATTCTTATGATTCCGCTACTACTCATTTCACCAATCGCTGGCTTTACTATCCTTAAATTCCCCGGAAGTGAAATTTTGCAACTTATCCTTGGTACAATTATCTTCTTTTACTCTGGGACTCCTTTTTTTAGCGGAGCAAAAGGTGAATTAAAAAGCCGTAAGCCAGCCATGATGATGCTGATTACAATGGGAATTACCGTTGCCTATGCTTATTCTGTTTATGCCACAATCATGAGTCTTAACGGACATATGGGCATGAACTTCTGGTTTGAACTGGCAACATTAATTGTCATTATGTTGATTGGTCACCTGATTGAGATGAAAGCAATCATGGGTGCTGGCGATGCATTGAAAGATTTAGCAAGCCTTGTTCCCAAAAAAGCTCACTTAAAAAGTGGGAAGGATGTGGAGCTTTCAGAACTAAAAGTTGGCGATTTACTTTTAGTGAAAGAAAATGAGAAAATACCTGCAGATGGCCTTATATTAAGTGAAGCGCTCGTTGATGAGTCAATGATTACTGGTGAAAGCCGAGCAGTCAATAAAAAAACAAATGACCTTGTTTATGGTGGTTCCCTCAATCAAAACCAACCATTTGAGATGAAAGTCACAACCCTTGGAAAAGATTCATTTCTCAATCAAGTGGCCGAATTAGTCAAGAAAGCCCAAGCTCAAAAATCTAATTTGGAAAATATGGCAGATAGAGTGGCTGGTTACCTTTTCTATGCCGCACTTATTGTTGGTATCTTTTCATTAGTTTTTTGGACAATTAGTTCTAACTTTAGTTTTGCTCTACTTCTTGCGGTTTCTGTTTTTGTAATTGCATGTCCACACGCTTTAGGTCTTGCGGTTCCACTTGTTGTTTCTCGCCTAACCAGTATTTCTGCTAAAAATGGTTTATTAATTCAAAACAGAACTTCTCTAGAAAAAATAAATACAATTAAATATGCCTTAATGGATAAAACGGGAACATTAACTGACGGTAAGTTTATTGTTCGTAATGTTATTGATTTTACTGATGAAACAGACATTCTCCAAATCATGGCAGCACTTGAAGGAAGTTCCACTCACCCGATTGCTCAATCAATCGTTTCAGCTGCTAAACCTCTTGAAAATCTAAAAGTTGAAGCGGTTGAAAATATTCCAGGAGTTGGGATTAAAGGGCAAGTTAATCAAAACTTTTATCAAATTGTTAACTATAAATATCTTCGTGAAAATCAACTTTCTTATGATGAACAAAAGATTGCTCAATATTTAGATTTAGGTTTAACTATATCTTTCCTAATCAATGAACAACAAGATGTTTTAGGATTTATTGCCTTAGGAGATTCTCCTAAATCAGACGCGAAAGCCTTTATTAATGGTTTATTAGCCCAAGGAATTACCCCTGTTATGCTCACGGGTGATAATAAAGAAACTGCTCAAAAAATTGCTAGTGCACTAAATATTCCCGAATTTAGAGCGGAATTAAAACCTGAAGATAAAGCAGAAATTGTGAAAGAGTACCAAAAGAAAGCCGGCGTGCTTTTCATTGGTGATGGTGTCAATGATTCCCCAGCTCTTGCAACTGCTACGATTGGTTTTGCGATTGGAGCAGGAACTTCGGTTGCTATCAGTACCGCTGATGTCGTCCTAGTTAACTCCAATCCAAGTGACGTCTTGGATATGATTAATATCTCCAAACGCATGCTTAGAAAAATGAAACAAAACCTCTGGTTTGGAGCAGGCTATAACATTATTGCTATTCCTGTTGCAGCGGGTATTCTTTATCCATTTACAGGGATTTATATTGACCCTCTCATTGCAGCAGTCCTGATGTCAATCTCAACCGTGATTGTCTCAATCAACGCGATGGGATTGAGGTATGATAAAAAATAGAAGAGCACATGCTCTTCTATTTTTTATCATACTAATTATGAAACTTTTATCACTTAAATATACTTAAAGATTAAGTAGGGCTGTCCCATTCCCAGGAAAAGCATTTTCTCCATATTCTTCAACTTCTTGAACCCAGCGATAGAGACTATTGGCATGAACATCAAGCTCTTGGCTGACTTCTTTAACAGAGTAACCCTCTTCA
>NZ_JACBNY010000058.1 GCF_013449735.1 Pseudolactococcus laudensis
TTGCAGGGGCCACGTCGTATTCTTTAGACAGCTGGGTGACGGATTGACCAGAATGATAGAAGGCGATAAGGGTTTCTTTAAATTCTTTTGAGTAGCGTTTTTGCATGTTTTTGTCCTTTGTCTAAATTATACAATAGTGACTCTAAGATTTAAGGATAACATCAAATCTAACATTTATTTTTTAGCATAAAATATAAATCAAATAATTTACGTTTTAATAACTTCTCCTAATTAAAATAAGGCTTAATCGCCTTATTTCATATTTTTTAACACTTATTAAATTTAATAAGTCGAGGTAAATAAAATGAAGAAAACAGAAAAATTATATTCCATTAAAGAGGCTTCTTACGGTAGAACTTTCAAAATTTTACGACTATCTAAAGGATTTTCTCAGCTTGAAGCTACTAATCATGAAATGAGCATTTCACAGCTTTCAAACTTTGAAAACGGAAAGACTGTTCCACTAACAACTACTTTTTTTAAC
Source organism: Pseudolactococcus laudensis (assembly GCF_013449735.1). GTDB lineage: Bacteria > Bacillota > Bacilli > Lactobacillales > Streptococcaceae > Pseudolactococcus > Pseudolactococcus laudensis. Next base: position 485 of record NZ_JACBNY010000058.1, read on the forward strand.
CTCCTTAAAAACATCAACGTGGATATGGTTGAATTTCAGAACGCTTACAACGATTATCTAAATTCTGAAGCTATCCTCCCTTATAGTACAGAGGTTTCCGAAGCTTATACTTCTGGAAATATTCTCAAATTGAAAGATATGCTATACAAGCTCGAGACTTCTAAAAAAAATGAAAATAAAAAATTCAAGTTAGATAAAATTAGACTGAAATCTATTATCTCAACTCTTGATTCAAATTATAATAATATATCGAAAAAAGAAGTTGAATTTGTGAAATTATATCTTCAACATCTCAAAGAATGGGGACAATATGAAATCAAACTTTTCGGACAATGTGTACCAATTTTTGATATTCCAACCTTATCTCTTCTCGGAGAGAAGATGATTAACCCCACTCAAAAAAACATTAATCTACATTATACTAAGCAAATGATAATTAAAGCGGTACTTAATCTTATTGATATATTCACAAAAAGTAAAAACTTTGATTATGCAAATAAATTCATTAACTATCTTGAAAATACAAAAATACATGATTACTTTACATACGAAAAAATAACTATTGTTTATAGTAAAGCAAGACTTGCTTATTTAGAAGGTAATAATGAAGCCTTGGACACAATTAAAAAATGCCAAGACTTACTGCTATTTTGTGATTGCTCTGAAATAGCTAATATGATTGAAAAGGAGATTTCAGAAGATATACAATCTTTTAAAACAACACAAAAATAACTCAGCCAATGATGTGACTCCTAAATATAGACTTAAAATATAGTGTTCCCCATAAATCTGGACAAAATCTAACTTTTAGAGGTCATTTTTCATGTCAAAATACTAGCCATAATTCACATCCATGGTTATTAAAGAGTATTTAAATGGCAAATCAAGAAGGGTAGCTCTTCCCCAAAATATAATCTTCCTTCCCCTAGCTTAGTTTGATCTTGGATACGAGCATATAATACTTAACAAAACTAGGTTAGCAATCACCTCCTACTATTTGGCTAGCACATCAAATATGAGAGATTTTATTTCCGAATAGACAAAAGATACATTCTTAAAAATTAGTAGATAAAACTCAATTTTATTTATAGTGATTCATAGAATTAGGTTATTAGTCTTTAATAAACTAGAGAATCACACCTAGAAACTTAGTAAGAAGGCCATTACTTATTTTGAAGAACTTCCCATTTAGTAATCGCGATATCAATATTTTTCCACTCCTTCTCTATCAGAATACTGTTGATAAAGCAGATGATTGGTGTATCATCTTTAAATACTCGTAATGGCATCTCAGAAATAACTATATCTGCTTCATTAGGTGTATTAACAAACTGAAACGAGGTATTTACGAACCTCTGTCTTAACTTATCTACTACCATTTGATAAGCAATAGAAGAATAAATACATAGAAAAATGCGACACTCTTTCTTCGAATAATAAAGAAGTATTTTAAAAATTTACTTCATATAAAATTCAAGTGTTGGATGTCTCATTAATGTCATGTGAAATAATTCTCGACTGATTAATACTTTTCTTAACTTTTCCCATAACATATCTGCCTTCGTTCCAACATCATCTTTAAAATAGACATATTCATAAGGACAATACGCAATACCAAACATTTGGTGGTAAACAAAATATTGATGGAGACTATAACGAATAAACTTTTTTTCTTTAGAAGAAAGTTTGAAATATTTTAGATCAATTAAATGACAATATTCATCCGATATGATGGATTTGGGTACAATGAATTGTCCTTTAAATGGTGTGGATTCTTGCATTTCCAACCCTACTATCAAAGTAGAAAACCAAAAATATAACATCTCCATTTCTTTATATTTGACTTTATTATCACCTATATTTTGATGTTATCCTTAAATCTTAGAGTCACTATTGTATAATTTAGACAAAGGACAAAAACATGAAAAAACGCTACTCAAAAGAATTTAAAGAAACCCTTATCGCCTTCTATCATTCTGGTCAATCC
>NZ_JACBNY010000059.1 GCF_013449735.1 Pseudolactococcus laudensis
CCGAAGAAATGGAACGCTCTTCGGCTTTTCGGTGTCTACTGAAATCAAGGTATTAATGGGAATACCAGCCTAAGATATTCTGAGTTCAGAGAGGGCTCGTTTGATTTTCAAACTTCGCAACAGAACCGCCCCGCTTTACTCTATCTAAACACTTTAATAATTATATATCAAAAACGTCAAGAAATATTTTTATCTAATCCTCTTTAACAGGGGAATGCTTAGCCACTTGTAGTGCCTGATTGATTACCTTGACGTATAAAATATCACCATCCCGAATGCCACCGAAGTGTACGCCATCTATCCCTTTGAAGACTTCTGGATGTTGCGCCGCAATCTTGCCCCAGTCGGCAATCGTAATGAACTTATACTTAGCTGGCAGATGCCGTTCCAAAACGGCCAACTTTGATGAATTTCAGTCAGTATCGGCCCGGGCATTATAAGGTGTCATCAGAATCAACTTATGCCCCGGCTCCAAGTCATGAATGATCTTCATGGTTTGCTCTTCGTAATCATCCAGCGCGTTGGTCCCAATACAAATCACCGCGTACTGCCGTAACGTATAGCTTCGCTGCTGGTTCATCATGACTTTATACGCCAAGTTCATCGTCCGATCGCCCTTAATCTTTAAGCTTTGCCATTTTTTTAATAGCATGCCTAAATAGATGGTACACATCGCCGCAGGGCAGTGCTTTTCTAACATTCCAGCTACCAAGTGTTTTAGTAAAAATGTCCCTTATTCAGATAGTTATTATTACAGGCAAAAATAATCTTAATGTTTAAATTTGCTTCACTTCAATAAAAGACCGGCCTGCTCAACCCCAAGGGTTTTAACGGACCGATCTTTATTTACATTAAGGCAACTTTACTTACTTTGAAAAACTTTTAATTTATCTTAGCCAGTTGTTGTGACAAAGTTTCCACTTGTTTAGTCAACTTCTCCAAATCGTGACTTTGGTTGAAAGTTTTTAAATTTGCTTGCACTTGCCTAACGCTCCTTTGGAAAGTTTCTTGGCCATTAGTAGTCAAGTTTAGCCGAGCAATTCGTCGATTAGTTTGATTTACTTGTGATTGAATTAAATTATCTTGAATCAGTCGCCAAGTGTTTCTGGAAATTAGTGTGCGCCTAACCATGAACGCATCAGCTAATTCACTAGCAGTGGCTTGTCCGTGTTGTTCCAGATAGATTAATATTTCCCACTCACTCATTGAGAAAACAGTTGTGGTCAGCCCTTGCATTAACATCTGGTATGCTTGTTTCTGAATAGCCTGTAGGGGTTGCTAAGCTCTCAAACTGGATCTTAGTTTGCCGATGATTTTGCATATAATATCATCCTATTCTTTGCGCTGCCGCTTAGTCATTCCGAAGAGTCCTAACACACTACTCATTGCTAATAGTAATAAGCCACTCAGCGTCATGTGTTGTTGATCAGTTTCACCAGTTTGAGGCAACCGTTGGTCCACAAAATTAGTAGCCGCCGCTTGACCAGCCTGAACCGGTTTTGCTGGCGTCGTTGGTTGACTTGGATTAACTGGTTTTGTTGGCGCATCCTTGGTATAAATCACCGTAAAGTCAAGATCACTAGCGTCACCACTCACAGTTTGTGCCCCAATTTCAGCTTGATCTGGCGTATAACCCTTAATAACTGGGCTAGTCACTGCCGCAAAGCTTTGATCAGCTGACCAAGACCCATAGGTCTTTTCACCTGTAACCGTATCAGTTGAGACTTGACGCGTAAAGGTCACTTGAGCGGTGTTATCAGCAGGAGTTTGATTACCAGCGCCTTGATAATGAATAGTTTCTGTAACGGTTTTGGCCTCTGTAGACTGAATGTTTTTATGCTTCAAGTGAACCGTGAAGTTCTGATCAGTTGTGTCATTATTGTCGAATGTCAAATCTGCTGGATAGCCATCAGTAACCAACTCATACCCGTGTTTCTTATAATCCGCAATGTTGCCACTGGTACTATAACTGGATTTCGAGCCCGTTGTTCCTGAAATTGAATCCGTCTTTAAAGTTGTTCTGGTCGTATCATCAACGTAGCTGACACTACCTTTTTGCGTATCTGCGGTATAGGTGATCGTTGTATCTTTCTTCGGATCACTTGGCTGATAACTGCTACCTGGTGTCAAAACATGACCTTCTGGATCATGTGCTGTATAACCTGGTACCGTCGGTACACCGGCTGGTGTAACCTTCGTCGCATCACTTGGGTCATTTGGATAGACTACTGTTGGTACTCTA
>NZ_JACBNY010000006.1 GCF_013449735.1 Pseudolactococcus laudensis
TACTTGGTTCGTTTCTGTTTTATTCAGTTTTCAAAGGTCTATTTTGTTTCAGCTGTTCTTACGAGACAACTATTTAATTCTACCAAAACTTTTTTGACTTGTCAACACCTTTCTGAAAAGTTTTTTTTATTTTCTTTTCTTTCGTTCGTGACCTGTCGTTTTGAGTACTTTATTATCTTATCAAATCTGACTTAACATGTCAACACTTTTTTTATTTATTTGTCTTTTTTTATTTTTGAGGTCTTCGTTTTGAGGTTATTCATTGTATCTCTATGTTATTCATGGTATATTTTGAGCCATTCACGGTATAGCGACTTTTTATTTATTTTTTTACTTTATACTAGTAACTAGACATTGTTAATAGCACTTTTAGAAAAATGGAGTAAACAAATGGATAAAATTGAAACCATACTTAAAAGTATTGAATCGATTATTATGAACTGTCGGAAAAAAACTAAAATTCCTTCCTGGGAATTAGACGACTATATGCAGGAAGGGATGATTATTGCTTTAGAGATGTACCATCAACTCTTATTAGATCCACCAGATGATGACTTTAACTTCTATGTCTATTTCAAAGTCAGGTATTCTTGTTTCTTAATTGATAACTATCGCAAAGCTATGGCAGTCAAGAGAAAATTCGACCAGCTTGACTATTGTGAACTTTCTGAGTCTGTTAATCTTTTTGATCACAAACAAAATGTGTCTGAAAACGTCATGTATGACTTGTTGTGTCAAGAAATACACTTGGTTTTATCCCCGGAGGAGCTCCAGCTTTTTGAGGCACTTAAAAGAGGAGAGAAGATTGACCGTAATCAAAAGTTTCGTATCAAGAAAAAAATTATTGAGTATATTAAAAAGTTTTGGTGAGTATTAAATTGCGTAATAAAACACCCAGTAAATATACTGGATGTTTAAATATAATTTATCTTAATCTCTTACTCAAACAAGGAAAGCACGGGATTCGAACCCGCGCACATGTTGCCACGTCTAACGCCTTTCCAAGGCGTCCCCTTAACCCACTTGGGTAACTTTCCGCATAAAAATTCTCAATTGAAAACTTTTATTATACCTTCTTAAAATATAAATATATCAAAACAACTCATCTGAGATATTATATTATTCTTCAGTTTCACACGTTTTTTTCAGCTTCTTCGGAAAACTTACTAACGACTGCTTCAAGTTCTAAATCTTCTTCGTCACCTGAATAATTCTCATCACTAATCTCATCTAAATTCGCGTACATCTCAATGTGATTTTTAAAATTAGTTAGCGTAATTGGCGCATCGCCACCGTATTCTCCATCAAGATTAATCATCATACGGTCATCTGACTGGGGCTCAACTTTGATTTGGCTTGTTTTGATATACTCTATTTTTTTATCATCAATATGTTTACCACCATTAAGCACTAAACCAATTAGCCGAATCATTTCAAATAAGTTAGCTGTTTTAACTAAAATAAGTGTAAATAACCCATCATCAAGTTGGGCATCAGGAGCGATTTGTTCAAAACCGCCGACTGAATTAGTCAAGGCAGCAAAAAACATGGAAATTTCACCTTCAAATACGCCCTCATCATGTGTGATTTTAAGGGGGACCGCCTTAACACGAGGTAACAGTTCAGCACCTTTAGCTAGATAAGCTAAATAACCAAAAGCTGTTTTAAGCTGTGAAGGAACACTGTAAGTCAATTCAGTTAAAGAACCACCTGCAGCGATATTGATGAAGTATTTATCATCTCCCGTACAGCCAACATCCATATTTAAAGTTTGTTCCTTACCGATAATTCTTGCTGCAGCAACTGGATTATTACGTGGTATCTTTAATGCACGCGCAAAATCATTGGTTGTTCCTGCTGGAATAATCGCTAGTTTTGGCCGATTTTCAAGCGGTGAAATCCCATTAACAACTTCATTAATCGTCCCATCTCCACCTGCTGCAATAATCAATTCAAATCCAGCCTCTGCCGCACGTCGAGCTTCATTTTTTGCAGAGTGTTTTTCAGCAGTTGTCGCAAAAGCAGAAGTTTCATGGCCAAAATTTTCTAGGACATCTAAAATTTCAGCGATATTTTTTTTCATCGTCTCTTGCCCAGAGGTTGGGTTGTAGATTAGTCTCGTTCTCATAATTTGATTAACTCCTCTTCTGTCCAGATCTCAATGCCGAGGTCCTGTGCTTTCGTCAACTTGCTACCCGCGTCACTACCGGCAACAACAATATCTGTTTTTTTGGAGACACTACCACTGACATTTGCGCCTAAATTCTCCAATTTCTCTTTTGCCTCAGTTCGTGTTAATTGTGACAATTTCCCTGTTAAGACAACAGTTTTACCTGATAAAGGTGCATCATCTCGTTTAACTGGTCCTAGGTAATCAAAATTCACGCCCACAGCTTTTAATTCTGCTAAAAGTTTTTTTGTACCTTCTAGTGCAAAATATTTAGTTAAACTTTCAGCCAATACCGTGCCAATCGTTGGAATTTCTGATAGTGTATCAGCTGTTGCAGTCGCTATGCTATCCAAATTCAATAAATTCTCAGCAATTATTTTTGCTGCTTTTGAGCCAACATGACGGATACCTAATCCAAAAATCAATTTTTCAACTGAATTTTCTTTAGAAGATTGAATAGCTTGATACAGTTTCTCAGCTGATTTTTCTTTAACTTTATCTAGTTTTAGAAGGTCATCTATAGTAAGTTGATATAAATCAGCGACATCAGTAATGAGTTTTTTGTCAAAAAGTTGCGTTACCACTGCAATCCCAAGACCCGTAATATTCATGGCACCACGACTGGCAAAATGGATTAATTTCTCTCGAATTTGGGCAGGGCATAGCGGATTAACACAGCGCAAGGCAACTTCATCTTCAAAATGCAGTAAATCTGACTCACATTCTGGGCAATGTTTTGGAATATCTAGCTCAACAGAATCAGAAGGTCTTTTGTCCAAAAGAACGCGCTGAACAGCAGGGATGATGTCTCCAGCCTTGTAAATCACAACTTTGTCGCCTAATCGGATATCCTTTTCCTTGATATAATCAACATTATGCAAGGTTGCTCTTGCAACAGTTGTCTGAGCTAATAACACTGGCGTCATATTAGCAGTCGGTGTGACGACACCTGTTCTACCAACAGTCCAATCAACACTTAAAATTTCAGTTTCTGCCAATTCAGCTGGAAATTTGTAGGCAATCGCCCATTTTGGAAATTTCACAGTGAAACCTAACGCATCTTGTTGGGCCAATCGATTCACTTTAATGACAACACCATCTATGTCGTAGGCAAGTGAATCACGTTGAGCTGCAACCTTTTCAATAAACGCCCAAATTTCACTTATATTGGTCGCAAAAGCTCGCTGTTCATTGACAACAAGACCTAGTTTTTCTAGATACTCTAGGACTTCTTCTTGTGTGTCATTAGTCGCTGGGCTTGCTTCTTGATAGAGGAAAGTTGCAAGACCACGTTTGGCAACGACTTTCGTGTCGAGTTGTCGCAAAGTACCTGCTGCAGCATTACGCGGATTGGCAAATGACGGCAAGCCTTCTTCTTCACGTTCTAAATTTAATTTTTGAAAATTACGACGCGGTAAATAAGCTTCCCCCCTCACCACGATATCAATAGGTTCGCTCAAGACTAGAGGGACATCTTTGATACGTTTGACCTGTTCTGTAATATCCTCTCCTATACTGCCGTCACCACGTGTAGCCGCTGTCTCCAGTACGCCATTAGCATAGACCAGAGACAAGGATAAACCGTCAATTTTGAGTTCGCAAATATATTCAGGTTCTGGGATTTCTTTGCGTACGCGGGCATCAAATGCTTCAAGCTCCTCTTTTGAAAATGCATCTTGTAAACTGTAAAGCTGATAGTCGTGGGTATACTTTTTAAAGCCTGATAGCACGACATCGCCGGTTCGGTGCGTTGGCGAATCTGCTCGAACGAGATTTGGATTTTCAGTTTCCAATGTGACAAGTTCTCGGTAGAGACGGTCATATTCTGCATCTTCGACGACTGGATTATCTAATGTATAGTATGCATGTGCATATTGATTAAGTTGTTCGGTTAATGTTTTGATTTTTAATTCGGCATTCATACACTAATTTTAACACAATTAAGCGGAAAATATTATCTAAAACCGTGGCAATCCATACGCCCCAAATTCCCATACAAAATGCTGTTCCTAAAATCCAAGCAAGGCCTATTCGAATTATCCACATGCCAAACATCGTGGCATAAAAAGGTGTTTTCGCATCTCCCATAGCTTGCAGGGCAGCTGTATAGATAATGACGCCAGCAACTATCGGTTCGCTGACAAATGAAATCAAAATAACAACATGTGCCGCTGAAACGGCTACCACATCGGTGGTGAAGAAATTCAAAATAAAACTTGAAAAAGCAAAAATCATACCACCAACAAAGGTGCTGATAATCGCTGTCATGACAAAGGATTTTTTAGTCAACGTCCGTATTTCTAGACTATCTTTTGCACCGTAGGCTCTCGCAATTAAAATACTTGCTCCTGTTGCAAAACCAAATGCAGGAAGATAATTATAAGCTGTTATTGTCTCGCCAATAGCGTTACCAGCAAATACTTTACTACCATAAGCAATGACGATGACAAAAATTACAATATCCCCAAGTCGCATCATTAATCGCTCTCCCATAATCGGTAGCGCTCTTTTAACGATTTCAGTTTTGAAAAGCTGATATTTTAAACTAATCACGGGGCCTTTCAAACGATGTGTCGTTTTTTGTAGTTTATGAAAGAGTAAACCCACACCAATTAATCTGGAAAGCGCTGTGCCAATTCCTGCCCCCAGAATGCCAAGTCTTGGCAAACCAAATAAACCAAAAATAAGCACAACATCCAAACAGAAGTTTAGAATATTAACAACTAAATTAATGGTTAAAGGTGTTCTCGGTTGACCTGCAGTCCGGATCAACTGACCTAATACGGTCATTAAAACGATGAGGACACTCGTGCCAGCTATGACGCGAAAAAAAACAATCCCTTGCTGTAAAATTTCACCCCTTGCCCCCATTGCTTGTAAAATGGGTTGGGCTAAAACTAAGGACAAAATCGACAAAATCACGCCAATAACCAAAGACAGTGCTATAGATTGCCTAACGTTTTCTGAAACTTCTTTCGTTGCTCTGGCACCTGCAGCATTGGATACGACGGTTGCGACGGCGACGGCTAAGGCGATAAAAACCGCTTGATAGACAGCCATGACGCCATTGACAAGACTGACCGCAGAGACGGCGACTAGTGAGATTTTTGCGATTAGGACGCTATCCACAAAACCGACGCTCGTTTGCAAAATATTTTCAAACACAGCGGGAAGGGAATAATCGATTAAGCGACGCGTATTTTCTTTCATGGCGGACTTTCTAAATTAAAAACCGTTGACTACGGTTTCTATTATTACTTTGATTTGACTGCTCTACGGTTAATTGTTAGACTATTCTAACTTTTATTATACATGATTTCTAACCCTTTCTCAACACCTCTACCATTTTTTTGGTAAAATAATAGGTATGGATTATTACATATTAGCGAATCCCCATGCAGGCCCTGGGCATGGGCAGCAAGTGACGGATAAGCTGACAGCTTATTTGACGCAACAAAAGATTACTTATCATCTATTTAACACGCATCAACCGCTTGATGAGCATCGGTTGATGACGGATATTCTGGCACAAAAAACCAGGGATGATCGCATCATCATTATTGGTGGTGATGGCACAATTTCCCTGGCTGTTAATGCATTACCAGCAGAAAAGGCCTTTTCTTATATCCCTGCTGGTTCTGGTAACGACTTCGCCAGAGGACTTGAGGTGTCTTTGCAAGATACGATTGAAACATTTGACAATATTCACAAATCGACACCCCAAACGATTTATGTCCTGAAATATGAGTCTGAAGGTTTATCAGGTATTGCGACAAACAATTTCGGAATAGGGCTTGATGCGGCGATTGTTGATGCCACAAATCAAAGTCTAACCAAAGGGTTCTTAAATACTTTAAAACTGGGACAACTGGCTTATCTAACGACTGCTTTAAAAATTATTTTCTCCAAGAAACCATTCCAAGTGACTGTCAATGGCGTGACTTTTCCTAAGACATTTCTTTTTACTTTAACCAAACATCCTTTCTTTGGTGGTGGCGTGCCACTAGCGCCAGATGCTAGTCTCATGGATGCCGATATTCATTTAGTTGAAGTCGACCGCATTCATCTCCTAGGTATTTTTGCTTTGATTCCTAAAGTGCTGAAAGCCAAACATTTAGCTAATAAACATGTTCACCATATGGTAGACGGCTCCTTTACATTAGAGATTACAAGTGATCAGCCTGTGCAAATTGATGGTGAAATTCATCAACTTAAAGCGCATCAAACTTTACGGGTGACAACAGAAAAACGAACGATTCTTAGATAATCGTTCGTTTTTTTAATTATTTAATCCTGATTCAAATTGCGTAATAATTCATCAATTTTGCCACCATAGGCAACAGATTCATCTTTAGCAAAAATCAAATCTGGGATTTTATAAAGTGTCATACGTTTAGCCAGCTCACTTTTAATCGCGCCAGTTGCTTTTTTAAGACCGATTTTAGCTTTTTCATTATCTGATGCTAAATCAGATAAAAGGCTATAATAAACTGTCGCCTGGCTCAAATCACCTGTGATTTGAACATCAGAAATGTTGACTTCTTGGACACGAGGGTCGCAAATTTTTAAACGTAAAATATCATTAATTTCACGCATAAGTTCAACCGCAACACGGTCACTACGATGTGTATTAGACATATCTCTTTCCCTTCTGCGTTTTCATTTCAAGACATCTTGAAACTTAACCTATGTTGGCATTTCATCCAACCGAGGTCATTCTATCAAAAAATGCTTGCTCCTGCAAGCATTTTTAATTGTGCTTATAAATCTCGAGATAACTCGAACGTTTGATTAACGTTTAATCTCAACCATTTCGTAAACTTCAAATGTGTCATCAATAGCAATATCGTTGTAGCCATCAATCATAAGACCACCTTCATTACCTTTTCTGACTTCTTTGACGTCGTCTTTAAAGTGTTTCAGAGATGACAAGTTACCATCTGCGATTACAATACCATCACGAATAACACGGACACTTGCATCACGTTTAACTGAACCTGACAAGACCATAAATCCGGCAATAGTACCGACTTTAGAGACTGTGAAGGTTTCACGCACAACTGCTTCACCGATGACTTTTTCTTCAAACTCAGGGTCAAGCATACCTTTCATGGCAGTCTCAACTTCATCAATCACTTTATAGATAATGCTATGGAGACGAATTTCAACGGCGTCATTTTCAGCCTGTACGCGCGCAAGTGGTGTCGGGCGAACATTGAAACCGACAATGACAGCATTAGCTGCTTCGGCAAGTGAGACGTCTGACTCATTGATGGCACCAACAGCACTGTGGACGATATCAACTTTAACGCCTTCGACTTCAATTTTTTGAAGTGATGCTGCTAAAGCTTCCGCAGAACCTTGTACGTCAGCTTTAATGATGACGTTAACAGACTTGATTTGACCTTCTTTAAGGGTATCAAAGAGGTTCTCAAGACTGACACGATGGGTGTTGTTACGTTGGTTCAAGAGGGCACGTTTGGCACGTTCTTCACCAACTGAACGAGCTGTTTTTTCATCTTCAAAGACAGCAAAATGGTCACCAGCTTGTGGGACATCGTTCAAACCAGTGATTTCAACCGGACTTGAAGGACCTGCAGTTTTTTCACGACGGCCCAAGTCATTAACCATGGCACGGACACGTCCGAAAGTATTACCAACCACGATAGGGTCTTGTTGATGCAAAGTACCTTGTTGGACAAGGAGGGTTGCAATAGCACCTTTTCCTTTATCAAGACGTGCCTCAACAACCGTACCGATAGCTTTAACCGTTGGATCAGCTTTGAGTTCTTGGATTTCTGCAACCAAGAGAACAGTTTCTAGCAAGTCATCGATATTTGTATTGAATTTGGCTGAGATCTCAACGAATTCAGATTCACCGCCCCATGCTTGACTCATAACACCATATTCAGAAAGCTCTTGAATCACGCGTTGTGGGTTAGCACCTGGTTTATCAATTTTGTTAATCGCTACGATGATTGGCACACCGGCTGCTTTAGAGTGGTTAATCGCTTCAACTGTTTGAGGCATCACACCATCATCAGCCGCCACGACAAGAATCGTGATATCTGTGACAGACGCACCACGCGCACGCATGCTTGTGAAGGCCTCATGTCCTGGGGTATCCAAGAAAGTGATTTTTTTGCCACTTTCTTCGATTTGGTAGGCACCAATATGCTGTGTGATACCACCCGCTTCGCCACTTGTCACGCGCGAATTACGAAGTGTATCAAGCAAGGTTGTTTTACCATGGTCCACGTGACCCATGATTGTCACAACTGGTGGACGTTCAACAAGCTCGTCTTCATTGAGGTAACCCTCTTCAATAAAGAGACGTTCGATATCTGTCTTATCTTCTTCGACTTTTTTCTCAGGTGTGACACCATAGTCCAAAAGCAAGAGTTCAATCGTATCGCTATCCAAAGACTGGTTTTGTGTTGTCATGATACCCATCATGAACAATTTTTTCACAAGCTCAGCTGGTTCACGTTTCAAACGTTTTGCCAAATCTGCAATTGTCATACCTTCAGAATAAACAAGACTCTCAGGCAGCTCATGGAATTTACGTTGTACCACTGGTTGTGGCGCAACTTGTTGACCACCACGTTTGCCTTTTTTCTTCTTATTGCTATTCCAGTTAGAGTTACGGGCATTCCGAACTTGGTTACGGTTATCATTCACACGTAATGGTCCGCCTTGACGATTACCGCCACCTTGGTTACTTTGACCTTGACCTTGGGCGTTATTGCCATTATTGCGATTTTTCTTATTTTTATTGCGATTAGCGTTCGCATTACCTTGACTTGCTGGCGCAACATCAGCAGCACGTTGGATAACTTTGATACCACCATTTTTAGGCTTAATATCCTCTGCGCGCTTAATCACTTTTATCCCACCATTGGCCGGACGTTCAGGTTTCTTAGGTATTTCCGCTTTAGTTTTCGTTTCTACTTTACTATCTGCTTTCTTTTCTGATTTGCTGTCAGCTTTATTTTCAGCTTGTTTGTCTGCAACAGGTTGTGATGACTTGTTGGCTACGTTGTCCTGTTTTGCAGGTGCAGCTTGTTTAGTCTCATCTTTTGGCGTTTGTGTTGGTGCAACTGTTTTGCCACCTACTGAGATAACACGGCCACTTGACACTTCTTCATCTGACAAGACTTTTTTACCACCAACGACAATCGGGCGATTGCCTGTTTCTGTTTCAGATACCACTTTTTTGCCGCCAGCCACAATCACACGATTCTGAGACTTTGGTTCTTCTGTTGCTTTTGGCGTAGCCTTGGCAGTTTTTTCTTGTTTGCTACCATTACCCGCAGCTTTAAAAGAACTCAATAATTGTTTCGCTTGTTCAGCATCGATGCTTGAGCTATGCGATTTAACAGGTAAACCGATTTTTTGTGCGTGATCGACAAGTTCTTTATTGGTTAAGCCACTCTCTTTAGCAATTTGGTTAATACGTTTTTTTTCAGACATGTTGATGTCCTCCTTCTTAATCCGGTTCACAATGAGCAGCCCCTAATGAAAAAGATAAATCTAAGAACCTGCGCAAGCGCAGAGCCATGTGATTTCCTATTTTCATACGGCGCTAAGCGCTCATGATCACCTTTTTATTCTTATTTCATAAGACTCTCCATTTTCTTGGCAAATCCTTTATCTTGAACAGCGATGACTTTCCGGTCGCTACCAATAGCGTGAGAAAGTTCGGCCGCAGAAAAGATGTCTAGCATGGGAATTTCATAATAGGTTGTTTTATCAGTGATACGTTTGACAAGATTAGGTGCGCCATCATGGGCAACAAATACTAATCTTGCACGGTCTGCCTGGATAGATTTAATGACAAGTTCTTCACCTGTCGCTATCTTACCAGCTTTCTTGGCCATTCCTAGGGAATTTGCCAACTTTGTTTTATTGAAATCTGTTATTTCAGTCATATTTTAGCCTTAAATTTCTGGTGCCTCATCTATTGAGTAGGTCACCGTTGCTAATTTTTTACGTTCGACCTGATGATCGACGTAAACGATTAACTCGTCATAAAAACGATCCGCAATCTCCGTCTGAAACACACGATCAAATATCCGTTTTTGCTTGGCTTGTTTGGCTTCATCGTTTTTAATGGCGATATATGCACCGCGCCCTGCTGCTTTGCCTGTTGGGTCGATACTGATTTCGCCAGCTTTATTATAGACGATTCGCAACAATTCTTTTTTTGGAAATTGCTCGTTTGAGACAACGGATTTTCGTAAAGGAATTTTTTTGGTTTTCACCATCGTTAATCACTCCTCTCCTGATTCAAAATTTTAGTCAAGCACTTCGTCAGCAAAATCTGCTTCAACTTCTTCAGACACAACATCTGCAGCTTCTTGATCAAATTTTGTTTGAGACTTGATGTCGATTTTATTATTGGTAACGTGAGCCGCCAAACGGACATTTTGTCCACGTTTACCGATAGCCAATGATAATTGGTCATCTGGTACGACAACAACAGTTTCACCTGTTTCCTCATCGATAATCACATCTGAGACTTGTGCCGGTTTCAAGGCATTTTTAATCAATGTCGCACGGTCATCATTCCATTCGATGATGTCCATGTTTTCACCATGCAATTCATCAACTAAAGTCCGAATACGCGAACCGCGTGGGCCTACGATTGTACCGATAGCATCAACATTGGCATCGTTAGATTTAACAATGACTTTCGCACGATCGCCTGCCTCACGGGCAATGCTGACGATTTCAACAGTACCATCGTAAACTTCTGGAATCTCTTTTTCAAACATGCGTTTGAGCAACTCAGGATGTGTCCGACTGACATAAACAATAGGTCCTTTTTTCGACTGTTCAACAGCAGAAACGTAAACCTTAATTTTGTCACCAATTTGGTAGCGTTCACCAGGGATTTGATCACGTTTACCGAGCATGCTGTCAACTTTACCAAGATTGATAAAGATCGCACGATCGTCAACACGCTCAACGGTTCCCTGAATAATTTCATTTTCGTAACGTTTAAATTCATTATAGATGATCGTGTGTGATTCTTCACGCATTTTATTCATAATGACTTGTTTTGCTGCATTCGCTGCCGTACGTGCAAAATCTTTTGGTTTTTCTTCGAAACGGATTTTATCACCAATTTGATAGTGTGAATTGAGTGCGAGGGCATCCTCAAGGCTCATTTCTAAACGGCTATCAAAAACTTCATCCACAACTTCACGTGTTGAGTAGACGATAAAGTCACCTTTAGCATCATTGTACTCAATCGTCACGTTTTGTGATTGATTGTATTGTTTTTTGTAAGCTGCTGTTAAAGCTTCCGCAATGGCACCAATAACAACTTCAGGCGAGATGCCTTTTTCTTCCTCCAAAAGGGTGAATGCAGCTTGCATTTCCTTGCTCATGTGTCTCCAACTTTCTTTTTAATTTTAAATGCTTCTATTTTTATTGATGTTTATAATTTTACTTGCGTCCGTGCCTTAGCAATGTTTGATAACTCAAGTTCAACTGTCTTCTGACGTGTTTTGTCAAGATAAGTCAAGGTGATAAGATTGCCGTCAAAAGCTACTAAATCACCAACAAACTCTTTTTCTCCTGCTACTTTTTGGTAGAGTTTGACAAAAATGTAAGCACCAATATGCTTTTCAAAATCAGCTGGTTTTTTGAGTGGACGCTCGGCACCTGGACTAGCTACCTCAAGCATATACTCCGATGGAAAAAGATCCGGTGAAATTTTGTCCAATTCTGGACTAATGATTTCTGATAAATCAGCTGTGTCTTGTAATGTAATCCCTTCTGGCTTATCAACAAGTACTGATAAAACATGATCTGCACCCATTTTTGACCATTCGACATCCACCAACTCAAAGGGCTCAGGTAAGAGACCTTCAAGATGTGCCAACACAACTTCTGTGATATTTGTAGACATAATGTTTCCTTTCTACACTGATGATCTTAAGATCATTTATTTAAATTCAAACAACAGGAGCGCCCAATGTGAGCGCTCCTTTCTTTGTTCTTTAGAGTTATTATACCATAATTTTAACAGAATGCAAATTTTCGCCTTTATTTTAACTTTTCTACTCTATCTTTTCAGTTATTAGAAATTAAGAATTTTGAGTTTTTTTACATAAAATGGTATCATGAAGATATGACTATAAAAATATTACTTGTCTTAGTAGGCTTTGCACTGATTATCTTTGGTGCAGATGTCCTTGTCGATGGCGCAAGCAATATCGCCAAAAAATATAGAATTCCTGACGTCGTTATTGGTTTGACGATTGTCTCGCTCGGTACATCGTTTCCTGAAATGATGATTACCATTACTTCTGCCAAAAACGAATACCATGATTTAATCTTTGGTAACGCCCTTGGCTCAAATATTGTCAATCTTGGTTTAATTCTAGGAATTATTGCCTTAATCAAACCCGTCTATTTAGACCGTGAAACCAAGAACATCCACCTACCACTTGCTATCACGGCAACTGCAGTCCTTGCTTTTATGGGTAATGGTCTGATTGGCGAGCACTTCATGATTTCAAGATTAGAAGGTTGGCTCTTGATTGCCATGAGTATTGCGTACTTCATCGTACCTGCATATAAATCTTTGCACCGCATTCAGTTAACCAAGCACAACATACGCCCTAATACAGAAAACATCTCTGTTCCTAAGTCCATACTACTTATTGCCTTAGGCTTTATCGCCCTCAAATTCGGTGCAGATTTTGCCGTTGATAATGCTAAAATCATTGGTGAAACTATCGGAATCCCTGATAGCATCATTGGCTTGACCATTGTCGGCATGGGAACAGCACTCCCTGAATTAATCACATCCATTACAGCAACACTAAAAGGAACGGAAGGCTTAGCAATCGGTAACCTCATCGGTTCTTGCATCCTGAATCTCTTCTTGATTATCGGACTAGGTGCCGTGATTAACCCACTCACCTACCTTCCGATTTTCAACTTGGAACTCATGTTCCTATTCGGCCTCACCTTCCTCATCTGGGTCTTCTCATATATTGGGAAACGCAACACCTTATCTCGACTCGAAGGCAGCATCTTAATCCTTGCCTTTGTCGGCTACATGGTCGTGCTATTTATTAGGCTAAGACTGTAAACAAAAAAACTTCTGATGATTAAAACTCAGAAGTTTTTTTCTTGTCCTAAAGACTTATTTTATCTCATTTTCACAATCAACTTTATCCTGTTTCATCAGCTCAGACTGCTCTTGACCCGTTGGGACGAAACGAAAGACGATAAATTGGGCTGGTTCACTTGATTGATTTAATAGCCGATGAATACTTCGCTTAACACGTAAGACATCATTTTCTTGTACTGTTTGACTTGAAACATGGCCATTCTCCAGATACTCAACCGTAATTTCACCAGACGTCACGATTATATTTTCATCAAGTTGCTGATGTTTGTGCCAATCTTGGACAACACCGGTAGGTAAAATATTCACATGAATTTCAAACTCAGGATAGAGATAATAATCAACCTGGGTGCCACTTGATTTTGTTACCGAAATAGCTGATGCCTGTCTTGTAATGTCAATGGCATCGTTTTCTAAAGTCATAAGCCTATTTCCGTTTACGAGCAATTAAATGAATCGGTGTGCCTTCAAAGACGAAGGCTTTACGAATTTGATTTTCTAGCATCCGTGCGTAAGAGAAGTGCATGAGCTCTTCTTCATTTACAAAAACGACAAATGTCGGTGGTTTAATGGCCACTTGTGTGGCATAGAAGATTTTGAGACGACGGCCTTTATCGGTTGGTGTTGGATTAATGGCGATCGCATCCATGATAACGTCATTTAGCACGGCTGATGGAATCCGCATATTTTGTGCTTGGCTGACTGATTTAATCAAGTCAGGTAATTTGTTCAAACGTTGTTTGGTTTCAGCAGAGACGAAAATAATCGGTGCATAGCTGAGGTATTGGAACTCGTCTCGAATTTTTTCTTCCCATTTTTGAAGGGTTTTGTTGTCTTTTTCAATGGCATCCCATTTGTTGACAACGATGATAATGCCACGGCCTGCTTCATGTGCAAAGCCCGCAATCCTTTTATCGTATTCTCGGATACCCTCTTCGGCGTTCAGTACCATGAGGACGACGTCCGAACGATCAATGGCACGCATGGCACGCATGACTGAATATTTCTCTGTTGATTCGTAGACTTTACCACGCTTACGCATACCTGCGGTGTCAATCATGGTGAATTCTTGGCCTTCGGCATCGGTGAAATTGGTGTCAATGGCATCACGGGTAGTGCCTGCAATCGGGCTTGCGATGACGCGGTCTTCACCTAAGATAGCGTTAATCAAACTTGATTTGCCAACGTTTGGTCGGCCAATCAGTGAGAATTTAATGATATCTGGGTTTTCTTCTTCAGTTTCGACTGGTAGGTTGTCGATGATAGCGTCTAGGACGTCACCTGTACCAATCCCGTGAACCGCTGATACAGGGTAAGGTTCACCTAAACCAAGGCTGTAGAAATCGAAGATTTCCATGCGGCGCTCAGGGTTGTCGATTTTGTTGACGACGAGGATGACAGGTGTATCTGTTTTATATAGGATTTGTGCGACATACTCGTCTGCATCTGTCACGCCGTTTTCGCCGTCTACGACGAAAACAATGACATCAGCTTCGTCCATGGCAATCTCAGCTTGTGCCTTAATTTGTGCCATGAAAGGTGTGTCAGCCATTTCGATACCACCAGTATCAATCATAGCGAATTTTTTATTGAGCCATTCACTGGTTGTGTAAATCCGGTCACGCGTTACACCGGGTGTATCTTCGACGATCGAAATGCGTTCGCCTGCGATTCTATTAAAAATTGTCGATTTGCCAACGTTTGGTCGGCCGACGATTGCTACTGTAGGTAATGCCATTGTTTTCTTTTCTCCTTTATGTTGCCGTGCCTGTCCACTTGCTAAGCACTCAAGTCTAAGTATAACACAATATGTTTCGTCCTGCTCATCTTTTTTACGTTAGCTCGAGACAATAACAGATTAAGTTCATATAATGTGCTTATAATTAGTGTATAATTGCAATGTTTTGATTAGTATGATAACATTAATACAAGTATTAGTTAATTTATTTTTTCGCCCTATTTTTCTTATTTTATTTATCTAATTATAAACAAGCCTAAAGACACATGAGCAAATCTTGAACCTCACTAAAAGCTAAGTTAGGAGATTTTTATGAAATCTAAAACGCTTGCACTCACAAACGGTATCTTCGGACTTATCGGTGGTATTGCCCTTATTTTCGCACCATTATTCATTCTTGGTGGGATAACTAATGACGCGCTTAATGATGATGGCAGTGCTACTTCAACAGTCGTTCTATCAGTTATTTTCATTTTAGTTAAAATTGCAATTCTTGTTCTTGGTATTGTTGGTCTCGTTACTTATAAAGGAACTGGTCTGGTTAAAACTGCAGCACACGTTCTTTTAATCGTCGGTGGTGCGGTTGCTTTGATTCCACTTCTAGGCGTAGCCGGTGGTATCGTCTCTATCGTTGGTGGTGCTCTCTACCTTGCAAGTTTGAAAAACTTCAAAATTGATGCACAATAAATAAGGAATTGGGACAAAAATCCCTTCCAAAAAGGCTATGAATGATTTCTAATGTTAATAGAAATCATTCATAGCCTATTTTTTACCATTTGCCTCAAAAATGTAAAACAGCATGATGAGCCATTGAAAACAATGCGAAATTGGTAAGAAAAATGCTGATTTTGTACGAAATTAGTATTCTTTTGCCAAAACAATTCCAAATCGGTTAAAAAAATGCTAGTTTTGTGCGAAATCGGTATTCTTTTGCCAAAACAATTCCAAATCGGTTAGAAAAATGCTAGTTTTGTGCGAAATCGGTATTCTTTTGCCAAAACAATTCCAAATCGGTTAAAAAAATGCTGGTTTTGTGCGAAATCGGTATTCTTTTGCCAAAACAATTCCAAATCGGTTAAAAAAAGTTCATGGCATCAATAAGATGCATGAACTTATTTTTTTATTTATCAGCATTAACAAATGTAAAATCCTTTTCAGTTAAAGCAACTTTAACTGGTTTTTCTGTTGCTTTGGATAGAAATTCACCTAATGCTTTATTTGTATCTTTGACAACTTTTTGCTTGACTGTATCATCTTTTAAAGCATTTTCGCTGGCTGTCACATCGACACTTTTAAAATTATCTTGCATGAATTGATTGGCATCTTTTCTATGTGTAAAGATGTCAACAACCTTATCAAATGCACCATTACTGTCTTTTTCAATTTCTGTTTTGCTATAATCAATTTGTGAATCTACTTCAACAACAAGTGGTTCTGTCACGGTGAAAACATTGTTTTTCACCTTGATAGCATCATTCGAGATTTTCGACAAGTCTAAAGCAAAATCTGTTTCTACAACAGCTCTGATAGACATATTTCGCCCTGAAAAAATAGAAACAAGACCTTTCCCAAGCTCATTCCATTCCTTTACCAATTCTGGTTCTAAGGCGACTTTTTTAACTTCTTTTGAGGTTGTTTTTGTTACTTTTAGTTTAGCTTGCGACTCAATTTTTTGGATGACAAATTCTGTTGTTTCATCTTTTTTCAAAAATCCAAATTTAAAATGTGCCACTGTCGCACCTATTCCCAAGAGCACAATAATAACAGCTCCCCAGAAAATAGTAGCTTTGATTTTTTTCATTTCATTTCCCTTTTTTGATAGACTTTCTCAGCATTCCCCTACTGAAAAAGTAATCATGCTTTTATTTCATCAAACCCTTATCCTGCAAATTCGCAAGTGTGGCTGTTTGTGATGGCGTACCAAATTGCGCAGCGATTCGCTCACTCCAATCGCTACCAAGTCGACGGTCACCCGCAAACACACGTTGCATTTGGTCATAGGCTTTAATCACTTCTTCAGATTGTTCTTGATAACGTTCATCAAAAACAACTGCCTCATAAGGCAAACGCGGTTTAACATCATTTTGACGCGCAGGCACACCCAAAGCCAAGCCAAATATAGGATAGGTGTAGTCTGGTAAATGCAAAACCGCTGATAACTCTGCCGCTTGCTCCCGAATCAAACCAACAAAAACACCACCATAACCCAGACTCTCTGCTGCAAGTAAGACATTTTGCGCAGCCAGACTAGCATCCACCGATGAAATCAGCAAATTCTCAGTCCCTTCTGGGAAAAACTGGTCTGTATGTAATTTTGTCGCCTTTTCAGCCCGATTTAAATCACCCACAAACACAAGAAAGTTGGCCGCATTTTTAATCGACTTCTGTGGTTGCAACTCAAAAATCTTAGCCTTAGTTTCAGCCGTATGCACATTGATAATCGAATACGACTGAAAATTTTTCCAGGTTGACGCAGCACGCCCCGCATCAATTATCAATTTCAGGGTATCAGCAGGAATTTTATCAATCGTAAAATTTCTAACCGATGCATGTGCTTGCATCACCTTAATCATGTCATTAACCATTGCGCCGATTCTCTCCCTCCAAACGAAACTCTCTTGACAGCTTGCGGACACGCTCCATAACCCGCTTAGCAGGCCAAGTTTCATCCCCTTTTTTAGTCATAGCAAGCCGCATCTCAAGCTCGTCCATAGTTAAGTTTGACGTGAAAAATGTCGGTAAATTCTCCTGCATCCGATACTGCAAAATGACTTGCAAAATGTTATCGCGAATCCAGTCGTTATTACTTTCGGCGCCAATGTCGTCCAAGACTAAGACTTGGACTTTTTTAATTTCATTAGCCTGCCACTTTAACTCATCAAAGCCAGTGTTGTCAGAGATAAAAGACGGATAATGAATCAAGCTAGTAGAAATCCCCTTCTCTGCCAATTTATTCGCCATGGCAGCCATCATAAAGCTCTTGCCAACACCGAATTTACCGTAGAGATAGACACCGTTTTGATTGGGATAATCTGCTATGAATTCAGCAACTGCTTGATAGGCAGCAACGCGATTGGCATCATCTAATAGGACATCATCCCAATTGATATCAGCAAAATCTCTCGGCATGCCAATCAACTTAACCCGACGTTTTTTGCTGATTTCAGCCTCTTTTGCTAAGGTTTCTGCCGTTGCACGATAAGTCACATCAGCAAAACCTTCATTATTAAAAAGAATTGGCTCATAACCTGCTATTTTAGTGGGTTCACCTGCAACGAATTTAGCTTTTTCTTTCAGATATTCGTTAAACTTCGACAGAGATTTATTCACCTGTGTCGGCTCAAACGCATTGTCTAGAATAAAGGTTTTGATTTCAGGATTATCCAAAATCTTGGCAGTCAATTCCTGATATTTTTTGACGTCTAAACGATTTGCCATCGCATCTGCTATTGATTCCATTGCCATATTATTCTCCACCATTCATTTTTTCGAGTGCCTGACGTCTGATTTTTTCGAGCTCAGCCTGTTGATCAGTACTGGTTTCATTTTTATAATCAGGGTCATACCAATCCGGTGTTTTACTTCCAACGGGTGCTGCTTTTTGTTGGGGTTTTGTTTTTTTCTGTACTTTCTCTGTCTGCTTGCGCTGATAGGTTGCCAACCACTTGACTGCGAGTTCGGCTGATGTCACCTGGTCTTTCTTCCAGCGGTTAGCCTGCTCTTCTATATAGTCTGAGACATTAGAATAACCTCGAATTTCCAAAAAGTAGATAATCAGCATATTTTGGATTTCTGGTGCGACGCCATCACGTGAAAGGCGCACGAGGAGTTGCTTTTCTTTTTGGGTCGGATGACCGTCAAAACGGCGTTTTTTAATTTGCGATAGCAGTGCCTCTGGTTTTTCGGACTTGGCTGTTCTGATTAAGGCTTGTTCGGCTTTTGAGAAGTCTAATAAACGTGGTTGTTTTTGGTTTTGTGCGATTAAATGGCGAGACATATTGGCTGTGTTGAGCGTTTGGTCGGCATTTTTTGTCGTTTCTGCGATTTTAAAGAGTTTATACCAATCAAGGTCAAATTTATCTGCTAAGGCATAAAGTGCTAACGTGTCCTTGGTTTCATTGGCAAACTTGACGACTTGATCTTGCATGGCTGCCTTGAAAGCTGCTAGATCTAATGTCGTATCTGCAGGAACTGATATGACTGGTGTTTCAGGTACTTCCGCCACACGGTAGACATCTGAAAACTTTTTAGAGATTTTTTGACCTGAAAAGTCAGATTCTCTCACCAATTTGTCAACAGCAGGTTGGCCGATTTTATCCGTTAGCAATTGCTTGTACAGACCATCTGCCAGAAAAAGTTCCGGTGTCAAATGGCTTTGTAAATCAAGCGTCAGCTCGCCATGGTCCTCATAAATGTCTAGTAGATGTAAGGCTGATAGTTGGTCAAAACCATTAATCAGGTCATTCAGGCCGTAATCAAGATGATTGAGTAAGTCTGACAGGCGACCCTTGTGATTTGGAAAAGCACGCAAGAGTTGGTACAAAGCGAAACTTTCTCGTCCGATAATCGGTTGGTAGAACATGACAAAAACACCGGCATCAAAGCTGGTTTTGTCAGCGTTTTTAACTGTGAATTTATCAATAGGACGCATGGTCACTTCCTTACTTAGTTGTTAGTGAGTAGGGCTCATTATCAGCTTTTATCTTTTATCTATTTATTCTTATTCGTAATATTACGCAAGAGGTCTTCAAGATCGCTAACGTCTTTAAAACTGCGATAAACACTCGCGAAACGCACATAAGTGATTTCGTCTAGTTCTGCCAACTCTTCCATAACAAACTCGCCAATGGTGTCAGAATGAACTTCATTTTCCGCAAGCATCCGAACCTTGCGCTCAACACGCTCCACCGCTTTTTCAATTGACTCAGAAGAAACTGGTCGTTTTCGGGCACTGCGAACAATCCCTGTGATAATTTTATCACGGTTAAAGACTTCGCGGGTGTCATCTTTTTTGATGACTAACAAGGGCATTTCTTCAATACGCTCAAAGGTTGTGAAACGGTTGCCGCAATTTTCACATTCTCGGCGACGTCTAATCGCATTTTCAGCCTGACGACTGTCAACGACTTTTGATTCTTCTGATTGACATTTAGGACATTTCATATATTAAAACTGCGCCTCCACGCGGTAGATTACTTGGCCTTTAGAAGAAAATTTTGCCTCGTATTCTGTCATGACATTTTTTTCAGAAAATTCGGTATCTGCATGTAAATCCAACCATACTTGCTGCAAGGTCATACCATATTGACTCATTGATGCTAAAGAGTACTCAAACAAGCCACGGTTATCTGTTTTAAAATGGACTTGCCCATTTTTAACTAAAATTGTTTCATAGGTTTTCAGAAAATCTTTGTAAGTCAAACGACGTTTTTCGTGACGTGTTTTAGGCCACGGGTCTGAGAAATTCAAGTAAACTAAGTCGACTTCACCATCCGCAAAGTAATTGGTTAGACTACTACCATCAACATGCAAGAGTTGCACATTTGGCAGATTCATTTCAAGGACCTTATCCAAAGCGTAGGATAAGACCGTCAGCTGCATATCAATAGCGATATAGTTAATATCTGGATGTCGTTCTGCCATGCCAGTAATAAACGCCCCTTTTCCTGAACCAACTTCGATATGGATAGGATGGTTATTACCAAATTTCTCTGCCCATTTACCTTTAAAGGCCTCTGGATTTTCAACCACATATTGGGTATTGGCTGCCATCATTTCTGGGGCGCCTTTACGATTTCTAACTCGCATCTTTTTCTTTCACTCCTATGTCAACGCATGACGCAATTTATATTTTTTGAGTAGAAAAGCTTAAACACCTGGTTTAAACTTTTTCCCTTTAACTGAAACAAGGAGACGCTAGTCTCCCCATACATTATTTAAAAATGTTACAAAAATTTCGCAAACCTAGAATTTCTAAATTCGCAGCCTGTAAATTATCAGACCATAAATTTTCGTTGATTTGTTTTAAAAATGATAGTGTCCCATACCATTTTATTTTAACAAATGTTTCTTCATCCACCCGATAACCTGAGTATTCTAACCATTCCCGCCACTGATTCGGGGCAATGTAGTGGCTCAACAGATGTGCAACATCTACAAAGGCATCTGATAAAGCTACCGTATCCCAGTCTACTAGGTAAATTTTACCACTATGGTCATTTTTTAACCAGTTGTGGTGGTTAACATCACCATGGACGACGACAGCGTTTTGTGCGTCGAACCTAGGTGTCGCTTCGCGTAATTCTGATAAGGCATTCGACAAGTAGGAATTGTGGATCAAACTTCTATGTGCATGTTGATGTAATTTATCCACCAATTGTTTAGGTGTGGTCACATCGTTGCCGAATTTTTTGAAGGCTTCTACTAGCATTTTACTGTGATGGAGGGTAGCAAGCGTTTGATTGACTTGCATATCACCCATTTCAGTTGCTGCAAGGACCACGCCGTCAACCCAAGATTGTGCCGTTAACATGTCACCATTGCTATTGCGCTTGGTCCAAATAATTTTTGGCGTCAAACCTACTTGTGAAATTGATGCCAGAAGAGGGCTAGCATTGACTTTTACGAATGCCTTTTGGCTACCAAAAGTTGCATAAAAAACGTTATTCACACTTTGACCAAATGAGTTATTGAGTGGCACGTAGTGCCAATCTGCTTCGTTGCCTTGCATCATGCTGATAGACCCCTCCTTTCTTTCTGATATCAAATGACTGCCTTATCCTTTATAATGAATCAACATAGACTGCGTTAAAATGTCAGCGTACATATAAGATTCAACGATTTTTTGACCACGTGGCAATGTTTTTTCAACAACAAAATGTGTATCAAAAACTTCTGTCAAGGTCACTTTATGACGATTTTCACGTTTACGACCGTAATGGTCTGTAATCTCAACATCTTCACCTAAATGTGAGGCTACTTCTTTTTTAATTTCAATGATTTTTCCAACTTCTTGACTATCCATTATCGCTCTCGTTTCTTTGATTTCCTTAGGTATTGTAAGCCAATAAAGTCTCCTTTTTGTCAAGGCAATTTTCCATTGAACAAGGTATAAAAATCCTATTATAGCTGGCTACATGAGATATTTATAGTGTTGCACAACAGGCAATTTGCCGTCAAAAAGGTGAAAGTTATTTGTTTACAGTTCCTTAGTTCACATGCTGTGAACTTTTTACAGTATTTCTATTATAACATGAAAGGCATACTAAAATCTACACTAGATTTTAGTAGCCTTGACTTGCTTCATGATGCGTGTCAATGCTGGTAAACTTGGTAAATTGCCCCACCCACATTAACTCGGCAGTGCCAGTTTCACCTGACCGGTTCTTAGCAAATATAATCTCAGCTTTATTATCAATTTCGACTTCTGGATCATTGGCGTTTTGATAATAAGCCTCACGATGAATAAAGGCAACAATATCAGCATCTTGCTCGATTGAGCCTGACTCCCGCAAATCTGATAATTTAGGCCGTTTGTCTTCTCGTTGCTCAACACCACGGCTGAGCTGACTGAGCGCAATGACAGGGACTTTTAATTCTTTAGCTAAGACTTTCAACTGCCGTGAGATTTCTGATACTTCTTGTTGGCGGTTTTCTTTACCTGTGCCTGAAATCAACTGCAAATAGTCAATTAAAATCAAGCCTAGATTGCCTTGCTCTTGGGCCAATTTTCGTGACCTTGCTCGAATCTCTGTGATTTTAATACCGGGCGAATCATCGACGTAAATACTTCTATCCGCCAAGGCGCCTTGTGCAATAATTAAATTACTCCAGTCATCATCGGTTAACTTACCTGTTCGCAAAGAATGTGCATCAATTAATCCTTCTGATGAAACCATTCGGTTAACTAGACTTTCTGCGCCCATTTCCAGTGAGAAGATGGCAACAGTTTGTCCGAGTTTGCCGATATTTGAGGCAATGTTCAAGGCAAAGGCGGTTTTCCCCATGGCTGGACGGGCGGCTAGGATAATTAGCTCGCCTTCATGCAGACCGGTCGTTTTTTCATCGAGTGATGGAAAGCCAGTCGAAATGCCGGTTACCGTTGATTTTAGCTTGGAAAGGCGCTCAATTTCGTCGTAGTTGGTGTCAATGATTTCAGATATTTTACGAAATCCTGAACGTGTCCGACCTTCTGTGACGGCGACGATACCTTTTTCTGCCTCAGCGATAATGTCATCGGCAGCCTCTTCTTGCGAGTAGGCACGCTCGACTGATTCAGTTAATTGGCTGATTAACTTACGTAGTAAGGATTTTTCAGCGACAATTTTGGCATAGAAAACCGCGTGGGCTGCTGTTGGCGTACTCGTTGCCAATTCAGCGATATAAGAAATACCACCGATTGTTTCCAAATCGCCTTGGTTTTCCAAGAGGGAATGGACGGTTAAGACGTCAATTGGGCTGCGCTCATCTTGTAGGCGCAACATGATGCGAAAAATAATCTTGTGCGATGTCTTATAAAAATCATCAGCTGTGACGTATTCTGATACTTCAATCAAGCGGTCACTATCAAGGAAAATCGCCCCAAGGACAGCTTGTTCAGCTGCTAAATCTTGAGGCGGGGCCTTGAGCACATCAATATCTGCCATTTACTTCTCCGAAATTTTAACGCGAATCGTTGCCGTTACATCTTTGTGCAATTTAACTGGTACATCTTTCAAGCCGATAGCTTTAAGTGGGTACTCTAATTGAATTTTATGTTTATCTAGTTTGAGGTTGAATTGCTCATTGAGCGCATCTGCAATTTTTTTAGAATTGATGGCACCAAAGAGGCGACCGTCTGCTCCAACTTTTTCTTTGATTTCAACAATTGTTGATTCTTTTTCAAGTTCAGCTTTAAGCGCTTGTGCCTCTGCCAAAATTTCAGCCTCTGCTTTTTGCTCTGCTTTGACTTGACCTTTCAGTTCAGCCATAGCTTTGCCTGTTGCCTCTTTGGCTAGATTTTTTTTGATTAAAAAGTTTTGGGCAAAACCAGTTGGGACTTCTTTCACCTCACCACGTTTGCCTTTACCTTTAACATCTTGTAAAAAAATGACTTTCATTTTATATCTCCTTCATTACTAATTGTTTCAATCCTAAACTGACTCAATACCCTTTTATAATAAAATAAATGACGTATGCCCAACTCAACAAACCATGGATACAGGCCCAAGCGATACTGTGCCACTTGACATAAGATATGACGATCGCTAGTGCGCAGCCAAACGTAATACCGCTACTCGCAATTGAACGTGTTCTTTTATCTTGGTTGTTAAAAGCCATGCCTTGCCTCCCTTAGATAGTCTACACCATTTTAAGCTTTACGCTATTTAATTTTATTTTTATTCTCCGGAGCGATTTAAGAGTTTCAGTAAATCTTCTCTCACTTCAGTTGGGGTTTTCTCGTAAATCTGTGCTGCCGCATTATTGAAATGCCCGCCACCACCAAAACTTTCCATGATACGTTGCACATTGAAGTCTCCTGACGATCTAGCTGAAACAGCCACATAACCATTTTCATGGTTGACAATCGTAAAGGAGGCATCAATCCCCACCATATTTAGAAGTGTATCCGCTGCTTTTGCGATTGTAACATTGTCATACATCTTGCGGTAAAGCCCGACACCTATGGCAATGTTGTCATGAAATTCAGCGTTGAGGACAATTTCATTAATCTTCTTGTATTTGTCGAACTCTGTCGCAAGGAATTTTTTGATAAGATTGTTATCTGCACCTTGCGAACGGAGGAATGATGCTGCCTCAAAGGTCCTAGCTGTCGTGCCTTTAGAAAATTTCTGTGTGTCGACTGAAATCCCTGCAAGGGCAATCGATGCCTCGACTTTGGACATTTTTTGTTTCTGGTCATTTTGGTACTGTAAGACTTCGACAACCAATTCAGAGGCTGATGATGCCCCACTCTCGATGTAAGTCAGCAAGGCATTTTTCGGAAAGTCTTCATCACGACGGTGGTGGTCAATCACTACGACTTTATCGAAACTCTTATAGAAATCATAATCCATGGTTTGACTTGTTTTTGAATGGTCAACCATAATCAACAATGAGTTTGATTTTTTCAGCTCGCGTGCCGTATCCATTCGGATAATGTGGGCAAAGCCATCTTTTGATTCATTGAGCTTGGCAATGGCACGCTCAACGTCAGGCAAAAGTTGTTTTTCATCATAAACAACAAAGGCCTCTTTATCGTTCATATTGGCGAAAATCTTCGTAGCAACTGCTGCACCCAATGCGTCCATGTCTGGGTATTTATGCCCCATGACAAAGACGTTCTCAGACTCTAACACAATCGTTCGAAGTGCTGTCGCAATCGCTCTCGCTCGTGTTCGAGATTTCTGAATATGGCTGGCTGAATTGCCACCGAAATAAATTGGTTTGGCTGTGTTGATATTTTCTTTAATCACCACTTGATCACCACCACGAACGAGTGCCAACTCTAAGTTATCAAGCGCTGTTTTACCAATCTTAGAAAAGTTTTCTAAACCATAGGACATCCCGATAGACAAGGTCAGAGAGAAGTTTTTTTCTGTCGCCTCCTCACGAAAAGCGTTAACAAACTCAAACTTATCATCCATGATTTGTTTCAAAGATAGATAATTTGTATAAACATAGTAGCGACTGGCATTATACCGGCTAATATAAACATTATATTTGTTAGAAAAAGCATCGATTTTCGTCGCAATGAAATTATTAATAATCGTTCGACTACTGTCAGAAATCAAATCAGTCGTATCATCATAATTATCGACTGAGATAATCCCAATCACCGGACGGCTTTCACGCGTTATCGTTTTCGCCACAACCTCACTGGTCGCATCTATAAAATAAAGCAGTTTCTTTTTATGGTCAACTTTAACCGCATACTTTTTTTGTCCGACAGACAAGTATTGCATGCCTTGATCATCAATATCCTGCACAATTTCCTTTATTTTATCGGCCTCTAATTTATCTTCATCATTGGCAAAGATAATATCGACATACGGGTTAAACCACTCGGGCGTATAATCAAACTCAGAATACCGTAATACGCCTATCGGCATCGTGTCGAGTGTCGCGTTCAGAGAATTTTCTGCGCTTTCATTCAGCGCACGGATGGTATCCAGATTCTTAGCTGTCAACACTCGCGCGCGCGCTAATAAAATAAACATCACAATCAAATTCACAACTAGCAATAAGACCAGCTCAGTTTGTTGAAATTCTGCCAAGCGCAAGATAATCACTTCGCATAAATACACCACCGTCATCGAAATGATGATAATAAGTGGTAAAAATCTTTCATAACGTTTCACGTCTACCCACCCCGTTCTGAAGTCGCTGACTTTTGTTAACACAGTCATCAGCGCTTTTTGATACCTAACAACTAAGTCATAATGGTTCATTTTACCATGTTTTAGCCGTTTTTTCAACGATTCGAGGCGGTAACTTAGCGCAGACTACAAACGATCCGCAATCTCAGTTAAATTATCAAACAATTCATCCGCCCGCGACTGGTCTAAGCCAAACACATTGTCCTTAATTCCCCAGACCGTCGCACCCGAATCAACCCCAGCCGCAATACCCTTCTCACTATCCTCAATCACCAAAGTCTCCTCCGGCACCACACCTAACCGCGCCATTGCAACCTCATAAATCTCAGGATTCGGCTTAGACTCCTCAAAATCATCACCCGATAAAACTACTTCGAAATAAGGCAATAGCTCCGTCATCTTCATCGGCCTTAAAATCTCTAGTTTAATGGTACTAGACGCAAGCCCAAGTTTGTAGCCCTTGGCTTTCAAATCATCTAAAGTAGACTTAGCATCTGAAAATAAGAGTGTGTCATAAGGAATCGCATGGTCCAGCTTATATTGGGTGTATTCAGCCTTCAAAGCAGGCACATCCCACTTATCATAGTCATTTCTTAAAATCATATACCAAACCTGTTTCATATTGCCACCAATGAAATCAAGTGGTGACAAGTGGGCAATCGAAATCCCCTTGCCATTTAAAAAAGTCTGACGTCTCGTGTAATAATAAGGTTCGGTATCAATTAAAACACCGTCCATATCAAAAATAATCGCTTTAAATTTACTCATGAATACTATTTTACTAAATTTTTTGATATTTCGTATTGAAAGTTTTCAGAATTTTCGCTAAAATAGATATAATACAATCAAAAACCGAGCAACAGCTCGGCATCATGATACAATACCACCCCCTAAGCTGTGATAAGTTTCTACCTCAAGTAGCACAATCGTCACAACATCTTAGAACAATCAAAGGAAAATCTCATCTTGAAAGTTATTAAATTTGGTGGCTCTTCACTCGCAAGTGCCGAACAACTCACAAAAGTCCGCAACATCGTCAAAAACGACCCAACCCGTAAATTCGTCGTCGTTTCAGCACCCGGCAAACGCGATGCCAATGACACCAAAGTAACAGATGCCCTGATTGCTTACTATAAAGCCTACAAAAACGGTGATGACATCACAGCCAACCAAGACTGGATTATCGCACGCTATCAAAGCATTTGTGATGAACTGGGCATCACAGGCAACGTTATGACCAAGATTGCTGCAGACATCAAAGCCCTCGCCACACTGCCAATCAAAGGCAACAAATTCCTCTACGATACCTTCCTAGCCGCAGGCGAAAACAACAACGCCAAACTCATCGCCGAATATTTTAGCGAAAATGGCATTAACGCCAAATACATCCACCCACAAGATGCCGGCATCATCGTCACACCTGAACCAGGTAACGCCCGCCTCCTACCATCTAGTAACGAAAAAATCAACTACCTCAACGAACTCGAAGAAACCCTCGTCATCCCAGGATTCTTCGGTGTCACCGAAAAAGGCGACATCTGCACCTTCTCACGTGGCGGCTCTGACATCACAGGCTCAATCATCGCAGCCGGCGTTCATGCCGAACTCTACGAAAACTTTACCGACGTCGACGGCATCTTCGCCGCCCACCCCGGCATCATCAACCAACCAGCCTCAATCACCGAACTCACCTACAAGGAAATGCGTGAGCTCGCTTACGCCGGTTTCTCTGTTTTACATGACGAGGCTTTATTACCCGCCTACAGAGCAAGTGTGCCACTCGTGATTAAGAATACCAATAATCCTGAGCATCCCGGTACAAGAATCGTTGCTAAACGTAGCGTCACAGGCAGTCCAGTTGTCGGCATCGCAGCCGATGGTGACTTTACCTCGCTCAACATCTCCAAATATCTCATGAACCGAGAAATCGGTTTTGGGCGCAAAGTCCTGCATATCCTTGAAAATCTCGGCATCCGTTTCGAGCATATGCCAACAGGGATTGATGATATGAGTGTCATCATGCGCAACCGTTATTTAACAAAACAAATCGAGCGCTCAGTTATTCAAAATCTGACAGAAAGCTTGCAGCCAGATGTCCTACATTTTGAGAAAAATCTCTCAATCATCATGATTGTTGGTGAAGATATGAACGAACATATCGGGGTCACAGCCCGTGCAGCTAACGCCCTCGCCAAAGCTGGCATCAATATTGAAATGCTATCACAAGGCTCATCAGAAGTCTCAGTCATGTTTATCGTCAAATCAGACCAAGAAAAAGCCGCGATTAAAGCACTTTATGGCGCCTTTTTCCAAGATTGAACATATTTTAATGTGATGCCAAAAGATTTTTTTGTGGCAATATTTCAAAATCATCGAAAGAACAAAACAAACTAGCTATTCAAATACCTGATAACAATAAAGGTACTGGAACAATAACCATTTTAAAATAGGCTATGAACGATTTTTGATATTAATCAGAATCGCTCATAGCCTATTTCCGTATCACTTTTCGATAAATTGCTAATCAGAAAGAAAAGAGAAAAAAACAAGTATTCAATACTTGTTTCATGTCGTGCGCATAGAACTAAACATCCAAAATATGGGTGGTTATTATTGTTCGTCTTTCGCTTTGCTTAATTTACTCATAGCGACGCGAATTTGGCGCTCGAGTTCTGCCTCGATTTTACCTTCTGGGGCGTAGTCTGTTTCCCAGTTATCTGGTTTCATGACCTTATGCGTGACTGGGTCAAAATGTGGTTGACCGTCTGGGAAGATTTTTCCCATGTTGGCTTGATGCACGGCTTTGAAAATCGCGTGTGGGTCAACACCCATGAGGGCAAAAGAGCCATAGGTAAAGTAGAGTAAGTCCAAAAGCGCATCTACTTCGCCAGTCAAGGCGTTTTCGCCTTCTGGTATCGGTTTAGCCTTGACTTTAGCTGCTGCCTTGTCAATCGACTGGTGCAGATTTTCTGTCAGTTCGTCAAAGACGGGTACATTGGCATTGGCTGCCGCAAAGAGAAATTCGACGATTTCCTCAGCCTTGAAACCTGCTCGATTACTTGCCTCTTCTGGTAGAAAGACACGCGGCATTTCCTGTGTCTTGCCGTCCATGACGCGGTGAAATTCTTTGACTTTATTAAAGTTGTCGTCTTTACTGATGAAACTTGCGGCATGCTTAAAGTTAATCAAGCCAAAATGTGAGAGGGCTTTGGCGATACCGTCTGAGTTGTTATTATCTGTGATATAATTAGCGACTTTTTTGACGGCTGGTGTGGCATTGCCCATGCCGATGCCTAGTCCAACACCTGACAGCATCTCTAAATCATTATCCGAATCACCAAACGCCATGACTTGTGAGAGGTCAAAGCCGAATTTTTCCCCGACTTTTTCAATCCCTTTTAGCTTAGAATTGCCTTTGGTAATCAAGTCTGCGGAATAGGCATTGGAACGTGTGGCTTGTAATTCTGGGAAGTTGCCCATGATGACATCTGTTTCATCACTGGTTGCGACCATGATGACTTGATAGACTGGCTGTCTGATGTTATCGGCTAGATTTTTAGATTGGGGTTTGATTTTTCTAATGACATTTTTAAAACCACTTTTTGTTAAGCCTGACATTTTTTGTGGTAAAATGCCTGCAATCACTTGCGCTGTCCGCGTTTCACCGAATTTAACAAGTCCACTCCCATGGACACCGTCCGCCATGCCGAGAGAGACATCTCTGCCGTGCTTGCGAGAAAATTCAATGACGTCGCGCAGTGTTTTCTTGTCGATTGGCGAGGTTGAGATGACGGCCTCTGGCGTGAAGATGTACTGACCGTTGTAGGTTACGGCAAAATCGAGTCCCAGCGTTTCCATTAGAGGCAGGACAAAAGCAGGCCCACGCCCTGTGGCGACGCCGACTAGTGTCTTGTTTTTGTGGAGCTCAACAATCGCGCGTCTTGTCGTTGCGGCGACATTTCGCGTGCTGGTAAAGAGTGTGCCGTCTAAATCGAAAAAAACTGCCTTGATGTTCATGTCTATCCTTCTATCTGCCTGCTTAAAAAACTTCTATTTCTATTATACAATTATTTGTAGCAGATAACTGAAATGAATCATAAAATTTCTGAAAAGCTCAGTGCTTTGTTCGTGTTGAGGTTGAGGTTTATGTACGATTGCTTGTTTTTTACCATTTTTGTAATCTTTTTCAGAAAGATTACCGATTTCGCACGATAACAACGTTTTTTTCTACATTTTGGTAATCTTTCTCAGAAAGATTACCAATTTAGCACGATAGCAACGTAATTGGTAACAAACTGACACAAAAATAGGCGCTGTCCGATGCTGATGCGTATCGGATAGCGCCTATTTTAAAAATTATCGTGTTAACTTGAGCTTAGACTTTTGGGATAAAGAGATGACCTAAAGTCGCAGCCATGACTGCCTTGATTGCGTGCAGTCTATTTTCTGCCTCTTGAAAGACGACAGAATAAGGTGCTTTGAAAATCTCATCTGTCACTTCTAGCTCTGTCAAGCCTGATTTTGCGTGGATGGCTTGCATTGTCGTCGTTTCCAAATCGTGAAAGGCTGGTAGACAGTGCATAAAAATACAGTTAGGGTTGTTAGCTTGCACAAAAAGCGCGGCATTCACCTGATATGGCATGAGTTTCTCAATTCGTTCATCGTATTGGTCCTCTTCTCCCATGCTGACCCAGACATCCGTGTAAATAATATCAGCACCATTGGCCGCAGCAGTGTCAGCGGTAATCGTGATGTGACTGCCTGACTCAACTGCTTTTGATGCCGCAATGGCTTGGATGTCAGTTGCGGGCTGCAAGTCATCTGGTGCTATGATCGTGATGTTGACGCCTAGAATGGCTGAGGTGACTAGGAGAGAATTTGCCATATTGTTTCGACCGTCACCGATATAGACGAGGTTTTTACCTGTGTAATCACTGAAAATTTCTTTAATGGTCATGAAGTCTGCGAGCATCTGCGTGGGGTGCCAAGTATCGGTCAGACCATTCCAGACTGGCACGCCAGACTCAGCTGCTAGAATCTCGACATCGGTCTGCTTGAACCCACGAAATTGGATGCCGTCAAACATTGCGCCTAAGACTTTGGCTGTGTCTGAAGTCGACTCTTTTTTACCGAACTGAGCGTCCTTTGGTCCTAAAAATTCTGGATGCGCGCCCAAATCATTGGCTGCGACAGTAAAGGCAGCCCGCGTCCGAGTCGATGTTTTTTCAAACAAGAGGGCGATGTTTTTTCCAGACAGATACTGGTGAGGAATGTGCTGATTTTTGAGTGCTTTTAAATGAATGGCAAAATCAATAAGATATGCTAATTCAGCTTGGGTGAAATCAATTTCTTTTAGTAATGAACGTCCTTGAAACATAAAATAGACCTATCTTTCTGTCGTCAGCTGCGTGCTATCCTGTCTGGATAGAGCAACTTAAAGTGAATAATAAGTCTATTTTACTGTATATTTATGCAAAAGTCAAGCGTGAATCAAATCGAGAATGATCAATTCATACTTTTAAATTTCACCTTGTTTAAATCGTTTATTATTATGTTATAATTTATAATGACACCTCTTGGTCTAGGGAGGAGGTGTTTAAGATGTTAGAATTCACGCTAGAGGTATTGGCAAATGTCATTGCTGGCATTGTGCTTACTATCATTGATAAGATGATGCACAAGGACGAATAACCTAGACAAGGTTGTTCACACACGCTTAAAAAGTGCAAAAAAAGAGCTATGTATACCAGTACATAGCTCTTTGTGTTAGATTTCACGCTAGAAGTCTTGACTATATTATATCACAAAGCGACATGCTGTCAAATGAAAACTATATTTTCACGACAACAAAATATATTTGACTCAGTAACTAAATATAAATCAAATCGTAAAAGCAATGGCTTGATAAGGTTGCAACTGATTAGGCTGATGGGTTGCATAATTATTAATCAAAATCTCGCTATCTACAAAGTCAGCTAACAGTTCAAAATCAATAACTTGATTTGAAAAGTTAGTCAAAACAAGCAATTGACGACCTTCAAACTCACGGATGAAAGCATAAATATGCTCAGCATCTTGATAAGCTGCCTGATAGGTACCGTCTGAAATCAGCTGGTCAGATTTTCTCAGCTGAATCAACTGCTTATAAAACTGATATACTTCCCCTGATTGCTCATTTTCAACGTTAATCTCCGCATGATTCCCCGTTGCCAGCCATGGTGTTCCAGTTGAAAAACCAGCATTGGCTGTATTATCCCACTGCATCGGTGTCCGCGAATTATCCCGTGACTTGATTTGAATAATCTCGAAAGCCTGCTCTGGCGTATGCCCAGCATCCAACAAGGCTTGATAGGCATTAACCGACTCCACATCGACATAGTCTGACATGGATTTAAAATCTGGGTCAATCATCGCGATTTCCTCGCCCATATAGATATAAGGCGTTCCTCGGCTAAGATGGATACTGGCTGCCAGCATCGTTGCACCTTTCACTCGAAAGTTTTTGTAGTCTATGAAACGATTAATGGCTCGAGGTTGATCATGATTGTTCCAAAACAAAGCATTCCAACCTTGCCCTTCACTCATTTTTTCACCCCAAGTGTGAAAAAGGTGTTTGAGTTGGGCAAAATCAAAGGGTGACTTGGTCCATTTTTGTGCATTTGCATAGTCGACTTTCAAATGATGAAAATTAAAGGTCATTGATAATTCTTGACGGTCAGGACGGCTATATAAGATACAGTTATCAATCGTCGTTGAGCTCATTTCACCGACTGTCACACTCTCAGCATCCTTGCCAAAACTTGCGGCATTTAACATCTGTAAATAGTCATGCGTTAGCGGTTTATCTGTATATTCAGGCTTGCCTTCATTGACAGGATTTGATTTGAGTAAGGCGTCCTTACCAATCAAATTAATCACATCAAATCTAAAGCCGTGTAAGCCTTTTTCACGCCAGAAGTTGACGACATCAAAGAGTTCTTTTCGAACATTTTCATTGCGCCAGTTTAAATCAGCTTGCGTGACATCAAAGAGGTGGAGGTAATATTTACCTGTATCGCCAAAAGGCGCCCAGGCACTACCACCAAATTTTGAAACCCAGTCTGTGGGCTCGTCTTGGATGAAGAAAAAGTCTTGATAGTAAGGGTCTCCCGCTAAAGCTTTTTGGAACCACTCGTGTTTTGTCGATACATGGTTGAGCACCATATCAAGCATGAAATCAATGCCGCGTTTTTTCCCTTCCTGAATCAGTTCTTCAAAGTCAGACATGGTGCCAAATACAGGGTCAATTGAGACATAGTCTGATATGTCGTAGCCGTTGTCACGTTGTGGACTGGGATAAATCGGATTGAGCCAAACCATATCAATCCCTAAATCAGCTAGATAATCCAGTTTTGAGATGATGCCACGAAGGTCTCCGACACCATTTCCAGTTGTGTCGAGGTAAGATTTCGGGTAAATTTGGTATATTACTTGATTTTTAAATGTCATAAGCTTTCTATTTCTATCGCTATTTTTCGATACTAGCGTTTTTAAAATGCCAAAAGGGCGTTACCTTTTCGGTTAGCCCTTTGGTATGCAGTTATATTTTTGTTGCGGTTAGTAGGTCATCACCTGATTGGATGCGACGTGGTAACTGACCTGAAACGTCTGGTTGGAAACTATCTTGGTTGGTAACAATGACGGGTGTTTCAACGATTAACCCTTGACTTTTAATTAAGTCAATATCAAATGTGAGTAGGCGTTGACCTTGTGTCACATGGTCACCTTGGCTGACAAATGCTTCAAAGCCTTTACCGTCAAGTTTCACGGTATCCATACCGATGTGCATCAGAATTTCTACCCCAGCATCCGAAATCAAACCAATAGCGTGTTTAGTCGGAAAAAAAGCTGAAACGATGCCGTCAAACGGCGCTGTTAGTACCCCTTCACTTGGCTCGATGATAACACCTTGCCCCATAATGCCTTGGCTAAAGACAGGATCGGTTGCCGTTGCTAACTCACGAACTTCACCTGATAGTGGGCTAGTCACATTGACCAAAGTGCGTTTAGGAATTTCGGTTTTGGCGATTTGTTGCGCGCCTTCTAGGGTTGCAGGGTCACTTGCAAAGGCTGCATCTCCAGCGCCTACGAGGTCGATTTTGTTAAAGATGCCAGCTTGGCGGAAGAAGAAGGTCAAGATGATTGGGACAAATATCGCAATCACCATTGGAATGGTGAATTTCAACATGTCTTCACCGCGAATGGCAAGGATACCGGGTAGGCCGCCGACGCCGATAGAGTTAGCGCGAACACCCATGAGTGTTGAAACCATGCCTGCAATACCTGAGCCAATCATAGCGGCGACGAAAGGATAGAGGTATTTCAAGTTAATCCCGAACATGGCTGGTTCTGTAACGCCTAACCAAGCTGAGATTGTGGCTGGTACTGAAATTTCTGCTTCTTTTTTGTTTTTCTTGTGTAAGAGGTAGACTGCAAATACTGCTGCCCCTTGGGCGATATTTGACAAGTCAATAAGTGGCCATAAATTGGTTGAACCAAAGTCTGCGATGAGCTGTGAGTCAATGGCAAGTGTTGTATGGTGCAGTCCGGTAATAACAAGTGGCGCATAAAGAATCCCAAAGATACCACCGAAAAGCCATGAAAGTGATGATGTTAAGCCAGTGTTCACGACAAAGGAAATGCCTTGTCCGATTTTCCAACCGATTGGGCCAATGATAGCATGCGCTGCAATAATCGTTGGAATTAGAGCGAATAATGGCACGAAAATCATCGAAACGGCTTCTGGGATGTGTTTCCGGAAGAATTTCTCTAAATAAGCGAGTAGGAAACCGGCAGCCATGGCAGGAATAACTTGGGCTTGGTAGCCGATTTTATCCATGGTGAAAAAACCGAAGTCCCATGACCAGTTTTTAGCAATTTCAGCTGCTGATGTGCCATTTACGGCATAGGCATTAAGCAACTGTGGTGACACGAGCGTAATCCCGAGGACAATCCCTAGAATTTGTGTTGTGCCCATTTTACGTGTGACTGACCAGGCAATCCCGACAGGAAGGAAGTGGAAAATTGCCTCACCTGGTAGCCAGAGAAAACTATTGACACCTGCCCAAAACTGAGAGTTTTCGACAATTGTTGATCCACCAAATTGCACACCCTCAAGAATGTTTCGGAAACCGAGAATCAAACCACCAACAATAATGGCAGGTAAGAGTTGTGAAGATTTCCGATAACGTACCGACTAATCTTTGCACGACATTTTGATTTGATTTCGCCGCAGACTTAGCTGCCTCCTTAGAAACGCCTTCAATACCACTGACGGCAGAGAAATCGTTGTAAAAAGTAGCAACATCATTTCCGATAATGACCTGAAACTGACCCGCATTTGTGAACATCCCTTTAGTTGTCGAAATGTTTTCAATTCGTTTTTTGTCAGCCTTAGCGTCGTCATTTAAGACAAAGCGCATACGTGTCGCACAGTGCGTGACAGCAGAGATATTCTCCTTGCCGCCAATCGCATCCAGTAACTCCTGAGCTTGTTTTTCAAATTTTCCCATGGTGGGGCTCCTTCTTTAAAGTTTGAGTTGACAGGCTTTAAACCAAAGCCACTACTACTCAGATTAAGATTTTGAAACAAAAATTGCAATCATGATGACTTAGTCATCTTTTTGGTAACTTGTACGTACAAGTTGCTTTGTACCTTAATTCTAGCATAAAAAAAAATATTTGCAAGCGTTTTCTTTAACTTTTTTTAAATTTTTTTCAAAAAAAATGCCAAAGAAAAAAGACAACCTCACGGTCATCCTTCTAAACTACGACTTAACCAAGTCAAATACACTGTCAATCAGACTTAACACCTTTCGCACTTCATCATTTTTGACAATAGGTGCTGCACCATTTCTAAGCACATCATAAAAGTTTTGGTAAAATGACGGAAACTCTGGCAAGACTTCAGTGATTGCCACTTTTTTCGTCGCCTCCTCTGACGGTGGTGCCATCGTTTTCGTCAACCCAACACCCGCCTTAATTGGTGCTGGTGCTACAAGGTCTGCCTGATTAGTCGCCACAACGATTTCACCTGACAAGTCCCAATTATCAATTTTAGCAGCACCATTGAGTCCCTTGACATACCACCGTGGCAATTGACTGTAATTCGTCGTCCCAACTTCAATTAGGCTACGTATGCCATTCTCAAATGTTAGATAGAGAATGAACCCATCATCAACCTCCTGTCCGAGTACGTAAGAAAAATCAGCCGCCATGCTTTTAACCGGATTATCAATCAACCACAAAATTTGGTCAATCAGATGAACACCCCAGTCCAGCAACATACCACCACCATGCTCAGCTTGTTCTCGCCAGTCACCTGGAATCCCATTGGCACCCTGAACACGAGACTCAATTTGGAACAAATCGCCAATCTGACCATTTTGGTACAACTCACGAATGACTAGAAAATCAGGGTCCCAACGCCTATTTTGATGCACCATGAAGGTATTACCAGTCTCAGCCGCAACTGCTAGAATATCATCCAATTCTCCAACATTCATAGCAACAGGCTTTTCACAAATCACTTGTTTGCCGGCACGTAGCGCAGCAATCGACAAAGCCTTATGCACATCATTTGGCGTGGCAATCAAGACCGCTTCAACTGACGCATCCTTTAAAACCTGCTCAAGACTATCATAAACCGTCAAGCCAGCCTCACGCGCCTTATCCTGCGCCTT
This sequence comes from Pseudolactococcus laudensis, assembly GCF_013449735.1. Taxonomy (GTDB): domain Bacteria; phylum Bacillota; class Bacilli; order Lactobacillales; family Streptococcaceae; genus Pseudolactococcus; species Pseudolactococcus laudensis. The sequence goes on from NZ_JACBNY010000006.1 coordinate 37,136, forward strand.
CTGAGCAATATCATAAACCCCAATCACATTAACCAACTCATGCGGCATCAATTCCTTTTGATGATAGCTACCCATGCCTCCATAGCCAATAATCACAATATTAATAGCTGTCATTTTCTTACCCCTTCTCAAACTAACAAGACGACCTCACAACCACCACGGATTTGCAGGCTGGTCATGAATCATAACCGAGCGCAAATTCGTAATCGCCCGATTAAGCCCCTCATCAATCGACATAATCGGATCCTCATGCTCAATACTCAACACATAGTCATACCCATAAATCCGCAAAGCCGACACAATATCAGACCAAACCTTCAAATCATGCCCACAGCCAACCGAGCGGAAAGTCCAAGCCCGCGTTGCCACATTATCATAAGGCTGCATATCCGTCAGACCGTGCATATTAATATTATCCTGATTCAAATACGTATCTTTCGCATGAAAATGGTGGATGGCATTTTTTTCACCTAGAATTTTGATAGCGTCGACAGGATCAATCCCCTGCCACCATAAATGACTAGGGTCGAGATTACATCCGATAGCATCACCAGCAGCGTCTCGCAAGCGCAACATGGTATAGGGTGTATGCGCCAAGAAACCACCGTGTAACTCAATCCCGATTTTAACACCAGCAGCAGCCGCATCCGTGTTAATACCTTGCCAATAAGGAATCAATTTCTTTTCCCATTGATAGTTGTAGGAATCATCATATTCTGTCGGCCAAGGCAGCACCGGCCAGTTGACTTGTGTATCTGTCGCATTACCACCTGCAACACCTGAGAATCCATTGACTACAGGTACATTCATTAGACTGGCTAGCTTGATTGTTTTATGCAAGAGCTCATCTGCCTCTTTGGCAACATTTGCGAGCGGTGAAATCGGGTTATTATGACAAGAGAGAGCTGATATTTCCAGATTTTTATCTGATAATTTATCTAGGTATTCTCTGCGCTCATCACTAGATGCCAAGAGTTTATCAATATCTAAATGCGCATTGCCTGGACTACCGCCAGTTCCGATTTCGACCGTTTGCAAGCCTTTAGAGGCAACCTCAGCAATCATCTCGTCAAATGTTAAATTGTTAAATAATGGTGTAAATACGCCTAATTTCATTGGTTTTCTCCTCAAATTTAAATCTTGAAAACTAGTGTCTTATAAATAAACAGGTTCTCCCGTTTTAGCAGACTGGTAAATACCTTCTAGGATTTGCGTCACGACTAAGGCTTGTTCGGGTTTCACCAGTGGCTCTGTATCATTCATCACCGCTGCATACCAACTCTCCGCTTCTTTTAAAGCGGGGTCGTCCCCTGCACCATCATAAAAATCAACGCCTCCTGTTTCCAACTCGACCTTTTTCTCGTAAAGTAAGCCGTGATCCTCGCCATTAATTGACAAGCCATTATTCATGTCGGCCCCTGCTTTTGTACCCATGAGGGTTGTTTTTGCCTCTTTGACGTCCAGCGAATTGATTGCCCAACTCGATTCCAGATAAATCGTCGCGCCATTTTCCATGATGACAAAACCAATGGCTGAATCTTCGACGGTGAACTTCTCAGGATCCCAAGGCCCCCAAGCATTGGCTGCGTTTTTCGTACTCGATAATTTATGGTAGGCATTGCCGACGACATACTTGGGTTTGTAATTATCCATCATCCAGAGTGTCAAATCAAGCGCGTGGGTGCCGATATCAATGAGCGGACCGCCACCTTGTGCCTCTTCGTCAAGGAAAACACCCCAAGTCGGCACAGCACGACGGCGAATGGCGTGCGCTTTCGCGGTGTAGACTTCACCTAGTTCACCCGCCTCGCAGACTGTATACAAATATTCTGAATCCGTTCTGAAACGATTTTGATAGCCAATTGTAAGTTTTTTACCCGTCTTTTCAGCTGCTGCAATCATGGCTTTAGCCTCTTCAGACGTTTTCGCCATTGGCTTTTCACACATGACATGACAACCAGCCTCAAGCGCCGCAATCGTGAGTGGTGCGTGTGAAGAATTAGGGGTTAAAACATGTACAGCATCTAAGTCAAGTTTTAACAACTCCTGATAGTCAGTGAAAACTACCGCATCCGCTGTCCCGTATGTCTGTTTTGCCTTTTCTGCACGCGCAATCTCTAAGTCGCAAAAAGCAACTAATTCAACAGATTCTACCTGCGCAAGCGCTGGCAAATGCTTGCCATTCGCAATCCCACCACAACCAATAATCCCAACTTTTAAAACCATGATAACCTCCAAATAATTTGTATTAATATTTCATTTGATACCTTTATTTTAGTAAAATTTCCTATCGAATACTTCCCAATTCCCTAACCAAAAGTTCCCAGATTTTGCGCTCATTTTTCTCTTAATAGCCTTCGGCATGTGTCTGGACTCATTGGTCGTTGATATGCTTTTGATATTGTAAAGGGGATATACCCTGTGACTTTTTAAAAACGTGATGAAAGGTTTTAACGCTTGAAAAACCAGACTTCTCAGCCACTGCAACCATAGGCAACCGTTCTTGACTCAAATATATCTCGTCTGCTCCAAACGATAATCACTAAGAAATTGAATGAAAGTTTGACCGATATGTTTCTTGAAAAAGCGCGTGAAATAATAAGGACTAAATCCCACTAAAGCGCTAATCGCATCAAGCGTAATATCCTCTTGAAAATGCGTCTCAATATAGCTGAAAATTTGATTCAGTAGGACCAAATCTTCTTTATATTTTAGCTCAGCATGGTGACCTGCTATTTTCTCAGTTGTTTCTTGAGGCAGTTGTTCTAAAAAAATCCCCATAAGCTGAATCAAATAACCAAGTTGCAAATAGTGAATAGAAATCGTTGGCACTAGCGTTGTTTGAAACAATTTATCTAGTAAATCAGACACAGTCTGCACCAACTCATCTGACCAATTTTTGCTGTCAACTTGCGCATGGTCAAATAACTGTATCAACTCAAGTTGACTAACGCCCAGTAATTTTTCATCGAATATCGCTAAATCAAACTGATAGACATAGCGCACACTATCTGGTGAAGATAAGAAGGCATGCGTCGCACCACTCGGAAAAATAATTATCTCTGATTCATCTAGGACCATCATCTCATTTTGATAGGCAATATTGACACAACCTTTTTTGACATAGATGATTTCGACTTCCTTATGAAAATGCGGAAAACTAGCTAAGGTGTTTTCGTTTTTAAAAATTTTCAGATTGACAGGACTGTCAAATTTCACCAACTCGATATAATGACTCATTTTTTCTCCAACTTATCACTTGTTGTTTACTTCACAGCACCATCTGCCATTCCTTTGATAATTTGTTTTTGCAAGAATAGGAAGAGAATGATAACTGGGATAACAGTAATCAGGACTGCTGGGAACATCAAATCCCAAGGCACTGAATAAGGACCATCTTTCATTTTAGCGTAGTAAAGGGCTAGCGTTAAGGTTTTATTTTCTGAATCCCCTAAAACTAGGAAAGGTAGGAGATAGTCATTCCAGACCCACATGGCATTGAGGATAATGACTGTTACTGTTGTCGGTTTGACAAGAGGCATGACAATTTTAAAGTAAACTTGGAAAACACTCGCACCATCTATAATGGCAGCCTCTTCTAATGAGGCCGGCACACTCTTCATAAACCCATGATATAAAAAAGTTGACATAGCTAGACCAAAACCACCATACATGATAATCAAGCCTGGCACATTTTTCAAACCAACATTTTCAAACATGGCAATGAGTGGATACATCACTGCTTGAAAGGGAATCAGCATTGATGAGGTGAAAAGCAAGAGCACAAACATGGCAAATTTACTTTTCACACGCACCATCATCCAAGCAGCACTTGAAGATAGAATGACAATAAAGCCAACAGCAAGAACTGTAATCAGGACAGTCAATAAAATAGAAGGTACAAGCTTGATTTCAGTCATAGCATGTGAGATATACTTAAAAGTAATCTCTTTTGGTAAAGCCAACGGTGAATCAACAATCTCAGCCTGAGATTTGAAAGAGTTCATGAACATGAAGGCAATTGGGAAAATCGTCACCAAACCCATGATTAATAAGATGATAAACATGACAACTTTGCCAAGCTTTTGTCCGGTTGTTTGTACTGAATTGTTCATTGCATTTCCACCTCTTTACCTTTCAAAATTACGGTTTGCGTAATTGAAATTGCTGCCACAACAAGGAAGAATATCACGGCCTCTGCTTGGGCAATCCCGTAATTACCATTGGTATCATTGGTCACTTTCAAAACTTGTGCCGCTAACATTCGGTAACCTTGCGGTGCGTTATTCGTCAGCGCAATATTTTGGTCCAACAACATGAAACATCTAGATAAGACGAGGAAGAAAACAATGGTAAAACTCGGCATGAGCATTGGAATGGTAATTTTAAAGAATTTTTGAAAGGCATTGGCACCATCAATTGATGCTGCCTCATAATAATCATCCGAAATGTTAGCAAGACCCGTCGTGTAAATGACCATCATATAACCCGACATCTGCCAAACTGCCATGATTAAAATCGCAAACATGAGTTTGTTGGGGTCTTTATCCGTCATATAAGTTAAGAACTTAATCGGAATCACCCCTTCTTTACCAAACAAAACCTTTGTTAAAATGTTGTTAAAGATAAACAACCAGATGAACCCTAAAGATAGCCCCCCTAATAAATTCGGTAGGAAAAAGGTTGCTCGAAAGATTCCGACAGCCTTCCCAATAGCATTCACCAAGAGCGCTTGTGCCAAGGCAACAACATTGACTGCAATTACTGCAAGTACCGTAAATTTCACCGAGAACAAGAAGGCTGAGCGAAAGGATTCTTGTTTGAAAGCTGCGATATAGTTTTTCAAGCCAAGAAAGGCCTCAAAGGGATTGGTCGTCCGACCATTTGGTCCCATAAAGAACGAGCCACGCCAGCCTGTAAATGAGTAGAAAATTCCGATTATGAAAGGAATTAAAACAACAATCAGAAAGACGGCAAAGGCAGGCAAAACAAATGGAAAGAACCATTTTTTATATAATTTTGACATTAAACTCTCCTTGATTCAGTTCGAACATCACTAGAAGATGCGAAAGATAAGCTGATAAGGCTGATAAACTTGAACACCCGTACTGTGTTAGACAATACGGGTAGTCAAGACTGCTTTAGCAGTAACATTTAATTATTGACCACTTTGTTCCTTGAAGTCCACCCAAGTTTTAACTGATTTATCGACATAATCGTCGTAGTCTTTTTCAGTCCATTTTTCTTTCGTCATGTAGTTTTTCTTCAAGAAATCACCAATGGTATCATTGAATGAACCTGGTGTGCCATCAAATGGATTGCCAAGTGTCGGACCTGCTGCGACATAGGCTGCAACTGCATTATTAAGTTTATTTGGCGATGTCGTGTCTTTCAAATCGTTATACATGATAAAGCCAGCCTCTTCTTTGAGGAATTTTTTACCACAGTCAGACGTATAAAGCCAAGCGAGGAAGTCAGCTGCAATCTCTTGTTGTTTTTTGCTTGCTTGTTTATTGATGATAAAGTAATTTGGTACAAAGGCTGGAATTGTCGTATTAAAAAGTTTCGCATCTCGGTCTTTGATTTTGATGTCACTATCTTGGACTGGCCATTTTACTGGAATCAAATCCATCGTGTCAATAATGCCTTTATCAAGTTTTAAAAGGTTCGGATAAATCCAGTTTCCTTGTTTTAAGAATAAACCTTTATGTGCGACAAAGTTTGCGAGTGATGCATCATAGCTCCCCGTAGCACTATCAATGAAGTCTGGACCACGTTTAACGGCACCATTTTTACCAGCCATGTAAGAATATTCAAAGTCAAGTCCTTTGATTTTAGATTTGAGTGCTGCTTTTGCATCCTTAATGCCTTCATCACCTTTGGCATAGTAGGCTGCAGATACATTTTCAAAGACTGTATTGAGTGGGAATGATACCCAGTGGTTTTGGTAAGTCCATAGTTCAGCACCAGATTCAACGAAAACGCCATTTAATTCTTTAGCCAAGCCTTTTTTCTCAGCTGCAAAAGTATAGGTATGACCATTAACAGTTACAGGAGAGACTGTACCGTCTTTGATATAAGTATCAACTGCTTTGACAAAAGTTTGCCATGACGTATAATCAGGTTCAGCTTTTAAGTCAGCTAATAAGGCATAGGTGTCTCCGTCAAACAAATCCTTCAAGACATTTTTATCAACTTGATAACCGTAACCTTCAATATTATAAGGTAATCCGAAGTTTTCACCATTCTTAGCTGTTAAACGTTGGGCTGCAGGAATCTCATCTGCCAATTTTTTAAGTTTAGCATTATCAATTTTATTGATATCTTGCATATAATCTCCCGAGTCAGGTCCCCAGTTAGTGAGTGTACCTGATGAGAAGATAGTTGGTGGTGTTTTAGAGCTAAACTCTGTCGTTTGAACTTCATTACCATTGGTTGTGCCAACAGATAAAGTATAGGTCTTAACCTTAATATTGTTTTCTTTACCGTACTCTTCTACGACTTTTTTGAGTGGGTCAGCGATTTCTCCCTTGCCATTAAAGACATATAGGAAATCATCTCCACCACTTTTTGAACCTGCATTGCCACATGCTGCCAATGACGTTACTGCTGCCACAGTCAGCAAACCTAAACCTAACTTTTGCCATTTTTTCATTCTAATTCTCCTTAAAAATACGAATCGTAATTATCACAAATATTACATCTAAACTTTTCTGTCAACCGTTTTCATAAACCACCAGATTTTATCCTTGTTTCATTTCTATCCTGCTAGCTAAGTTAGAATTGAACTTTCGTTTAAAATCCTGAAAACTGGTTCTGAATCTCCTCTCTGTCCTATTTTGAAAGCGCTTTCATTTTTTTATAGATGAATTTTACTATACTTCCATTTTTATGTCAACCCTTTTCATAAATTTTATTCACGAGCAAAAATCAGATCAAAAAATAAAGATTGTATATTTATATCTCTATTTCATAGGTTAAATAATGCAAATATTATATTAAATAGCACTATCTCGCATTATTGTCATCATATTTTGCCATTTAATATCATTAAATAATCAATATTTATTATTTAAAATATCTTTTAAAACGATAGCATCTTAGCTTTACTGTTTATACTTTTGTTTCAAATTATTTATTAAAGACAAATAAAACCATTATTGTGATAAACGTTTTCATATCCGATTCTAAAAAAAACAGCTGAAAGTCTCAAGCTGTTCCTCTGATAATTAATTTTGTGTTTAACTCTGGCCTTTCCGGTTGTTCACGGTGTTCAATATTAGCAATTATAAGCGCCGCCACATATTCACCCATTTCTTTTATCGGTTGCCTAACAGTTGTCAATCCTGGGTACAGTGCCTCTGCAATAGGTTGGTCGTCAAAGCCAATTATCGCTAGAGTTTCCGGTACTTTAATATTCAATAGATGACATTGGCTTAAAATTCCTGAGGCAACCTCATCGCTGATGACTAAAAGCGCGTCCGGTCGCTCCTCGCCTAGGGCTAAGACGTCTGTCAAGGTACTTTTTCCGTCGCTAATCGTTAACCGTCTCGGAAAGACACAATCTGAATTTAGTTCAATACCAAACTCTTTCAGAGCTTGTACATACCCTTCATAACGTGGGTCCACAGTCAACATACTCCCTCTGTTACCTGTCACATAGCCAATTTTCCGATGACCTTTCGAGAGTAAATAATAGGTCGCCTCATAGGTCGCCTTTTTTTCGTCAACATGAATCAGTGGGATATTTTGCTCACCCAGATAGCGATTGCAGACAACGATTTTTCCTGCCTCAATGAGTTTTAAGACTTCCGGACTATCGTCATCAAGACTAGTCATGATTAAGCCATCTAGCTGACGTTTTTTCAGCATCTCAATAAATTTTTTCTCACGCTCAGGTTCTTCCAATGTCTGCAAAATAACAATTTGGTAACCGACCTGATAAGGCGCTTTTTCAATCGCATCAACCAAGTAAGTAAAAAAAGGATTGGTCACAAAGGAGATAATCACACCTATCAACTTTGTCCCTTTGCCTCTCAGCTGTTGGGCAACGTTATTGGGATAATAATCTAACTCCTTCATAGCGTCAAAGATTTTCTTTTTAGTCTTATCTGAAACATAAGGGTGGTCATTAATTGCCCTTGAAATGGTCGTAATCGAATAGCCTGTTTTTTCAGCAACATCGCTTATTTTTGTCATCTTGCTTTACCTATATTTTCTATACACATCGTCTATCTTCTATGTCACTATTATTATAACGAAAAAAAGCCGAAAAGTCTCCCACCATGTGATAGCGCTCTCATTTAGATACCAAAAAAAACGCTACTCACGTTTTTCATCTCACTTATTATCTCTTATTGCCACTCGCCTGCTAAAATACGCTCAACTGCATGCGCCACACCATTCTCAATGTTCGTCACAGTCGTGTACTTAGCAATCGCTTTGACCTCTTCTTCAGCGTTAGCCATTGCGATCCCAACACCCGCTGCCTCAATCATGCTCATGTCGTTAAAATTATCACCAAGTGCTGCGACTTTTGACAAGGGAAGGCTTAATAGCTCTGTCACTTTTTGGAGGGATTGCCCTTTTTGCGCCGCCTCATGGTTAACTTCAATATTATTAGCACCAGATGATGTCACCGCCAAATTTGGAATCTGTGACAATTCTTCCTTAGCTAATAATAAAGCTGGATCATCAATTTGTCCCATCGCAAATATTTTCAAAACTGTTACTTCAGGATTATCCAGAACCTCTTTGAAATCAGCTACAAAATTAATTGGTAACGTCGCCATATGGCTTTTAGCGACTTCAAAAGCCTCAGCCTCAGACAAATTAGGCGACGTGCTTTTCAGCCAATGTGCCACACTGGCAATTCGGTCATCAATATTTTCAGTAAAGCCACCCTTATCCGTAAAAAGTTCAAAATAAATATCATGGCGACGCAAAATAGGCAAGGCTAAGGCAAGCTTTTCCTTTTCAATCCCAACAGTAAAGATATTTTGACCATTTTCATCAAAAATTTGCGCTCCATTTGACGTAATGTAGCGGCATTTAATTCCAGCTGACTCCAAGATTGGTTGCGCCTCTTCAATTGAACGCCCAGTTGCCACAACAAACTCTAACCCTGCTGCCTGTACTTTTTTAATCGCCGCAACATTTTCCTCTGAAATTTCCATCTCAGCATTAAGCAACGTGCCATCCATATCTGATGCAATAAGTTGAATCATTTTTCTTCCCTTTCTGCTCTTTCATTAAAATGAAAGCTTGAAACTTGACCTACACTAGCGTTCCGCCCAAGCTGGGTCATTCGCGACCTTCGTCCGCTCAAAGTCTTTCTGCGCTACTCTAGTGTTTCTTAAAATTCTGTTTGTTTTAGATAGCTTGCAAACGTTTCCCTTTCATTTTAACATATTTTGCTCTGAATTTTGGTAAAATAAAGATATGAAAAAATATGAACTGATTCTACATGACTTAGAATATAAAATAAAAAATAAAACGTATCAGGAAAATGACCTGCTACCAAGTGAAAATGAACTCGTCAAAATCTATGATGCCAGTCGTGCAACAATCCGACAATCCCTTCAAATTTTGGAAGAAAAAGGCTTAATCCAAAAACAAAAAGGACGCGGTTCTGTCGTCATCGCCTCAAGTAAACTTAATTTTCCGATTTCTGGCTTAACTAGCTACAAGGAGTTGCAAGACTCCCTCGGCTTTCAAAGTGTCACTGAGGTCATTAAATTTGAGAAAATCACTGTCGATAGTGAACTTGCTGCTCGTACACTTTTCGAGCCAGGTATTCCCGTCTGGCATATCATTCGCGTTCGTAAAATTGACGGCGAGGCAGTCGTCCTTGACCACGATTTTGTCAAACACGACATTTGTCCTGATATGAGCAAAGCAGATGTTGCCTTCTCCCTCTACGACTACCTTGAAAAACAGCTGAAAATAGAAATTTCCTTCGCCCAAAAAGAAATCACCATCGATTTTATCAATGACGAAGATCGACAACTTCTAGATCTCAATCAGCTAGACCGCCACATTGTCAGCGTCAAAAGCCATGTTTTTCTCAATGATGCCAGTGTTTTTCAATATACGGATAGCCGACATCAAGTTGATAAGTTTCGATTCACTGAATTTGCAAGACGACAAAAACGTTGAGTTACAAATAAGTTGATACAGACTGAGTAAAGATTGAAAAAAAGATAGCGTCAAGTTTGCTATCTTTTTTTCAATCTTTTTAAATTTCCGATACACTATTTTTGCAATCGCTTTCTTTTTGGTTTATAATAAGTGTGGTATTATTAATACTTGCGTGTTTATAAAAAAAGCACACATTTTTAAAATTATCGATTCAAAACGGAGGTGAAACGATTAGACGCAGTTAAGTACAAAACGAAACATATTTTACTTAGTTTCTACCAACTTATCATCGACTAGGCTTAGCGTATTCTTATGCGCTTTCGAATGATTTTCTTGATTTTTTCTGAAACTATTTCAAAACATTTGTTGCGTTTTCAGACTTGAACGCGTATACTTTTAATTAAGCTACAGCTACAAAACTTCTTCAATCGGCCAAATCATCTCAGGCCATGTCGCTAAAAGTAAAAGGGGCCACTCAGATAGATACAGCTAGTCAGACTTGTCTTAAGACACTTGTCTTACTTCAGTACCTGTCTCATGTTTAACGTATCAAGCGCACCTCTAAAAAAGAAAAGGAAACCTACTACCTATGAAAACAGTTATTATTGGTTCAAACCATGCAGGAATCGCTGCTGCCAATACACTCCTTGACAATTATCCTGGCACTGAAGTTGTCTTAATCGACCGCAATACTAACCTCAGCTATCTCGGCTGTGGTACAGCACTTTGGGTTGGCCGTCAAATCGATGGTTATGAAGACCTCTTTTATACAAACGAAGAAGCTTTCCGCAAAAAAGGTGCTAAAATCTTCATGGAATCAAGTGTGACTAGCATTGATTTTAATAATAAAATCGTTTACTTTGAAAATAAAGCTGGCGAGAAATCTGAAGAAAGCTATGATAAATTAATCTTGGCAACTGGTAGTAAACCAATCATTCCAAATATTCCCGGTAAAGACCTTGAAGGCTTACACTTCTTGAAACTTTTCCAAGAAGGACAAGAAGTTGACCACGATATGTCACGTGAAGATGTCAAAACTGTTGCTGTCATCGGTGCTGGTTATATTGGCGTTGAAATCGCAGAAGCTGCTAAACGTCGTGGTAAAAATGTCCTCCTCTTTGATGCCATGCCAACGTCTCTTGCGTCTTACTACGACCCTGAATTCACACACAACATGGACAAAAATCTTGAAGAAAACGGGATTGAACTTCATTTTGGCGAACTCGCTACTGAATATAAAGGTGATAAACGCGTAACACAATTAGTTACAGATAAAGGCACTTACGATGTGGATATGGTTATCAATGCCATTGGTTTCACAGCAAATTCAGATTTAGGTAAAGACCACTTGGAAACTTTCCGAAATGGTGCTTACCTTGTTGATAATCATCAAAAAACAAGCGACGATAGCGTCTATGCTGTTGGAGACTGTGCGACAATTTATTCAAACGCCCTTGAAGCGACAACTTATATTGCCCTTGCGACAAATGCTGTTCGTAGCGGTATCGTTGCGGGTCATAACGTTGGTGGTACGGAACTTGACGCTATTGGCGTACAAGGCAGTAACGGTATCTCAATCTTCGGCTATAACATGGTGTCAACAGGCCTTTCTGTTGCTGCTGCTAAAAAAGCTGAAATTGATGTTGACTACACTGACTTTGAAGACTTACAAAAACCTGGTTTCATCAAAGAAAATGCACCAGTTAAAATCCGTATTGTCTACGAAAAATCATCACGTCGTATCGTTGGTGCACAACTTGCCTCAACTGAAGATATTTCAGCTAACATCCATATGTTCAGCTTAGCTATCCAAGAGCACGTGACGATTGATAAATTGAAACTATTGGACATCTTCTTCTTGCCACATTTCAATCAACCTTACAACTACATCACAATGGCTGCACTTCGCGCAAAATAATTACTTGAAGACACCTGACTGTTTAGCATTTGGCTAATCCATCAGGTGTTTTTTTGATTATTTTTCTGTAACTGACTCAAGTTCACAAAAAAGAACCTCACAAAAGGTTCTGATTTTTGATTTTTAATTTTTAATTTTATAGGTGACGTCTTGATTAATCAATTCCAATCTCTTCACGAACAACTGCAACGATCGTATCCACATACTCATCTACTTCTTTATCAGTTGGCGCTTCTGCCATAACACGTAATAAAGGTTCTGTCCCACTTGGGCGAACAAGAATACGGCCATTACCTGCCATTTTTTCTTCCATTTTAGCAATGATATTCGCAATCTCAGGCACTTCCATTGCTTTAGATTTCATGCTGTTTTCAACACGAACATTGACTAATTTTTGAGGATAAATTGTGACTTGCGCTGCCAATTCTGATAGTTTTTTACCGGTTTCACGCATAACTTTTACAAGTAAAATCGCTGAGGCTTGACCATCACCTGTTGTATTATTATCAAGATAAATGATGTGACCTGACTGCTCACCACCAAAGTTATGACCATTTTTCTTCATTTCTTCAACGACATAACGGTCACCAACAGCTGTAATCACACTGTTAATCCCTGCAGCCTCCAAAGCTTTATGGAAACCAAGATTAGACATAACAGTCGTCACGACTGTGTCCTGAGCTAATAAGCCCTTCTCATGCAAGTGCTTAGCAACGATGAACATAATCTTGTCACCATCAACAATAGCCCCTGTTTCATCAACAGCAATCAAGCGATCACCGTCGCCGTCAAAAGCCAAACCTAAATCTGAACCATTTTCAACAACTGCTTTCGCCAGATTCTCTGGGTGGGTTGAGCCAACACCTAGGTTGATGTTCAGACCGTCAGGTGTTTCACCAATGACATTGAGGTCAGCAGAAAGGTCACTAAAAACTGTACGAGCGCTAGTATAAGTCGCACCATTGGCTGTATCAAGGGTAATTTTAAAACCGTCAAAACTACCTTCTGCAGTATTTTTCAAAAATTCATCGTATTTCCGAACTGCTTCAGAATAATCATGTAAGATACCAAGTCCTTGTGCTGAAGGGCGTGGCAAAGTGTCACGCTCAGCATCTAACAAGGCTTCAATTTCGAGTTCTTGACTATCTTCTAACTTAAAGCCGTCTGCTCCAAAGAATTTGATACCATTATCCAAGGCAGGATTGTGGCTGGCAGAAATCATGACACCCGCAGATACACCATCTTTTTTTACAAGATAGGCTACACCTGGTGTCGCAATGATACCAAGGTCGTAGACTTCAATCCCAACGCTCAAAAGCCCTGAAATCAACGATGTGCCTAACATTTGACCTGAAATCCGAGTATCACGCGCAACGTAAACTTTCGGTGTTCCAATTTCGTGCTGTGACAACACATAACCACCAAAGCGACCGAGTTTAAAGGCTAATTCAGGTGTTAACTCAACATTTGCCTCGCCACGTACGCCATCAGTTCCAAAATACTTACCCATTTATTATCTCATTTCCTTTTTTTGTGCTACATCTATTATAACTTACTTTTTATTTTATAACTATTATAACCTATTTTTTAACCGGTGTCACTATCACATCAATCACATTTGGCGAAATCGTCACATTATCTTGTGAAAGTGGCACTTTGATTGTCGTTTCTTTTGTAATATTCGTCACGTCGATATTAGCTGTAATACTTGACACATCATCAATGAATTTCTGCTCACCCGAAATATTCGCAGTATCTTTTGAAAGTTTGAAGTTATAATTTGTGAAGGAATTATCTTTTTTACCCGTTATCTTGCCCACTATCGGAACATCTTTGTTAGGTAATTCAACAGCCACTTTCATATTAACAGACGTTGGTGATAATTTTGCTGGTAACACTTTACCTGACTTATCGATAGCTTGTAGATATACTTTACCAGAGTAATCATTGTCCAAAATCACATCACTAGGTAGAACGGCTTGCAATTTATCAATCTGCGTAATAATAGAGGCTCCAGACGTCACCTTAACCGTGTCCTTATCAATGCTGACATTTTTCAGTTGGTAGCCTTCTGGTAATAATTTAAGAGAAACGACTGGGGTAATATCAAAAGTCTTTTCTGCTTTTTTCTCAACTGTTACTGAAATGTTACCTGGGTCAACTTGGGCATTGACACCTGTTGCCAATTCGACTACTCTAACAGGGACTTCAACTGTTCCCTCTTTAACCTTCGTCAAATCAACAACCAGATGAAAACTACGCGTATCTGATGATTTTTCAGCATTGAGTCGAACGAGATTATAAGATGTCAGATAAACATTGGCACTGCCGTCAAAGCCTGAGACAAAATATTTATCGTGATCATATTTCAGTTCAATTGGTACATCATAAAGCGTCGTTGAATGTGTTTCTGACGCATTCGTTCTATCGTTAGAATTTTTCAGTAACACCGTATTGGCATTGAAAAATAAGACAATCGCAAAGAAAAGACTAACAAGTATGTAGATAAATTTTGATGATACGAAATCTTTATTTTTCATTTGATTGACCTCTCTTTGACTTTAATTTCTTCAAGAGTCTATCTCGTTTGTTTGTTTTATTGGTATCTTCTATGTTTTTAATCAAAAAGTCATGAAACTCGCTTTTTGAGAGGTCTGAGTAAAATTCACCATTTTTGGTAATTGACAGGCCTCCTGTTTCTTCCGAAACAATCAGAGTAATGGCGTCTGAGACCTCAGAAATACCTATCGCCGCACGGTGGCGGGTCCCGAATTCTTTAGAAATCTTACTATTTTCGGTCAGTGGTAAGTAGGCTGACGTTACCGCAATTTTATCGCCTTGAATGATAACTGCACCATCATGCAAGGGGGTATTGGGGATAAAGATGTTAATGAGTAACTCGGCTGTAATGTCTGCATCCAGTTTAATCCCGGTCGAGATATATTCTTCAAGGGTTTGAGACTGTTCGATGACAATCAACGCACCGATTTTGCGCTCACTCATGTAGTCGAATGATTTCTCATAGGCTTTGATATGGCTCGATTGTTTTTTCTTGTCGTCCGATAAGCTAAAACTGAAAATATTCGTGGTACGACCGAGACTTTCAAGACCGCGACGAATTTCTGGCTGAAAGACGATAACGGCGGCTATCACACCATAGGTAATCACTTGGTTCAAGAGCCACTCAAATGTGCCCAGTCCTAGCCAACCACTTATGATTTTTAGCATGATAAATAAGAGGACACCGCGCACCAATGTCATCAATTTTGTCCCTTGCACACTCCGCAAAGCGCTATAAATCAAAAAGGTAATCAGACTGATATCGACAATAGCGATAAAAAGTCGCCAAGGGGTCATATTCAGCTGAATTATTTCCTGCCATGATTGCAGGTTGAAAATTTGATTAAAATCATTCATGTTTCAATTCTACCATTTTTGTTTTTTTTTAACAGCGAAAAGAGATGATTCTCTTGAATTTATTTTGAATTAATATAATGTTTTACCAACGAAGTTTGCTTTATAAATCAAGTGTGGCACTTAAACTTCCCATGACAAGATACCCAGAAAATGGTGCCTTTGCTTTTCCGGTGGCGCTGCCTCAAATTTAGCAACATAGGTCTCACTAATCATTTCTGAGCGTTGAGCGACTGTCAAAAGAAAGGCCTGGATAGTAGAGAAATCAAAGGGTTTACCGTAATGTTGCTGTCGATTAAGTTTAAGCAATGGAATTTGATAGTCTTGAAACCAGTCTATTTTAGGATTTTCTAACGGACTTTTCAGGTAAATCAAACCATCAATTCTTCGAGATACTTTAGGCATATCTTCTATTGACAACATGTGGTTATAGCCAAATAAGAGCCTGATATCATAATCACCTTGAGGCTGAAACTGATATAGATTTTCTAGACCATATTTTTCTTGAACAACTCTTAACCCCATACTTTCAAAAGAATGGACCAATTGCTTGGCAACATCACCTTTTCGGTCCAAGCCAGTTAATAAAAGTTCAATATTTTTATCGGCATTTTTCGTTTCAATCATGGCTGCCGACAGATATGAGCGCTCCAAATCCAAATCAACAAGTTCATCCAACAAATCACTCGATGCCCTAACTCCCGCCATTGTCCCAAAAATCTTCTTATCAATTAATTTGACGATAATCGGGTATTCCTTTAATACCACCTATTTTAAGGGCAATAGATAAGCAACTTGAGGCGCTATTAAGATAACATCGATAAACTGATTGAGCTCGAAAGCATTCTCTGGACTGATGACATCAACCCCACCATACACTAATATCAAGTCATATTTATCTCGATAGGTCGTCTCTTTCGACATGACAGTGTCTAAATGTGCTGACGTTACTTTTAAAGCGGGATACATTTCATTCAATGCTGTTACCATTCTGATACAAAATAGACTAGATGACATTCCACCAGCACAACAAATATAAACAAACATTTTTTCTTACCTTTTCATCTCTTATTCACTTATTTGAAAGCGTTTTCTTGTGGTGATTGTAACATAAACATCTAGTAAATGTCTTGACATAAGGGGTGGGACAAAAATCCCTCCCCAAAATTGTAAAACAACATGATGATTCACTGAAAACAATACGAAATTGGTAAAAAAGTGCCGTTTTTTGCGAAAATCGGTATTCTTTTGGCAAAACAATACGAAATTGGTAAAATAAGTGCCGTTTTTGTGCGAAATCGGCATTCTTTTGGCAAAACAATACGAAATTGGTAAAAAAAGTTGTGATGATATGAAAAACTCGGATTCATTCAGTAAATAATATAAAAAAAGAGAAAAGCAAACCTGCCAGTTTACTTTTCTCTTTTGGCGACTGAGGACTTTTATCCCTGCTTTTTTACATTAATCGTTATTTTCGATTGTTAGGTTACTTTCCTGCGCGTTTAGCGGCACGCTCTGCACGTTTGGCAGCACGACGAGCCTCAGCTTCAGGGTCTTTTTCACGCTTTGGAGGCTCTACTTTAGCAGAAGTGACAAGGACTGTTTCTTCACCCTTAGCCTTGGCTTCCTTAGCTAGGAATTTATCTAAGTCTCCAGACATCCGTGCATAGCGAACAAATTTACGACGCGCATCTGCAGTCGTCTTATCAAACAAGGCTTGCGCTGCTTCTGGCTTGATGCGTTGTAGGCTTGCAAATCGAACTTGTTGAGTCATGAACCCTGTCATCTTATCAAAATCAGGTTTCTTAAAGTCTAGCGTAAGGGGATTTTTCCCCATATCTTCCAAGTTTGGATTATAGCGATAAAGTTGCCAATATCCAGACTCTACAGCTTCTTTAGCTTCTCGAATGGTTTGTGACATACCACCACGTAAACCGTGTGAAATACATGGTATGTAGGCGATGATGATTGACGGCCCATTATGACGTTCTGCCTCTTCAAAAGCCTTAATCGTTTGCATTTTATTAGCACCCGAGGCGATTTGGGCGACATAGACATTACCATAGGTCATGGCCATGAAACCTAAATCTTTCTTAGCTGCGGCTTTCCCTGCTGCTGAGAATTTTTCAATCGCAGAGCGTGGTGTGCCTTTAGAAACTTGACCACCGGTATTGGCATAGACTTCATTATCCATGACGAGCATATTCACATCTGCACCAGAGGCAATGACATGGTCAATCCCTCCAAAACCAATATCATAAGCCCAACCATCGCCACCAATCATCCATTGAGTAGGTTTGACAAATTGGTCTTGGCGTGCTCGAATACTGTCAAACTCTGGGCCTAAGTCTGCTAGGGCACTTTTGAGTTTCTCAGCACGTTGGCGTGTGCCTTCAGATTCATCTTTATGGTCAATCCAGTCTTGCATCAGGGCTGCTACTTCTTCTGATACTGCTACTTCATTAAGCAGAGTTGTCAAATCCTTGGCCAACTTCGTGCGGCGCGCTTGCGACGCCAACCACATGCCATAACCAAATTCCGCATTATCCTCCAAAAGGGAATTGGACCAGGCAGGGCCTTGACCAGCATCATTTGTTGTGTAAGGGCTGACAGGTGCTGCGCCACCCCAGATAGATGAGCAACCTGTGGCATTGGCAATCATCATGCGGTCGCCAAACATTTGTGTGAGGAGTTTAACGTAAGGCGTTTCGCCACAGCCAGCACAGGCACCTGAGAATTCGAGTAATGGCGTGTTGAACTGTGTGCCAATAACAGTGTTGGGCTTAGCTGGATTAGCTTTGGTTTTCAGGGTCATTGAAAAGGCCCAATTTGCAGCCTCTGCACGGACTTCTTCATAAGGTTTCATTTCGAGCGCTTTACCTTTGGCAGGACAAGCCTCGACACAGAGACCACAGCCAGTGCAGTCTTCGACAGAAACCTGGATCCGATACATGAGACCATCAGCGCCACGATAATCTTTGACGAGATAACCTTCAGGTGCTTCGTTTAGTTCATCTTCATCCAGTAGGAAAGGTCGAATCGCTGCGTGTGGGCAGACAAAACTACACTCATTACACATGGTACATTTGTCAACATCCCATACGGGTACTTCTAAGGCAACGCCACGTTTTTCAGAGGCGGTTGTGCCGAGTGGCATGCGGCCATCTGTCATGTCGTTATCAACTAAATCCCCAACTGACAGGTTATCGCCTTCTTGAGCGTTGACGTTATTGACGATTTGGAAGACATATTTCTTAACTTTTTCACCACCAACTTCAATGGCTTGTGGCGCTTTTGCTGTTGCCCAATCGGTTGGAATCGTCACTTTGTGCAACCCATCCACTGCCAAATCCATAGCTTGCCAGTTTTGCTCAACAATCTTCATAGATTTGCGAGCATAACTATCATGTGCATCTTGTTTGAGAATGCTAAAGACATCATCAAAAGGCATGATTTGTGATAATTTAAAGAAACCCACTTGCATGGCAGTATTAATCCGTCTACCAAGGCCAGCCTTACCCGCAATTTCAACAGCATTCATGGTATAAAATTGAATGTCGTTTTCAGCGATATAACGTTTCATCCGACTTGGCAAATGATGATTAAGTTGCTCATCAGTCCAGACCGTATTGAGCAAGAAAGTGCCACCTTTTTTGAGCCCTTTCAGAACATCATACTGGTGAACATAACTGGCTGTTGATAGGCTGACAAAGTCGGCGTGTTGAATCATATAGGTTGACTTAATCGGTGTATCACCAAAACGCAAGTGACTAACTGTCAAACCACCAGATTTTTTAGAGTCGTAGGCAAAAGCACCTTGGACGTATTTATCTGTATGGTTACCGATAATTTTAATAGCAGATTTATTGGCACCAACAGTGCCATCAGAACCAAATCCCCAGAACTTAGCTTGAAACGTTGAACTTGGTGTCAAATCAAGCGAAAGGCCTAAGTCGAGCGACAAATTCGTCACATCATCCGTGATACCGATTGTGAAACGTTTTTTAGGCGCGTCTTTAACCAATTCATCAAAAACAGCAACAATTTGGCTTGGCGTCGTATCTTTCGAGCCAATCCCATAACGCCCACCAATCACTTTGATGTCAGATGCATGGTCATACAAAACAGACTTAACATCCAGATAAAGTGGCTCACCATCAGCACCTGGCTCCTTAGTTCTATCCAAGACAGCGATTTTTGTCACAGTTTTAGGGAGCTTTTCAAGAAAATTTTCTGCTGGAAATGGTCGATATAGATGCACATTTAAGAAACCAGTCTTGCGACCTTGTGCATTCAAATAATCCACAGTCTGCTCAATCGTTTCGCCGACAGAGCCAATTGACACAATCACTTCCGTCGCATCTGCTACCCCGTAGTAATTGATCAAATCGTAATCTGTGCCACGCAAATCGTTAATCTTGCCCATGTATTTTTGAACAATCGCAGGCACTTTATCATAGTGACTATTGGTCGTTTCACGCTGTTGGAAATGGATGTCAGCATTCTGATTAGTCCCCGAAACTGTCGGGTGATCAGGATTCATAGCTCTATCACGAAATTCTTGCAACTTTTCTTGATTGATCAGTTGACCCAGATCCGCATAGTCTAAGACCTCAATCTTTTGTAGTTCATGTGAGGTTCTGAACCCATCAAAAAAGTTCATAAATGGCACAGAAGATTCAATCGTCGCTAAATGTGCCACAGCTGACAAATCCATGACTTCTTGAACTGAAGACTCTGCCAACATGACATACCCCGTTGCACGCGCACTCATGACATCTGACTGGTCACCAAAAATATTAAGAGCATTGGTCGAAACCGCACGTGCCGCAACATGAATCACGCT
The DNA here is from genome assembly GCF_013449735.1 of Pseudolactococcus laudensis. GTDB lineage: Bacteria > Bacillota > Bacilli > Lactobacillales > Streptococcaceae > Pseudolactococcus > Pseudolactococcus laudensis. Next base: position 57,454 of record NZ_JACBNY010000006.1, read on the forward strand.
AGGGAGTAGTTCTCCAGCGATTTTATACATGTTTGGCAGCATCAATAGCAAGCCTTGCGACGCTGTATAGGTCGTCGCAAGTGCCCCTGCTTTGAGTGCCCCGTGAATGGCGCCTGCGGCGCCCGCCTCAGACTGCATTTCACTAATCGAGACAGTATCGCCCCAAATATTTTTCCGCCCCGCAGCCTGCCACTCGTCCGTGTACTCTGCCATAGGACTAGACGGTGTGATTGGATAGATAGACGCCACTTCTGTGAAGGCATAAGCCACATGAGCTGCTGCCATGTTTCCGTCCATTGTTTTACGCATGTTTACCTCTTTCTGTGATGTTAAAATCAGGTCTATGAGTATGCTTACTTTGACTAAGTTATACTTTTCTATTCTAACATTTTTTTGAGGCAATTTTTAGTGTTTTTAGATTAAAATTTTGACTATTTTTCATATGTCAAATACCCTTGACATATTTAAAGACCCTTGGTAAATTTGAATTTTCTTGTCCATCAATCAAAATACCAAAAATGAGAAAATATCAGAAATAAACTTTTACGTCTACTTAACCTTTAATATCCTTGCCATGATCCTATTCTATTGGAAATGTTTCTTTTTTAGAAAACTTGGCAATAATTGTCTCATACTGGACATATCTTATCCTATTCGATTCAAGCCTAACTCAATAATAAGACCATGATCAAAACAGTCTTTGCATTGTTAACTAGATGAATGGCAATATTCGTACCCAAACTATCCATTTTACAGTAAGTAAAAGCTAAAACAACACCGGTCCCTCCATACAGAATCCAGCTGCCTAAATTATTCGGACTATGAACGAGAGCAAAAATAATGACCGAAACCACAACTCCAGCCCATTTGTACTTGGGCGAAAGTTTACCAATTATCAGACCACGAAAAATAAATTCTTCCACGACTGGCGCAAGCAATACGGTTACTAAAACATAAGGGATTAAGGGGACTGTTTTTAATAAATTATTAAGCAGTTGTTGATTAACTGAGGTTGCCTCACCACCATTTGTAATTATAATACTACCAATCGCCATAACAATGGAGATCACAACAGCACTTAGGACGACAACGCCAATAAATTTTGGTATCCTCATCTTTAATTTAAAATCCGTTAAATTCATTTTATTCGCTAGCCAAAGTGTAAGTAGACAAAATGCCACAGTCAAACTAGAGAGAATTACCGTTAATGTTGTCGTATATTTTAGATTAAAAAGTTGCGGAAACATGACAACTGAGGTTAAAGTCTGGTCTGCTAAAAACATACCTAACGCGATAAAGACATAGCCTAATTTTAAAAGCGTTACTTTTAGGACTCTTTGAAAAAGATTTGTTTCAATTTCCATATTTCATTTCTCCATTCCTTATTTAAAAATATTGCAAGCGCTTATATGTTAGTATATCGTATTTTTTTCAACTTTTTATCCTGATACCATAAACGACCCGAAATATGCCTCGAATGACCTATAAATGTTACTTTAATGCTCTTAAAAAATATCCAAATCAATCCTAATTTGAATGTTTTCTAGTCCTAGTTATCATCGATACGTGTTTAGGCTGTATTGCAATGGCATATATTTTTTAATGCCCATGAACTGTTGCGCCAATGACGTAACCAACAAATTCCCAAAAACTACCATTACTCCTACCAAGCATATTTTGAGGTATAAACTATTTATGAGTTATGTCATAAATAAGATGAATTAATGAAAGTACACCCATAAAAGTAATTAATATATCAGATATATTAACACTAAAATATTCTTCCCATATAAATTTTATAATCCATAGACAAACCGCTACAATAACTAGTCCATACCTTATAAATTCATCCAATTTCATAATCATGGTTCCTATCAACATTGTTATTAAATTGCTTACCTCTTTGCAGCATCCTTATAACCATTGTAAATCACCAAATTAAAGCTACTTTTAAAAGTGATTGTTTATCAATTCAACAAAAGTTATAATAGCTCATAAAGTTAGTGAAATATCTAATAAATTAATTGATATTTATAACCAAAAACATCCAAACTAAACGTTTAGATGTCCTTAACTTATCGTAAATATCGTAGATATATTCATGAAAAGTTAACAATTTACTTCACAGTTATTTTTTAGCCTTCTAATCACTAAAAATTAATTGTGTTTAAAATTTAATTAACCAGAAAACAGCAGTCATCACAAATTATAAATCGTAAGAAAGAAAATGATGACAAGTGGCGGAGGCAATAAGTTTGCTAAATAATTTGAGTCTATCACATCTCCCACTATTATGGTAAGAATGTAGATGATAAACAGTCCCAAAAAAAATTTCTGTCGATTTTTTTTAACGCTTAGCAATATCTTTTCCAATCGTATAACCCGCCATAAATAACGCAAGAACAAGACCAGGAGTAATTCCGCCTACTACTTCGGTGAGTTCCGTTTCGTCTAATTGGTTAAAATTATTGAAATTAAATACTTGTGTTGACATTTGTCTACCTCCTTCATTATCTGTTTACTAAATATCCTATACCTAGCCCTGCAGCAACTGCTGTTACCCCAATAATAACACCTTTAGAAATTACAATTCCTCCAATAACAATTGGAAGTATGCCACCTTCAACCATTACCATCTCATCTTCAGTAAGCACCGGAAATTTATCTAATGCAACGACATTGTTCAACGTTTTGTTTGTCATATGATTTTTCTCCTACAATTTCTAACTCTATTCCCTAAATACGAAATCTAGTCAATTTCAAAATATGAATTTTCATTCACTGCAACAGCCGACTAAAATAGTTTTTATCAAAAACGATATAACTATTTTAATCAGAAAACAAAATCACTAGTTGGCCAACTATTTACAACTTTTTTGTTTGTGTCCTTAGTATATCGCAATTTCATACTATGAAAATCAAAATGTCATGAACGGTATGAAAGATGACAAATATGACCAAAACTTTGTATGAGTGACTTTCTTATATCACGAATGACCTACTTTTCTAAAAAATAATGTAAAAAAAGAGGATGAGACAAAAGGTCTCAGTCACCAAAAAAGGAAAGTAAACCTGCCAGTTTATTTTCCTATTTTTCCGCATTATTGGGTGAATGAATCCAATTTTCTCACGAGAAATAGCTTATTTTTACCGATTTCGTATTGTTTTGGCAAAAGAATACCGATTTCGCACAAATATGGCACTTTTTTTACCGATTTCGTATTGTTTTGCCAAAAGAATACCGATTTCGTAATTGTTTTCTACGAATGAATTATAATGTTGTTTTCCAATTTTTTCGGAATCGGAAAATGACACAAAAATAGGCTATGACCGATTTCTATTAACATTAGAAATCATTCATAGCCTATTTTGGGAGGGATTTTTGTCCCAACATCTTTTAACCAACATATAAATTAACATAATATGTTCGGACGTCATACGCTGTATGATGATAACGGAAACCGCATTTTTCTTGAACACGCTGAGACTTGACATTACCTTCATAATAAGCACACCACAAGTCAGTCACTTCGAGCGTATTCAGGGCATAATCAATGACAGCCTCAACTGCCTCAGGCATCAAGCCTTGCCCCCAAAATGGTTTGCCAATCCAGTAGCCAATCTCAGCTTCTTGCTTCGTCAATTTAAGGCTACTCTGTTGCCCAATCTTTAGACTGATACTACCGACAACACGGTTTTCACTTTTTAAGTAGATGGCAAAATTACCCGACTCTTGAAAAACAGTGTCAATAATCTCTAAACTATTCTCGACACTCGTATGAACAGGAAAACCAGCAATTGGCCCAATCTCAGGGTCGCTTGCATAGCGATAAAGATCTTCTGCATCCGTTTTTAACCAAGGTCTGAGCATCAGACGCTCTGTTTCCAGTCTTGTCATCCTAATTTCTCCTTCAGATACTTACCTGTATAAGACGCGTCAACCTCAGCTACTTCTTCTGGTGTACCAACCGCCAAAATCGTACCACCACCGATACCACCTTCAGGACCTAAGTCAATGATATGGTCAGCTGTCTTAATGACATCTAGATTATGCTCGATAACGACAATCGTATTTCCTTGCTCAACCAAGCGATTCAAGACTTCAAGCAATGTGGCAATATCCTCAGTATGTAAACCAGTTGTTGGCTCATCTAAGATATAGAATGACTTACCAGTCGAGCGTTTTTGTAGCTCACTTGCCAGTTTCATCCGTTGGGCTTCACCGCCTGAGAGTATCGTGGCAGGCTGTCCTAAAGTCACATAACCCAAACCAACGTCAACAATCGTTTGTAGTTTCCGTTCAATCTTCGGAATGTGCTTGAAGAAATCAACCGCATCAGACACGCGCATCTCAAGCACTTCTGAGATGTTTTTCTCTTTATAGTGCACCTCCAAAGTCTCAGAGTTGTAACGTCTACCATGACAAATTTCACATGGTACATAAACATCTGGTAAAAAGTGCATTTCAATTTTGATAATTCCGTCACCAGAGCAGGCTTCACAACGCCCACCCTTGACATTAAAGGAGAAACGACCTTTTTTATAACCACGAATCTTAGCCTCATTGGTATTAGCAAACAAATCTCGAATATCGTCAAAAACTGAGGTATAAGTCGCTGGATTGGAACGTGGTGTCCGACCAATTGGACTTTGGTCAATATCAATCAAACGCTCAATTTTTTCATAACCTGAAATTGACTTGTATTTACCAGGCTTATCACTGTTATGATTGAGTTTTTGTGCCAAGGCTTTTTTAAGAATGGCATTGACCAAGGTTGATTTACCAGAACCTGAAACGCCGGTTACTGCTGTCATCACACCTAAAGGAAAGGCAACGTCTAAGTTTTGAAGATTATTTTCTGCTGCTCCTTTAACGACAACAGCTTTCTCTAGGTCTATCGGTCGACGAACTTCTGGTACTGGAATTTTTCGTTTACCAGACAAATATTGGCCGGTAATTGATTTTTTATTTTTAGCGACCTGTTTTGGTGTGCCTGCAGCGATAATTTCACCACCCAAATCACCAGCACCCGGACCAATATCAATCAAGTAATCTGCCGCCATCATCGTGTCTTCATCATGTTCAACGACGATGAGCGTATTCCCTAAATCGCGCATTTTCTTCAAGGATTCAATCAAACGATCATTATCACGCTGATGCAAACCAATCGACGGCTCATCTAAAATGTAAAGGACACCGGATAGATTTGAGCCAATCTGCGTTGCCAAACGAATTCGCTGACTCTCACCACCTGACAAAGTCCCAGAATTACGAGATAGGGTCAAATAGTCCAGCCCCACATTTTTCAAAAAACTCAAACGGTCGCCAACTTCTTTGACAATCGGACGTGCAATCATCTCTTCATTTTCTGATAGAGTCAGTGAATGAATCAGCGCCAAATGCTCACCAATCGGCAAATTAGACAAGTCAGCAATATCATAGCCTGATTCACCATTCAACTTCACAGACAAAGCCTGTTCATTCAACCGCTTGCCATGACAAGTTTGACAGGGTAAAGCATTCATATAAGCTCGCATTTGGGTTTTCGTACTATCAGAACCCGTTTCGTAACGTCTGAAGATATTGGGCACAATCCCAACAAAAGCCATGTCCAAATCACGCAGACCAAAATCTCCCTCGTGATAGAAATGGAATAGCTTGTCGCCTGAGCCATAAAAAATCAAGTTTTTTTCATCTTCTGTTAGTTGCTCAAAAGGGGTATCCAAATCAACTTTAAAAGCCTTCATGGCCTGCTCTAAAACAGCGGGATAATAAGTCGAAGTCCCTGAATACCACGGTACAACCGCACCTTCACGAATTGTCTTAGTCCCATCTGGCACAACCAAATCAAGGTCAACTTCCAAGCGCATGCCAAGTCCATCACAATCCGGACAAGCACCTTGTGGCGCATTAAATGAGAACAAACGCGGCTCAAGCTCAGGCACAGAAAAGCCACAAATAGGACAGGCATAGTATTCACTGAACAACAACTCATTGCCATCCATAGTATCGATTTTGACATAGCCATCACCCTGACGCAAAGCAGCCTCAACCGAGTCAAACAAACGCCCACGAATCCCGTCCTTGAGCACAATTCGGTCAATCACGATATCAATATCATGCTTCTTATTCTTCTCCAGCTCAGGAGCTTCAGACACATCATAAACCTCGCCGTTGACCCGCACACGGACATAGCCGTCCTTTTGGATTTTCTCGAAAATCTTCTTATGTTGCCCTTTTTTTGCCCGGACAATGGGCGCTAAAATCTGGAGCCGTTGCTTTTCAGGTAAGGCTAAAACACTGTCGACAATTTCCTCGACAGATTGTGCTGTAATTTTACCATGACCGTTGATACAGTATGGTGTGCCAATCCGTGCGTAAAGCAGGCGCAGATAGTCATGAATTTCAGTTACCGTGCCAACCGTTGAGCGTGGATTCTTAGACGTCGTCTTCTGGTCAATCGAAATCGCAGGCGATAAGCCGTCGATACTATCAACATCTGGCTTATCCATGTTCCCAAGGAACTGACGAGCATAAGCTGAGAGACTCTCAACGTAGCGTCGCTGTCCTTCGGCATAAAGTGTATCAAAAGCTAGTGATGATTTTCCCGAGCCTGAAAGTCCTGTCATCACGACTAATTTATCTCGCGGAATCGTGACGTCTATATTTTTCAAATTGTGGGCGCGAGCGCCATGAATTACGATATTTTCTTGTGCCAAGTTAGCCTCTTTCACGCATCTTATTTGGTATCACTTTTAACTGGAAAGCAATACTTAACTACCACTATTATAACATTTTAGCAATTGAATAGGCAGCATTTGAGTTTTCTCTCTAACAAATTCCCACCTGCTTTAACTCTTGCAGTTTCTCAACCAATCGCTTGATTTCATCACGATTTAATCGCGCAATATTAAGCCGAATGGCAGGTGTTTTATCGCCGAAAACAAAACTGGGCAGACACAAAATACCAGCCGATAAAAAGGCATCCATCTGTTTTTTTGTCAGCGTATCTGTTGACAATTTCAGCCAGACATAAAAACCTCCAGCCGGGCGATGACAGGTGAAATCTTGACCAATCAAGTCTAAGAAATAAGTCATTCTAACATTGATTTGAGCACGCAAACTGGCAAGTTTATCTTGGAAAGTCACATCTGACAAAGCGTAATTAGCCAAGACTTGCGGAAAAATACTGAGCGTCAAATCCAAATCTTGCCGAGCGATTGATAATTTCTCTAACACTGCTAGCGGCGCGCTAATCCAACCAATTTTTGTCGTTGAGCCGATAATTTTAGACAAAGAGCCAATGTAGATGACATTTTGCGGGTCTAATTTTTTTAAAGGTGGGACATTCGTTCGCTTGTCAAATGGTAGCAGGCCAAAAGCATCGTCTTCGATAATCGGAATCTTGTAAGTCTGACATAATTTAATTAATGCCTGTCGGCGTGCTAAAGACATGGTCGTGCCAGTGGGATTTTGAAAGGTTGGGTTGAGCATGACTAACTTGACACGATGCTTTAGTATCTCATTTTCGAGAAAATCTAGGCGCATCCCTTGTTCATCCATCGGTACACCAAATAGGCGAATACCCGCAGTCTGAAACAGATTCAAGGCATATAAAAATGAAGGCTGACAAATCGCAACTGCATCGCCACTATTAAGTAAGGCTTGAACAATCAAAAAAATCGCCTGATGCCCTCCTGAGGTAATCATCAGATGCTCAACTGGTAGCGTGAACCGATAATCTTGTGCCACGAGATTTGATATCGCTTGACGGAGTGGAAAGTAGCCTAGCGCATCTTGGTTTTTATCAGCTTCAATAAAATCTCGCCAATTTGACTGAGGCAAATCAAAAGCCGGTACTAAATCAAGCGGTAACTCACCTGTATAGGCGTCAATCACACCTTCTTCCTGACTTTTTTCTTTGATTTGTGTCATCAACAGTTGATGTTCATCAGTCTGCTGCCCCTGAATCAACTGGTGCCAATCTACTACTGGTTCTTGACTTAACCCCCATTTATCGTCATTAACCATTGTCCCACTGCCTTGTTGACGTTTGATAATGCCTTTAGCCTCTAGCTCGGCCATAACTCTTACAATCGTTGAGCGATTGACACCAATTATGGCTGCCAGTTTTCGCTCAGAGGGTAATTTTTGGCCTGGTAATAGCTGACCATTTTGGATATTTTGGGTAATGTGTTTCATGATTGACTGATAGATAGGTGTTTTTTGTGTTCTCTCGATGTCCCAATTCATCTTGCAAGCCTTTCTTGTAAATTGGATGGTTAAAAAACAATCCAATTGGTTGTTCCATTTAGCATACCAAATGCTAGAATAGATTGCAAGAGAAAAATAAAATAAGAAATGAAGATAAGAGATGAAAACAAAGAAAAAAACACTAACTATTGCCGGAAGTGATGCGACAGGTGGCGCCGGCTTACAGGCTGACTTAAAGACTTTTCAAGAATATGGTACTTTTGGTATGAGTGCCATAACGTCAATAGTGACGATGGATATTAATGATAATTGGTCGCATACCATTGAAACGATCGAACCAGAGATTGTTGGGCGCCAATTAGACACTATTTTTGCGGGTGGCAAGCCAGATGCTCTTAAAACAGGCATGTTGGGCGATATTCGAACGATTGCAGTCGTGCGCGATGCGATTGAACGCTATCAACCGAAAAATATTGTCATTGACCCAGTATTGGCTTGTAAAGGAACAGCCGGCATTCTGCTTTCCGAAAACGCAGATAGCATCCGAGAATTGCTCTTTCCTGTTGCTGATGTGACCACGCCAAACTTAGTCGAGGCAGGTATTTTATCCGGACTTGGTGAACTTAAAACAGTTTCCGAAATTGAAAAAGCAGCTATAATCCTTCATGGCTACGGTGCTAAAAACGTGATTATCAAAGGTGGTCGTCGTTTTGATAATCAGCACGATGAGGCATTAGATGTATTCTATGACGGCCATGACTTTCATCATCTCAAAAGTCCACTCGTTCATTCCGATAACAATCACGGAGCCGGCTGTACTTTTGCTGCTGCCATTACCGCAGGACTTGCTAATGGACAATCAACTCTTGATGCCGTAACAACTGCCAAAGCATTCGTCCATGCAGCGATTACAAACGCCCAGCCCTTTAATCAATATCTCGGACATATTTGGCACGGTGCTTATCGAGATAATGGTCGTTTCAAATTCTGAAATACTCACAATTTTTTCAGCCATTGGCGAATATTTCAGGCTAAGTTGTAAAAATGTAGTAGGTTTTATAATTCAATCAAAAAATACAAGATTAATAAACTGGAGATTATTTATGAATTCTAACAATAAAAAACTTATCTTATTAGCAATCATAATCGCTTTAAATGTTGCAATTTCAAAAATATTATTAATTCCAACACCGGGAGGGTTTATCACGGTAATGGACGGTTTAGTTTTTACTGCAGCATCTCTTTTCGGAAAAAAAGAGGGGGCTATTGTCGGAGGACTGAGTGGTTTTTTACTTGATATCGTGAGCGGCTATCCGCAGTGGATGTTATTTTCACTTGTCATTCACGGGGCCCAAGGTTACTTATCTGCTAGTACCAAATCACGTCCTTTAAATTACCTTCTTGCAACTACTCTTATGGTCATCAGTTACGGTCTTGCAAATATTCTTTTTTATGGACCTGGTGGATTCTTGCCTAGTCTAATTCCTAACCTTTTACAAAACATTTCAGGAATTATCATTGCAACAGCACTTGTACCAGTCTTACAACGTGTTTTAAAACTTAGCACACCATAAGCATCAAAAAGGAGACATCTCATGACAACACGAAAAAATTCTCAAACTACAGTTTTTCTTCCCATCACCCAAAATAAAACAAAAAAAGTCATCTTAGCTGCGCTTTTCGCAGCACTCGCATACGTCTCAATTCAGTCGCTTCACGTTGCTATTTTTGCCCCGATTGGCGCACCATTTTTCCATGTTGGTAATGCCGTTGTGGCACTCGCGGCACTCTATTTAGGTTTTGGCTACGGTACTTTTTCAGGTGCTATTGGTCTTGCAATTTTTGATATTATCAATGGCTACGCTGTTGAAATGCCTATTGTGTTTTTAGGTAACGTCTTAGTTGCTTTAACAATTCAGATTGTGTATAAAGCTTTGCAACAAGTCTTTTCCGATAAACTCTGGTTAGTCACAATCGCTGTATCATCTGGTGTCTTGGTCAAACTATTAACAGATTTTTTAAAAGGCCTCATTCGTGCCTTAGTTGCTGGGGCTAGTTTAGAACCCGCAGCTGCTGCAGCCTTTACTTCTCTTCTTGCCACTGCCATTAACGGGATTGGCACAATTATTTTAGTGACACTTTTATATTTGCCACTGAAAACCATTCTTACCAAATTCGTTAAATAAAAAGAGATTGGGACAAAAGTCTCTAACAAATATGTTGTTTTCATGCCAAATTCGCATTCTTTTGGCAAAACAATACGAAATCGGTAAGAAAATTGACATTTTTATGCGAAATTCGCATTCTTTTGCCAAAACAATACCCATTTGGTAAAAAACATTTACTATTTCGTGATAAACTGATATTCTTTCTGGAAAATTATGTGAATAAAAAAGCAGACTCAGACAATCAATTTGATTTTCTGAGTCTGCTTTTCTCTTTTAGTGACTGAGAGCTTTTGTCTCCGTCTCTTTTTTAGTTGACAATAATTTTATCTTCTAAAGTAGTTGCCAGCTATATATCAGCATCGGTAACGTGGTATCGTTGTATATTGTTTTTATCTCTAATAATCTATTTCCCCAAATAAGCTATGACTTCAACTTCAACCAAAACATCTTTAGGTAATCTGGCAACTTCGACGGCTGAACGTGCTGGAAATTCTACACCAAAAGCTTTAGCATATTCAGTATTAAATGGTACGAAATTTGTCATATCACTCAAAAAACAAGTTGTCTTAACCACATGATTAAAGTCTGTACCAGCTTCGGCAAGAATCGCCCCAACATTTTTCATGACTTGTTGTGTTTGTTCAGTGATTGTCTCACCTACAATATCACCTGTTTTTGGGTCTAGTGGAATTTGACCTGATGCAAAAAGAAAATCACCGACAATTTTGCCCTGAACATAAGGCCCAATAGCTCCTGGTGCTTGGTCTGTTGCGATAGTTTTGATTGGCATAATATTTCTCCTCTGATACATCATATTTTGATATAGTACTTGTTCCTAGTATAACAAATTATCAGAAAATTGTGTCAAAAAGAACAATAAAAAAAGTAGATGTTTTTCAACAGCCACTATTTTTATTAAATCATTAATTACCAACAGAGGCCATAAAACTTGCCTCTGTTTGACCATAAGATACGCGGACACGATTAAGGGCAAAGAGACCATTTGCACTACTAGCAAGACCTGGATTAGTCGTTAAGCCAAGCTTATAGCCAGCCGCTTCAGCAAGTCCAGCAGTTTCAGTGTTATAGCGCCCTGCCGGATAACAAATGACAGACGTGTCTTGGTGTAACAAATTATCCAGATACTTCTTAGAATCAACCAATTCAGCATTGGCCGCTTCATTACTTGAATATTCCAAATCTGGATGACTAACGGTATGACTACCGACAGACATGAGCGGATTGGCTTTCAAATCTGACAACATCACATCCGTCATCGTATCTTCATTCCCCAAATTTCCGGTAATAATGAAGAAACTGCCTTTCATCCCAAGTGCCGTGAGAATCGGCATGGCCGTATCATGCGCATTTTTGTAACCATCATCAAAAGTCACCCAGACAATTTTTTCTGCTGGCTTTTCATTGGTCGTCAAGACACGATAGGCTTCCTCAGGACTCAAAGTATAATATCCAGCATTCTTGAGTGCAGTCATCTCCATTTTAAATTCATCAGCCGGTACAAATAAGGTATTGCCATCAACAACATCTGCAATGTGATGATACATCAAAATTGGAAACTCGATTGGCGTATCAGACTTGACCCATTTGTGTTCTGGTTTCGCTTGTTCTTGCTCACTAGATGTCGACGACTTAGCTTTCTCACTGCTTTCACCAACGACCTTATCAGCCACAGATTTTGTCACTTTTATCGGTCGATTTTCAAGCCTTGCTGATTTTCCTGATACCATTTTGAAAAAAATCATACCAACTAAGGCAACTAGTATGACTACAATCGAAATTTGTAACACTTTTTTCATATTGGTTGATTTCCCCTTAAGGTTTCAAACGGTGGAGGAGACGTGGAAACGGAATCGCTTCGCGGATATGTTCATTGCCTGTGATCCAAGTCACTGCACGTTCTAATCCGAGTCCAAATCCTGAGTGTGGCACACTACCATATTTGCGAAGGTCGAGATACCAAGCGTATTCTTCTTCTGATAGACCAAATTCAACTAATTTGGCTTTGAGATACTCATAGTCTGTCGCACGCTCACTACCACCAATGATTTCGCCATAACCTTCTGGTGCTAACAAATCAGCACAGATGACCACATCATCACGTGTTGGATGTGGTTTCATATAGAAGGCTTTGATCGCTTTTGGATAGTTGAGGATGAAGGTCGGCACACCGAAATGATTTGAAATCCATGTTTCATGCGGTGAGCCAAAGTCATCTCCCCATTCGATTTTTTCATAGTCATTATCAGCCTGATGCTCTTGTAACAAAGCGACAGCATCGTCGTAAGTAATCTTTTTAAATGGTGTCTCGATGTATTTTTCAAGCACTGTTACATCACGGTCAAGCTCATTTAATGCATAGCTTTGATTGTCTATGACAGCCTTGATAATGTGTTTCACATAAGCTTCTTGGACGTCAAGAGATTCTTCATGTGTCGTGAAAGCCATCTCAGGCTCAATCATCCAGAACTCTGTCAAATGACGACGTGTTTTCGATTTTTCAGCACGGAAAGTTGGCCCAAAGGTAAAGACTTTGCCAAAGGCCATAGCACCTGCCTCAGCATAGAGCTGACCAGTTTGTGACAAGAAAGCAGGCTGACCAAAGTAGTCAGTTTCAAACAATTCTGTCGTCCCTTCTGGTGCTGAGCCTGTTAAAATCGGGCTATCAATCTTGATAAAGCCACGCGCATTGAAAAATTCATAAGTCGCACGAATAATTTCATTTCTGACAAGCATAATCGCATGTTGTTTACGGCTACGCAACCATAAATGACGATTATCCATAAGGAAGTCTGTTCCGTGGTCCTTAGGTGTGATTGGGTAATCCACAGATTCACCAATGACCTCAATATCTGTCACATCAAGTTCGTAGCCAAATTTGCTACGATCATCAGCTTTAACAGTCCCTGTAATTTTCACAGAAGTTTCTTGCGCTAAATGTTTGATGATATCAAACTTAGCAAGGCCTTCTTCTTCGCCAAATTTTTCAATGAAATTTGGTTTGAAAGCAACTGCTTGAAAATAAGCTGTCCCATCACGCAATTGTAAGAAAGCAATCTTACCCTTCCCTGATTTATTGGCTACCCAAGCGCCAATTGTGATTTCTTGATCGACATAATTTTTAACGTCAACGATTGATACAAAGTTTCCCATTTTTTCTATTTCCTACTTTCTGCGCTTTCATTTCATGAAAGCTTGAAACTTGACCTCCGCTGGCGCGCCGTCCAAGCTGGGTCATTCACGAACTATCGTCCGTTCAAAGTCTTTCTGCGCTTCCATTTCGTGAAAGCTTGAAACTTGACCTCCGCTGGCGCGCCGTCCAAACTGGGTCATTCACGAACTACGTCCGTTCAAAGTCTCAACTAAAATTATTTTACTTCACAAACTGCATAATAATGGCCATCCGGGTCTGCAAAATTAAAGACACGACCTAAACCTGGTGCTACTACAATTTCACCAACTGCATCACTTACCTCTGTCACTTTAGCATGCAAGGCATCAAAGTCATTGGCTTGAAACATGAGTGATGCCACATTGTCAACAACTTCTGGTGAGACTTCACGGATGAATGCTTTAGCATACAAATTCAGCGTAACTTGACTATCTGCGGCAGGTTTAATTGTCGCTGCGTTATCATCTATTTTTTGACCGACAAAGCCGATCCCTTGCCAAAAGTTTAAAGCATCGTTGATATTTTCAACATAGAGCATGATAGCTAATTCTGATTGAAACATCCTATGCGCCTCTTTTCATTTCTAATTTAGGCTGTCATATATGCTTTAAGGCGATTGACAGCATCTACTAAAGTTGCCATATCTGTTGCGTAACTCATTCGAAGATTGTCGTCAGCACCAAATCCAGCACCTGTTACAACGGCAACACCAGTTTCTTCTAAGATATCATCACAAAAAGCTGTAACATCTGTAAAGCCTTTGATTGCCATAGCTTTGGCTACCTTTGGAAAGAGGTAAAACGCCCCTTGTGGTTTGATAGTTTCAAAGCCAGGAATTTCATTGACTAACGGATAAATCGTATTTAAACGTTGTTCAAATTCTGCCCGCATGGTTTCAATGGCGGTTTGGTCTCCAGTTAAGGCTTCAATCGCTGCGTACTGAGCAACTGCCGACGGATTAGATGTCGTCTGGCTGACGATTTTACTCATGGCACTGATAATCTCAGGATTGCCGACGGCAAAACCAATCCGCCAACCTGTCATAGCATAAGTCTTTGAAACGCCATTGATAATCAAAGTCTGGTTTTTAATGGCATCTGAAAGGCTAGAGATTGGTGTAAAGGCATTACCATTATACACCAATCGGCCATAGATATCATCGGCCAAGATTAAAACATCATTGTCTACTGCCCAATTCCCAATGGCGCGCAATTCGTCTGAGGTATAAATCATACCTGTCGGATTTGAGGGTGAATTAAGGATTAAAACGCGCGTTTGAGGCGTTTTGAGGGTATCAAGTTGGTCAACCGTTACTTTAAAGTCTGTTTCTTGTGTTCCAACGGCAAAGACTGGCACACCACCGACCATTTTAATCTGATCTGCGTAACTTACCCAGTAGGGTGTTGGAATGATAACTTCATCACCAGCATCTAAGACACTCGCAAAGAAAGCATAGAGGGCAAATTTCGCACCAGTTGTCACAACAACTTCTTGACGCGCAACACCATAGCCATAGTATTTTTCGAAATAAGTACCAACAGCATCTTTAAGTTCAGGTAAACCGCCTGCTTGGGTATAGAAACTTGCTTTTCCTGAATCAATCGCTGCTTTTGCTGCTGCTGCGATATTATCAGGTGTTGTAAAATCAGGTTCACCAATGGTTAGCATCAGAATATCTCTGCCTTGCGTTTGCAACTCCTTAGCACGCGCAGAGGCTGCTAGTGTCACCGATTCTTCTAAATTATTGACTAGGCTTGATAATTTCATAAGGTATCCTCTCCCAACTTGAACTACAAAAATTTGCGATTACCTAGAATTATACCAAAAATACCTTGAAAAATCAGCCTTTCCTTGCGATATTCTCAATTTATTCTCAAATACAAAGGCATCCTTTAACACATTACTATTTTTAATATTACTTTGATGTTTTATGCCTTGTATGACTTTAACCTTTTATTTTTTCACCGGTATCAAAAGCATACAAGACCATATCTTTAGTTTGCCAAGCGACTTTACCATCGTAAAGGGTCAATGCTGCTGTTTTTTCAGTTAAATCACTTTTATTATCTGCTAGTTTGACTACTTTAATCTCACCACCCTTAGCAGGCATTAAAACACCCAGTGCTTCTCCTTTACTATCTTGACCAATGAGACTATAAGTCGTTGTCAACGTCGTCGTGATTTCAAAATTCGTAACTTCTTTGACAGGTGTTTTTGCTTTGGCAAGGCTAATAGCATCTGACTTAGCACGACTGTAAGGACTCATAGCTTGCATATAAAAGAAGATTGTACCAATCAAAAGAGACAGGATAATTAATAGCACACCAATCCAAATTTGACTGATTTTTGTCATTCGTTTTTTCCTCATAACTGCCTTTCTTATACTACAAAAAATCTTTTGTTTCTTGTAAAATATCCTCTATCTTGGCAAAATCCACACGACTGGCTTGTCGTAAATTTTTGACCATTTTTTTGGCGTAGGTTTTACCTGCCAAGCGTTTGTCGAGGATAACGACCACTGATTTTTGGTCTTTTCGACGGTTAACACGTCCAATTGCTTGTTTGAGTTGCAAGGTTGCCAAAGGGACAGAAAAATCATAGAAGGGATTCTTGAACCGCTTGGCATATTTTCGAATTAAAATATCATCAGGGACTGTAAATGGCAGTCTCGTCACAAGCAAAATGAGCTCATCTTGTCGTTCAAAATCGACACCTTCCCAGAATTTTTTACTTCCCAAGAGAATAGCCCGTGCACGCTCATCAAATTTTTTCTTAATTCGACTGGCATCCCCTGATGCATCAGCTTGGAGAAAGTCAACTCCCGCTGCTTCTAAAGCTTGCGCTGTTAGCGCAAGGCTATCATTGCTCGTAAACAAGACAACCATTGGCTTGCCAAGTTTTGCGAATGTTTGCACTCGTTCAGCAATAAAATTAGCGTAGGCTTCTGGTGAGAGACTTGTAATATCGGCACTGTCTGTTGCCACAAAAACTTGCTGATTATCGTTTTTTTCCTGGGGCATGGTGTCAAAGGTGTAATCAGTAAAACCTAAAAGCTCTGGAAAAACAGCCTTTTTATCCGACATAGACAAGGTTGCGCCAATCAAATAAGTCTTGGTTTGTTGGGGAATCATGGCCGCAAAATTTAGAAAGTCTGTTGGGCTAGACTTGAGCACATGATTTTGAATCCAGACAAAATCTTCCGGATTGGCAAGGACATCTGTAATCGCTGTTAGACCTAGTTCTTGCGCATCCAAACGGATTTTATCAATATTTAGTTGTCGCCGTGACAACTGATGCGTGAGACTTTCTAACAATCGTTTATGTAACTGCGAGGTATGACGGTTGACTTTGACAAGCTCATCTAAGAGTTTAACTGATTTTTGTTGCGCATTTTCTAAAACAGAAAAGAGTTGTTGCGCTTCATCCACTACTAAAACTTTATCTTCAAACATCTCTGTTTGGTCTGCTATTCGTTCCGCTAAATAAGCATGGTTCATAACAATGACCTGAGCATTCTCAGCTTTCTTCTGCGTTAACTGCCAAAAATCTTGCTCAAAATAGAGTTGTCCTGGACTCACAACGCCCGTATGACGAATGCTATCCAGATAAGCATGACTAGTCATCGTGAGACTCAATTCATCGAGTTCCCCTGTTTTTGTCTCTGTCAGCCATACTAGCACTTTCATCTTGAATATTTCAAAATTTTTGCCTTCATCTGCTCTATACAGTAATTTGCTGAATTTCTCTAATGAAATATAGTTGGCTGTTCCGAGTACTTTAGCAAAGTTAACACCAAATTTCGCCTTAAAAATAGGGGCTAAATCCTGCATGAGTTGATCCTGTAAGATTTTCGTCGGCACTGACAAAATCAGCTTTTTGCCTTGACCTAATAGTGTCAATAAATATGCATAGGTCTTTCCGATGCCTGTTGGCGCTTCAATGAAAGACGCAGCATCATCTGCAAGCCGTGCCTTCACCACTTCCGCAAAAGCTTTTTGTTGCGGGCGTTCTGTTAAGTTAAGCATCTTCAAATTTTGTCTAAAATTCTTTTTGACTAAATTTTTATTTTCCGCAAAATAAGGTTTCAATGTCGAGATATGATTGACCTTAATCATATCGGCATGCTTGCGCTTGGCTTCTGGTAGCTGTTCAGTGATGACAACTTTTGTTTCATAGATGAGATTATCAGCGTGCTGCTCAATTTCTGTCAAAACATTTTTGGGTAGATGACGCATTTTTTCTTGCAGTTTAATCAAAAGTTTGGCTGTCGCATAGGCATCCGAAAGTGCTTCATGTGGTTTATCATGCTGCAAGTTCAGAACACGCGAGAGTGTCTCTAGTCCATACTTCTCCAGAGTTGGGAAGAAAACCCTTGCCAGTTCGACCGTGTCGACTCTAGGCATATCAAGGTTAACACCATGTTGCGCAAAGGTATGAGCTAAGAGATGATAGTCGAATTTCACATTATGCGCGACAAAAACACAGTTTTTCAGGATAGCTGCAACGTCAGAGAGGACATCATAAAAATCAGGCGCGGCCTGAGCTTGAGCCGTTGAGATGCCTGTTAACATGGAGATATGGTAATCCAACGTCTCATGTGGATTGACGTCAGTTTGATAGGTTTGTATGATTTTGCCGTTTTCGACCACGGCAATACCAATTTGGATAATTTTACTCGTGTGGCTAGCGCTTGTTGCCTCTAAATCCACTACTGCGTATTTGGTCATAATTTTCGTTTTCTATCTATAAATAAGTTAAATCCATTATAACATATATTGTTTTTTGATATAATGAGGGAAACAAGCAATAACAAGAAAAATCACTTGCTACGGCTTTATTCTAACGTGATACATCTCAAAGGAGTTTTTATGAACATTAAAATGATTACTAATCCTATCGCCTATGAAAATACTTACTTTCTATCCAACGATGAGGCAACACTCGTCATCGATCCAGGTAACGACACGGACACGATTCTCAGCGTTATCCGAGACCTCGATAAGCCTGTCGCAGCGATTCTTTTGACCCACACCCATTACGACCATATTATGAGTGTCGAGGCTGTTCGTGAGGCAACTGGCGCACCAGTTTATGTCAGCCCACTCGAGGCCGATTGGCTCTACACACCAACACTTAACCTCTCAGGATTACCGCGTCATGAACATGATTTACCCAATGTCGTGGTCAATGCTGCAGAACACACTTTTTCAGAAGGCACAGCTTATCACATCGGTGGCTTTGACTTCACTGTCCTTGCAACACCTGGTCACTCCCAGGGTGGTGTTTCTTTCGTTTTTGAGAAGGAAGAGATTGTCTTTACAGGAGATGCCCTTTTCTCAGGTACCATTGGTAGAACTGATTTGAACACTGGCGATATAGAAGTACTTAAACACTCTATCCGCACGCAACTCTTTACATTACCTGATAATTACCGTGTCTTTCCCGGACATGGCCCACAAACTAGAATTGGTGCTGAAAAACTGCACAATCCGTTTTTCTTAGATTAAGTCAATAAACAGTAGTCAATAGCTGCTGTTTATTTGATTCCCTAACTTTTCTTTCATCATTCTAAACACTATTTATCAATAAACCGACAATTAAATCTTTTACATGTTATACTGAGCATAGCGTCCTTACTAGAAACCATCAGTAGGCGTCCCTCGAATGGAGACTCATGGTCACAAAACAAACAATCGGCTTTTTAAAAAGTCACAAGCCAAATGAACATCGCATTGCCCTACTCCCACAAGATTTAACACACATTACCCATCCTGAAATGATTTACCTGGAAACAGGTTATGGACAAGATTTAGGAATTTGTGATACGAGTTATTCAGACCTAGGCGTACAAATCGTCCCACGTCAAACCGTTCTTGAGCAGAGTATCATTTGTGAACCTAAAATCGGTGAGTCTGATATTCTAAGTCAGCTCCAAGCGCATCAAACCGTCTTTGGCTGGATTCACGCCAAGGAAAGTCTTGATATTACAAATGCCCTACTCGCAACTGGTGTCCGCGTCATCGCTTGGGAAGAAATGTCTGATAACCAACAACATACTTTTTGGAGAAATAATGAGCTTGCTGGAGAATCCGCTATCCTGCATGCCTTTCTATTAACCGGTCAAATGCCGTATGACACAAAAGTCGCTCTGATTGGCAGAGGAAGTGTCGCTTTTGGTGCAACACGTGTCCTGCAAGGTCTTGGCGCCGATGTCACCGTCATTCGGCGCAATCAGGAAAGCTTACTCAGACAGACCCTCGGGAACTTTGATGTCGTTGTGAACGCATCGCTCTGGGATGTGAATCGTGAAGACCATCTAATTACAATAGAGGATTTAGCTTTGATGCAACCTGGTAGTCTAATCATTGATATTTCCGCTGATGCCGGTGGTGGGATTGAAAGTTCACATATCACTACCATGTCATCACCCACCTATGAGGTTAATCAAGTCACACACTATGTTGTCGACCATACGCCAAGTATATTATATAAGACGGCTTCAAAAAGTATTTCACAAGCCATCTCACCGTTTTTAAATGACTTAATCAGAAATCGAGAAAATAGCGTTTTAACTCAAGCAACAATTATTGATAAAGGTAAAATATTAGACTTGGATATTTTAGATTTTCAAGCCTTATAACATCATATAAAAAAAGCAGGAACTGACAACGAAATGTCAGTTTCTGCTTTTATGTTTAATCGTTTGATGCGACTACTTTTGAGTAGTTGGCAACATCAGCTGTGATGGCTGCGACAAAGTCAGTCAAGCTAAATTCAGATGTTTCTTTGCTACCATAGCGACGAACATTGACAGATTTGTCAGCTTGTTCTTTATCACCTACGATAATTTGGTATGGAATTTTATTAGTTTGAGACTGGCGAATCTTGTATTGCATTTTTTCATTGCGCTCGTCTACGTTGACACGGATACCGACGTTTTTCAAAACATCAGCAACTTCCCAAGCGTAATCAACGTGTGCATCGTTGGATACAGGAATCACGGTTACTTGTGTTGGGGCAAGCCATGTTGGGAAAGCACCTTTATAAACTTCAGTCAGATAGGCGACGAAACGTTCCATTGTTGAGACGATACCACGGTGAACCATGACTGGACGGTGACCTTCACCATCAGCACCAACATATTCAAGTTCAAACCGCTCAGGGAGCAAGAAATCAAGTTGAATAGTAGATAAAGTTTCTTCGTTACCAAGTGCTGTCTTAACTTGCACGTCGAGTTTCGGTCCGTAGAAAGCTGCTTCGCCTTCTGCTTCAAAATAGTCCAACTCAAGCTCATCCATGGCAGCTTTCAACATAGTTTGGGCATTTTCCCACATCTCATCATTATCAAAATATTTATGTGTATCTGCAGGGTCACGGTAAGATAGACGGAAACGATAGTCTGTGACATTGAAATCTTCATAGACATCAGTCATGAGTTGCAATGTCCGTTTGAATTCATCCTTGATTTGGTCAGGGCGAACGAAAACATGGCCATCATTGAGGGTCATTTCACGCACACGTTGTAAACCAGAAAGCGCACCAGATTTTTCATAGCGGTGCATCATGCCAAGCTCGGCAATCCGAATCGGCAATTCACGATAAGAATGGACATCATTTTTATAAACTTCGATATGGTGTGGACAGTTCATCGGACGCAAGACTAATTGCTCACCTTCACCCATGTCCATTGGTGGGAACATATCTTCATGATAGTGATCCCAGTGACCAGATGTTTTATAGAAATCAACACTCGCCATAATTGGTGTATATACGTGTTGGTAGCCACGCGCGATTTCTTTGTCAACGATATAACGTTCAATCGTCCGACGAATTGTTGCACCGTTTGGTAACCAGAAAGGCAGACCAGATCCAACTTCAGGGTTAACCATAAATAGATCTAGCTCCTTACCGAGCTTGCGATGGTCACGTTCCTTAGCTTCCTCACGCATTTTTAGGTAGGCTTTAAGGTCTTTTTTATCAAACCAAGCTGTGCCATAGACACGTTGCATCATGGCATTGTCGCTGTTACCGCGCCAATATGCGCCTGCAACATTTAAGAGGTGGAAGATTTGGATGCGACCAGTAGATGGTATGTGTGGGCCACGACAAAGGTCTGTATATTCGCCTTGACTGTAGATGGTTAAGCCACCTTCATCTTCGTTATGTTCTTCAATCAATTCAAGTTTATAAGGGTCAGCTGCAAAAATTTCTTGCGCTTCAGCTTTTGTCACTTCACGACGAATAGATGGCAGATTTTCTTTGACGATTTTCATCATTTCAGCCTCGATACGTGGGAGGTCTTCATTAGAGATTTGACCTTCAGCGTTGTCTGTATCATAGTAGAAACCATCCTGGATTGAGGGACCAACGCCTAACTTGATGTCAGGAAAAAGACGACGTGCTGCTTGCGCAAACAAGTGAGCTGCTGAGTGACGAAGTAAAGGTAAGGCATCTTCGTGGTCAGGTGTCACAATTTCAATTGTCCCATCTTCAGTGATCGCACGGTTTGTATCAATCAACTTGCCATTAAATTTACCGGCAAGTGCTTTTTTAGCTAGTGATTTACTGATCGACTCAGCAATTTCAAAAGTTGTCACGCCACTATCAAAAGATTTGACAGCGCCGTCTGGGAATGTGATTTGTATCATTTACTAATCTCCTTAATTAAGATGTTGAGGCGACTGCTTTGGTGTGTAGGATTTTTCCCCGCGACGAGTAATCGCAGGGGTGAATTAGGAAAAAGACGTCAAGACACGACAGTGTCTTCATCCTTTTTATCTATTTCCCTAACACCAAGGAGTCAAAACTCAGTTGATTAAAAATATAAAAACGTCCTGCGTTCAATTATGAACACAGGACGTTAACACGTGGTACCACCTGACTTTATTTCCATCTCAAAAAGATGAAAAACTCTCTAGCCGTAACGTGGCAACACGTGATTTTTTTCAAAATCAGGTTCAAATAAAGTAGTATTAATATCTTGATTTCACAGTGTTCTCACCATCCACTGCTCGCTAGTTGATACTCCCACATATCTTTGTGAGAACACCTCAAATCAATCAATATTAACTTGTCTTTACTGTTTCATTATAAAACTTTATTGATTCTTTGTCAAAAACAAATCGCGATTTATTTTCTTCCTCTCGATGCGTTCTAAACTTGTCAACTAAAACTTAAAATAAATATTTTTTGTAAAAAAGAGAACTAATTCATAATAACTTAGTTCTCTCTTACCAATGTTCACTTACTGATGTGGCAACCACAAGTTGCTATTTCCAAAAGACATGCCATCAAAATCCTCGTGTTGCAACCCGATGTACATAAAGAAATACTTGTAGTCCGTGGTTGAATTTTTAGTGCAGTACTTGAGACTTTTACGTTCAAATCACAATCTGAAATAATAGCTTAATTCAAACGACTTGATTGAAATACTAAATTATCTTCCAATTCTTTCGAACTATGATAAGTTAATAAATTATGCTCACGAATATCTTCAAGTGTCGGATAATCAATTATTTTGCCATCCGTTAAAATCATTTGAGTAATTTTATAACCAACAGCATTTTCACTCTTAACACTTTTAACGCCATAGACCATCATTGTTGCGTCAATATTTGGTTGTACTTTAATGGCAATCATAGTCCCAACAATAAAAACAATTGGTATTAATGTATACAAAATACACCACCCATTAGATAGAAATTTCTTTTTGAACATTGATTTTCTCCTTAAACATTTTTTTAAAATGGTCTTTACCACCTCAACAATTTAAAATTTACTGTAAAAATATCAAGATTTTATCAAGAAATTAATTATTTTTTAGATTTTTTTCAAACGATACAAATGGTATTTTCAGAAGTACCATTGCACCTGAATGATTACCGTTCATAATGACTAACTCTCCTTCATGCTTCATCATTACTTCTTTTGCAAAAGTAAGACCGATACCGAAATGTCCATTTCTTTCTCTACTATTGTCCCCACGATATAAAAATTCAGTCGCATGTTGTAGCGTTTTCTCATCAAATCCCGAACTATCATCACAAATCGTTATTTCTATCCCTATTTGAGTCGTTTGCAAATTTAAGATAACTTTTTCTTTAGCATGCTCCATTGCATTCATTAAGACATTTAGAATGGCACGATTAACGAGTTCTAAATCTATCAAAAGATTTCCATCGTATTGAAGTGAAAATGTCAAATCAATTTTATTACCTTTATTGAAAGTATGGATTAGATAGGTAACGTTGAAAAATCAATAAAACCTTTGAAATCCAAATCTGTGGCATCCGACTATTTGTTGAGAAGTATGTATAGTACCTCGTCTCTCTTTTTTCAGATTTATCCATGCTACCAGATAAGATTGCAAGAATACACGGAGACAAAAGAATAAACCAGAGATAACTTACCTGACCTTGAAAAAAAGTTGTACCAAGTAAAAATGAGAAGATACTTAATCCTAATGGTAGAAAAAAGAGTTGTTTCAAGGAACTTTGTCCTTTGCTAGAAAGTTTTATAGCTTTAAAAGTATTTTTTAACATCTACTTCACACTCCATTCCTTAACATTTTCCATAAACAGTTCCGTTAAATCTTTTGATCTCTCAAATTTTTCTTGATAAACTAACCGTCCTTCTCGTACAATCCCAATTGTGTCTGCAATCTCTTGCACTTCACTCAAAATATGACTAGAAATAATAATCGTAATCCCTTGCTCTTTAAAGCTCAAGATTAAATCGCGCATTTCTTGAATCCCAATCGGATCCAAACCAATCGTTGGTTCATCTAAAATTAATAGCTTGGGATGATTAATTAAAGCTAACGCAATTCCTAAGCGTTGTTTCATACCAACAGAGAAATACTTGTATTTCTTTTTATTTGTATCAGACAAATCAACAATTTTTAAGACTTCGTCAATATCTTCATAGGGTAAATTCAATAAATCACAACGAACCTGTAAATTTTCTAGTGCAGTCAAATTACCATATAATGGTGCAAATTCAATTAAACTACCGATTTTTTCCAAATTTTCTCGACGCCAAGGATTTTCTTCAAATAATATTTTACCCCGAGTTGGTTTGAAAATCCCAACGAGCATTTTTAATATGGTACTTTTTCCTGCGCCGTTAGCACCTAAAAGAGCATATACTTCTCCTTCGGGAACTTTTAAGTTGATATCATCTACCAATGTTACGTGCTTAACTTCTTTAGTTAAGTTGACTGTCTCTAATATATAGTTTGTCATTTGTATTTCTCCTCTTTATTATTAACAATTTTACTTTTATATGCTAAAGGATACCTTGCCATAAATATGCCCAAGTCATTGTATTTCATAGATTTCCTCCTATTTCTATGTGCTTTTACATATTGTAATTCTCTCAAAAAAATATCAAGATTTTATCAAGAAATTTCTCTCGCACCATTTTCTGAGTTTACAACATGACAAATTTTTCTCAACTTCAATATATTTATTTTTTCAGAAACATATATCAGACATCCTCCCAATAAAAGGGCTAAACACTCTAAAAAATACTTTCAAACTATCATGAGGGCGTACTAAATACCCAAGACCATCAGGTTGGGTAGCGATATCATACTTGTTTGGCTTATATTCTTGCATTGAGTAAAAGAGTTTATAAAAAGTAAAAATGTGAATCATCCCAAAAACGTGAGTGACATTAAATGTTGCGGCGATAATTTTTTATCGGAATAAGTATTCAATACTTTTTTGATAAATATGCCTATTCAAAATATCCAATTATTAAAATTGAAATAGTATCATTCACAAAATATCTTTTCATCTAAAATAAAAAAGAAAACAAAAAAGAAAACAAAAAAGTGGCTGTTAAGTGCAAACATTTTGCAACCTACAACCACTTTTTAATAGTTTTCTATTTTTAATATTTTATAATTCCCTTTATATCAAGGCTCCGTTACGATATAGTCATTTGAAGTAATTCCACCTGACTTTATTTCCACCTCAAAAAGATGAAAAATCCTCAAGTCGTAACGTGGCAACGCGTGATTCTTTGTCAAAAACAAATCGCCTTTTAATTAACATCCGCATCGCAAAATTTAATAATCAGACAATCCCTGATGAATTTTATCTAAATTCCACTTCATCATATCGTAGTAAGTATCACCAATTTCCCCTTTTTTAGCCAGAGAATCTGTCAATATTTTAGAGTAAATTGGTAGGCCCGTTTCTTTTGATACTTGTGCCATTGACTTAGGTGAGACAGATGTTTCAACAAAGAGTGCCTTGACTTCTGACGCTTTAATTTTGGCGAGCACCTCAGCCATTTGCTCTGGGGTGCCTTGAGATTCTGTATTGATTTCCCAGATGTAGGCGGGTGTCACGTGATAGGCTTTTGAAAAATACTTAAAAGCCCCTTCTGATGTGACTAGTAAGCGCTGATTTTCTGGAATATCTAGAAACTTTTCTTTGGCTGCTTCATCCAACTTTTTAAGTTTAGCAACGTAAGCATCTGAGCGATCCTGATAATAACTAGCATGTTTCGGATCTTTAGCCTTTAAAACAGCTGTAATCGTATTGACATACCTGATGCCATTGCCTAAATCCAACCAAGCGTGTGGGTCTTGCTCGGATTGATTCGTTGTTAAATATAGAGGCGTAACAGATTCACTCGCCTCAAAAACTTGCTCCCCATCTTTTTTACGGGCTGTTTTAATCAGCTTGTTGAACCAACCACTCCCACCAGTTTCAAGATTCAAGCCATTGTGAAAAATCACATCAGCCTGCGTCGTCGCCGAAATATCGTTCGGCTTAGGCTCATATTCATGCGGATCAACACCACGCGCAACAATACTGTGAATCACAACCTTGTCGCCCGCGACCTGCCGCACCATATCTTCTAAAATTGAATTCGTGGTCACAACACGCAGTTGCTCACTTACTTGCTGACCAACAGACTTTTGATGATTAACGAAATAGAGGACTCCCCCTAAAAGCATGGCAAGTGGCATCATCGTCAGAATAAGTTTTTTTAACACGCTAAAATTCCTTTTTTCTAATTTATGGTTGTGACAACTTAAAGACCAATCCTTGTTTGGGTGAGAAGATGAAGGATACACCGAAAATGAAGGCTGCCACAAGTACAATAGCTGGACCTGATGCCCAGTTAAAGGTATAACTCAAAAACAGACCAATCAGAGCCGCAAGCGCCCCAAAGATTGCCGAGTCAACGAGCATCCAATGCAATTTATTGGTCCATAGAAAAGCCGTTGCCGCCGGTGTAATCAGCATAGCCACTACTAAGATGATGCCAACAGTTTGTAGTGACGAAACCGTTACAAGCGTTAACATTAACATCAAAGCATAGTGCACCATTTGTGTTTTCAAACCATAAGTTTGCGCAAAAGTCTCGTCAAAAGATGTAATGAGTAATTCTTTATAGAAAATCACGACAAACAAAATGACAGCAATCAACACACAAGTCGTTGTAATCAAATCATTATCACTGACTGCCAAGACATTTCCAAAAAGAATATGGTGTAAATTACTAGAACTCTCGGCGAGTGAAATTAAGATGAAACCTAAGGCATAAAATGCACTAAATACAATCCCAATCGCTGTGTCATTTTTAAGTTTACTATGACTTGCGACATAGCCAATCAGCATGGCAGCTAAAATACCAAAAATTGATGCCCCAAAAAGCAAGTTAATCCCTAACATATAAGCAACTGCAACACCTGGTAACACCGCATGAGAAATAGCATCTCCCATTAAAGACAGACCTCTCAAAATGATAAAACTGCCAATTACACCACTCATAATACCAACTAAAATTGCTGTTATAAGCGCTGTTTGTAAAAAGTTATATTGTCCTAATGCCGATAAAAATTGACTGATACTAGACATGGCCTTCTCCCGTCATATCTTGCTCAAATAATAGTTTGCCAAAATCCAAACTAAAGGCTTTCTGAATATTGACCATTTGATAGGTCTCAGAAACCGGCCCTTGCGCAATGATGCCACGATTAATAATCACCAAATCATCAAAATATTGCGTGACTTTGTTCAAGTCATGGTTGACAACAATCATCGTTTTGCCTGCATCAGACCATTGTTTTAAGATTGCCATAATCTTCTGCTCACTCGCCATGTCAATTCCAACAAAAGGTTCATCTAAAATGACGACAGCCGCGTCTTGAACGATCGCACGCGCAACAAAAACACGCTGCAACTGACCGCCTGACAAACTGCCTATTTGACGGTCTTTAAAATTAGCCAAATCAACTTGTGCGAGTGCGTCAAGTGCTGCTTGTTTTTCAAGTGGACCAGGACTTTTAAAAATCCCCAACTTAGGATAAGTCCCTGTCAATACAAGGTCTAAGACATTGATTGGGAAGGTCAAATCAACAGCAGAGCGTTGTTCAACATAAGCGACTTGATCTCGAACTTTTGTTAAAGGTTTTCCGTTAATGAAAGTTTGACCACTTTGGCTTTTAATTAAACCCAAAGCCCCTTTGATTAAAGTTGATTTCCCAGCACCATTTGGTCCGATAATACCTGTAATTTTCCCTTTTTGACATGTCAATGACACGTGTTCCAAAATCAGTTCCCCTTGATAAGCTACCGTCAGATTTTTGATTTCAAACATTTTTTTACTTTCTAAAATATACCTATGGTGTCAAAAGACTATCTTGACTTAATAAAACATATCTATGATTAACTTGATATTTAAAATCGTCAAGGCAATCGCCGCAAACCACCCCAGACCAGCAATGATTTTTTTATTTTTAAACCGTTTGCCCATAATTTTTTCACTAGAGGTAAAATAAACCAGTGGAATCATTGAAACAGGTAAGGCAATGGACAAGAAAACTTGTGAGCGAATCATCAAGGTATCAAGGCCACCTTCACGACCGTGATAATAAATCGCGGCAATCAAAACTGGAATGACTGATAAGCCACGAGTGATTAAGCGACGTGCCCATGTTGGTACTTTTAAATTAATGAAACCTTCCATGACAATTTGACCAGAAAGCGTCCCTGTAATCGTTGAGTTTTGCCCTGATGCCAATAAGGCAACCGCAAATAAAGTGGACAATACGGGACTCGCAACAGCGCCTGCTAATTTATGGTCTTGCAAGGCGTTATATAGTGAGGTAAAAGTTCCTAGACCTTCACCACGACCGAAAAACATGGCAGCGCCCAAGACGAGTAATAAGGTATTAATAATAAAAGCAACGGTTAATTGAATGTTAGAGTCCCAAGTTAAAAAACGGACGGAACGTGCCACATCATCTTCATCTTTACGGTCATAGCTTCGAGTTTGGGCAATGGATGAATGCAAATACAGATTATGCGGCATAACGGTTGCCCCCACAATCCCTAGAGCCATCGTCAACTGACCACGATTAAAGATTTCCTTTTGGGGGACAAAGCCTTTGAGCATGTCCGCAAGGACGGGATTAGAAATAGCGACTTCATAAACAAAGACGACCATAATCACGAGAATGAGGGTGATGACGATAGCTTCTATCTTGCGAAAACCGAGTTTCATCAAAAAGAGTAAAAGTAGGACGTCAAATACAGTCAAGATGACACCCCAAATGATAGGCAGACCAAATAATAAGTTCAGGGCAATGGCGCCACCGATAACTTCGGCGATATCTGTTGCCATAATGGCGAGCTCCGTAATAATCCAAAGGATGAACCCTACTCTTCTGCTAGTGTGTTTCCGTGTGGCTTGTGCTAAATCCAGCCCCGTGACGATGCCGAGTTTAGATGCCATATATTGTAAGAGCATGGCGATTAAACTTGACACGAGAACAACAGATAAAAGGAGATAGCCGTACTGAGCGCCGCCACCAATTGAGGTAATCCAGTTACCTGGGTCCATATAACCTACTGCGACCAGAGCACCCGGTCCTGAAAAGGCGACAATATTTTTCCAAAAACTATTGTTTTTAGGGATTGGTACTGTATCATTAATCTCCGCCAAACTTGGACCATTGGCGTACTCGACAAATTTCTTATGTTCTTTCATGACAACTCCTATTTAAGATATTCAGACAACTATTTTGCCTGAACTCGGTTTGATTCCTGTTAATGCTAGTGTGCTTTAAGATAGGTATTTTAATGACTATAGTATTTCAACTGCCAACCATTCTTTTGAAAATGAGGAATGACAAATCTAACATCATCATCTGTTCTGACAATGACTGACCCATCACTCAAAACACTTGATAGTGTCATAAATTTAGGTTGGTCTTGATTCAAACAAACTAAAAAGTCCTTTACTTCTTGTGAGAGCGATACAACTTCATAGCGATGCCCAACTTCTGCATGATTTAAATCATGCGTGATAATTTCACCTTCCCAGAAACGTTCTGCTGGAATTTCTGAGCCATGTGGGTCAGTTTTGGGAAAATGCATGAGCGTATACAAGCGTTCTACTAATCTTTTAGAAGAGGAATGCTCCAAATTCTCCGCTTCTTCATGGACTTCATCAATCTGATAACCAGCTTGTTCAACTAAAAAAGTCTCCCAAACACGATGTGATTTGATGATAAACCTAGCTTCTCGATAGCCTTCGGGTTTTAAGAGTACGCCGTAATATTTTTTATGCTCGACTAATTTTTTTTTAGCCAAACGCTTAATCATCTCGGTTGCACTAGGCGCAGAGACTTTTAGATAATTGGCAACATCTGTAATACCAACCATCTTATCCGTTTTTTCTTCAAGCTGGTAAATAGCTTTTAGATAATCTTGTTCAGTTTTTGAAAATTCATCCATATCGTACTTTCTAAATGTTTATAGTTGATAGTTTAGCACTACCTAAAATATTTGTCAAGGATTTTAAGGATTAATTTAGCAGAGATTTTACATATAAATTGATAAGATACAATGGTTCGGTACAGATTTTTTCAGTATTTTAAACTAATAGATAAAATTTAACTACCGATAATTTAGTACTACCTAATCTTTGCTAATAGCAATATTTATAGGTAACACTAAAAAAAGCCTGACTAGTCGTCAGACTTTAGATTTCTAAAAAATATTAATAATAAGAAAATTTTACAGATTTTTCTAATAGATGCTTTAGTTTGGGATACTTGGCTATATATGCAAAACCTTGTGGTGCATTTACACCCAATTCCCTCATGTCAGAAAGAAAAATAGGTTTTATCAGCTCTTCAAAACTAACAATCTCATATGCACGCATACCCCGTTTAATATTTTCGATAAATTTATAGTTTCCAAGACCATATTCTTGGTCAGTACAAAGTTCAGAAATCGGATGTTTTACGGTCATCTTATATTTTATCGCCATAGTTGGTCTTGTTTCATAAACCCACATAACTAAATACTCTGAATCAAATTTTATATCCCAAGAACGAAATTCAAAATTTTTCTTTTTAATTTTTATCAGATCGTTATAATATGGATAAATGCTTAATAAAATCTCTATATTGTTCATAGACTATCTAAATATCTCGTAGAGTTCATTCTAATATATTCAAGATAATTTTCTTCCGTCAAAAGTTCTAAAAGTATATCATCAGCATTGATTAGTTCTGTCAACGCTCTCCAATTTGGTATTGGAATATCCAATCCAGTAGCGACTCTAGGCTTTTTCAAACGATTCCATTTTTTTATTTCAGTCCCCGCTCTTATAGCTGAACTTGAACTATTTTCAGTATTATATTTATTTTTTACTTGTAAAAGAATTATATTATCTTGACTTAGATAGCAGAAGTCGACTGCCCTATAAATTGAGCCAGCACACCAATACCAACCATATGGCTCAAGAACTTCTGAAAGATATTCCTCTAAAATCGCACCATTCATATTTTCAGCACTCATATAAACGAAATGCCCGAATAAATATTTTTCCAAAGTTTCTTCATCGTCACCAGTGTTAGTGGCAACTCTTTGCATTAGTGCAGAATCCCTTTCACCATATACTTTTAAAGGACGCTGTAAAGCTGGATTTTCCCGATCATCTACGTATTTCTTAAACCACTGAAATAAATATAATTCACACATTTCTAATAGAGAGTTTGTTTCCTCTACTCGAATTTTTATAAATAACGAACCACCAGTTGCAACTGCATACTCAAAAAGAGTTTCCAAATTTAATCTATATTCTTCTGACTCAACTGATCCAATTGTTTCGTTAAAACATTCATACGCCTCATCAACAGTTAATCCTTTACTAAACAAATCCTCAATATTGATATTTAATTTCACCATTTTAACACCTCTTTTATAAAATGTATACGCATACAAATATTATAACAACTTAATCAATAAATTACAACTTAGTTAAAATTATAGGACTGTAAATTGTAATATAGTTTATTTTAAAAAGAAAATATAATATGATATAATATAAAAGAAGGGTCTAATAAAAGTTTCGCACGAGGTAGTTAATGAAATTATATGTTGAAGACGTAGCTAGTCAGTTAAAAATATCAGAGCAGTATGCCCGTAGAATAATGAAAGCTAACAAAATAAAGTCTATAAATGAAAATCGGAGTTGGCATACAACTCAAGATGAAATCGATAAATTTTTAGAATCTGGAGAATATGTTGTTAATCCAGATGATAGAAAAAGAAAATCTAATACCCTCCCCGAAATTGTTGCTTTATCTTTTTTTAGCGGAGGAATGGGATTGGATATTGGAATTAAAAACTCTGGAATAGAACCACTTCTTGCATGTGAAATCAATAAAGATGCTCGCGCAACAATTGTAGCTAACAATGATGAAATAGGATTAATCGGAGATATCTGGCAATGTAGTCCTGAAAAAATACGAAAGTATGCACGTATCCCTAAAGATAAACAAATTGATTTTATATTTGGAGGACCTCCATGCCAAGCATTTTCAACAGCAGGTAACCGAAAAGGATTTGAAGATGCTCGAGGAGATGTATTTATCCGTTATTTAGACATCATTACTGAAATGAAACCCAGATATGCAGTTATCGAAAATGTTAGAGGTCTACAAACAACAGAAGCAGTATTAAATGATACAAATGGTCTGCCTGTAAAAGGCGGTGTTCTACATTATGGAATTGATCGTCTTAATAAAGCAGGGTATACTGTTTCATTCGAATTATACAATGCTGCAAATTTTGGTGCTCCTCAAAAGCGAGAACGTTTTGTCATTATTGCTAAATTAGGAAATGAAAAAGTTCCTTATTTAACACCAACTAATTCAGAAACAGGGGAATTTGGACTTCCTTTATGGAACACTCTTGGTGATGCAATATCAGACATACAACAAAAAGAAATGACTTATACAGAAATTCCTAAAAATAGACGAGAGTGGTTTAAAAAAATACCTGAAGGTGGAAATTGGAAATCATTATCAGATAAAGAACAGCGTGAAGCCATGGGTAGAAAATACTATATGGGAGGAGGTAAAACTGGATTTTTTAGAAGATTATCTTTTAGTCAGCCTAGTCCAACTTTAGTTACTGTTCCAACCATGCCTGCTACAGACTTAATACATCCTACAGAATTACGTCCTTTATCAATTGAAGAATATGCACGTATACAAGGATTTCCAGACGATTGGAAATTTTGTGGGAAAATTCAGGAAAAATATAAACAAATCGGAAATGCAGTACCTATTAAATTGGGTGAGGCTATTGGTCACACAATTTTAAATGATATGAAAGGGATAAATGATAACTACTATGCGGGATTTAAATATTCTCGTTATAAAAACACTTCTGACACTTCATTTCCTAACTTATATAAAAAAAATTTCGAAAAAGTTATTCAAAATTCTAAAAATGAACAATTATTGCTTACGTTTTAAAATTCTACCTCAATACTAAGGACTCAAATTAAAAATATTCAGAACAATGAAAACCGTATGGAAATCGTTTATTTTAACGTTAATTCCATACGGTTTTCCTATTTTAAAATAATCTGAATTGGATTATTTTTTCAACTTTTATTTCTATATCTATATCTTATTCTTATAAATCAAACTTATCAATGATATTTCTATCTAATTTTTTCATAAATTCAACTTATTATCAGACTTTTGTTTTTTATACCTATCGCTTTACTCGAACCAGCTATCAACGGTTTTAGCATTAGCTTTAATCCATTTATCAGCCGCTTCATCCGGTTTCATACCTGATTGAATATCAAGCATGACACTTTCCATATCATCCGTTTCCCATTTAAAGTTTTCCAAAACTTTGTAAACTTCAGGATGTTCAGATTTTAAATTCTTACGAGCGAGGGTTTTAATGGCTTCATTGCCACCCATTGCAACTTTAGGGTCTTCCAGATAATGTAGTTTATACTTACTAAACATCCAGTGTGGTGACCAACCAGTGATGACAATATCTTCTTTATTTTTATAAGCTTTTTCAAGTGCTGAAACCATGGCACCACTTGATGAGGCTTGTAAACTCCAACCTGAAAGGTTAGGATATGCCTTGATTGTATTTTCAGTAGAGGCCATAATACCTGCACCTGGTTCAATCCCAGTAATAACTTGTTTAGCTTGAGTTGTCAAATCTGAAATAGATTTAGCTGACATATAATCTGGTACTACAAGTCCTGTTTTTACACCATTTAAGTTCGTCCCAACGACTGTTAAGTCGTCTTGATATTTCTTAAGAAGAGGACCATGTGTATTAGGTAACCAGGCTGATAAGGTGGCATCAATTTGACCATTGGCGACTGATTGCCAGAGAACAGCATTATCAAGTGGCGTTAAGCTAACATCATAACCATGTTCTTTGAGCGCTTGTGCTAGTACATTTGTACTGGCAACTTCCGAATCCCACTCAACATAACCAAGGCTAATTTTTTCATGACTTTGACTAGTTGTCGCAAATGAATTCACGACACCACCACCGACCATCACTAATAATGTTGCGATAACAATCCAACGACGTTTGCGATTTTGTGGCAATTTTTGACCAGGTTTCGTGTTCAATTTTTGTGCAAAACGGTCCATAATAATGGCTAGAATAACCAAGGCAAGACCATTAACAAAACCTGCACCTATATCAGCATGTTGAACTGCTGATAAGACACCACGACCAAGTCCTGGTGCACCAATCATACTTGCGGTAACAACCATTGATAGAGCCAACATAATTGTTTGATTGGCACCTGCTAGAATAGTATTTTTAGCATTTGGTAATTCAAGTTTTAATAATTTTTGCCAAGAGGTTGCCCCAAATGAATCCGCCGCTTCAACCAAATCAACTGGTACTTGACGAATCCCAAGATTGGTCATACGAACTACTGGTGGCAAAGCAAAAATAATAGAGGCAAAGACACCCGGTACAACACCGATACCAAAGAAGGCAACGGCAGGAATCAAGTAAACAAAACCAGGCATGGTTTGCATAAAGTCCAGAATTGGTTGTACAATGGCTTGTGTGCGGTCAGATTTTGCCATACCAATCCCAAGTGGTACACCGATAATTAAAGAAATCAGGGCTGACATGATAACCAAAGTCATGGTATTCATCAAATCTGACCAGAGTCCTTGGTTAGCGATTAGCAGTAAACCTGCTAAAGCAAAAATCGGAAAACCCCATTTTTTAGGTGATGTGACGACAGCGATTAAAAAGATACCTGCAATCATCAAAAACATCGGAATAGCAATTAATCCATCAGTCATGGCTGACATGAGTGCGTTACCGCCATTTTGGATGACATTAAAGAATCCTGACAGATGTTGCGTCAACCAGTCTACGCCATTTGTCACCCATTTTTCTACGGGTAGTTGGCTTACGAGTAAATTATGCATCTTGCGCTTCCTCCTTTTCAATCACTTCAGTTACCATTGTCTCTGTTTCATTAGATTTAATTTCACTAGATTCTGTTTCAACAGCATCCTCATCTTCAGATTCCGTGTCTGCTAAAGCCTCAAGTACAAGTCCTCTAATGATGACACCGCGCAAACGACCCTCTTCAACAACGGCTACTGGCGTTGTCGCATCGTAGATAATTGGTAGAATATCTGAGATTAAAGTATCTGGCGTAATAATTGGCATGTCTACAATGACGTCCAACAAAGGCAATCGTTCTTTACGTGCACGAACTGCCGCATCTGCTGATAGATAACCACGGAAATTCCGATGTCTACCCACTGCAACAAGACCTGAGACTTCCTCCTCTTGCATTCTACGAAGTGCAACAGTAGGTCCATCCACTGCGACATTGGTCGTCAAGGCCGGAATCATGATATTCTCTGCGACAAGGACCTTAGAGCGGTCAACACCTTCTGTAAAGGTTCTGACATAGTCGTTTTCAGGGTTGGTTAGGATTTCTTCACCCGTACCCACCTGCATGAGCTTACCATCTTTCATAATGGCGATGCGGTCACCGATACGCAATGCTTCATCTAGGTCATGTGTAATGAATACAATCGTTTTCTGAACGTTGGCTTGCAAATCTAAGAGCTCATCTTGCATTTCTCGACGAACAAGTGGGTCTAGTGCTGAGAAGGCCTCATCCATGAGCAAGATATCTGGATCATTGGTTAAGGCGCGTGCCAAGCCGACACGCTGTTGCATCCCGCCTGATAGTTGAGCTGGATACTGGTCTTTAAAGGCTAATAACTTAGCATTATCAAGGGCTTGTTCTGCACGTTTTTGACGTTCTTCTTTTGGAACGCCTTGAATTTCAAGACCAAACTCTGTATTTTCCAAGATTGTCCGATGTGGCAACAAGGCAAAGTTTTGGAAGACCATAGACATCTTACGACGTCTAATATCTAGCAACTCTTTTTTATTCAATTTCGTGATATCTTGACCATCAATGATGAGCTGTCCTGCTGTTGGCTCAGACAAGCGATTCAATAGTCGAATCAAGGTAGATTTACCTGACCCTGATAGACCCATGATGACGAAGATTTCACCTTCATTAATAGATAAATTAATGTCGTAAACACCGACAGTACTACCTGTCTTTTTAAGAATTTCGTCTTTACTGACATTTTGTTTGACTAACTCCAGTGCTGCCTTACGGCGCTTTCCGAATATTTTAGTCAATTGTTTAATTTCAACTTTCGGCATAAATTCCCCCTTTTTATTCCGCTTTTGTGATAAAATTATTTTATAAGTGACAACCCTTTTAAAAAAACAAGTTGCCTCCAAGTGACATTTTTAATTTTACACACAAATTGTCACTTTGTCAACCTTTTTTACTTTTAACGGATTTTTAAGTACTTCGTCAATAGAAAGACCCGATATATGAAAACAATTCGAGAACCTCGCTACCGTCAAATTGCTTATGCTATTGCTGAAAAAATCGCTAATGGTGACTATCCAATTGGAACTAAGTTACACGCTAGATCAACACTTTCTGCACAATTTGGTGTCTCATCCGAGACAGCACGTAAAGCCATCAGCATTTTAAGTGACCTTGACATTGTCCAAGCTGTCCATGGCTCTGGTGTCAAGATTTTATCTCAGGAAAAGGCTAAAAATTTCTTAAACCAGGCAGAAGAAACTTCTACAATCCAAACCTTACACGCTCAAATCGATAATATTATGACTGTTCAGAAAACGGCGATTGAGAATCTATCAGAGTCACTTGCCACTTTATTTGAACAAACAGCACGCGTTCAGAAGAAAAATCCGTTGGCACCACATGAACTCCTACTTTCTGAAACATGTGAATATATTGGTCAATCGATTTCGCAGCTTAATTTTTGGCAAACAACAGGGGCCACTATCGTTGCTTTTTTACACAACGATGAATTGGTCTTATCGCCTGGTCCCTATGCGATTTTAGAAAAAAATGATACGATATATTTTGTCGGAAATGAAACAACTTTTCAGAATGTAAAAACTTTCTTTTATCCTTCGTCGGATTAAAGATTTAGCTAATAAAAATGAGGTCGGAACAAAACTTCCTCCTCAAATAAGTTATAAACGAATTCTAATGTAAATAGAAATCGTTTATAGCTTATTTTTGTGTCATTTTCCCAAAAATGTAAAACAACATTATGAGTCATTCAGCGCATAATACGAATTTGGTATTCTTTTGGCAAAACAGTACCAAATTGGTAAGAAAAGTGCCGTTTTTGTGCGAAATTGGAATTCTTTTGGCAAAACAATACGAGATCGGTAAAAATAAGTTGTTTTTTGTGAAAAATTCGGATTCACTCAGCGTATAATACAAAAAAAGAGAAAAATAAACTGACAGGTTTACCTTTCTCTTTTGGTGACTAAGAACTTTTGTTCTAGTCTACTTTATTTTGGATTAAGTATTAATTTAGTTTTGTTTTAAGCGCCAAATACTTTAAAACGATCTTCATCAGCCATAAATTCTTTAGGACCAACTTCTGATTCAGGAGAGCCAACAACAAGTTGACCACGAAGGTTCCAAGATGCTGGAATACCATAAGTTTTAGCAACAGTTGCATTAATCACTGGATTATAGTGTTGCAAATTAGCGCCAAGACCAAGCTCGCTCAAAGCAACCCAAGCATTTACTGACGCGATCCCTGTTGATTGTTCAGACCAAACTGGGAAGTTATCCGCATAAAGTGGAAATTGTTCTTGCAAGCTTTTCACGACATCAGTATCTTCAAAGAAAAGCGCAGTCAAGCCAGCAGCTGCAAAGCTATCTAATTTAGCTTTAGTGCCTTCCCAAGCTGATTCTGGTACACCTTGACGATCCATTTCAGCTTTAAGGTCAGTGGCAACAATTTCTTGCCAAAGTTTATTATGCTCAGCACCAGCTAAAATCAAAACACGTGATGTTTGACTGTTAAAAGCTGATGGTGACAATTTAACCGCTTCTTTAATTGTTGCTGTTGCTTTTTCAACATCAACAGCTTTTCCTAAAGCGTAGATAGAACGACGATTTGCTAATGATTCCAAGAATGACATAATTTTTCTCCTAATTTGAACTTCAAGCTAACTTCCAATCAACGCCTAAGCGACAAATCGCAAAGGCACGTTGCCTCTAGTATTTTCGTAAACCACTAAAGTGGCAACTACAATACCATAGAAAAATAGATGATTTGTAGAACCTACGCAATCGCAGGAGCACCTTCAAATCCCTAATTTTCTACGGAAATTTGCGACCGCGTCGCACCGCTTTCAGTATCATCCGTTAAAATAAATTTAATTTTTTAGGAGACGTCTTCTATGTGGGTTCGCGATTCATTTGAAATCTCAAACACTTTAATACCCTCGTCTCACGTTTACAAATGTAATTTTATCACATTAATTTACACTTGTAAACAATTTAGCTCAGAAAATTTTCTTGACTCCCAATACACGTCCTGAGTCACAAAAGAATACAAAAAAGGATTAGCTACCTAACCCTTTAAATTGACAAATTTTATGAGGCGTCACCCCCGAAGTCTTAGCATATGGCAGCCGATTCTCAAAAGTCTCTACTGGATGCCACTCTTCTAAAAGCGCCAAACCATGATACTGTTGCAAATCCTCTGCACATTCCGTACACCACCGTTTCTCAGACTTCACCCAAAAAGCCGACAAAAAATCTTCCTGACTTTTAAACTCCGGATAATCATGTGCTAAGCGTTGCCACTCCTGCTTATAGGCCTTCAACGCATCGTAAAAATTATCAAATTCATATTTAGCGACAATGTCATCTCGCCAATTTTCAAAAAACCACCATGGCTCATTATCACCACGCATTTCAACTACTCTGTACATATCCCAACCTCTTATATGTTCTCTATTTTACAGAAAACATTAAGATTTTTCATCAAATTTGCTCAGAGATTTTCTCAAGGCAATAATTGGCTAGAAAGGCAACCCTATCGTGCTTGTGGGTCAAATGGTTGAAACCAAAGATAGCCTCAAAACCAGTTGAGATTCGATAGGTGACGACATCCGTGTTTTTGGCTGTCGTTTTACTATGCGCATTGCGCCCTCGCTTGAAATAGACTAGCTCTTCCTCTGTCAAAATATCATCTTTTCCCATTTCAGAAATGAGAAATGCTTGCGCTTTTGCACTGACAAACTTCACCGCAGTTTTTTGTAATTCACCAGGTTTCGTAATCCCCTGTGATAGCAAATAGTCTCGTACAAATACTTCATAGACAGCATCACCAGCATAAGCTAGAGCAATACCATTTAATAAATCAGCTCGAAATTCAGTCACGTGTCCACCTCACACCATCTGGTGTATCTAATAAAGCAATCCCTTGTGCTTTTAAATCATCACGGATTTTATCTGACAAGGCAAAATCACGATTTTCTCTTGCAATTTGTCGCTCAGCAATCAATTGTTCAATCTCAGCATCTAACATTTCTTCTGGTTCAAATTGAATGCCGATAATAGACAGGATTTCTTCAAATAAACTCCGCGCTTCCATAGAAAAATTACCTTGATTGATATATTTTATCAATTCATAAAAAACAGTTAAACCATTTGAAATATTAAAGTCATTGTCCATTTCTTTGATGAAATCCTGACGAAAACCATCAATTTCCTGGTCTGGAATTTGTGCCGCCACTGGATTCTGCGCAATTTCAAATGTTAATTTATCATAAGCATTTTTGATTTTTTTGAGATTATTTTCAGCATCTTTAACCGTATCATCACTGAAAGCAAGTGGCTTACGATAATGTTGTGATACTAAGAAAAAGCGTAAAATTTGCCCATCAACGGCTTGCAACATATCATGAACAGTTTTAAAATTCCCCAGAGACTTAGACATTTTTTCACCGTCTGCTGCTGTTACAAAACCATTGTGGAGCCAATATTTGGCAAAGGTATGACCCGTTTTCGCCTCAGACTGGGCGATTTCATTGGTGTGATGTGGGAATTCTAAGTCCGCACCACCACCATGAATATCAATCGTATCGCCTAAAATACTTGTCGCCATGACAGAACATTCAATATGCCACCCTGGTCGACCAGCGCCCCATGGACTTTCCCATGAGGGCTCGTCTGCCTTACTTGATTTCCAGAGAGCAAAATCAAGCGGGTCTTCTTTGTTAAGCTCAACTGTATCCGTCCGACCAGAAGCTCCAGCTTCTAATTCGTCCAAGTTTTTATTAGCCAAGCGCCCATAGTCCGCAAACTTTTTAACGCGGAAAAATACATCACCATCTGAAACGTAAGCAAAGTCCTTTGCAACCAAAACTTCAATAAAAGCAATGATTTCTGGCATAAATTCAAGCACGCGTGGATTTCTTGTTGCTGCTTTCACTCCAAGCGCTTGTGTATCTGCAAAGAAAGCCTGAATATAAGTCTCAACCAAAGTTTCAATTGACACATTAGCAGTCTTAGCCGCCTGAATGATTTTATCATCCACATCTGTAAAATTAGATACAAAAGTCACCGCATAACCGCGATACTCTAAATATTTACGAATTGTATCAAAAGCTACAACTGACCGGGCATTTCCGATATGAATGTAGTTATAAACGGTCGGGCCACAAACATACATTTTAACCTCACCTGAAACAAGTGGAACAAAATCTTCCTTTTCACGAGTTAAGGTGTTATAAAGTTTAATCATTTCATTCTCCTTGAGTTTATTACCCTCTATAAAAGAAGTGTCTCCTTCATCTGACGACATCTGCAGTAGATAAATTACTAGATGCCACCCATATGGTCATAAAAACTCACGTGGCGTTCACGTTCAAGTTTAGCACGATCACGCTCAGGTGTCACTGGTCCGTGTACACGAACAATCTTAGCAGGCACACCTACAACCGTTACAGCTGTGGGCACATCTTTTGTCACAACAGCACTAGCACCAACTCTGGCATTCTCACCAATCTCAATCGGCCCTAATAATTGGGCATGAGCCGAAATCAAAGCACCACGTCTGACACTTGGATGACGTTTGCCCGTATCTTTTCCTGTTCCTCCCAATGTCACGCCGTGATATAATTTAGCCCCAGTCTCGACAACAGCTGTTTCACCAATGACAAGGCCAGAACCATGGTCAATGAATACGCCATTTTCTATCACGGCACCTGGATGTATTTCAATCTGTGTCAAAAAACGCCAAAATTGCGAATGCATACGACCCAGTAGTTTAAAATGGTGACACCACAAAAAATGCGAAACTTTGTGTGCCGCTAATGCCTTAATTCCTGGAGATGTCAAAAGTATCTCAAAATTATAGCGTGCGGCAGGATCATTTTCCTTCACAGCCTCAAACGCTTCTTGCCAAAAACCCATTGTGTTCTAAACCTCCTGTTCTCTTGTCAAAAAAGTCAAGACAACTATCAACCTCTGCTAATCATTAGCCTCACTTGAAATATTTAAAGCATCCCAGAGAATGACAGACTTTTCGTAGTCAACTGCATCAAAAGGGTCAACCGCAACACCTAAAACGTCTTCTAAATCATTGATGCCCATGCTTGGATGTTGTAAGTCCTTTAACTGCCAAATTAGCACTAAGCCATCATGCTCTTGAAAAGGAATGCCAAAATCAGCATGGTTATACCATTTGGCAAAACTTAGAATATTAGTAAATACTGGTACAAAACTTTCACCATTAGGCTTAGAGAGTGTCGCAAAAATTCGCGCAGTCTCACCATCCGCTGTTGTTCTAGCAAAAGCAGGCATCAAATAATACCGCTCTATTTGTGATTTACCCTGACTAGCAGAGCCTAGGAGTTTATTTAAGACATCCGTATAATAATTAAGAAAAGCAACTAAGTCACTACGGCCTAACATAATCGCATTGTTTGCATCTTGTCCGGTAGGTTGTAAGTTAAAGGCAATCGCATCAAATTCTTGTGACAATAAGTTATCAACAACAGTCATGAATGGTTGATTGACAAAAGTTAAAGGTTCTGTCACGCGTTCTTGAAAGTTTGATAAAGCATCCGCTGATGTAAAAACAGGGATAACATTTTTATCTTCAATCGGTAGGACAAATGGTTCTGCAATTCCAACAACGGTATAGGTATGTAGGGCGTGAACAAAGCCAATATCTATCACAAAGTTACCTGAATCCGCGATAAAATCTCGTAGGCGCTCATCAAGTTCTGGGCTAAATTGGTAATCAGTCATTTTTTCTCATTTCTGGATATCTTGTCTTTTTCTATCTGTTACATATCATGTTTGTGCAATTTATTAGACTTTTTTCAACATCTGACAAGTATCAATTTGATATTATTAGTCCTATTTTACCATAAAATTGCTCTATTTTTGACATCTAGTCACTAAATTAACTTGAACAAAAAAACGCCATCTTGGCGTTTTAAATTGGAAACTTTGATTATCCAATATTATTCAGCTGCTTTAACTTCTGTTTTACCAGTTACGTCATATTTAGCAGTTGCATCTAATTTATTATAAGCATCAAGTTGTTCTTGTGTTGCAAAGTAAAGATTACCATCAATCTTGGCCGTTACTTGTTTGCCATCAACATCTTTACCATTTTGTGCAGCAAAACCAATTGCAGATTTAGTCACATAGACATCACCTTTGATACCACCGTTAGAAATAACTGTAAATGGTGAATTAACAATAACTTTCTTAACAGTTAAAGTATATGTTTTCGTAACTTGATGTTTGTCGTTTTGTGTATAAAGACCAACCTTACGGGCAATTTCTCCTTTAGAACCAAGGAAAGTACCATCAATGGTTAAAGTTTTATCAGAAGCATCGATATCAGCAGTTGCCGCACCAAGCCATGCACCATTTTTACCAAGTGTATCTGCTAAATCATCAAATTTTTCAGTGCCTTTTGTTGCGCCTGTTTTAACGTCAGAAACTTTATCGTAGCTGATAGCGCCACCTTTAGCTGCAACAGAAATCGCACCTGGTTTCACTGTCGTTACATCAGAAGCTTCAACTTTAACTTCACCAGTTACAGTCCCTTTATCAGCAGCATCTAGTGCTTCATAAGCTGTTTTTA
Source organism: Pseudolactococcus laudensis (assembly GCF_013449735.1). Classification (GTDB taxonomy): domain Bacteria; phylum Bacillota; class Bacilli; order Lactobacillales; family Streptococcaceae; genus Pseudolactococcus; species Pseudolactococcus laudensis. Next base: position 100,863 of record NZ_JACBNY010000006.1, read on the forward strand.
GGTCGTCAGAGGCAAAAATCAAATTACCATCAATTTTACCAGTACCTTCAAATTTAAAACCTGATGCATTGACGTACACGTCACCTTTAACTGTACCTTGAGCAATTGCAAAACCTGGTGATTTTACAACTAATTTTTTAACAGTTAAAGTAAAAGTTGCTTCTGGTTTATGGTCAGCACCTGATTTGTAAAGGGCAAGTTCACGGTTGACTTGACCGTCTCCTGCAAATAAACCTTCAACAGTCAAAACTTTGTCAGATGCATCTACATCTTTTGTCACTGCATTTAACCAAGCACCATTAGCTGCAAAACCTTTTGACAAGGTGTCAAAGCTATCTGTTCCTTGTGTTGCGCCAGTGAAAGCTTCAGCAGTCTTAGCTGAATCAGTTGTTTTGTCATCAGTTGTTTTGTCACTTGAACCGCCACAAGCAGTCAAGAATGTCACTGATAACGCAGAAACTGCCAAAAGTGAGATTAACTTCGTTTTTTTCATGAGATAGGCCTCCTTTTTTAGTTCACCGTACAAATAACGGTGAAACTTGCCCTAAATATAATTTTAGTATAGATAAACTTTCAGAAAAAACTCATCTTTTTCTGAAATCGTTTACACATGTTATTTTAGCACTTCCTATTTTTAAAGTCAAGTCATATCCTAATTGCTCATAATCCCCTCCTCATGCCTGATATTATAAGCCTTTTTTCGTCTGAAAATTTACTCAATATTATGGTTTAGTTGTCATTTCCTTAGATGAAACTGGGTATTTTATGCACTTATACTGACAACATTATCTCACAATAAGATAAGACTACTCTTTTCCTCTTTTTTTTGGTAAAATAGAGTCAGTAAATTTATTTGTAGAAATGGACGAAAATGACTTACAAAGACAAGCATATCAAACTCTTCTCACTTAACTCAAACTTAGAATTGGCGCAAAAAATTTCTGAATGCGCGGGTATTCCCCTCAGCAAAATTGAATCTAAACAATTTTCTGACGGCGAAATCCAAATCAACATTGAAGAAAGTGTCCGTGGTTTTGACATTTTCATCGTTCAATCGACATCTTATCCTGTCAACACACATTTGTGGGAATTACTCATCATGATTGATGCCTGTAAACGCGCCAGTGCTAATACAGTCAACATCGTGATGCCATACTATGGCTATGCACGTCAAGACAGAACAGCATCACCTCGCGAACCCATTACGGCTAAATTGGTGGCTAATATGCTGACAACTGCAGGCGCTGACCGTATTTTAACGCTTGATTTACATGCTGTTCAAGTCCAAGGTTTCTTCGATATTCCTGCTGACAATCTCTACACTGTTCCTTTGTTTGCTGAATATTATCAGTCACAAGGCTTAGTAGGCGATGATGTTGTCGTTGTAGCCCCTAAAAACTCTGGTATTAAACGCGCACGTTCATTAGCAGACTATCTGGAAAGCCCACTTGCAATCGTCGATTATGCAGATGACGACCAAAAACGTGAAAATGGCTACATTATTGGCGATGTCAAAAACAAAAATGTCATTTTGATTGATGATATTTTGAACACAGGTAAAACCTTCTCTAGCGCTGCAGTCATCGCAAAAGATGCTGGTGCTATGGATGTCTATGCCGTTGCATCGCACGGCTTATTCACGCCAGGTGCTGCTAACCGCCTAAACGCTGCACCAATTTCAGAAGTACTTGTTACAGACTCTGTCAAAACTGAAACACCTAAACCTGATGTAATTAAATACCTTAGTGCGGCACCTCTACTCGCACACGCCATCATCCGTATCCACGAAAATAAACCTGTCAGCCCACTCTTTCAATACAATAAAGCAACTGATTAACTGACATAGAAATGATAATTAAAGCTCAGGTATTTGACCATATCACGGTTGAATACCTGAGCTTTGATGCAATAGGTAATAACATGATTTATCTTGATAATGCTGCAACCACACCTGTTCTACCTGAAGTTTCACAAGCAATGTTAAACACCCTCAACACAACATTTGGTAATCCGTCCAGCATCCATAGCTACGGTCGTTCTGCCGGTAAAGTGATTCGCGAAGCCCGTAAAACAATTGCAGCTATCTTAGACGCTCCCGCTAGAAACATCATCTTCACATCTGGCGGCTCTGAAGCTAATAACCAAGCTCTTATCGGTTATGCCCTAGCCAATCGAGACAAGGGTAACCATATTGTCGTGACAGCAATAGAACATCACGCTGTACTTCACACCGTCCAATATTTGCAAGACCGCCACGGCTTTGATATCACTCTCGTTAAACCTAACCCAGATGGTAGCTATACTGCAGATTTAATCACAAACGCTCTAAGAGACGATACCATTATGGTCTCAACCATGTATGCCAACAACGAGACGGGTCAAATCCTACCAATCGCTGAAATTGCTAAGCGCTTAAAAACACATCAAGCTGTCTACCATGTTGATGCCGTCCAAGTTATGGGGAAACTATCCGTTCATCCCATCGCACTTGGCATTGACTTCCTCTCTGCTTCCGCCCATAAATTCCATGGACCAAAAGGCGTCGGATTCCTCTACCACGGTGATTTAAAATTCGATAACCTCATACATGGAGGTGAGCAAGAAAACGGACGACGTGCAGGTACTGAAAGCATTCATAATATTGTCGGCATGGCTACAGCACTTGAGATTTCAGCTCAATATCTTGATAGCAATTATGACAAAGTCTCAGCACTCAAGACACACCTTCTCTCTGAACTAGACGGCCTTGACTACTATATTAATGCCTTTGGAGAAACCATGCCACACGTACTTAATCTCGGTTTCCCTGGCTTCAATCAAGATCTTTTACTGATGAAATTAGACCTGCAAGGCGTTGCCATCTCCACTGGTTCTGCTTGTACCGCAGGTGCCATTGAACCTTCACATGTCCTTGAAGCAGTCTACGGCAAAACATCTGCTAAACTCAAAGAATCAGTCAGGGTCTCTTTATCAGATTTAACAACCCCTGAGGATATCTCAGAATTTGTCCGCATCTTGAAATCAATCTTAGCACAAAAATAATCGTATATATTAGAAAGGAGATTTGATTGGTCTAGCTAATTAAACCAATCAAAAACCTACCCATGGCATTTGTCACTGAAAAACACTTGGATGATAGTCAATACACTTATAAACTCTCACCTAGCATCAAAAAATACACACTCATGGATACAACCTTTATTAAAAATAAACTTGGTAACTATGAGCTTACTCGCATTTTAGAAAACGTCCCCAACTCAGGTGACGGCCCACTGCTTAAAATCATCGTCAAATCTGATTTATCAGGTTTTAAACTTTCTATCACTGATAAATCAGGTCTGAAAAACATGAATATTTTCAAATCAGCTGACAACAAAATGATTCAAGAAAAATTCTATTTCCAAATGAATGCACTTGTTGACTGCGGTGTCTTTGTTAAAGCATAATAAAAGGCTCTATAATAAATCGTGTGGGAAAATTTCCCAGGCGATTTTTTTGCATAAAAAAATCCTTCCTTCTATAATGTGAGTTACTAAGCAACACAAAAGAGAAGGAAAGACATGTTTAATTATATCTTA
>NZ_JACBNY010000060.1 GCF_013449735.1 Pseudolactococcus laudensis
TTGCTAGTATCAGACCTGCTGAGTTGTCTGCACCACTCATGACACATAGTGATGTTGACAGAGGATTTAAACCCCTTTCAACACACTCTACACTTGCATAGAATGATTTCATGTCGATAAAAGCAATCGCCCTGCGCTGTTCTTTTGAGTAATCAATTAAAGGGCCAATTTCAATCATATAGACACCTCATTTACAAATAGTGTTAGTTTATTTAACTAACACTATTTTAGCACTTTTAAAATTGCTGTCAAATATTTACCCATATTTTAAAAAAATAAAAAATAGGCGAAGCCTATCTTTATTTATCTTATATATTTTAATCTTTTTTTCTTTTGCGTCCCCAAAATGTCAATGTTTATAATGCTTTAGAGGAATATGTACCTACAAAATACTGTTTATTATCCTACAAAATACTGTTTATTATCCTACAAAATACTGTTTATTATCCTACGAAAAATATCGACTTGTAGGTGTTTTTTGGTATAATAAAACATAGAGAAGTCAATCGCTAAATTTTTCTCTCTATGTCTATTTAAAATACGTAAAGGAACGCATTCATATGTCAATTATACTAAACAATCAAAAAAAATCAAAGCAGGTAAAAACCGTGAACAAAATAAAGGAAAGAAAAGTTGTAGAGCATAACGATTTAATTAGTTCTATTGCCAAAATGGATAAAACTCCATTGAAAATTTTTGAATTATCGGTTTCTTGTATTGATACTGAAAATCCACCAAAAGATAATACAATTTATTTGTCCAAAAAAGAGCTGTTTAAGTTTTTTGATGTGTCAGATAATGATAAACATACAAGGTTTAAACAAGCAATTGAGAAGATGCAGGAACAAGCGTTCTTTAAAATACAAGAAGAAAAAAAGAAGGGCTATAAATTTAAACGAATTGTTCCCATACCTTATGTTGAATGGAATGATTATAATGATGAAGTTACTATTCGGTTTGACATAGCAATTATGCCATACCTGATTGATTTAAAAAAGAATTTCACGCAATATGCCTTGTCTGATATCATGGAGTTAAACAGTAAATATAGCATTATTCTATACAAATGGCTATCAATGCATTACAATCAATTTGAACATTATAATACAAATGGGGGTAGAAGGGCAGAACAGATAGAGAAGCATAGAAATCCTTCAATTTCCATTAAAGAGTTAAGAATTTTAACAGATACTCTTGATGACTACAAGCGAATAGATAATTTTGAAAAGAGAGTGTTAAGAGACCCTCTTGAAGAGATTAATCAATATACACATTTTAATGTTGTGTATGAAAAATTAAAGAAGGGTCGCTCAATTGACAGCATACAGTTTCATATATCTAAGAAAGCAAAACCACAGGAAATAAATGGGGAATACAAGGAAAGAGAACAAGATGCTGCATATCTGCAAGGTATGGCAGATAAGGAAGTAAACCAACAGGCATTATTTGCTGAGGCAATGCAAAGTAAATACACTATGGAACTGATTACCAGTACATTACTTTCTCCAGTACAAATGACAGATATTACTTTAATGGCCAATCTTCAACAAGAAGTGTACCCACTCTATAAACAACTAGAAGCAATAGTAGGTCTTAAAGGTGTGAGAAAGCACCTAGAATACGTTGCAAACAAGAAATTAGACTATTCCAAGCCGAACCTTGTCAAGTATCTTAAAACGGCTGTTATGCGCTATCTTGAAAGTGGCGATACAAAGCAACCCGAAAAAGATAAAACAAGGTATGTTAAAACAAAAGGAAAAGTAACACCAGTTGGAAGTAAAACACCTGATTGGGATTATAAAAACGAAACTACTCCAGAAGAACAAAAGGAACTAGAGAAGATTAAAAAAGAACTGTCAGACTCAATGAAAAAGTAGCAATTATACTATTATTTGAATTGACAAATATTAAGTATGAGCATATTACATACTCATATAATATACTCACGTTACGTAAGTACATTTCATGAGTATGTTACAACATTATTGAATAGGAGAAGAAATGGCAGAAAAAACGTCAATCGTAAATCAAAAGGGTGGAGTAGCTAAAACTACATCTTTTTTTACTGACAAATCATAAGTATAAGTATTTTATATACTTATACAATATACTCACGTTATATAAGTACATTATATGAGTATGTTAAAACATTATTGAATAGGAGAAGAAACGGCAGAAAAAACGTCAATCGTA
>NZ_JACBNY010000061.1 GCF_013449735.1 Pseudolactococcus laudensis
TCATAGTACCCCTTCTATCTATATTTTAGTAAATTCTATAGTATTCCGAATTATTTGTCGAGTTAATTACAAAAAACAGTATCATCTTTTTTATTAACATTCTAAAACAGCCAACAGAGTATACTCTGTTGGCTTTGTTAGTTATCTATGATATAATAGGTTTATAAGTAGACAATAGAGTTGCGCAAGGAGATTTATGGATTTAAAAGAAGTTGTACTTAAAAATATTTGCTATACGGATTTAGTTTATCAAAGGATAAATAAAAAATTAGGTATAAGTTTATCTAAAACTGATATAGAAAGTCTTATTTATCGAACTATATTGGACAATTATGTTACCATATCTAAGATTGGTAAAAATTTTTATATTAAAAATCCCAATAATCATATTCAAGTTACCGTTAATTCTAATACTTATCGAGTAATAACAGTTGATAAAATTAAAGGTATTAATTATGACTAAAATAGGATATGCACGTGTCTCAAGTAAAGAACAAAACCTTGATAGACAATTACAAGCACTAGAGGGCGTTTCTAAGGTCTTTTCAGACAAAGTAAGTGGTGCTACTACCGAACGACCGCAATTACAGGCAATGCTTGACTATATTCGTGAGGGCGATATTGTGGTGGTTGCTGAGTTGGATCGTCTAGGACGTAATAATAAAGATTTAACTCAAATTATGAATATAATCCAACAAAAAGGTGCTACCTTAGAAGTACAAAATTTACCGTCTATGAACGGCATTGAAGATGACAACCTAAGACGACTCATCAACAATCTTGTTATCGAGCTTTATAAGTATCAGGCTGAGTCTGAACGAAACAGAATTAAAGAACGGCAAGCGCAGGGAATTGTACTTGCCAAAGAAAATGGAAAATTTAAGGGTGGTAAACCAAAGTTTAGCGAAAATGACCCTCGACTACAACTTGCATTTAAACTCTATCTTGATGGATCGACTGAAAAAGATGTTGAAAGACAGACTGGTATCAATCGCAGGACTTTTCAAAGGTACCGAAACAAATTTAATATTCATAGAAATTAAAAAGCACTTGTCTTCGAGTGCTTTTTATTCAATTAACATTTTACTTTTGAACTTTAATTCCTCTACCTATACTTTATTTTAGTTCTATATTAAGGGCACCGATTTTTTGCTGATCTTCATCAATAGGTAATAGTAAAGGTATTTCTCGCATTTTTTCCATTGTCAATGCTTTTTGATTTGAAACTGCAGCACTATTAAGAAGCCTCTTTTTTCCAGTTCCTCCATTGAAATATGATAATAAATAATCTGAGTCAAACTTCATATTACTAATTCGGATTAAATTGCCATCCTTATAGTAAAAACGTCTATCGTCAACTTTCCAAATGTTTCCAAGTGTCCCCACTGCAGTAACCAGTAAATCACCTTCACATGGAATATCGTAATTTTCTATAATTTCTCGGTATTTTTCTTCTGAGATAAATAGTTCCTGGTCACTAGTAATACCACCCGTACTTATCTCGCTACCTCTATAAAAAGGAACTCCACTTCTTACATAATCGCTCAAATGAATTCGCTTACTGGAACTTAGAGTGGCTACTTCTCCCAACTTACTCTGTTCCCACTTTCTATGAGTTAAAATTATCTGAATTTTTGTGAAAATAATTTCAATAAAAATAATAAAGTGGTAAAATCTAAATATGAGAGAGTATAAATAAATACAAAGAGGAGTTAAAAATATGCATCAGATAAAGTGTCCCCATTGTGGCAAAGAATTCACTATTGATGAAGCTAGTTATGCAGATATCCTAAATCAAGTTCGCACTAAAGAATTGATGTCTACTTTTATAGTATAGCTCCAACTGGACTAATGTCAAATATTTAGACACAAAATGAGCTATATTTTTGGAAAGGTTATAATAAACTAGACACAAAGTTAAGAGAAATCGTGGAAAGGTTTATTATGGCAAGAAGAAAATTCGATAAACAATTTAAAAACTCTGCAGTAAAACTCATTCTTGGAGAGGGTTAC
>NZ_JACBNY010000062.1 GCF_013449735.1 Pseudolactococcus laudensis
TTCCAAATGATTTTGAACTCAAACCCAGAATCATTAAAATATCATCACTTCTACACTCTACTACCTCAAAACCAAATTTTTTATAAAGGTGAATAGCATGTTTCCATAGCTGACACTCATAGAGATCCCTTCTCTATTTAATTCCAATAATTTTTCGACAAATACCAACATCAGTTGTTTACCAATACCTTATTATAGCACCCACAACACCTATAAAAATACCTAGTCGATTAATAAAACTTATTGATATTGACTCTTTTACAACTTTGTCACCCTGAACTTTATCTTTACTGAAGTTAAGTAAGGGGTTCACTACACGTCATTAGACGTCAAAACATTGATTTTAAGCGATTTTTGAATTTTTAAAGTTCATTACATTGCAATATAAATCAATAAGAACTCTACCTTTTACTCTACCTTTTTTAGATGAATATATCATTTGGATATTGAAGTTAAGCCCTGCTATCATTTCGATGGCAGGGCTTTTTAATATTTGGTACACTAACTTTTTATCTATATTTTGGTGGAGCTGAAGTTGACATCTACAAAGTTTAATGTTAAAATACAATCAAAAATATATTTGAATGAGGTGTTTTATGATTCAAAATGTTGTTACTTCAATAATCCTGTATTCTGGGACAGCCGTAGACTTACTTATTATCCTAATGTTATTTTTTGCCAAAAGAAAAAGCAGAAAAGACATCATTAACATATATTTAGGACAATTTCTAGGCTCTGTTAGTCTAATATTGCTAAGTTTGTTTTTTGCATTTGTCTTAGATTATATTCCTAGTAAAGAGATTTTAGGTTTGCTCGGTTTGATTCCAATTTTCCTAGGCCTCAAAGTTTTGCTTTTAGGAGATTCTGATGGAGAAGCTATTGCCAAAGAAGGTTTGAGCAAAGATAATAAAAACCTGATTTTTCTAGTCGCTATGATTACTTTTGCAAGTTGTGGTGCTGACAATATTGGTGTCTTTGTCCCATATTTTACTACCTTAAATTTAGCGAATTTGATAGTGGCTTTACTTACCTTTCTAGTCATGATTTGTCTCTTGGTTTTTTCTGCCCAAAAATTGGCACAAGTCCCTTCTGTTGAAGAAACTTTGGAAAAATATAGCAGATGGTTTATTGCCGTTGTTTATTTAGGATTGGGGATATATATCCTGATTGAAAATAACAGTTTTGACATGCTATGGACTGTGTTAGACTAGGAGAAAATATTTTGAAAAAAGATAGTATCTGCCAAGTGAATGTTATAAATCAACAAAATGTTACAACCGCCACGAACTACCTTGAAAAGGAAAAAGTCCAAAAATCACTTCACATTTTATCAAAGTTTACCGATAATAAACAGATAAATATCATCTTTTATCTCCTTGCTGTTGAAGAACTCTGTGTCTGCGATATAGCCTGTTTACTAAATCTCAGTATGGCATCTGCCTCCCACCATCTTCGTAAACTAGCCAATCAAAACATCTTGGACACTAGAAGAGAGGGGAAAATTATATATTATTTTATAAAAGATGAGGAAATCAGAGATTTTTTTAATCAACTAGGATAACAACTATTTTTACTACTTTTCCATGTTTATAGGGGGCTTATCTATGAAATTTTTTGATGAAAATTACTCACAAGAAATACCTACTCGTATCAAATGTTTAAGAAAAAAGTATAATTTAAAGCAAAGTGACCTAGGTAATGCAGGTCAAGTTAGCCAAGTTGAAAAGGGAAAGCGACAAGTTACCGCTTCAATATTGCTTTATTTGAATACTCAAACCGACTCGGACTATAAAGGGCACCTCTAATAACTACCAATTAATTCACCTCTAAATGAAATTAGAAAAAAACACAGAAAACTAAGCATAGTCTACTGTGTTTTTCTTTATGTTACAGACGCCACTTGACTGTTTATTC
>NZ_JACBNY010000063.1 GCF_013449735.1 Pseudolactococcus laudensis
GGCTCTATAATAAATCGTGTGGGAAAATTTCCCAGGCGATTTTTTTGCATAAAAAAATCCTTCCTTCTATAATGTGAGTTACTAAGCAACACAAAAGAGAAGGAAAGACATGTTTAATTATATCTTAAGTCAGTATCATTTACAAGAAAAAGATTGGTTATATTCAGATCCCTCCCCTGTTCAAGTCGGGCGTCACTTTGAACTTAACGTTAAGCTAACGCAACCAGCGACTCAATGCACAAGCTGCCAGGGGACTAAATTCCATAGGCATGGCACAACGCCACACCCAAGAAGGGTACAGCTGACAGAATATATGGGCCTGCCCTGCTTTCTGATGATCACAATTGAACGTTATCGCTGTGTGACCTGTGGTATGACGCAATCCTCTCAAATCCCTGAACAACTTGTTTTAAAAGGGCATAAAGATTCCACCTTACTCAAAGCCCAGATCATCAGAAGACTAACAGAAAAAGAGTCCATCAAAGATGCGAGCCATGATCTCAACGTCTCCTCACACAGTTTCTACCGATTACTCAATCAAATGTCAAGCAAAGACGCATTTACCAAACTACCTCAGGTGCTCTGTCTTGATGAATTTAAGGCAACCAAAGATTGTACGGGGAGTATGGCTTTTATCGCAATGGATGGTGAGTCTCATGAGATTGTGACAGTTCTTGATGATAGACGTTTAGAGAGCTTGGTTAAATACTTTTTGAAGTTTCCTAGAAAGGTTCGAATGCGGGTCAAATATCTCGTGATGGATATGAATTATAGTTACGATAAGTTGATCAAGCGCTGTTTTCCTTGTGCTCAGCTCATCACAGATCGCTTTCATGTTGTCCAACAAATGACTAAGGCTTTCAATGTACTACGCATTCAAGTCATGAAAAGATTTGACACTAAAAGCCCTGAATACCGTCATCTCAAATATTATTGGAAACATCTACTTAAAAACTATGATAACCTTTCTGATACGCCTTTTTATTCATGTTCTTTACGAAAGTGGACATCTAGTCGGAAGCTGGTTGAACAACTGATTAATTACAGTCCGATACTCTATCAAGGCTGGCAAGTCTTACAATTAGCGAGCGGTCACTTCAGGAACAAGGATGCTCACTCATTTTTCACTTTAATTGCCTCGCTCAATACAGAAGTTCTGCCTGAAACATTTGTTAAGAAGTATCAATTTTTATTGCGTAAAAAGGCATCCATTAAGTTAGCACTTGAGTTAGACTATTCAAACGGCTGTTTGGAGGGGATGAATAATAAAATCAAGGCCATTAAACGTGTGGCTTATGGCTTTAGAACCTTTAGGAACTTCAAGAAACGCATTCTCCTCATGAACAAAACCTTAACTAATTAAAAAAACAAGCAACTCAACAGTTACTTGCTTTATAGTGGAAAACTATTTTCCCACACGATTTGACAAAGAGCC
>NZ_JACBNY010000064.1 GCF_013449735.1 Pseudolactococcus laudensis
TTGGAAATGGTCAATCATTAGGTGTTTGTTATGAGAATGAGGGAAATGATAAGATTAATTATATGGCGGGATATAACGTCTTGGATGACGCTAAAGCTAGAAATTTAGGACTTGATATCTTAGAAGTTAAAGAAACTGAGTATGCAGTAGTTCCAGTTAAGGGATCAGTCCCTGATTCTATTCATCAGGCATGGAAATATCTGCTTGAAGAATTTTTCCCAGAAAATGGTTACAAACATTCAGGGTTACCAGATTTTGAAGTATATACCGAAAATGATATTCATGATCCCAATTATGAAATGGAGCTTTGGGTACCAATTAGTAAACAATAAAAATGTAGATTATTAAAATTCTTAAGAAAGATTTCTTAGGGATTTTTTGGTATTCGAATAGTCTGTGCTATAATTATGGTAATTTGACGAAAGGAGGTAATATTATGAAAATAAACAACACTGGAGGTTTGCTTTTAGTTTAACCTCTTAAGGAGAAAAAAATGAAAGCCTATATTGATCAAAATCAAGAAAGATGGGATAGAGTTTCTAGTAGACAAGGTAATCCATATACAATTCCATACAGTCATGAAGAATTACAAGAATTAAAAGATAAACCAATTGAAGTAGCTCTTACAGTTGGGAAGTTAGTGCCATTAACATGGTTTGAGAAAGCCAAAGGTAAGCGATTATTAGGTTTAGCTTGTGGTGGTGGACAGCAAGGACCTATTTTTGCAATGCACGGTTATGAAACTACCATCATGGATTTTTCAGAATCTCAGCTATCTAAAGACGTAGAAGTAGCAAAACGAGAAAATTTGTATATTAAAACTGTACAGGCTGATATGACCAAACCATTCCCATTTGAATATGATAGCTTTGATATTATTTTTTGCCCTGTCTCAAATGTCTATATTGAAAATTTAGATAATATGTATTCAGAAGCCTACCGTGTTTTAAGAAAAGGTGGATTATTAATGATTGGATATATGAATCCGTGGATTTATATGTATGACGGAGATGAGGTTTGGGATCAACCTGAGAAGGAATTATTATTAAAATATAGCCTTCCTTTCAACTCAAGACTTTTAGAAGAAAAAGGTCAACTAATAATTGATCCAGAATATGGATATGAATTCAGCCATACTTTGGAAGAACAAATTCAAGGTCAATTGAGAAATGGATTTGCTATGATTGACTTTTACGAATCAAAAGATAGTAGAAATCGTTTAAGTCAGTTTGGCTCAGACTATATAGCTAATCTATCTGTTAAATTATAGGAGTGACGTTAAGTCAAGTTTTTAGAGTAACAAACGTAGAATTTTAATCTATTTATTTTACTTATTCTAATTGAGATTATTTTCATTATAAAAGCACCTCATTCAACAGAAATAATTTTTGCATCACTA
>NZ_JACBNY010000065.1 GCF_013449735.1 Pseudolactococcus laudensis
AGGGTCTCCTTTTAAACTTAATTTTTCAAGATAGTCGCTATCTCCAAATAAATTCATCTTCAATACCTCGTTAGCTTATTTTTAATCTATTATACCTCTTTTCATACGTTTTTAGAGGTGCCCTTAACTCATAAAACTTTCCGATGTCTTCTGGCAAAATATCTTCCTTGATAGTTTTATCATCAAATTGAGCATCAGCTTGAATTTTAATCTTAACATTTGAAATCGAACGCGCTGTTGTGAATTGAATAGAAGCAGTATCACTAGCGCTAAAAGGACTCACTAATTCTTTAGTTTCAGTTAGCGTCCATCCTTTTTCTGGGTTAACTAAAATCGGGTTATTTTGATTATCAAAAATTTTAAACTTCAAACGTCTTTTTTCGTTATCTTGAGCCGCTTGATAACGATAGTGAATTTCCCAAACATTGTTTTCTTGAGATGCAGTGACGTTTGAAGTCACCCCTAAATCTTCCTGGTTGATTAATTTTGTTTCTTTAGTTTCAAATGAATCAGCCAGGACTGTGTATCCTTGCCAAATATTTGGTAATAAATTTACAATTAATACGAAAATACTTAGCCACACAGACCATCTCTTCTTCATATCTCAACTCCTTTCTTTAAGTACAAAAATATTGATTAAATAGGTAATAACACGATAGAATTGATTGTAAACAACATTAATCATTCAACTTGATGCCAATGTCTCTTTTGATAAATAAACTATCCAGTACACGGGATGATTTACCTCATTTCTGTATGACGGCAATGACACCACAAATGCCTAATTTAAAATCGAATTTTTCTTAGAATAATCAATTCTAAGAAAAATACAAGTTTAAACGCTACAAAAAACATTAAAAAAAATACCTGACGGCTGATTGACGACTTTTAGTAGCTCTGAAATAGAATCTTAAAAATAATTCTTTTCTATGAGTTTGATTTTCTAAACAATACAAAAGAAAAATAACAACTAATACATCACTTTTTCTAAGCAAACATGATTTACAAGAAAAAGAAGGTGTCTATTCTTCTCTAAATTAAAAGTTTTAGGTAAAAAAAAAAGCGTGTCACTCAACAGTTACTCGCTTTTTTAGAAAATCAGTATCTCACATATATTTTGGCAAAGATATATATGAGATACTATTTTTATTTAGTTAAGGGCACCTCTAAAAACTGCTTTTGATAACTTTTGAGATAAATTTTTCTAGCGCTAGGCATTGCGACAAAGCATACTACTGTAAGGTGCGGAGCAATAACGACGCGATAGGTAAATTTAGCCAAAAGT
>NZ_JACBNY010000066.1 GCF_013449735.1 Pseudolactococcus laudensis
GCCACTTGCTGTTTTATAAAAAGGTCAGGAATAGTCAAATTGACTACTCCTACCTTTTTTATAAATTTTTGGGGTGTTCCCCAATCCCCCTTTTTGAAATCAAGATACTAAATCAACTTTGATGATTTTATCTTTTAAAGTTTCAAAATCATCATCAGAAATTGATTTTAAATGCTCAATAGTTGTCGCATATTCAAAGAGTAAATCAACTTCAAGATTTTTGATTTCGCCATGATCAAGATACAAATAAGATATTTTAGCCCCTGCTAGAGTATCTTCATACCATTTAGCTGAGTCTTGAACAACAGATGCGTATCTATTTATTTTTGTCAAATCTTTAGGTTTTGCTTTGTAGTAGCTGGGCTTTCTTATTGACTTTTAAGAGTTAGTAATGCTAAAATGTAATTGAGCATTGGTAGGAAAAGTAGGTTGAACCTGTTCAACAGGTTGGGGTACTTCCTTGACAGCTTGGCTGTCTAAAGAACTCGAAGTGCGGTTAAAAGTCCCGCTCCCAATGTTAGGCTCTTGGCTTAGGTCAAGGGCTTTTTTTGTTTCAAAAAATCGTTCCAGTTCATTTTTTCTTGATTGTTTTCAAGCGGTGGCAAGTCAATGTTGAATTTTATATTCTTATTTCTTAACTTTTCAATAAAGCCCAAACCTGCCTTATCATTATCTACAGCTAAAGTGATCAATTCACGCTTAGCACCTAATTCAAAGAAGTTTGTATTTGCTAAAATAGGGAGTAATTTTTTGGCATCATCAAGGTTAATATCTGTAAGCCCCTCTTTTTCAGCTAAAAGTTCGTATAGATGCCTTGAAATAGTAGTATCTTTTAAACCGTCCATTGAAACAAGTCTTACGTTTTCTAGTCGATTTTTATTAAGCTCATAGTAGCTCATTAAGTCAATAGGAGCTTCAAGAAATATAAGTCGTTCAGGTGTACCAACGTCAATATTAAGACCAGTAGAACCATCACCAAGTACCTTTTTAAGTCGACCATGTTCATGTCGTAAGTAGTTTTCGTGAATACCTTGCAGACTACAGCCAATGATTTTTTTATCTTTATTTAAAAATTTAAAGACAAGGACAGGTTCAAATATACCATCAGAACCTTTTAGCCTAGCTTGGGCTAACACCCCTTTAGAACAAAAAGTTGTGATAGTGTCCTCAGAAAGCCCTCTTGTGTCGCCTAGGAACGTTTTTCCTTGTTTAATATGATCATATTCATATGATGCAAGATAGTACTGAAAAGGCTTTTTAGGGCTATTGTCGATA
>NZ_JACBNY010000067.1 GCF_013449735.1 Pseudolactococcus laudensis
GCTAACCTTTTTAAGTCTGTTGTTTTGTGGTAGTCAAGCCTACGCTTTAGACACAGGTAATGCAGTTGTCACTAATGATACTATCGGTTCTGATAGTGGTATTAAAGCACCTGATTTCGTTACAAATGCCCAAGGCGATATTGTTAATATTCCAGAGTATAAAGCAGTTCTAACAATTATTAATGAGATTAAAAATCTAAGTAATCAAACACAAGGTAATAATGCGATTCCGATTACAGAAGAAACTTATCAAAAATATAATCTACTCTATCAAGGGGCTGTTTCAAAATTATCAAATGCGGGATATGATAAAACAAAAACTGCTTCTGCTACTACAACATTAAATAATGCTTATAATAGTGCTATTTTAACAAAGGCTGGTACAATTGATAGTTCAAATGATTATCAAGAAGCACTAGCTAAAGAAGCAGGTGCTATTAATGCAAAAGATATGTCAGCCTTATCAGCTTATACAAGTTATATGTATATTGAGGATAAAGGTTTTTTTGGTGCTAAAGAAGCGTTCCCTAAAATCATTAATTGGGTAGTACAGTTGATTTTTGCAGGTTCAAAATTGATGTTTCTATTAGATTCATTGATTTTATCGGCAGTATCTAATATTGATATTTTTCAGTATTTAGATGATTTTGTATCTAAAATGCAGACTATTCTGCAAGCACTACTCTTACCTGTTATCTTTCCAATGGCTATGGTCTTTGTGGGTATTAGTGCTTTCAAAGATTTGTCAGAAGGTAAACCGTTTGGTAAGAAAATTCTAGGTGTTATACTTCGTATAGTTGTAGCTGGTGTTTTTTTCTTACCAGTTTCAAGTGGAAGTGGTGCATATAAAGGGACACATGTCATTACTCGCATTGTTTATGTGACTAAAAGTTTTACAGACACTTTTACAAGTTCTTTGATTAATAACTTATCAAAGGTAACAATCGCAAATGATACGACTGAAAAAACTTCTACAACCAATTTCACGGCTAATGTTTCAACGACAAATGATAAGGTGTCTGATAGTACAATTAATGCTTTGAAAACACAATTATTTAATGTCATT
>NZ_JACBNY010000068.1 GCF_013449735.1 Pseudolactococcus laudensis
GAGGGTCTCCTTTTAAACTTAATTTTTCAAGATAGTCGCTATCTCCAAATAAATTCATCTTCAATACCTCGTTAGCTTATTTTTAATCTATTATACCTCTTTTCATACGTTTTTAGAGGTGCCCTTATTTTGTTTGGCTACCAATTTAGCTACCACAAAAAATAAAAGGGTTGTATAATTGGACAAGATGTTGTACAATAAGTTTAACGAATAGAATTTGAAGTGTTAATTCACAACAGATTCAAAAGTGTCACAGGGAGCTGTGGCTCTTTTTTTATGCAAAAAAACTGTCAGATTGAGTAAGTCTGACAGCTAGAAATGTGGAATTAGTGGCGCTTGTTGTGTTGGTCTTTCAACCAGCTCTTGATTATTTCAAGGGCAACACCTACCACAAGAGGTGCAACTACAGTTACGAATAGAATTTGAAGCATATAATTCACCTCCTTCCTAAGGCAGTAATGCTCCAAGAAGGTGCGCCAAAAATTATTATATCATAGTGCAAACAAAAAAATCGTCTAAGTTGAAAACTTCGGCGTTTTTTTGTTTTCTCGCCCCCTGCGACAAGGGAATTGGAGTTAAACTCTATCTTTGAAGTAATTATCTATTAAGTGTTTAATCGCTATCATCTTTTTCCACCGATTTATTAGAAGTCTTATTATTTGCTAAAGATTTTGAGGAATCTAATAGCGTTGGATCAACGTTCAAATTAGGAAGTGATTTTGAGAAATCTAATAATCTTGGATTAACGTCCAAATTAGCAAATGATTTTGAGAGTTCTAGCATTTTAGAGTTGACTCCAAAATTAGATAAGGATTTCGAGAGTTCTACAATTTTGGGGTCAATTCCAAAATTAGAAAAAGATTTTGAGAGTTCTACAATTTTGGGGTTGAGGTTTAGTGATGTTATCCTTAAATCTTAGAGTCACTATTGTATAATTTAGACAAAGGACAAAAACATGAAAAAACGCTACTCAAAAGAATTTAAAGAAACCCTTATCGCCTTCTATCATTCTGGTCAATCCGTC
>NZ_JACBNY010000069.1 GCF_013449735.1 Pseudolactococcus laudensis
TCCAAAAGACGAAAATGAATTGATTAAAGCAAATAGGGTACCAGTGAATTGGACGAAGAACAAAAGAGCACAGAAGGATACAGCTGCTCGCTGGACAATTAAAGGTAATGAGAGACACTATGGCTACTTAGACAGAACTTTTTGAGGATAAAAATGTTCAAATTGTTGTCCGTTGCAAAGAAAGTTTCAAGAATGAAGTGAAGTTTTTGGCAAAAGAAAATGGACTTGTTTTATCTAATTACATCAAATATTTGTTAGCGCAGGAACTAAAGAAAGCAAAAAAATAAAAGGCTTGTGGTAGCCTTTTATTTGGGAGGTTTTTATGAAAAAATATTTTAGGGTAATTCTATTATAGTATGATTGCCTTAAATCAAAGTTAATTGCTTGTTGATATTATGATATAATATCACTTGTAGAAAAGTTAAGACGGTGGCTATCTTTGAGAGGTGGTGGTGCTTATGAAAGTAAACATCAAAATCTATAGAGAGGAGATGCCTGTTTGTCAGTCTATCAAGCTTTAAGCTTAATGATTGCTTTTGCAATTCTAGTCTTAAAACTTAATGACAAGAACAAAAAATAACCTGTCTTTAACTTTGGCGAGTTGAACAGGCTATTATAGAATTTTAATTTGCCACCGTCTTAAACGGTTCTATAGGGAACGTGTTAGCGCACGTTCTTTTTTTTACTTTATACCTATATTATACTGATATAAAGTAAATTAGTCAACAAAGATATTTTGTCGCCAAACTTCAGGCGCGTCAATCAATAACCAAGAACAGAATTAGGCGACAACTTTTAAATGTCGCCACGTTTACAAACCTGCAGGCTGATTCCTGGTTTAAATTTTGGCGACAATGGCTACCTCTTGACCTTTTTATTTTTGATAGTATCATTTTCTCGATCTCTAACATTTTCTTTGACACCCTGATAGGTTTTATATTTCTCAACAATGTCATGAAATCGTTCATTTAACACTTGTCTTTCAAATTTCACTTCCTCGATAGTTTTATTTAGATCACC
>NZ_JACBNY010000007.1 GCF_013449735.1 Pseudolactococcus laudensis
GGGTCTCCTTTTAAACTTAATTTTTCAAGATAGTCGCTATCTCCAAATAAATTCATCTTCAATACCTCGTTAGCTTATTTTTAATCTATTATACCTCTTTTCATACGTTTTTAGAGGTGCCCTTTATATTATACGGATAATCATTTTCTTAATCAAAGATTTAGATTATAAATTTAAACTATAAAAAAACAACCTCGAAAGGTTGCTTCCTATAAGATATAGTCTATTCAACTGTGACTGATTTAGCCAAATTACGTGGTTTATCAACATCTAGGCCTCGGTGTAAGCTAGCATAGTAGGCGATAAGTTGTGTTGGAATGACCATTGAAATACTTGATAGGTAAGGATGAACATTATTAATCACAATGTCGTCGCCTTCAATGGCAGCGTCTTGTTCTACTATCGTCACAACGTTTGCACCGCGTGCTGCAACCTCAGATACATTGCCACGGGTATGGGCAGCGACTTTAGGGTTGTTTGAGATAAGTGCGATAACTGGTGTGTTATCTTCAATTAAAGCGATTGTGC
This sequence comes from Pseudolactococcus laudensis, assembly GCF_013449735.1. Classification (GTDB taxonomy): domain Bacteria; phylum Bacillota; class Bacilli; order Lactobacillales; family Streptococcaceae; genus Pseudolactococcus; species Pseudolactococcus laudensis. Next base: position 529 of record NZ_JACBNY010000007.1, read on the forward strand.
CGTGCTTGAGTTCGCCTGCTGCAAAGCCTTCACATTGGATATATGAAATTTCTTTGAGTTTGAGGCTCGCTTCCATTGATACATAGTAATCTTGTCCGCGCCCAATATAAAAAGCGTTACGAGTTGTTTCCAGCAATCCTGTTACTTTGCTTTCAATTAACTCTTTTTCAGACAAGGTCGCTTCAATCGACTGTGCGACAATTGATAGCTCGTGCACGACATCAAAGTTTGTAGCTTTCTCATTGTGAATTGCAGTACCTGTGGCTTTCGCCAAGAATGCCAAGGCCGCAATTTGTGCAGTGTAAGCTTTTGTAGAGGCTACGGCAATTTCAGGTCCGGCATGTAAGAGGAGGGTAAAACTTGCTTCACGTGACAAAGTTGAACCTGGAACGTTGGTAACTGTTAGACTTGGAATACCTAATTCATTTGCTTTCACTAAAACTTGACGGCTATCAGCGGTTTCACCTGACTGTGATAAGAAAATAAAGAATGGTTTTTTAGAAAGACGTGGCATATTATAGCCCCACTCTGATGCAATGCCGAGCTCAACTGGTTTTTCAACTAATTCTTCTAATAAATACTTACTTGCATAGCCTGCATTATATGAAGTACCTGCTGCAATAATATAAATACGATCAGCTTCAATTAGAGCTTGAACGATAGTATCATCTACTTTGACATTACCTGATTCATCTGCATAGACTTGACTGAGCTTACGCATAACAGCTGGTTGTTCATCGATTTCTTTAAGCATGTAGAAAGGATAAGTTCCTTTGCCGATGTCAGAAAGGTCAAGTTCAGCTGTGTAGCTATCTCGAGACAAGATATTGCCTTCTAAATCATGAATTTCAACATCATTTTGAGTCAAAATCACTAATTCATGGTCGTGAATCTCCATAAATTCACTTGTTTCACGAATCATAGCCATGGCATCTGAACATACCATGTTATAACCCTCACCAAGACCAATTAAAAGTGGTGATTTGTTTTTAGCAACATAGATGACGTCTGGTTCGGTTGCATCCATCAAGGCAAAAGCATAAGAACCTTCAATAATTGTTAGGGCTTTTTTGAAAGCTTCAAGTGTACTAATGTTCTCAGTTTCAGCAAGTTTAGCCACCAAATGAACAGCAACTTCTGTATCAGTTTGACCATTGAAAGCGTCACCTGCTAGGTATTCATTTTTGATATCAAGATAATTTTCAATGACACCGTTATGAACTAGAACGAAACGACCGTCTGTTGATGTATGAGGATGTGCATTGGTTTCCGAAGGCTTACCATGTGTTGCCCAACGTGTATGACCAATCCCTGCAGTGCCGGCTATGTCCATGCCGATTTTTTCGCGTAAATCAGCAATTCGACCAACTGACTTGATAAGTTTTGCATTTTGATTTTGATTGGTAACGAATATCCCAGCGCTATCATAGCCGCGATATTCAAGTTTTTCTAATCCCTGCATCAATATATCACGCGCATTTTTATTTCCTACTACTCCGACAATCCCACACATATTATTTCCTCTTCTTAAAATTGGTATAGTTCAATAATTCGTTTCACAAACTCGATATATGTATGATAAACAAAAGATTATAGAATGTCAAGTGATAACTGTTTTTTATTGGTATAGCTCAATTAGACATCAACTGGAAAGAAATTACCAATGATTTTTCCGACAATGCGCGGTTCTTCATCATAAGGTGCAAATTTATCTTGATATTTTTCATTAATAGAAACAAGTCGTAAACCTTCTTCTTCTTTATAGACTTTTTTGATATAGGTCTGCCCTTCCCAATCAATGGCATAAATCGCACCATCATAATCAAAAGAGGTATCTTTTATTAAGGCAACAGAACCATTAGCATAAACCGGTTCCATTGAATCGCCATAAACCCAACTGGCAAAATCATACGATAATTCAGCATCAAAATAGACAGTATCATAGCTACCATCGTCCATATATGAAAATCCTGTACCTGCTGATAATTTTTCGTAGACTTTATATGGAAATAACTTAACGATTTTTTCAGCTTGCTCTTGATTTTGTTCTGACAGCTGATCTTGTGTATAGCTCATGACTTTTTCCTTTCGTTTATCTGTTAGTTGATGAAATGCTGATAATAAATCGGCCGCCTCATCTTTGACTAACTTTTCATAGGGAATACCAAATACATCAGAGAGTTTCAATAAATTATCCTTTTTAGGTTTTGTTTTACCACGCTCCCAGGCAAAATAAGAGGTATTGGCAACTCCTATTTTTTTAGCTACTTCACGCTGGGATAAGCCTTTAGCTTCCCTGAGTTGCTTCAATTGATTTGCGATTGACATGTCACCCTCCTGTTAACTTGTTAGTTTTTAAAACTAACACCAGTATATAATTTTTATATTAGCATGTCAAATCGGTCGTTTTTTTGATATAATGTAGTAATGATAACGATATTATTATTATTAGTCGCCTACTTATTAGGTTCGATCCCTTCGGGTCTGTGGATTGGTCATTATTTTTTCCACAAAAACTTACGTGACTTTGGTTCTGGTAACATTGGTACGACCAATACTTTCAGAATTTTAGGTAAAAAAGCAGGTACAATCGTCTTTGCAATGGACTTGCTCAAAGGTACACTAGCTACTGTTTTACCATTAATTTTCGGGATAGAGACAATCTCACCGGCCTTATTTGGTTTATTCGCCGTTCTAGGTCATACTTTTTCTATCTTCAACCATTTCCAAGGCGGTAAGGCTGTCGCAACAGCGGCTGGTATGCTTTTAGGTTATAGTCCTAAATTCATCCTACTATTGGTCGTTGTTTTCTTTATTACGTTCTATTTAACGAGCATGGTGTCATTTGCCAGTGTATTGAGTGCAGGTGTCGCGGCTATTTTGGTACTAGTTCTCCCAGCCTTTCATCTCATATTCACTTCTTATGATTGGTTATTTACAAGTATTGTTTTATTTATAGCTTGTTTCATTATCGTTCGACATCGCGATAATATCACAAGAATCCGAAATAAAACCGAAAATATTTTTAACTTCGGTTTGAACATAACCCACCAAAAACACAACATCTAGTGGGTTGTTAGAAAAAACATCACAATATCTAGTTAAAATTGTTGACTAGATATTTTTTTATTGCTAAAATATAGAGACAATAAACTAATAAAAGGGGTATCCAAATGGTAACCGTATTTTCAAAAAATAATTGTATGCAATGTAACATGGTTAAAAAATGGTTAGCTGATAAAGCTGTCCAATATAAAGAAATCAATATCGATGAAGAACCACAATATATCGAGCAAATTAAAGCAATGGGCTTTATGGCTGCACCAATTATCGTTAAAGATGAGGTATCATTCTCAGGATTCCGTCCTACTGAATTGGCAAAATTGGTATGAAAATTGCCTATTATAGCGTGACACGACAGGTTAGCCGTTTCGTTAAAAAGCTAACCCTAACTGATGACCAGGCTGTCGAAGTCACGGATACGCTCACTTTATCTGAACCATTTATTTTAATCATCCCAACTTACGAGAAGGAAATCCTTCAAGAGGTTTGGGATTTTATGGTAGAAAACGCATCTAATTGCCAAGGGATTATCGCCAGTGGTAATCGCAATTTTGCTGAGCTTTATATTTATTCTGCTAAAGATTTATCGGCCGAGTTTAACGTGCCGATTTTATATGATTTTGAGTTCAACGGGACTAATGAAGATGTCACTGCTGTCAACTCTATCTTAGAAAGCTATTAACCTATGTCTTTAAAAACTTTGGAAAATGTGTCATATTTCCGTTTAAATAATGAAATCAATATCCCTGTCAATGGTCAAATTCCATTGCACAAGGATCATGAGGCCTTACTTGCCTTTTTCGAAGAAAATGTGCGACCTAATCTTAAAACCTTTCCAACAGTTGCAGAAAAAATCGCCTATTTACTAGAACATGATTATATCGAATCAGATTTTATCAAAAAGTATTCGATTGCTTTTATTACTGAACTGTCTGAGTGGCTTTATGCGCAAAATTTTCAGTTCAAATCATTCATGGCTGCCTATAAGTTTTATCAACAATATGCCTTAAAAACGAACGATGGTGAATTTTATCTAGAAAATATCGAAGATCGCATTTTGATGAACGCTTTGTATTTTGCGGATGGTGATACTGAATTAGCGCAATCACTCGCTGATGAGTTGATTCACCAACGTTATCAACCCGCAACACCAAGTTTCTTAAATGCAGGTCGTTCGCGTCGTGGTGAGCTAGTATCGTGTTTCTTGATTCAAGCAACTGACGATATGAATAGTATTGGTCGTTCGGTCAATTCAGCCTTACAACTTTCACGTATTGGTGGTGGTGTAGGAATTAACCTTTCTAACCTCCGTGAGGCGGGTGCACCGATTAAAGGCATTGAAAATGCTGCTAGCGGTGTTGTTCCTGTCATGAAACTTTACGAGGACAGCTTCTCCTACTCTAACCAACTTGGTCAACGTCAAGGGGCAGGTGTGACTTATCTTAGCGTTTTCCACCCTGATATCATGGCCTTTTTGTCGACTAAAAAAGAAAATGCTGATGAAAAAATACGTGTGAAAACTTTATCACTCGGTGTAACAGTTCCAGATAAATACTATGAACTTGTACGCGAAAATGCGGATATGTTCTTGTTTAGTCCTTATGACGTTGAGCGTATCTATGGTAAACCTTTCAGTTATATTGATATTACTGCAGAATACGATAACCTCCTTGCCAATAATGACATCAAAAAATATCGCATTCGTGCCCGTGATTTAGAGCAAGAAATTGCTAAACTCCAACAAGAATCTGGTTATCCATATATCATTAACATTGACGTTGCCAATAAAGCCAACCCAATCCATGGTAAGATTGTCATGAGTAACTTGTGTTCAGAGATCTTGCAAGTGCAAACAGCCTCAGAACTTAACGAAGACCAAACTTATAAAACTTTAGGTACTGATATTTCATGTAACCTGGGTTCTACAAACGTTGTTAACTTGATGCAATCTCCTAACTTCGAGAAATCAATTGATAGCATGGTTAAAGCGTTAACGTTTGTTACTGACCATTCAGATATCGATGCTGTACCAACGATTAAAAACGGTAATAAAAAAGCCCATACGATTGGTCTTGGTGCAATGGGACTTCACTCTTACTTCGCTAAACATCATATGGTTTATGGCTCACCTGAGTCAATTGAATTTACAGATATTTACTTTATGCTGTTGAATTTCTACACGCTTAAATCATCTATGAATTTTGCTCGCAAAACTGGTCAAACTTTTGATGATTTCGACAAATCAGCCTATGCTGACGGGACTTATTTCGAGCAATATATCGAAGATAAACACCTTTCTGATAAGGTAGCCACTTTATTTGAAGGTATCCATATTCCAACTGCTGAAGACTGGCGTGAACTGCGTCAAAATGTCATGACACACGGTCTTTACCACCAAAACCGTCTAGCAGTGGCGCCAAATGGTTCGATTTCATATATCAACGACGTTTCTGCAAGTATTCACCCCATTACCCAACGTATCGAAGAACGTCAAGAAAAGAAAACAGGTAAAATCTACTATCCAGCACGCGATTTAGCGACTGATACGATTCCTTACTATACAAGTGCTTACGACATGGATATGCGTCGTGTGATTGATGTCTATGCAGCAGCGACGAAACACGTTGACCAAGGCTTGTCAATGACCTTGTTCTTACGTAGCGAAATGCCTGTCGGCCTTTACGAATGGAAAACAGATACCAAGCAAACAACGCGTGACCTGAATATCTTACGTAACTATGCCCACCACAAAGGTGTTAAATCAATTTACTACATCCGCACATTTACCGACAACGGTGATGAAGTTGGTGCAAACCAATGTGAATCTTGCGTGATTTAATGACCATCATCAATAAGCAGACTGCCGCATATCGTGTAGTCTGCTTATCGCGTTGATCTTTAAAATAGAATTATTGTCCAACTAGGGACGTGATTTGATTAGAAACGGAAAAAAGAATGATAAATCCAAACTTTACCAAAGCTATCAACTGGAATAATATCGAAGACTTAATTGATAAATCAACTTGGGAAAAATTAACTGAACAATTTTGGTTAGATACGCGTATCCCACTTTCAAACGACTTAGACGACTGGCGTAGTCTGTCTGACGTTGAACGCCACTTGGTCAGCCATGTATTTGGTGGCCTGACGCTGTTAGATACAGTCCAATCTGATACAGGTATGGACTCTCTACGTGCTGATGCTCGGACACAACATGAAGAGGCTGTCCTAAACAACATTCAGTTCATGGAATCAGTTCACGCTAAGTCTTACTCTTCTATCTTCTCAACGCTCAATACCAAGACTGAGATTGACGAGATTTTCTCTTGGATTGATACCAACGAAAACCTCCAATACAAAGCACAAAAAGTCAACAGTATCTACAAAAACGGTACACCACTTGAAAAGAAAATCGCATCAGTTTTTCTTGAAACATTCCTTTTTTACAGTGGTTTCTACACACCCTTGTATTACTTGGGCAATAATAAATTGGCCAATGTCGCAGAAATTATCAAATTAATCATCCGTGATGAGTCAGTCCATGGCACCTATATTGGCTATAAATTCCAACTTGGCTATGATGAACTCTCTAGCGACGAACAGGAAAAACTCAAAACTTGGGCTTACGAACTTTTGTATGACCTCTATGCCAACGAAGAAATCTATACAGATGACCTCTATGGCGTTCTAGGTTGGTCTGAAGAAGTTAAGACCTTCTTGCGTTATAATGCCAATAAAGCTTTGATGAACCTCGGATTTGATCCACTCTTCCCTGACAATGCGTCAGACGTCAACCCTATTGTCATGAATGGTCTCTCAACTGGTACAGTTAACCACGACTTCTTCTCACAAGTTGGTAATGGTTACCTACTTGGTCAAGTTGAGGCTATGAGTGATGACGATTATATCTTTGATTAAAACATAAAAAATTCTTCAGTCTTGATAAAAAGACTGAAGAATTTTTTGTTTTGATTATTTGTCCCAAATACTTGTATCAGGGCCTAAGGGGACAATACGGTTAGGATTCCCCTCTAAATTATTCAATGCAAATCCCTTTTTGATGGCATCGAAGTTTGTCGTCTCCCGAAAAGCAGGGATTTGATAAAGTTCTTTCGCATAGCGCCAGAGGTTTGGAAAATCTGTCAAGCAATTGCGGTTAGCACGGAAGGTCGTATAGTAGGCTACATCAAATCGTGCTAAGCTGACATACAGACGAATATCGCTGTCCGTCAATTGCTCACCGAAAAGAAAACGTCGTTCTGCTAGGCGAGCATCTAATTCATCAAGTCGATTGAAAAAAATATTAAAGTATTTTTCGTAATCAGCTTGAGTTTTAGCGGCTTTCACCTTGTAGACACCTTGATTGATTTCTTCTAGTAAAATAGCGTTCAGGGCGTCTATCTCAGCGCGTAGATTTTCGGGATAGAGGTCAGGTGCATCTGCTTTAACAAAGTCAGAAAAGTTGGTTTCGAGTTGTAGCATAATTTCTTGAGACTCGTTGTTGACGATTTTTTTCGTTGTCACTTCAACAATGACAGGAATCGTGGCACGACCTGGATAATCCGCATCAGTTTGCTTATAGATTGCCATGAGATAGTCGATATCTAAGACTGGGTCACGTTGACCTTCGTCTAATGAAAACTGCCACCCTTGTTCAGTAATGACTGGATTGACTTTACCCTCACTGATGATATCCTCTAGACCCAACAAACGACGAAGAATCGCAATACGCTGACTCCAAGGACAAATTTCGCTCCAAATTAAGCGATATCGTCCTGCTTCTATTGGATAGGCTGCACTGCCTAGTATGCCTGAAAAATGTGGTACTGGTGTTTTTGTCATCTCTTCTCCCCCTTTTACTTTCCCCTAGTTATTACTTATTTATTGTAGATTTTGGGTCCTTTACGCATGTGTTTTCGGTCATTCTTGGTAGGCGTTTCTTGATTAGAACGACCACCAACGGCTTGTTTCTTCTTGATGATTTCTAACATCTTTTCTTTAGTTGTTTGATTCACTTTATTTCTCCTTCATAAAAAGTCGACAACGCGACTATCTTTTCTATTATAACAGAAATAATAGGTTTAGCTAGCCTATCCTGTTTTTAAAGTCAGAAAAATAAGACATTGTGACTTCAGGCAATTACTATCACCTCAATTCACAACGTCTTATCACATCATCAAACAATTAGTATGCACGGCCTTAGTTTTGAGCCGCACCTTTCACTTTTTGATAAACAAAATTCAAAATCAAACCAACCACAGCGACTGCTATCGCCACATAAAAGGCTTTTGAAAAATCCCCTTGGTTACTCTTGGCAATGCTGACAGCAATTTTAGGGCCGAAGAAAGCCGCAACAGAATAACCACAAAAGACAATACCATAGTTGACACCTTGGTTGATTGGGCCATAGTTTTCCATTACAAGTGGCGGATAAACCCCCATGACACCACCAAAGCAGATGCCCAAAATCATGATGCTGATTGCAAAGCCTGTAGCTGATGATAGGCTAAGTAATAATACAAAGGCTAAGATAATCACACCTAGGATGATATACAAGGTATTATTTCGACCTAATTTATCAGAGACCGTTCCCCAAATCACGCGCCCTAGACAGTTACTCAAAGAGTAAAGACTGACATAAAAAGCTGCCGTTGTTGGGGTTAAGCCAAACATCTGCTGGCCGATTACCGAGGCATTTGCTGCAATCATCAGGCCTGAGAAAGCGCCTGTAAACATCATTAAGAAAATGATATAAAAAGTAGGTGTTTTTAGCATGTCTAGCCAATTTTTATTGGCATTATCAAGCTTTTCTTGTCCTGCTATAGGTTGCGCAGTTTTTGGTGTCTGATTACCTGATGCAGATTTGATAAACAAACTCGCGATTAGGATAATCAACATATAAGCAATTCCTAAGACACGAAAGGCAAAAGTAACATCGTAATTTTGAATAAAGAAATTGGCAATCGGTGCCGCAATAATCGCAGCACCACCCATGCCAGCAGTAATGATACCTGCGGCAAGCCCTTTTTTATCAGGGAAAAGTTTAATCGTGTTACTCAGACATCCTGAGTAAGCCAACCCTTGACCAATACCTGCCAAAAGACCGTAAGTCAGATAAAGCATGGTTGGACTTGTTGCTAAACCAGATAGGCAAAAGCCAAGACCAAACATCAGACCACCAACTGTAATCGACCATTTTGCCAGACCACGGTCTGTGAAAAAGCCACCTAGAATCATGGGAATGGGTGCGACCGCTGAATTTATCGTAAAAGCCAGCATAATTTCGGGCATACCCCAACTTTTTGTCGCGCTTAGTGGTCCTGCAAACACACTGAAGGCATAGATTGCCCCTGTACAAAGTAAGACCACCGTTGAGGCGATAAGTACTTGCCATCTGTTCATATTCTGTTTCATGTTTTTCTCCGTCTCTTATCGCATGATGCGATGAAGGCTTAGGTTAACTTATCGGCAACAACAGTTTTACCTGCAATGCGGCCAAAGGTGAAAATATCAGTTAAGGAATTACCGCCCAAGCGATTGCCGGCATGAATCCCACCGGCTACTTCACCAGCTGCGTAAAGCCCTGAAATGATTTTGCCAGACTGATCTAAAACATGGGTTTTAGTATCAATTTTCAAACCACCCATGGTATGGTGAACCGCCGGTTTTCTTGGTGTTGCATAGAATGGTGCTGTGACAACTTTCAAGTCAAAAACGTCTTTACCAAATTCTGGATCTTCACCTTGATCAACGTAAGTATTATAGTTGTTAATCGTTGTCACGAAGGTTTCAGGGTCAATCGAGAGTTGTTTTGCCAAGTCTTCGAGCGTATCTGCTCTGTACAATGTACCGTTTTCAACTTGTCTATCAATTTTTTCTTGACTGGTGTTATAAGCTGTATTTTTGATATGCTCATCCGCAATCAGATAGAATAAACCGCCATTATCAATCGCTGCTTGGGTTAATTGGTCACGGCTACCATATTCATTGACAAACCGCTTACCGGATGTATTCACCATGACAAAGTTTTGAGGTGGTACTTGTAGCCCAGTGAATAAAGCGCCGGTTTCAGGGTCAGATACTGGCATCATTTGAGAGAATCCCATCCCGGTCAAATCTGCACCAGCACTTTGACCTAAGATAATCCCGTCACCTGTAATCGCAGGTGAATTTGATGTCTTAATGTCATCGTCAATATCCGTCCAATAGGTATTGTAGGCTTTAAGCATTTTAGTGTTGGCACAGAAACCACCGGTTGTCAGGATAAACTGCTTGGGCGCGAACGGTTACCTTGCCTCCTGCTAATCCTGTCCCTTCGATACCAGTTACTTTACCATTTTCAATGATGAAAGCATCAACTGGCGTATCTGTAATGATTTTTCCGCCATTATTTTCAACAAAGGTTTGCAAGGCAGAAACGAAAGCGTAGCCTTCACTTTTCAATGGTTTGTGACCACGGCGCCACAGTGCACCAACTGGCATCGTCACTTCTTCTTGATCAAATTCAACGCCGATTTCTTCCAACCATTTCACAGACTCTAAAGCACGATCGGTCAAGATTTTAACTAAATCATATTGACCATAGATGATATTACCAAGTTGGTCTGTCCGTTTGCCGCCGAAATAAGTTTGCAGTCGGTGGAAAATAGCTGAATCAAACAAATAACCTGTTTGACCATCAATATCATTGAGATAAGCTGCGACTTGTGTTTTAAAGACTCTAAAGTCTTCCAAGTATTCTGCATCGATTTGACTTTCGTCAATTGCGGCCATTTCTTGAAGTGTGTGGCTCTCACCAGCATTGGCTGCAAAAGTATTTTGCCAAACTGGGTCTGCCGCATTCATTGGTCCGCCAGTACGAACGGTATTGCCACCAACTGCTGGGAATTTCTCAACGACAATTACGCGTTTCCCTTGTTGTAAGATACTTGCTGCCGCAGCTAATCCAGCACCACCAGCACCGACAACCACAACATCTGTTTCATATGTTTCATCGCCATGGTATTGGGCGCTTGGTGCTTTTGAACGTTTTCTCAAGGTATCAGGATTCGCACCTGCCATTTTCACAGCTTTTGCGACACCATCAAGCACACCATTACTTGTCACAGAGGCGCCTGACAAAATATCAACATTGAGCGTTTGGCCTTCAATAATTTGTGTCGGAATCCGTGTAAAGACGACATCGGCAATCCCTTGAGACTCGCCAGAAGTATCAATGTCGATGTTCTCGATTTTTTCTTGACTGAATTTAACAACCATTGGTAAATCGCCATTATGACCAGGCGTTGTCACTGCATATTCACCAGCCTCAAAGACCACTTCTTCAGGAATATTGAGAATATTTGCGACTTCAGTGAACTTCATAAAGCGAAGGAAACAGCTCTCAAGGAAGTCAATCGTGCCTTCGTTTTTGAGTTGACCTGCTTCATCAAAGGCGTGATTTGCTTGTCCTAGCAAAAATTCATAGCCCGGCATCACAACTGCATTCACCCCAGGTGCATCTAAAATTTGGCGCAAATGGAGTTGGGCACGAGAAGAGCCTTGCACATCTAACGATGCGCCAACGATCATCACTGGCTTGCCATCAAGCGGATGAAGATTGAAAGACAACCATTCGATGAGACTCTTCAAACTTGAAGGGATTGAGTGGTTGTACTCAGGCGTTGCAATAATCACGCCATCCGCGTCTTCAATTTTCCGATTAAAGTCTTGAATCAAAGGTGAATAAGACGCATCTTTTGATTCATTGAACATGGGAACGTCTTTGATTTCTAAAATCTCGATTTCTGCTTTGTCGTTAAAATGTGTTTTCATGAATTGTAACAACAAACGATTATAAGATGATTTGGCATTTGTGCCAACAAGTCCAACAAATTTCATTATGCTATGCCTCCGTCTATATGTTCCCAAACAAATTTTCTTTTAATCTCTGTTTGTTCAGGATTTTGTCTGCTAATCTCATTTGTTATTTTTAAGAAGGATAGAAATTCAGCAAAATCTCCTTCAAGTTCTGCTACTTTATCAGCATAAAGTAAGTCATTAGCTTGACTAAACGCTTCTAGAGAACGACCTAAGAAAAATTCTGCCCCTGGTAAGATTCTTGCCTTTAATTCTGGTGCGTCTAAAATTTGACGGAGGTGGGCTTGCGCGCGTGATGTGCCAAGTGAGCCATGAGATGCACCAACAATCATCACCGGTTTATCAATCAAAGGTCTTGTTGTATAAGAAAGCCATTCAAGAACGCTCTTCAAAGCAGCCGGAATAGAATGGTCATATTCAGGTGTTGCGATAATCACACCATCTGAACTTGTGATTTTGTCAGATAAAAGCTGCACCTCGTGTGGCGCTTTTTTATCATCTGGTTCATCAAATGCTGGGATATCAGCAATTTCGCAAACATCAATCTCCACTGTCTCTTCAAAGTGTTTTTTCATAAATAGCAGTAATTTTCGATTGGTTGAGGTGTCAGAATTAGTTCCGACGATTCCGATAAGTTTCATATCAATTTCCTTTCCGCACAACTTTGAATTCGCTTACAAAGTTTGTGACTTAACTAACTTAATTCTAGCGCTATCAAATTAAAAAGTAAAATAGTTTTCTTGTTATCAAATCATAACAAATTTGTTATAATGGACAAAACAGGAGATTAATATGGCAGAACTATACTCTCAGCAGACTCTACACTACTTGGATATTCTATTAAAACACGGTAATTTCACTAAAGCAGCAAAAGATTTGTATGTCTCGCAACCACATTTAACACAAACCATTAAACGCATTGAATCTGACCTAGGCGCTCAAATCATCAATCGTGAAATCACACCACTTCAACTTACAGCCGCCGGTAAATTATATTATCAATACTTGGTCGCTGCTGAAAACAAAAAAGAACAGTTTCGACAACAGTTCTTCCAATATACCAACCCAGGTAAAAAAGTGATACACTTAGGCGTACTATCAAGTCTAGGCTCGTTTTTATTGCCGATTTTTTTGCCAGACTTTATTAAAGCTTATCCAGATGTTACTGTCGAATTGCACGAAGATTTACCAGAGCGTAATGAGTCAAAGCTCCTGAATGGCAGTATCGATTTCTTCATCGGCCAAAATCCAGAGACCATCTCACCTAACCTTAAAACAATTCATTTCGGAAAACATGGTTATTACGCATTGATACCGGAGTGTTCAGCATTTTATCAACCACAGCAATTTTTAATCTCAGATGAATGCATTCCGATGAAAACTTTGCTGAGTGAGCCTTTGGTGCTGACCAAGCGTGGCTCCGCCATCCGGCGGCAAGTTGATTATTTACTGCAAAAATATAAGATTCAGCCCAATATCGTTTTAGAGACCAACAACATTTTTACCGCCGTCAACCTAGCAAAAGCAAATGCAGGAGTTACATTTTTTGCTGAAAGCATTAAAGTTTTTGATAATCATAGCCCGTTTAATATCTATAAACTACCGCTAGACCTGCTTTCCTTGGATTATTTCATCAGCTATGACACCAAAAAAATTCTAGACCCGATTGAGCTAGAATTCGTTACTTTCTTTAAAAACGCTATTTCAAAACTACTTTAAAATTGTGCTAGGGCGTTTGTCGTACTGGCCATTTGGTTGTCTTTTGTAATGACGATCGCTTCAATGTTTGAGATGTTGTTTAACTCACGAATCACCTCAGCTGCTTTTTTACCAAACAGTTTCGTCGTCCAGATTTCACCATCTAACGATTTTTCGGAAATGATCGTCAAGCTTGCGAGGTCATTTTCTACCGGATAGCCCATTTTGCTATCAAAAATATGGTGAAAAATTTGTCCATCTGCTTTGATTTTTCGTTCATAAATACCGCTTGTCACGACTGACAAGTTTTTTAAATTCAAAACAAGGGCATTGTTCCCTCGTGGCAAGGCAGGATTTTGAATACCAATTTTCCATAAACCTGATGAATCTTTGGGAGAATCTCCGAAAGTTAAAACATTGCCACCCAAGTCTATGAAACCTGAGGTAGCCTTTTCACTTTTGAAATATGCCATGATTTTATCAGCGAAATAACCTTTAGCTACAGCCCCTAAATCAATCTCCATCCCTTTTTCAAGTAAAAATACCGTCTGTTTCTGCTTGTCTAACTGAATCTTCTCAGGATCAATCAGCGGCAAAACCTGTTTAATCTGATCATCACTTGGTTTCTGAGAGTCCTTAAAACCAATATGCCAGAGCTTAATCAATGGCCCAATCGCAATATTTAACAGCCCACCACTTGTGAGGCTTTCTTTTTTACCAATTTCAATCAATTCAAATAACTCAGCAGGCACTTGAATCGCTTTTATCCCAGCATTCTGATTAATCCTCATCAGTAAAGACTGGTCATCATTTGCACTGAATGTTTTTTCATAATCAGTCAATCTACGAAAAGCTTCAGCAAGCAAGGCATCCCCAAAAGGATGCGCAACGCCACACCTGATCACAGTCCCCATGAGTTTAATACTGTTTTCTTTGAACATATTTTTCCTGTCTTTTTGGAGAAGGTTATAAATTCTCTACTTATTATACCTCGTTATAGCAAATATTATACCACTAATATAAAAAAAATGACTTTTACTTCAATAAAAAATAAGGTGATCATCGTTAAAGGGACTTTTTCAAACCCTTTGACAATGACCACCTTATCTATAAACTAACACATAGAAAGCTTAATTTAACATTATCGTTTGACAGACTTTATTGACATAATACAAATACCACCGAGAAGTGCAAAAGCGAATGATACAATAAATATTGCTGAAAAGCCAAACACACTAATAACAAATGCAGCAATTACAGGCGCAAAGGCTTGCGTCACAGTATTACCTAAATTATAGACACCTAGGAAAAACGCAACTCGTTCTTTGTCTGGAATAACTTCCAAATTGAGCAAATTATCCAAAGAATTCCAGATTCCCATGCCAAGTCCTGCCATTAAACCATAAATCCAAATACTTGCATCATTTCTAAAGAAGAAAATACTAAGTGCACCAGCAGCTAAACATAAAGTTGACAAGGCAATTGGATATTTCAATAGCTTATATTTATCTGATAGCGGACCTGCTAAGAATCCCTTTGAAATGCCAAATACCAACATAATCGTATTAACAATTTGAATATAGCCTTGGGCGCCAGAAGTATTCTTGCCCATAAAATCAGTCATGATATAAAGTAAATAACCAGTAATTGCAAAATTCCCGATACCTTGTAGGAGTTTTCCTGCCAATGCTAAGTAATAATCTCTGCCGATTTTCCAACTTGGAAAAACATTTTTTAAATCTTTTAAAGTCGTTTTTTCTTTTGCTGTTTTTTCTTTTTTAGAAATTGCTGCCTTATCATTGAGATTTGAAGGCTCCTTAACAATAAGTACTGCTATCAACGTACCAACAAAAGTAATAATCCCAAAGATAATGAAACCAAGTCTGAATTGCCCCAATAGCATTGCCCCAAAAATACTAAAGCCATTATTTCCTAATGCCATGCCCAATCCACCGTAAGCACTTGAGGCAGTTGCTTTACCATCTTCTGGTGCCATATCTATCCATGCAACCATTGGCGCCACGATAAAATTCAAAGCAACTTGACTAATCATCCAAACAATAAGTAAGTAAGGGATAGTATTAGCAAATGAGGCTAAAATCATTGTCAACATGAAAGCAAATGCACCACCAAGTAACCAAGGTGTGCGTTGACCGTATTTAGAATATGTTCTATCTGAAAAATATCCTGCTACCATATTTGAAATTGCAGCGACAATCATACCACACGTTGAGAATAAAGCGACAAGCTCAATTTTATTGCCAGCATCAATCTTTTGAATTAATGTCGGTAGAAACAAACTGGCCGCCACAATATAAGGGCCTAACCATGCAGCAGGTCCGATGATTAGCCCAGGTACAAGTCTTTTTAATGGAATTGTTTTTCCAACTTCTTCAGTCATTTTTTCTCCTTAAATAAAATAATTAATAGTTTTTAACGTTGTAGTAGTCAAAGTCAGCATAAGAATCTCTTTGATGTGCATCTACTGACCCGATAAAATTAAATAATGCTGTAAATCCACCTATTTCTCCTGGCTCTCCATTGACACCTTCATCAGAAAGATAAGTAACATCTATATTTTTTTCTAATGTAAGCCACTCCTCTTCCAAAAGATACTGTAATGTCGCAAAACCATTTTGATAGATGATTTTTAGTGAAGCGATACCTTCAGGTACTTTTATTTTATGATTCGGGTATTCAATTCGTTGTCCTAATTTTGCCTGAAGTATCGTCAATATTGTACTACCATCTTCTTCAGAATAAGTTAGATATAAGTAAATCCAGTTATTGGCATCATAATATAAACCTGTACCAGCCGTTTCTGAATAATGATTTGGATGAAATTCAACTTTTGTTTCAACTTCATAATCAAAAGAAGTCGCACGAGTCGCCATAATAGCAGGATTTCTTTGTGAGAAATAAGAGTTTTCACCATGAATACGTAGGTAGCCAGTCCGTTCGTTGGTATTCACCCATTCTTTTGTTTGTTCACGATAAGGGGTCATAAAACGCAAATCATAGTCGTTATCAAAGTCATCAAATATATCCCAATTAGAGCTTGAAGTATAAGCAAAACCTTTTATACCATCGACCTTCATTTTAGCTAGATTGCTACCATCCGCCATCTCTAACCACTCATCTTCTGTCCAAATCATTTTTTGAATGGCTGTCTCTCTCCCAAGAGGGTTTAATAATTTATTTTCTAGAGGACGAGACATCAAGTGTGCTATATACCACTCGCCAGTTGTTGTCTCCACAAGTGACCCGTGTCCCGATTTTTGCATGACTGAATCAGGATTATACATTTCAAAATGTCCTGCATCGGGATCTCCTAATGAAAATAAATGTCGAGGTGATGAGGTAATGATTGGCTCACCCGATGGATGTGGTTCATATGGTCCTAGAATGTGTTTAGCTCTACCTATTTCTACACCATGAGCATAACCGGTTCCACCGGCAGCAATCAAAAGATAATAATATGAGCCATGCTGATAAATTTGGGGTGCTTCTGCACATCCACGCGTAGTGAAACCTTGTGTAACGCGGTGCCAGTCGCCAATTATGCCACCATTATCTAAATCTGCTTCCGCAATGACGATATGACCGGGCGCTTGATAACCATCACGATTCTCCCACTCTAAAATCGCGACATAGTGTTTACCATTCTCATGATAAATCGCTGGATCAAAGCCAATCGCTGTCATAAATATAGGTTTTGACCATGGGCCATGAATACTATCCGCAGACATGGCATAAGAATCTGAGTTAAACTCCCGACCACCCATATTGACCATATGAGAATAAGCCAACCAATATTTTTTAGTTGTTTTATCATAAGAAAGATGAGGTGCCCATATTCCTGCTGGTGTACTTGTCCCTCTCAAATTAACTTCGCCATCTTTTAGTGCATAATCTACCAGTTGCCAATCATTCAAATCCTTAGATTCAAAAAATTGGACAGCTGGTTGCCAATGGAAAGTAGACGCTGCTAAGTAATAGGTATCGTCCACTCTAATGATTGCAGGGTCAGGTGCCATACCTGGGATAATAGGGTTATTAATTGTTGTCATGAATTTCTCCTTTTTATCTGTAAGCGCTTACTAGATGCTTATATTCTATCAAAGTGGTATCTAATTGTTAATATCATTAGTCGGTGTGAAATTACCATTTCCCGTAAAAATCATAGATAAATGAATCAAAGTAAAAAAACCTACTTTCTTGAAAAGTAGGTTTTACGATTATCAAAAAGTAGGAGATGACATTTAATTTTTATCTATTTTTTGTCTATATTCTCTTGGCGATAAGTGACTCCATGATTTAAACTGTCTGGAAAAATGTGACACATTTTGATAACCAACAATCTCTGAAATATTAGAAATTGGCAAACTAGGCTGACTTAATAAATATTTTGATTCATTATATCTTAACTGATCTATATATTGTTTAGGACTGATAAAATATACTTTTTTAAAAGTTTTAAGCATGGTACTTTCGCTAATATTAAGACTAAAGGCAATATCTTCAAGCGATAGCAAATTTCTATACCTATCCATTGGATCAGAAGTAAATTTTCTAAAACGATATTGAATCGTATCAGCAATCGTTTTTGCCAATATTAATATATCATTACTAGAATCTTTAACTTGATTATTAACATAATCAGCATAATCAATAAGGGCAATCGTCAGCTCGAAAAAAAATTTTTCAACAATGAGTTGTTGTTTCAAAGAATAATTTTTCAAATGCAACAAATCAATATAGGCATATAATATTTTTTTATTTTTCCATATGCGGGACTTTCCCTATTTAACAAGATATTAAAATTTTTCAATAAATGATGTTGAATTTCTGAATTATCGATATCAAAATGAACACAAAAGTAAGTTAGACCCTCTTTTGAAATACAAGAATTTTTATGGTCCAATCCAGGAGGTATTAATATAATATCTTCTGCTTTAAAAACATACTCCCGATTTCTTAATTTTGTTTGTTGTACGCCAGAAACTATCAACATAATTTCAAAAGCGTGATGACATTCCCAATCAACAGACCAGTTATATTTAACACTCTGCTGATGACCGCCAAAAAATTTTATATTATCATTTATTTCTGGCAAATTTGGTAATTTTGTTAGCCATTCTGGATTTGGATGCATACGACTTCCTACTCAAATCTATTTTAAATCATTTATTATTGAGGCTTAATTTTTAAACTTTTTGTTTACTTCTCATAAAAATTAACTTTTTATACATTTTTATCTTGTTTTATCATAACACATATTGAATACGCTTTCAAGTTAAATGGAATTTACAACTCATAATCACATTGTTCCTATAAAGAAAAAGAAAGATTAGTCACATTATGATATCATTATATAAAAAAAGCATCTCTAAAAGAGACACTTAAGCTACTTATTTCAAATCTTCATTTGAAATTGCAATGGATGGATAGTGACCAATTGTTGTTAAATCTGTATCAAATGGTACGCTGTATACCATAAAATATACGTCATCTTCTTTTTGAGAGAGCAAACGTTCCATCTCATCTGCTGCTTTCTTTTCATTTAGTGTTGCAAATACAACTGCAACGACACCTACCTTATTTTCAATGAATCCTTTTAGAATAACTTTTAGCGGTGCTTCTCCATGCAGACCTATTGCTACCATTTCTTCGTATGATGTGTTCATTATGATACCTCCTGATGATGCTAAACTTTGATTATTTTTTAAAGCGTTGGGCCTTTGCTACTTCTTAATCACCATCTGAATCGCCTGCTCCATTTTTTCCAGTTGTTCATCTGGATTATCACTCGGATGTTCAAAGCACTGCTTCAAATTTTCAGCCACAATGATGCCCATGGTACGATCAATGCCAGAACGAACGGCACTAAGCTGCGTGACGATGTTGACGCAGTCTTTTTCTTCCGCAATCATTTTTTGAATGCCGCGTAATTGCCCTTCAACACGTCGTAGGCGATTGATAATCTGTTTTTGGTTATCTGATTCTAACATACTTGACTCCTTATATACTAAATTTGTATTGCTTGATACCTTTCATTATACCTATAAGGGGTATTTTAGTCAAGTCTAGTAAAATGAAAATGACAATCTTTTTTATTGACAAAGCTGATGATATAGTGTTTAATATACCCTACAAGGTATATAAGGAGACCACAACATGTTATCTTTTTTTAGAAAAACACCCTCAATTTCTATAACAGAATTAAGTAAGAAATTAACGAAACCTCTAACACTACTGGATGTTCGGACACCTCAGGAATACCAATCGGGACATATCAAACAAGCTAAAAATGTGCCTTTAACCGAAATCGGACGTTATTCAGGTCAAGATAGCAAGCTCTATGTCATTTGTCAATCTGGTATGCGCAGTCGCCAAGCGACTAAAATCCTTAATAAAAAAGGTTATGATGTCACTAATGTCCGAGGTGGCATGTCTCAATGGACTGGTTATACGGTAGGATGTATGAAATGAAAATTATTATCGTTGGTGGCGTTGCTGGTGGTATGTCAGCCGCAACTCGCTTACGTCGTTTAATGGCTGATGCTGAAATCATCGTTTTTGATAAGGGACCATTTGTATCCTTTGCTAACTGTGGTTTACCCTACTATGTCTCAGGTGAAATCAGTCATAAAGCAGCACTCCTCCTTCAAACGCCAGAGTCTTTAAAGGCACGGTTTAACTTAGATGTCAGACCCTTGCATGAAGTCACTAGCATTTCCCCTGAAAAACATGAACTGCAAGTTAGTTTTGAGGGAAAAGTGTGGACCGAAAGTTATGACAAACTCATCTTATCACCAGGTGCCAAGCCTTTCATCCCTGAGATCGCTGGCTTAGATCAGGCGAGAAATGTGTTTACTTTAAGAAATGTGCCGGATTTAGATCGCATCATGACGCATCTCACGCCTGAGACTAAAACGGCTGTTGTCATCGGTGCTGGTTTTATTGGTCTCGAGATGGCTGAAAACTTAAGCAAACGAGGCTTAGCGGTTACCCTCATTGAGAAAGCCCCACAAGTCTTACCGCCACTTGACATAGAAATGGCTGCTTATGTCAAAAATGAACTGATCGCATCTGGTGTGATGGTTAAAACATCGTCTTCTGCCCTTGCCTTTCAACCAGCTGGTCGCGAGATTGTCCTAAATACTGGCGAGGTTGTTACCAGTGATTTGACGATTTTGTCAGTTGGCGTTCAACCCGAAACTAGCCTGGCACAAGCCGCAGGTCTCAAACTCGGTATAGGCGGAGGGATTTTGGTCGACGACCATTACCAAACCAGTGCGCCTGATGTCTATGCCGTTGGTGACGCAATTGTCGTCAAACAGCAACTCACAGGACAAGATGCTTTAATCACCCTAGCATCTCCCGCCAATCGTCAAGGCCGTCAAGTCGCAGATGTCCTTGCTGGGATTAACCGCTTCAATCGTGGCAGTATCGGAACGGCTATTGTCCGTGTTTTTGGACTCACTGCTGCTTCGACTGGTTTGAGTGAAGCTCAGGCCAAATTAGCTGACCTTCCGACAGCAGTTGTTCATATCACAGGAAAAGATCATGCAGGCTACTATCCGGGTGCTAAAGATCTCCTCCTCAAGCTCATTTTTAACCCCCATTCTGGGGAAATTTATGGAGCACAAGGTATTGGTGAGAAAGGTGTCGATAAGCGTATCGACATTATCGCAACAGCTATCAAGGGCAACTTAACCATTTTTGATTTGCCTGAACTTGAATTAACCTATGCCCCACCTTTTGGATCAGCCAAAGACCCTGTCAATATGCTAGGTTATGCTGCTATGAATCTGGCAGAAGGCTTGAGCGACAACATCCAATTGCATGAGCTCAAATCCTATCTGGCAAAAGGCTATCGAGTTTTAGACGTTCGACAAGCTCAAGAACTCGAGCAAGGTAGCTTCCCAAACGCCCTGCATATCCCTTTAAACGACTTGAACGATAGACTGTCAGAATTAGACCCTGATCAAGCTTACATTGTCAGCTGCCAAAGTGGCCTACGGAGTTATCTAGCCGAGAGACTACTCAAACAAGCAGGCTTTACTGTTAAAAATTTAGATGGCGCTTTCGCCCTCTACCAAACTGTCCTACCGGAGGAAACTAACTATGTATAAAAACATGACCATATCAGACTTTTATCAAGCAAGCCTAGAAGGAAAGCTCACCATCATTGATGTTCGAGAAGCCTATGAATTCGACTATGGCCATGTGCCAGGTGCTGTGAACTTACCTTTGAGTGAATTTGAAGGCTATGACAAACGATTGTCGAAAAATACCCCCTACCATATCATTTGTCAAGCAGGCGTTAGGTCTGTTCAAGCCTGCCAATTTTTGGATCCCCAAGGATATGATGTGACAAATATCCTGGAAGGGACGGGTGCTTGGCCAGGGGAACTGGTCTAAGCCAATAAAAAATGCGTCAGGAAAACTGTTCCTACGCATTTTTTTGATTGATTGTCATTAACTTTATGAGGTTGGTTGATTGACGATAACGTTAGAGTCAAAGGCATCAGACCAACTCGTGTTGGGATTTGGAATGGTGACCGTGGTTAAAGCACTACAAAAATGAAAAGCATGATCGCCAATGGTCATTACACTAGACGGAATGATGACGCTTCCTAAACGACGACATAGTTCAAAAGCACCCTCTCCAATGGTTGTAACGCCTTTTGGAATCGTAAGGTGAGTTAGGTAATAATTACCACCAAAAGAGTAATCTCCTATTGTTCTGATGCTATCTGGAATCATGAGATTGGCTATGACGTAACGTGGCGTATCATCCGTAGCTATGGCAGCTCGGTTTAGAAAAGCTTTTTCCCCAATGGTCGTTACGGGATAAGTCACACCATTAATGATTGTGCTAGTCGGAATGACAAGATCAAGAGGATCCCCTTCTATGACAGGCTTGACTACTTCGATAAACCCTGTCACACATGCTTCACCGTTTGCGACACTATAAGTCAATTCTATCTTCTTACTCGTTTCTGAACTCGTGACAATGATATTAGATATTGCAGTCTTACCACCATCTGCTGTTTTGACTGTTAGCGTTGCAGTACCCGCTTTTTTAGCTGTTACTTTACCTGTGCTATCAACCGTTGCTACCGTGGTATCGCTTGACGAATAAGCGACAGCTTTATTAGTTGCGTTACTCGGTGACACTGTTGCTGTTAATTGTGCTGTCTTACCAACATCTAGCGTTGTTGCTGAAGACGTCAGGGATACTCCTGTTACTGGTATTGTTGCGACTGGATCGGTGACTATGATTTTTATAGTCGCAGTCTTAGAGACGTCTGCTTTCTTAACAGTCAGCGTTGCAGTACCAGCTTTTTTAGCTGTTACTTTACCTGTGCTATCAACCGTTGCGACCGCGGTATCACTTGACGAATAAGCGACAGCTTTATTAGTTGCGTTACTCGGTGACACTGTTGCTGTTAATTGTGCCGTCTTACCGACATCTAGCGTTGTTGCTGAAGACGTCAGGGATACTCCTGTTACTGGTACTGTTACTACTGGAGCGGTGACTGTGATTTTTATCGTCGCAGTCTTGCCACCATCTGCTGTCTTAACTATCAACACTGCAGTACCAGCTTTTTTAGCTGTGACTTTACCTGTACTATCAACCGTTGCGACCGCGGTATCACTTGATGAATAAGTGACAGCTTTATTGAATGCATTACTCGGTGACACTGTAGCTGTGATATGAGCAGTCTCTCCAACAGTCAAAGTCGATTTGTTTACCGTTGCAGTTACTTGGGAGACAGGTATTTTATCAACTAACTTGATTTCAATCGCTTCTAATCGCTTACTTTGTCCAGTCGTGCCACTCATGGCATCATTTTTGACCCAGTTTTGCCAACCAATACCTTCTATATGTGTGCGATAAACAATATCATATTGCTCGGCTGCAGGAGCATTTTGTTGCCAACGGATTTTAATGCCTTCCAATCGCAAAGCTTTACCACTTGTACCCGACATTTGTCCTGCTTTGACATAAGGTCGCCAACCAATCCTTTGAACATGAGTGGTGTATTCAATTTGACTTTTCAATTCAGGCGCAACGTTGATTTTAATAGCTTCAAGACGTAACGCTTTACCCCATGACCCACTAGATTGTCCTTCCCCAGCTGCTTGTTGCCAACCATAGTTCTGAATATGCGTACTATACGTCAGCCTATCTCCTGTTTTAGTCTGAGGTTTCGGCTCTAGCTTGATTTGAATCCCTTCCAAACGCAAACTACGGCCACTGGTCCCACTCATACCACCGTTAACTTGCCAGTCTTGCCAGCCAACGCTTTGAACATGAGTCCGATAATAAACATCATAGTATTTGGAGATTTCTCCTGTTAACCGGATTCTAATGCCCTCTAAGCGCAAGCCACGTCCACTGGTACCACTCATTTGATCATTTTTCTTCCATGCTTGCCAACCAATACTTTGAACGTGCGTTTGATACTCAATGCCCCCATTCATGCCTGAGATACGGATATTAATGCCTTCAAGACGCAGTGAACGACCACTGGTCCCGCTCATTGCGCCATCTTTAACATAACCTTGGCAACCAACGTTTTGAACATGAGTTCGATAAGACACCTGTGGTACGGCGGCGACAGCTTGAACCTGTATGGCCTGTAAGCCTAAACTGATTACAAACATCATTAATACGATCAATAATCGTAGTGGTTGAGTGATTTTATCTCTCATCTTCAGTTACTCCAATCTTTTTTACACCCTTATATCCTAATGCCGGATATGTATCATTTATGTCAAAAGTACTCATAAAAATATTTTAACATTAAACTCATTAATTGTATATCTTATTATAATAAAAAATAATAAAACAGTGCAGGTTTTTCTTATATAAAATAAGGGTATTTTAGGTGAATAGGTTTGATAATCTTAATATAAAAAGTGAAAATATAGATATGACAATTTCATTTTTTACAGAAAGATTAAATACAGCAAGACGATCCAAAGGACTGACCCAACTTGACTTGTAAAAAGGTTCGAAATCTCAAAATGTAAAGTTTCTGCATTTGAACAAGTCCTATCCTATCCATCGCTTGAAATGTTGATGTAAATTTGTTTGATAATTGATGCATCAGCTAATTATTTACTTGGAATTTCAGATGATCTCCTCTTTAAAATAGGCGATCTAACAGATAGTCAAATTCAAAGTGTTTTACAATTTGTCTCACTTATAGAAAGAGTTAATACCATTATAGATGACGACTCACACTAAGTGTTACAATAATAAAATTCCCCCTAGAAAATCAACAAAAAACTGGACACGTACGAAAATGAAGCCTATCAGCTAAAAAAGACTACTTGCGATTATACTCATCACAAGTAGTCTTTTTTTATAAACTTGGTTTATTTTCTTTATTAAACTCAATTATTTCTTTAAGCGTTGGAGCTTTAGCATCTTTTTCAGATACCTGATCAAGATTACCGAGCACGATCGGAATTGGCCATTCAATGCCTAATTCAGGATCTAGCGGGGTTAATGCGACACCTGACATGCCAGGGCGCCATTCATTATCAAAGCAATAAAGATATTCTGTGTCGTCATCTAGTGCCTGAAATCCATTACAGACGCCTTGCGGGACAAAAACTTGGACACCTGGTGTTAGATGGACAGTTACAACTGCTCCAAGCGTTTTGCTATCTGCTCTTGTATCAACATAAGCGCCAAATGCAGAGCCGTGAGCGACTGTCACTAATTTCGCCATCGCTTCGCCGTGCAGGCCTCGAACTGCACCACGCTTGGTTCGCGTTAAATTGATTTGTTGCCACGGATTTAATATATCTGGCAGCACATCAGCATGTGCGCTTGCGCGATAAAGCTCCCTAACTGTGCCGCGATCATCAGTCACTGTTTTGACATGGATGATTTGTAGTCCGTCAATTTGAGATGTTTCAGAAGCAAATTCGTTGATTTCTAATGTCATACAGACTCCTTATCTTTTATTTCAATTATAAATAGGGTACTAAATTTTCAAGAATCACCTTGCACCCATCAGGTAAAAGATGTGCGCCATCAAAAGTATAGGCTTTCTTCAGATTGCCATGTTCATCAGCCAAACCTTCACTCACATCAATAAAATGAACGCCCAATTTCTGAGCCATCTCCCGATTTTTTTCGCTTGCTTGGTTAAACAAGGCGTTACTTCGCGTTGCAAACAGCACAGCCTCATCTTTATCAGAACCAAAGTCGACATTATTCACGGGGTAATATTTCAACACAAAAATTTCTGCATCAGGTAATGTTGCCTGTATTTGTCTGATGATTTTTTCGTAATTTTCGTGAAAGATTTCAGGCTCCACTTGGAAGCCAATGTCATTGGTGCCAATGTTGATAAAAATTTTAGACGGTGCTAAATCAAAAATTTGAGTAGTGATGTGATCCAAGACAAATTGTGTCGTTGTAGCCCTTACAGCACGGTTATAAATATACTTATCGAACTTGACTTCACCCGCCTCTTCCCATTTTTCAATGGGAAAAAGTTCCATAATAGAACTACCGATAAATATAGTCTGCCCCTTTTTGACCGTTTTATTTTTTTCTTGATACTCAGCCAATAGATTGGTTTGAAAGGCTATCAAATTCGGGTTGCGTGTGAGCTCTTGCGTTTCCTTGCTCATAAAAACACCTCCTGCTTCCTTTTCTAACCATATTTTAACACTTATAGGCTTTGATAGCTACTTTAAAGATGATGTGATTAGAAAAAAAGTCAACCACGCTTATATTGGCTGACTTCAGTTTATTATTTCTCTACTAGCATCGCTAAAAGCTCGCCATTTTCATCGAATGGTCGATTTTCTATGCCACCGAAAGTTTGCATCACCTTAAAACCAGTATTTTCTACTTCATCACGCAATTGAGATTCACTAAAACCAACCGTCCATATATTGAAGATGCGGTTTTGATCGGCTTCATAAATCGCATAACGATCACCAATGACGCCTTCATCATAAATGAAATGTCCATGTAAAGCAATGTAAGGATGACCACTCCAAAATCCTAAGCCATCAGAAATCTCAATTTCACGGCTTTCTGATTGACTCACGACTGATGATTTTGTGAAAACATCAAACAATAATTGACCACCTGTTTTTAAAGCTCGGTAACTATTTTTCAAAATCTTTTCTCTATCTTCAGGGACTAAAGCACCATAATCGCAATAAATAAAGGTAATCAAGTCAAACTCATTTTCAAAGTCCATTTCAAGATAATCCTGTACAAGATAGGTCGTCTGAGTATCGTGTGCTTTTGCATACGCAATGGAGTTATCGCTAAAATCTAAGCCAGTCACATTAAATCCTTTATCGGATAAGCGTTTCGTATAAAGACCAGGTCCGCAACCAATATCAAGAATCTTAGCATCCTTTGATACCAAGGTTTCGATGAAATCGACTGCCTTATCAATCGTTTCAGGCTTGCGACTCGCTGCCTCAAGATCAGGATTCAAGTGCGCCTCAAGCATCGACTTGGCGATGTGTGGGTCATTCCAAAATAAGGTGTCAGTTTTTTCATAAAGGGGCGGTTTTACTAATGCTTTGAGCAATTCTTGATACAAAATTATACTCCTTTTGTTGTTTGATTATTATCACTCATTATATCATATACTAACATTTAGTAACAAACATCTTCCTAAACGCCTAATTTACAATTTACTCTGCTATAATAGCATTAAGCGTACTTACAAGGAGAGATAAACTATGGCAAGAGGTAAAACAATTCAACTGTATCTGATGGATAGTGTTCCGAAAAGTCGTATCAAATGTACATTGGCAAACTGGACAGGGATAGCCTATAAAATTCCAAGAACTGAACTTGAAAAAGCTAAATCTATTAACTACTTGAAACAGAGTGGCGTTTATTTTCTATTCAGTACGTCAGATGAGACGCAAGAAAATATCGTTTATATCGGGCAAGCTGGCACTCGCAAAAATGGCGAAGGCATTCTTAACCGACTTCAGGAACATAAAAGGAATCCAGATAAAGACTATTGGACGGAGGCAGTAGCTTTCACGACAACTAACAATACCTTCGGTCCAACAGAAATAAGCTATCTTGAGAATCAATTTACGAAACTCGCAATCGATAGCAAACGCTACATCGTAAAGAATAGCAACGAACCAAGTCTTGGTCATGTTACAGAAGAAAAAGAATCAGAGCTTGAAGAATACATCGATTATGCCAAGATTGTTATTGGTGCCTTAGGTTATCGGATTTTTGAGCCGATTATTTAGTCGCCTGAAATAATAGCTACTGTTCTAGCACCAACTCCTGAACCCTTACTTAGTCTAATCCTTAAGCAGGGTAAGAAGGAGAAGATTGTTGCTCAAGGTAAGCAGACTAATGAAGGTTTTGTTATTATAAAAGGGAGTAACATCAAATCCTCTACTGTAAAATCTGTACCTACTAAAGCTCTGAAAGATCGTGAACGAGCGAATCTTGATGATAATTTTGTTCTGCTTGAGGACATGCTGTTCAACAGTCCTTCTTCTGCTGCGTCATTTGTCACAGGTTATGCTATTAACGGTAAAGATGCTTGGAAAGATGAACACGGACGTTCCCTAAATGAAATTGAAAAATTGGAATAAGTATTGATGTCAGGAGCCTATCGTTTCTGACATTTTTCATTTCTATAAAAAAACAACCCTATAATAGTCGAAAATGCTCTAAATCTTAAATTATCAACGAATGCGTTTTTTACTACTTACGAATATAATAATCGTGAGTAGTAAAACTAATATATCATGAGTTAATCCTCAAAAACATTACTCACAAATAGTATTTTTATTATTCGAATTTTTCTCAATAGGTGTCAAAAAAGTAATCCTTAACTCTGGAAAAATCAAAAAAAGCCTACATGAATGAAATTGATCACTCTTATAGGCTTATTGTTTTTTGTATTTAATTATGGTTTTTATTCTTCTTCGAGTATTAGCTCGAACAGCTTAGTTAGTTTAGCAACATCACCAAATACCGTTCCATCCATATACAGATTATAAACTTCATCATCCTCTGTCAGATCAATATCAGCATAATAGCCTTTTTCAAGTGCCAAGGAACGAACTACTTCTCGTTGTGTTCTGCCGTTACCTTCACGAAAAGGGTGCATATAGTTCAAATTATCTAAGATTTCCGCTAATGCCTTTGTTATCGCCTGACGGGAATTAGCACGATCGTAAAAATTATTTATCAGCGAATTAATGTATTTTGTACCTGTATCAAAAGCCTGTAAGGCCATGAACGCATTGCCTTCTTTTGAAATATTTACTTTTCGCAGCTGCCCAGCCCATGCGTACATCTCACCAAATAGAAATCCGTGAATTTTTAGAACATCATCTATTTTTTTGACCGATAACGGCTCTAAGACTAGATCCAATCCCCGTAATCTGGCTAAGCCATATTCTTTTTCGTACGCTTCCTCGTTAGCTTTAATATCAAACTTATTAATTAATACGGATGAATTAGGATAGGTATATTCGTTATCAGGATCCAGATATTCACACGCTTCGTAAACTTTCCTAGACATTCTTCAGCTCCAGACGTTTGTTTGAAATGTAACTTTTCATTTCTTCTACGTCTTTAACGCTAGGTTGCCAACCTTCAATCATGCTAGAGCTAAGAACATACCAAACACCACGAAATTCCTGTTTATTGGTAAAACGAACACCCATGATGGTCATGTTTACTTTGTCTACATCTAATCTCATATCGGTAACCTCCTCGTTCTCTGTATTCTTATTATACCAAAAACAGTAGGTTATTGAAACAACCTCCGCGATTCTTACCTATTTAGTTCTATAACTCATCACTAACAACTTTATGTTATTTTGATGTACTCATCATTTTTGCACCAAAAAAGCAATCCCGACTAAAGCCGGAACCGCTACAATTTTCTATATATTAAGCATTTAGACGTGTCAGCAACCCAACCAACTCAATACAAGATTGATGTCTTGGGGCATTTTGGGGTATTTCTAGTATGTGGAAACTGTTCTACAGATATTTCTGAATGTTGTTAGTTTGTGGTAACATATCGACAGACTAAAAATTCAACTTATTTTTTAACTAGTTTAATAGCTGCACTTGCTATTTTAGGTCCATACTTCTTTAGACCAATACCTAAACTTGCTAACAAACCTAGCCCTGCAATGTTATTCCTTACTTTTTGATACTTTGGACATAATCCAGTTTTGTTTTTTTCATCGGTTATTATTCGGCCACATACTCTACAAATTTTTTCTTTACTCATTTTCTGAATCCTCCAATGAAACAATGTATATATCTTCTTCAACATCGTCATTATATTTTAATTTTAGCTTTTCCATATTTTGCTCAATAGCTGGTATCATCTCAGTAGAAAATGTGTGCCAACAATTAATGTTAGTTTTATCATAAGGAAAATAATCATGCATCAATGTTGCAGCGGTCAACCCTTTTCTAGTTAAGGGTTTAGTAAGAAAATCATGTATCACGTGATGATATTGTTGTAGAATTTCTTTCGAAGCTTCATTATCTCCAATGTGCTCCAATAATTGCAACCGGACACCAACATACTTTGTTGCCAACTGTAAGTCGTCAGTCAAATACCTCATATATGTGTTTATCGGATTACCAAAAGGTTGCAAAAATGGATAATTCACTTTTTTGGCAAAACTCTTAGAAGTAGTATCAATATTCTGATAAATAGCAGTCAAAGCTGTTCTTATTTTTCCATCAGCTTCCCTGACTAATCGAGTCTGGTCATCTTCCGTTTTTCTTGATTTAGATTCTAAAATTAGCGACCTTGCATCTAAGAAAGGAACAATAAAGTCACGGTCTCTATCCGTTTCAATTTGATACATTTGAAACTCTTGTATATCAGCTAACTTGGCGTAAATTTGTTGCATTTGAAGCTGATTGCTGATGTTTCTAAGTGTTTCAATATTATCAACTTTATTAGTGATTTTCTTTAGGGTTATATCTTTTATTCTAACACCATTTTCATCAAGTATAACTGGTCTGAGATTTCCATCTACTTGCTTTGACTCAGCAATACTGTAGAACTTGCTTTCCAATTTTCCCTTTATATCGTTTGGCAAACTATCAAAATCAGGAACTAATGTAATACCTCGATTTATCACAATATTAGCATGATGAACTACCTCATTAATAATCCCTAAATTACTTATTGGCAAATCACGAACTAATTCTAAGGATGACTCTTTCTTCAATTTTATTGCCATTTGGTGAACATATCCATCAAAGAAATCACTCATCTCCATAACATCCCTGCCATACTTATCCATGTCAGTTTTGAAAATTACTAACGGTTTTCAGTCTCATTTTCTGGAATAACAGACTTCTCTATAATTTCTAATTTCTCCTCCATACATGTTACCTCCCCAATTAAAACTATTGCAGTAATGCTCTTATTTGTTTGGCTAAGATTTCTTTACGCTTTTCATAGAGCTTATCAAGATCTTCAAGCTCTAATGATACATCTTTCAGAATCATAGCTTGTCCCTTGAATTCCTGCTTTTTTTACCTTATTCATACTCAGCTAGATCTCTATCTTACTTACTTTCCCTCCGTTAATTGATTGAATTCTTCATTTACATTGTTAGTTGTGACTTTCTGACGTTTGTCAGTATTGGTTGCTAGCATTAGTTTGATGATACAAACATTACCCTTAAACAAGATATTGTATTGCTAAAGCAATTAGTGATAAACAACGATTAAAAAGATAATCGTAGTATCGAATATCGGTGATATCAATCTTATTAGTTTCATGATGACGAATGCGGTATTTATTTCCTATATCTGTTAAGGTTTTAAATTCAGCATTAAATAGATCTACAAACCTATCATTCCCGTTTGCCATATCATTCACTATTTTTTCTGATGAATTTTTCTTATCTAATGTTGTATAGTAAGTTTTTAAGCGTTCTAATGCATCCCATATCTTTTCAACTGAGTCTTGCCGAGCTGCCGGATTTGGTGTTTTATATAATTCAACGGCATCTTTCAACAACTCTCTTGTGCCTTTCTCATGTACCGATACAAAAGATTTTTCTATTTCGGCTGTAAGTGGACTGTTCTCAACAATTCTTTCAATAATCTTTTCGTCCGTAAGTTCATATAATAACCCAGACTCAGAGAATACTTCATTTATTTCCTTTTGGAAATTTTCAAATACATCTGAAGAATCTTGGCAATCTATCGTTTGGTAGTTTCGGTATCTTTCATTATTCCATCGTTCTGAGATATCCTTAATGTTTTGTGCAAAGAACTCAATAAGGTCTAAAAGCGAATACTGATTGTATTCATCTCCATATTGCGGTATGCTAATACTGCCATGATTGTCCCGAAAAAGAGATGGTATTCTTATCTTTATTCTTGTTGAGAATCCGTTTTCATCAAATGCTACATAGTTGCTATCTGTAAAGTCATGATGACAATCTAAAGTAAAAATATGTGTTAAATTTTTTTTATATCTTTTACAAAAATCTAAGAGCAATGAATACATATCTCTATTAATAGAATATGTTTTTTCCTGCGGTGCTCTTATACCATGTCTTTCAGAGTATAATTTCATAAGCCATCTCCTCGTATATTTATTTTATACATTAAGCCACTAAAATGGCTAACATTAAATTAAAATCTATTTCATAGATTAGTTTCATCACTTAACAAATTCCAACATCGAAGAACTACACTAAAAGTTATTATTACCAATAATACTTTTCTTCTTTTAAGAATTTATTTTTTTCTTCATCAGTCTTATGATGTTCTCTTTTTCCCAATAGTTCGTCCTCAGCTGAGATTGTGGGATCAATCTAATCGGCCTTTCTTGACATCCACTCAATGGTTTCTTGATCGGATTTATCACTTTCTTTCAGAATATGTACAAACTTTCTTATTTCATCAGCGAGCTTATAATCTGAAAGTATATTTAGAAACTTTCTTGTTTTTTTCTTTTCATGATCTATGCGTTCTTGAACCATTCTTTCTTTTTGCTTTTCTTCTTCACGTATACGTTGCGCGTCTTCCCACTCTTCTCTTTGAGTACAAATTTCAAAATAAAGTTGATAAAACAGAATGACTATGTCAGAAATCATATCTTCCAGTTTGTTTGATTTTGTATCTTTAACATATTTACCGTTTGATACCTTAATTCTCAACACTCCATTAGGTATATAGTCATATTTTCGAATATTTGGTTTCAAGGCATAGCTGCGTCTCTTTACTTCATCATTATATTCAACTAGCTGACGTGCTTCTTCTTTAGTTAATTCGTGGTTCACTTTGACTGTGCTTTCAATAACTTCAAAATCTACAGTGTCTTTTCCAATTTGAATTCTTAAATCATCTGTTATTATTTCTCCTATTTTATCAAAAATTGTAAAAAGTGTATCTAAGATTCTATAAAGTCTAGGTAACTGTTCCGTGGATACCTCCTTAATAAATTTGGGTTGAGGCAAATCATTTCTTCGATATCTTGAATCTTAATAATTTCGTTCGGATGCTTTTACTCTTTTATGCCAAACGACTATGCTTTCTTTATAATCAATAACTTTTTTATGAAGTCTTTTCCTCTCATTAAATTCAAATTCAGATAGAATTTTGATAATAGCTTCAATTTTCTCTTTCTCTAAAAAATTAAGAGAAGAACTTAAAATATCCTTATCAAATAAGACCCTATTGACATCCTCATTTGGATTAGATTTATTTCCAAGGGTTTTCTCGATATTAATTGTTTTATCTTTATTAAATTCTACAATAATATCTTTAGTATCTTTTTTCTGAATTCTATTTTTCTTCTTTTCAACTTCTATTTTATTTACATCAGAATTAGGAAGTGGAACTATTAAATTGTCAATATCTAGCCCATGCAGTCGTTTATATAAATACTTGCCACTAGGTAAGGGGATGTCAATCTCTTTACATTGGTTTAGTAGCTTCTGATAGTTCAAACTATATTTAATAGCAACTTGACGAGCACTACTTTCCCATATCTCTTTATACAATTGTTCTCTAGTGAACTTCACCATCATTTGTACCACCATCCGTTCCTCTTAACATGCATTTAAAGTTATCATTTTTATATTTTCCTAGCGAAAACGCATACTCAAAAAGTTCTAATTCTCTGGTATCTCGTTTTCGCTTAATATAAAAAGCAGTTCTTGCTTAAGTGTGGAAAATTCTTCTACGATCTTATCTAACCCTTTTTCGATATTTTGAACATGGATTTCAGAGATTTTTCCATGATTATATGCAATTAGTCTTTCTGCAACGATGTGATAAGACCAACTCTCGCTGAATCTGCGATCTTTTTCTTTGTTATGAATAGCGAGTCCTATTGGCAATAAGTTATTTCTCATACCAATTCCGACCGCGTTTGGCGAAATACCCAGATAGTCACCTGCAATTTTTAACGTAACTTTCTTGCAATTTCTTATTTCTTCGTCTGTATATTTCCTCATAATATCCCCCGTATCTACAAATTATCTATTTATATTTCATTGCTGTCATACAAAATAAAAACAATCTTACTTTCATACGTTTTTTATTCATCTGAACACAAATTTCCACATTATAATTTCTTACAAAGACCATAGTATCATTTCATACTATTATACAATTTTTGCGACTGAAGTAACAGTCAGGAAGTTAGTTACAAAGTAACACGCAAACAGAACATCCTTAATCAAAAGAATGTCCTTAGACTTGAACCCTCAAGTTATTCTTTGAAAATGCGTTTGACCACTTCTGCTTTGGTTGGTTCAATAATCAAATGCCCATCTTCATCTTTGGTGTACCCTAAGAATCTGTTGTGGTTGATGGTAATCTCGCCCTGTTGATAGCGATATTGTAATCCTAACTTCACGTTTTGGCTCAAAGACTGACTTTCTTGTTGGGCCAAAGACGTCATTATCGTCAACATAATCTCTCCTTTGGAATCCATGGTATCTATATTTTCCTTTTCAAAAAATACGGGAATATTCTTCTCTTTCAACTGCCTAATGTACTTTAAGCAATCAAGTGTATTTCTAGCAAATCGGCTGATGGATTTAGTAATGATTCTATTTACCTTAGTGTCCATACAATCCTTTATTAAATGATTATATTCTTCTCGGTTCTTGGTGGAAGTGCCTGAAATCCCATAATCTGCATAAATACCTGCTAGTTCCCATTCTGGGTTGTTGTTGATAAAATTGGTATAATGCTACACCTGAACTTCGTTACTAAACGCTTTTATTCATCATTGCTCTGTACCTCCGTTTCTATTTGGCTATAAATGTATTCTGCTTGTTCAAAAGGATACGAAAACTTCTCTATAAAATGATTCATTTGGAATTTTGTACTTGCTACAACTGCAATCGTTGGTTTGGCTTTATATAACCGTCCCAACTTGGTTGCTCGTTTTAATCTTTCTTGCTGTGCCTGATCAAAGATTTCTGTTAGAATAATTGATGGATAAAATTCATCACCACAATATCATCGGTATGACCTTCCATTTCCTCATTGTCGTAAATTGAGGGTGGTAAATGCTTTTGTGGTTTAGAGGGGAGTTTAGCTTATGCTCAGACATTGCGTGAGCAGCTGTTCCCACTTCTGCTGCTGTACTTGTAGTATTTGGAAATTGTCGCTCCAACATGGCACTTGGCGGACATGATAACCACCTCGAACTTGATGATGCAGACAAAGTAGCATGTTTAGTCATGGCTCAGTTCCTCTGCTAACAGCAACATTTCTTCATAATACTTTGGATCTACATCACTCAGCTTTTTCGCATCGAATTGATGAATAATGGACTGTACTTGTTTGGTAAACCCTGCTTGCGATTGCTTAACCATAACTGCTTTTACTTCATCAAGAGTTACAGTTGGCTTAGTTGGTGTCATATCGGAAGTATCAAATGGCATCTCTTCCTCTTTAGTTTGAACTTGTGGCTCTCCTGCCATTAGTGCTTCAGCTAGAACTTGTAATGAATTACCCAATGCTTGGATATCTTGAACAACCTCCAGCAACAATTTAGTTCTGCTCATTAGGTTCACCTCCTACCTCTCTGATTTCTACTGAATCAACGCTTTGTCCAGAAGTCATCACTAGTATTTGTGTATCTTCACCAAACAGCCATTTCACCAGTCGTTTAGGCAAAGTACGAATTCCTGACTTCATCACCATTTGTTTCTTACCACAGTTGGAAGTAACGTTGATTTGTACTTTATGTTTTAGGTTCATAAATCAAACCACCTTTCTATTTTCTTTGCTTAGGACTTCTCCCTTACATTGGTATGCGAATTAAAAAGGGGAATCGAACCCCTTTAAATTAATTTCTTTTTTAACGACTCAATTGCCCCATTAATACACTTGCGAACTGCTGTCTCGGATTTACCTTGTAAATCAGAAATTGCAACCTTTGTCATGCCATCAAAGAAAAATAGCTTCAATGTATCTTGTTGCAATGGAGTTAATTCCGTCATCGCCATACGAAGTTTAGAAATTAGCTGTTCCTGCTCTTTGGTGGACTCCCATGCCAGTAATTCTTCTAATGGAGTTAGTGCATCATCAGTAACAACATCACCAAGTGAAATATCCTTACCATAATCATTATTGACGGTTTGGTCTAATGATTGAGTCACATAATATTCGTAGTGGCGGTACTTATTTACTGCTTCATCATCTTCGTCATGTAACAGTTCAATAAATACTTCCGTATCACCATTTGTCTCAATTACCGTTTTAGTCCCATCTGCATGAAAATAAATATAGTTAGTGCGCTTCTTTAGGCTTGTTTTGAAAAATCTAGTCATTTTCCCATTACCTTCCTGCCATCGAGACAGAAAGGAATTAGGAAAGCATTCGCACTGATTTGGGTGCAAAAAATGCACAACAAAAACAGAACAATCAACTAGTATCAAGAAACAGGTTGCCCAATTTCTCTACTTTCCTTGATTCGATTCTGTCCTTGCTGCGCAGGCTTAATGGACTTATATAATTTGAATTGGCTTTTTCCCAATCCATATTCTTAATATACAAGTTTTCTTTTTTATATGACCAACTCAATGAGTTGTGTATATAAGCTCAATTTATATAGCTTTTTCAAAAATCCACAAAAAAAAGACCCCTTTCGGGGTCAAACAACCAACTCATTGAGTTATCAAATTTTATTCTTTTATCGCACTTCCTAGTAGTTTTAAACTTTTTTTCTCTAAAATACCATTAAAGTCCTGAATATTTAATCCCGGCGTAAAATCTAGTATTCGAACCCAAGTCTTATCTGGGTCAGTATAAAAGTCGAGTTTATTATCAGATTTACTAAACACTTGTAGCGTTACTCTTGAACATAATTTCAATCCTACACATAACGCCATAAGATTTTCTTTTGACATATTGTTTAACTTATTATTTTTGATTTTACCATGGTAGTTCTTATGCAAGTCTGTTTTTTCATTGAATACTTCCGGATAATTCCAGTTTCTATTCTTCATCAAAAACCAAAGACAATCACACAATGATTTAGTGGGGTCACCTATCATTTTGACAAGTTCGATTTCCTCTTCTTCATTGTATTCTGTCAATTCATCAGAGAAGGCTTGATATACTTCATCTTCCTCATAATCAGTTGGGGTCTGAAACTTGGGATGGAACGTAAGTAGCCTACAATCAATCCCTTCAGACTTTTTTAAAGTTGCAAAACCAAGAAAATCTTTATCAGTATTAGCATAAGAAATAAAATGCTGCTCTCGTATATTTATGACACACTTCTCAAGATTTTTTCTATCCTTGCTAGTTAACGCTAATGCACCTTTTTTTCTTGTGACAAATTGCGAACTGGCTAATACAAAGTATCCATCAACAAAAACATAACGTCCTCCTCTAACCCAATTTTGCAAGGTAGAATTGGAATCTAGCATCTCAAAAGCTTCTTCGATTGTTATTTGTGTAAAGTCTCTAGTTGAGTTGATTTCATTATAAACAGATTCATAATCATAAAATTTAGAAATTACCTCTTTTAATCCAACCTCTAGCAGCCTAAATTTTGTCGATAATCTTGAAGTAATAAAGAATTCACTCAAATCTTCAATGAGAATGTCACATGATACCCTTTGGCTTTTTGAGGAGTACCCTTGAATTAACAATAATGCTTTTCTCTTAAATGATTCTTTTGGCATAAGAATTCTTGGCGTGATTCTATGGGCTTGCCATTCCAACCATTTTATTTCATTATCTTTTGTTTTCTTCCCTTCTGGAGGCTCAAAAAAAGTTTGCGATTGACGGCACATGATGGGTGCAAAATCCTCATCTATGATTCGATTCTTAATTTTTAATATCTCGAAATATCGCTTGTCTTTTTCCCAATGAACAGCTTCATGTACTAACGTATTTCTCCTTGAACCGACTCCATATATTTCTTCAGAAGCAGGATCTATTAAAATTGTTCCTGCCTCGAAGTACTTTGATTTAGTTGAATCATCCTCAGAGGAATAAATTTCTACATGTCCATCTAGTAACAAACAGCATCCAAATATGTCTAGGTTTCGTGATAGTGAAACTTGCCCTACTGTAAGCCCCATAGCATCAATCATTTCTTCCACTGGTAAAGCCATTGGTCCTATCAATGCTTGTTTAAAGTGTTTATTAAGAAATTTTGTCGCATAATCATCTAACCGATTTTTACCAAGTACAAGAGCGCCTGTTTTCCTATTAATATCAAAGATGTCACTAGTAGTTGTTTTGGAGTTCATGTAATTTCTCTTCATCCTTTCCAATGTAATCTAATGGCATATCTGATAATACTTTTTTTGCGACTCTCCAAGTTGGATAAAATTGTTCTACAAGAGCATGGAATCTATTGGTGTGATTCTTTTCCAATAAATGAACCATCTCATGAATTAAAACATATTCAAGGCACTCAACTGGTTTTTTGGCAAGCTGAAGGTTTATCCAAATTCTCCTACTATCGATATTACAAGTTCCCCACTTTGTACGCATATTTTTTATCTTGTACTCGTTAGCCGATAAATTTGTTTTTTGCTCACATTTGATAATTAACCCGTTCAAAACTCTGTTAAGCTCTTTACGATACCATTCATTGAATGCACGTTCTCTACTTTCAACAGTAGATGTATTAGGGACATAAAAAATAATTTTATTATGGTTTTTTACTACCTCATATTTATTCCCTTCAGAAATAACCTGTAATCTATAAAGTTTTCCCCATAAGTAATGAGATTCCCCCGAAACAAACTCTCTCTTGCTTTGTCTTACTTGTGATTGCATTCGATCCTTAACTTTCGTAATTTCGGGGATTTTTTTCAACACAAAGAGTTTAATTTCTTCATCTGGATAATCAATTGGGCTACTTACTGTAACTTCTCCTTCTGGCGGATTCACTCTAATATAAAGATTTTTTAGGTTTTTCTTTTTGATGATTTCAATTGGTATTCCACCAATAACTTCCTGACTAATCATTATATTCAACCTGTCCTTCAGCAATTGTAAAGATTATATTTGTTTGCTCTACTGCATCTTCCTCGCCATAATCAAAGTCTGCTAAACAGTGATATATAGCATTTCTGATTTTTTGTTGTTTCTGATAATTTTTCTTCCAATCAGGACGTATTGCGTTTCTAATGGATGTGTCAATCGCAAGAGCAATGTCTTCATTTTTATTAAAATAATCGTACAAGGCTCTTTTAGATTCACTTCCCTTAATTGAATCAGGATAATCTGCATGTTCTTCGGGATGTAAAATAGCTTGAGCAAGCTCAACAACATGTCTCAGATATTCTTCATAGCTCATAGCTTCGATTCTTCTTTGCTCAATAATTGTTTCAAGCATTTCAGAGAGCTTTCCATAATACACTTTGTTCGAAGACATTTTTTTGACTATTTCATGCTGCAAGTTATTATCAATCGTTTCTGCTTTTGCGTTATTGTCACCCGGTAAACCATCAATGATAGCACCAACTGGTGTTGTTGTAGTGTTATCAATAAGTAATTCAACCAAAGACATATTTCCTAATTTACTAACCGTTTTTGACTCTTCTGCTTTAATATAAGTATCAAGAATATATCTCATATCTGCTTCATAGGGTTTTTGGTCAATGTAATCACAACTTGCCAACTTTACCATTTCTTTGATACGATTGTAACTTGCTATGTTGCTTCTAATATTTGTCACTTCATTTTCTGAGTAGCCATAATCACTTACTAGCTTATCACTACAATTAGCAAATGAACGTGTCAATGATGATGTCAAAGAATATAGGATATCTCTTCTCCCAATAAATTCATCATTCTCACTATCATCGCCACAAAAATAATCAATATAATCTGTATCATTTTTAGGAGCCGAAACATTTTCTAACAAATCTTTTAGGGAGGCAATAGAGCCTACCATCTCAGATTTTGCTTCTTCATATCGATTTTTTATTAAGCCGTCAACATCTTCCTTATCAAAATCTTCAAAGGCTTCAGATGTATAATCAGCTACTGCCAATTGTACATTACGGAACAAGTCCATATAATCTACAATATACCCATAGTCCTTATCTTCTCCGTCGGGTCTATTTACTCGGCAAATTGCTTGAAATAAGTCATGATCTCTCATTGATTTATCAATATAGAGATAACTTGTACTTGGAGCATCAAATCCTGTTAGAAGTTTGTCTACAACAATTAGAAGTTTTATCTTGGCAGGGTCTTTTTTAAATTGTTCTTTAACTTCTTTTTCAAAAACCGACAGTTTTTGCCCGTTTAGCATCCGTTCATAAATAGACTTCTTATACTCTTCTTCCCCTTCACGAGTTAAATCACTTGTTGCGGTTCTCACTGAAGTTGAATTTGGTTCAAATGAAGTAACTACTGCACACTTAGTGAA
The DNA here is from genome assembly GCF_013449735.1 of Pseudolactococcus laudensis. GTDB lineage: Bacteria > Bacillota > Bacilli > Lactobacillales > Streptococcaceae > Pseudolactococcus > Pseudolactococcus laudensis. The sequence goes on from NZ_JACBNY010000007.1 coordinate 41,064, forward strand.
ACCATTATTTGTAAAAATTTCCCAATATTTACATGCTTCATAAACACTATTAGCGACAAGCATAGCTGTACCACGCTCATTTTTTAAACGTGGTTTGAAATCCATGTCAAAGATTATATCATTAGCAATTTTCTCTAGACGTTGTTTTGAGCTATATAATTTATTGATTGAAGTCCAGCTTTGTTTGAGTTGAGTTTTTGCACGTTCAGTTAAACCTGATGTTTTATTTTCAAACCACAAATCGACTTTATCTTTACTTGATAAATCTTGGTCAACATCTCTTGATTCATATCTAAGGTCAAGGACTACCCCATCCTCAACTCCTTCATTAAATTTATAAGTATGGATATATGTTCCAAATGTTTCAAGACTTGTTGCCTTGTCTTTTTTCAATAAAGGAGTACCTGTAAAACCAATTAGAAGTGCATCTGGCATCAACACTTTCACTGCCTCATGAAGTTTTCCAGAATTAGTACGGTGACATTCATCAATAAAAGCAACAATCTTACCTTTCGCCTTAAAATCAGATGGTAAGTCTTTTAATAGTTCTTTTCTATATTGGTCAACATCTGCTTGTTTTCCTGCATTATGACCATATTTATGGATTAAGGAACATATTATAGAATTCTCATTGGTGTTTAAGACTTCACGTAAATCGGAACTACTAGAGGTTCTTTTCACTTTTTCTTCAACATCTATAAATAAACTTTCGATTTGGTCATCAAGTTCTGTTCTATCAGTAATAATAACCACTCGGCTATTATCAATGTTTTCAATTATCCACTTAGTTAACCAGACCATAATTAAAGATTTTCCTGATCCTTGTGTATTCCAAATAATACCGCCTTAATCCGATGCGATTCTTTTTCTGACAGCAATATTTGCAAAATACTGATTGTGCCTAGCAATTTTCTTTGTCCCTGCATCATAGATAACAAAATCATGAATGATTGAAAGAAGTCTCTCTTTTTGACAAAGTGAAATAATCCCATCTCTCAATTTATTATTTTCTGAAGACTGAATATTTTGAACCTCTGACGAAAGGACATCTGTTGCTTTGGTATCTTCTTTCCATTTTAAAAAGTATTTTTCTGAAGTTTCAATTGTTCCATATTTAATACCTTCCGCTTCATTACCTGCGAAAACTAACTGCATGGTGCTAAAAAAGTTTTGAATATATTCTTTCTTTTGATTCGTAAGATTTTGACGAATTCCTTCACCAATACTTACACAAGAACGTTTTAACTCAAAAATCCCCACTGCAATCCCATTAATATAGATAACAATGTCTGGTCTTTACTATAGAATCTCCATTTTCATTAACAGGTGCTTCATCTGCTGACCTAATCAAAAGCGAACCACTTCCTGCTGCAGGGTCGTGTAGTGTCCAACTTTTACCAGTTTCCTGTTTAATGTTTCCGATTCCTATTAATCTAGCAACAACTCTAGAGACTTCACTTGGAGTATAAAATTGACCTTTACTTTTTCCTGATTCCTGTGCAAATTTCATCATGAAATATTCGTAAGCATCGCCAATGATATCATCGCCACTTGCTCTATTCGTTTTAAAGTCAATAGCAAGATTTTGAAAAATAGCAATTAATCCAGACACTTTATCAACTAATTCTTTTCCTGCACCTAACTCATCAGGATTATTAAAGCTTACATCAGGTAAGGAACCTTGAAGTTGATTATCTTCAAGAAACTTTTGAATAATTTTGTCGACACGTTCCCCTACATCGCTCTTTCCTTTAGCTGCAATTAAATCTTCAAATGATGCACCTTCATTTACAGTAAACTCTGCAAATCTTTGACCTTTATATCTATCAGATACATATTTAAAGAACAACAAGATTAGAACATAATCTTTATATCTAGATGGTTCTACACCGCCTCTTAATTTATTACAAGCTTCCCATAATAGAGAATACAATTCTGATTTTTTCACTGCCATTCATTTAGCCTCTTTCGCTCTCGATTTTATTAATACTCTGTTATATCTATTCCTGCTCTTAATAATCGTTCGTATCTATCATGAGAAATTAATATAGCAACTGGTTTCCCATTTTTTAATACAAATGCCGTTTTGTCTTCTTCAGATAATCCTGTTATTAATTTGGAAGATTGTCCTCTTAGAAAATCCGACATGTTATAGAATTCCATAGGCTGTTTTTGATTTTTATCGTCTATGACCATTTATTAACCACCTTTTTCCTTTAATTATACCACTTTTTTGTTAATATAAATACAAATTTCTACTTATAAAGTAATTACTTTATAAGTTCATCGAGTTCTAATAATATCATTATTGTAGCGACAACCCTACCAAAAAGCAATATTGTAATGTCGACCCTACTGATTTTAAATCAGTTGATATGTTTCCGAACAAACAAAAAAATGAGATTTTAAGCAAGATTTTCATCTCACCTAAAATCTCGATTATCTGTAAAACCCTTTATATCAAGTCTTTTTCAGTCCTGTCTTACTTCTTCCGTGTCAACAACCCAACCAACTCAATATGATGCGTCTGCGGAAACAAATCAACAGGCTGCACCTTCTCAAGCGCATACCCCAACTCTTCAAACCGCACGACATCACGCGCAAAGGTCGCGGCATTACAGGAAATATAAACAATACTTCGTGCGCCAACGCTAGCAGCTGATGTGATAAAGGACTCATCTAGGCCTTTACGCGGTGGATCGACCATAATCACATCAGGTTTCACGCCTTCAGTTACCCAGTCACCCATGACTTTCTCGGCTTTACCGGTCACATAAGTCACATTGTCGATGCCATTCAACTCAGCATTCTTACGCGCATTTTCAACGGCTGCTGCTACAACTTCAACCCCATAAACGTGTTTGACCTTGTCAGCAAACGTTAAACCAATCGTCCCGATACCTGAGTAGGCATCAATCACAACATCATCAGCGGTCAAATCTGCAAACTCGATCGCTTTAGCATACAAGACTTCTGCTGCAGGCGTATTAACCTGATAAAATGATGGTGCAGAAATGTCATACTTGCGCTCTAACATGATGTCGGTGATGAAATCTTGTCCAAACAAGACGTTCCAGTCACTTCCGAAAATGTTATTGCCAGTGGATGCGTTGACGTTTTGCATGATCGACTTGATGGCTGGGAATTGCTTGGTAAGAGCGTTTATAACACCGTCAACTTTGAAAAACGAGGCCTTGCGTGTGACGAAGATTACCATGATTTCGCCTGTTGCGTGGGCACGACGGACGACAACGTTGCGAACAAAACCTGTATTTTCAATTTCATTATAGGCTTTGAGCCCAAATTTTCTCAAGAGGTCACGAACTGCGATCACAACTTCATCAATTTCAGGTTGTTGAATAAAGAAATCTTCCACCGGAACCAGTGTGTGAGAATGTTTGCGGAAGAATCCAGTTTCCAGAACGCCGTTAACTGAACGGACAGGGATGCTGGCTTTATTGCGGTACTTTGTAACGTCTGGACTAGGAATGGCCTTTAGAACAGGAAAATCGACCTTGTGCGCTGTTTTAGAGAGCAGCTCGACAATCTGCTTGCGTTTGAATTTCAATTGCTCAGCATAGGCTAAATGGCCAAAATCGGCAATGCCTGTTCGCAAGTAGTCAAGATTGATATCTGTAACGCGGTGCTCAGAAGTCATCAGGTAAGTTTCAACCTTACCAAAGCCAAATTTCTTACCTGTTTTCAAGACGCGCATCTCAATCATCTCACCAGGTAGGGCATTCTCGACAAAAAACGGATAGCCGTCAATCTTCACGACACCCGCGCCTTCGTGGGTCAAATCTATTACTTGAACTTCAAAAATATCATTTTTATTAAAATTAGTCATGACCTCATTATATCATATCTTTGCGTGTGTCGTGCTATCAGCCATGAAAAAAACCGAGCGCAAGGCTCAGTTTATTTCCGATACATCTTAAACTCCAAAAACAAATCATTGTAAATCCCTAGATATTCTGGGCCAAGGTTTTTATAAACTTCTAAATTTTTCATAGCAGTCGCATCTGGATAGAAAGCTCTATCTGACGTGATTTGCTTAGGCAGTATAGCCTCGGCTTTCATATTTGGTGTGGCATAGCCAACATATTCCGCATTTTTAGCTGCAATTTCAGGTCTCAGCATATAATTGATAAAAGCATAAGCCGCATCATAATTTTTAGCCGTCTTAGGAATTACGATATTGTCAAACCAGAGATTTGAACCCTCGCTTGGCACAACATAATGCAGATGCTCATTTTCACTCACCATTTCTGCCGCTTCCCCAGAAAAAGTGACCGCAACAGCAGCTTCATTATTAATCATATACTGTTTAATTTCATCGGCAACAATAGCTTTGACATTAGTCGTCAATGACTTGAGATGATTATAGGCCTTATTTAACTGCCCCATATCTTTCGAATTAACACTATCACCTTGTTCATTAAGCGCCAGACCAATCACTTCACGCGCCCCATCAATCAACATCAAATTGTTTTTATAATCAGACGACCACAAATCTTGCCAATGCGCAGGTGGTGTTTTAACCTTCTCATCGTTATAGGTAATCCCAAGCGTTCCCCAAAAATAAGGAATCGAATAGGCATTGTCAGCATCAAAACTTTGATTTAAGAACCTAGGGTCGATATTATCCAACCCTTTAATCTTAGAATGGTCGAGCTTATTCAACAGCTTCTCCGACTTCATCTTATCGATCATGTACTCACTCGGAATCGCGATATCATAAGTCGTACCGCCCTGCTTAATCTTCGTGTACATCGCCTCATTCGAATCAAACGTCACATAATTAACCTTGTAACCCGTCTCTTTTTCGAAACTTTTCAGTAAACTTTCGTCGATATAATCGCCCCAGTTGTAAATGGTAAGCTGGTTACTAATCGCTGAGCTGCCGCTATCCGCGGATAATTTAACGGATAACACACCAAGCACAGCAATAATGGCGAGAACGCCCCCCATAAAGTAGACTAATCTTTTCATTTATTTACTGCTATCACCAAAATTAACACTTGGTGCATCTTTAGCAGAGTCAGCAGCTTTAAAGTAGTCTTTTTTACTTGCACCACGCATACTCGCGACGATAGACGTTGGAAAAAGTGAAATTTTTGTATTGTAAGATTTCACTGCATCATTATAACGCGTCCGTGCGACTGCAATACGATTTTCAGTACCAGCCAATTCATCTGCTAACTGCGTGAACTGTTTGTCTGCCTTGATATCAGGATAGCTCACTTGCAAGCGTAATAAACCATTCAAAGCTGAACTAACTTGGTCGTTAGCTGCAGCTTTATCTGTAACAGTTTCGGCTTTACTCATCGCACTTTGCGCCGTAGATATTGCTGTAAAGATTTTTTCTTCATGTTCAGCATAGCCCTTAACTGTTTCAACCAAATTAGGGATTAAGTCATTCCGACGTTGTAATTGCGTATCAATATCAGCATAGGCTGAATCTACACTGTTTTCTTCTTTTGTAATACCGTTGCCAATGCTGAAAAATGCTACAATCACAATGACAAGTACTGCTAATATACCTACAACTAAACCATTCTTTTTAATAAAATTCATCTTTTTTCTCTTTTCTATTTTGTAAAGTCATACACTTATTTAAATGAGTATATTATCGACCAGCTCCGCCACCCGATGAAGAACCGCCGCCAAAGCCGCCGCCACCACCTGATGACCCATCAGAACCACCACCATAGCCTCCTGAGCCACCACCACGATTATTGAAAATCGCAATGAGAATCCACATAAGGATATCGCCATGTCCAGTTAAAATCATACCTAAAATAAAGATAAATATAATCCCGAAAACAATCAAACCACCTATTGGATTACCCGAAGATTGTTCTTGATTATTCTCATAATCATTATGAGAAGGCGCTTCAGGTGTTTGTTCTTCAGATGTTTGCTCACTATTAGCATTGCCAGTTAAGACATCTGAAAATGCTTTAATGGTTTGAGATACTGCGGTATCATAATCATCTTTGGCACGATAGGGGACAAAGTCATTGTCTAAAATTCGACCGACTTTGCCATCGTTTAACTCTCCCTCGAGGCCTTGACCAACCTCCACCCATACTTTTTTCTCATCCTTTGCAATGAGCATGAGTAAGCCGTTATCACTCTCCTTATCTCCAATACCTGTTTGATTAAAGACCGTATTGGCATATTCTTGAATCATCTTATTTTTCAACGTATCAACTGTTAAAACAATAATTTGAGCTTTTTTACTCACATCTAGGTTTTCGAGTTGATGATTCAAGTCATTTTTAGTCGTATCTGATAATAAATCAGCCTGGTCATAAATATAGGTATGTTCTTGCCAGGTAATTTTCGATACTGCTTCACCAGCTTTATGGTCACCTTGCCACTTAAAAAAGCCGAAAACACCAGCTAAAGCCACTAGCATGATAGTCATGAAGATGATTTTTTGGGTAAATTTATTTGTCTTCATCTGCGCTCCTCATAATCATATAATAACCGATTACAAGCAAAATTGAAAGTATAAACACTAATGCAGATAACGCATTGATTTCAAGTGAGATGCCGTGACGTGCGCGTGAGTAGATTTCAACGGACAAAGTTGAAAAACCATTACCGGTAACAAAGAAAGTTACCGCAAAATCATCTAGAGAATAGGTAAAGGCCATGAAGAATCCGGCGATAATACCCGGAGTTAAAAATGGTAGCACAACTTCTGTCATTGTTTGGCGCTGAGTCGCGCCTAAATCATAGGCTGCATTGATCATATCCTGATCCATTTCTTGCAAACGAGGTAAGACCATGAGCACAACAATAGGTATCGAGAAGGCAATGTGCGCCATTAAAACTGACGCAAAGCCTAATTTAAACCCGATTGAGGTAAGCAAAATAAGAAAGCTTGCACCAATCATAACATCAGGTGAAACCAACAAGACGTTATTAAGTGACAAAATAGTATTCTGGCGTTTCTTTTTTGCTCGGTGAATATAGATTGTCCCAAAAGTGCCAATAATTGTCGCAATAAACGCTGATAAAAAAGCGAGTAAAAAGGTCTGAACGACAATTAAAATCAAGCGATGGTCAGCAAATAAAGCTTGAAAATATTCAAAAGTAAAGCCAGTAAAGGCATTCATATTGCCATTTTTATTGAAGGCATAAATAATTAGATAAAAAATAGGCAGGTACAAAAGAGCAAAAACAAAAATCAAATAAGCATTTTCAAATTTAAAACGTCGTTTCATGCTTTGCTACCTCTCTCCCGTGTCAAGAACATCACAGCAAACATTGTGATAATGAGGACCATGCCAATGGTTGCCCCCATACCCCAGTTTTGAGTAACAAGGAAATGTTCCTCAATGGCAGTCCCTAAAGTAATCACACGGTTACCACCGATTAATCTCGTCAGCATGAACAGGCTTAGACTGGGGATAAAAACAGCTTGAACACCTGACCTAACACCATTCATAGAAAGTGGAAAAATAATTTGTGTGAAATTTTGAAACCGTGTTGTCCCTAAATCATATCCAGCCTTAATCAAATTGCCGTCAATCTCATCTATCGCATTAAAAATAGGTAGGACCATGAAAGGAATTTCAATATAAGCAGCAACAAAAATAAAAGAAAAATCGGTAAACAAGATTTGTTGACTACCAAGCCCCATAAAGTTCAGGAAACCATTAACCGCACCAGATTGTCCGAAAATACCAATAAATGCGTAGGCTTTGAGTAAGAGGTTAATCCAGGTAGGTAAAATAATCAACATCAACCAAAGTTGTTTATGTTTTAATTTTGTCAAAAAATAAGCAGTTGGATAGCTGATGATAAGTGTCACAGCCGTAATGATAGCTGCATAAATCACAGAATTCACGGACATTTTCAGATAAGTCCAACTGGTAAAATACGTCCCATAATTAGCCAAAGTCACATTGCCATCAATATCGAAAAATGATTTATAAACCAATAAAGCGATAGGGGCTAGAACAAATAAGAATAGCCAAAGACAATAGGGAATAGCGGATAGTTGTGTTTTTTTAGTCATAAAGTTTCTTTTGGTGTCATATCGACAAGTTTAAGTTGCCAGCGACGATGTGATTGCGACAAATCTTGAATCGCATTAATCAACATCACTAGCCAGATAAAAGCAATAACAAAGGCGATGATTTCAAAAAATGTCAAAGACAGATAATGAATCCCTAAAAATAGAAAAGCAGATAATACTAGTAAACCAAGCGTGATAGCAGAAAATACGAGAAATTCTTTAGAAATGTCTGGTATAAGCCATTTTAAAAGCAGAATTAATACAATGATACAAATAACGATGCCAAAAGCAGATAAATTATGCACGGTCATCGTCCATGAATAACTATTAGCTGGGAAAATTCCGACACAGGCAATTAAGACTGCAATTAAATAATAGAAAAATCGAACGACTGTACTTTTTTTAGTATAAAAGGCACTTTGCGAAAACTCTGAAAACAAATAGTCAGTAATCGTTAGTAAAATGAATGCTGAAAAAATCAGCGTCATATTAAATTCCCAATGTCTTTTAGCCTCATAAGTCCCTAAAAAACTAAAGTTAAATTGCCACCAATCTCGTTGATTATTCAAAGCCATAGCAACGAGAACGCCAACAATGAAAGTAACAAATAGCATGGCGATTAGATTAGACACTTTGACAGACACGGCAGAAGAAATTAAAACAAAATTGATAACTGCTGAAAAGGCTAGAACAAATAAAGAGGCGGACACTGGGTCAAAACTAACCCCACTAAAGGTGTGGCGCATAATATAAAATGTAATGACAGTCACTGCTAAAGTCACTAAAGAATAGGTTAAAGATAAGGTCAATGTTTCCCGCATTTTCGTAAACCAAGATTGCTTAGCCTGAGCATGCGGTATTTTTCGATAAGCTAAAATGAACGAAATGAAACCTGTGAATATGCCGAAAACCGTACTTGCATGAGCAACGGAAATCACATCGTCGCCAGTAAAAGAAATTTGTGATTTTTGAGTGATTAAGAAAGTCATCAGAGCCATAAGCCAAGCAAATAAACTTGGAATTAGTAGGTGTCTTAAAGAGAAATTTTGACGATTGTTAATTGAGGCACTTTTTAATTTGATCAAAAACCCATTATCAACAGCTTCCAAAATCAAATCATCTTCATCACCGTTCAGTACTTCTGCGAGTGTATCTGGTACCTCAATATATTTCTTCATTTTTTCCCCCTATTACAAATCAGCTAATTAACTTTCTATCAGCTGAGTAAACTTACCAATCATGCAGATGTAACAACAGACCATCTTTTAGTCTTTGATGTTTTCCTCTTCAATTGCATTGATTAAACCAGCTTCAACAATCTCCTCATCTACATATTCTTCAATCCGAGCATCAAATTCTTCTTCTGTTTCATTGAGTCGCATAATATGAATGTCTTCTGATTCAAAATCAAGACCAATTACCTCCCCAACAATCGCGCGTCGTGTTGAATGAATCATCCAATCTTGTCCTAACTCGTCAACCGCAATGATTTCATAATGTACACCGCGGAAGAGTTGCGTTTGTACCTTAACAATTAACTTTCCTTCATCTGGTAACGTCAATCTTAAATCTTCCGGTCGAATGACAACTTCAACCGGTTCATTTTTTCTCATCCCACCATCGACAGATTCAAATCTTTTGCCATTAAACTCGACCAAATAATCATCTATCATAATCCCTGAGATGATATTAGATTCACCAATAAAATTCGCTACAAAGCGATTAATCGGCTCGTCATAAATATCCACTGGTGTGCCCGATTGAACAATTTCGCCATCATTGATGATAAATATCCAGTCACTCATGGCTAAGGCCTCTTCTTGGTCATGCGTGACAAAAACAAATGTAATGCCTAGTTTTTGTTGTAGCGCACGAAGTTCGTACTGCATTTCAGTCCGTAATTTCAAGTCAAGGGCGCTCAAAGGTTCATCTAGCAAAACAACCTTGGGTTGATTGACAATTGCTCTCGCAATTGCGACACGTTGACGCTGACCTCCAGATAATTTTTGAATGCGTCGGTTTTCAAAACCTGTCAAACGAACCATTTTAAGCGCATCTAGCACACGTTTTTCAATCTGTGATTTTTCAACCTTGCGAATTTTTAAAGGAAAGGCAATATTATCAAACACATTTTTATGAGGTAATAAGGCATAATTTTGGAAAACAGTATGCACATCACGTTGATTGATTGGCACATCATTAATACGTTCATTGTCAAGATAGATATCACCAGTCGTTGCGTCAGTCAAACCCGCAATAATATTGAGGATTGTTGATTTACCTGAGCCTGACGCGCCTAAAAGCGTATAAAATTTCCCCGCCTCTAACTCAAAATTAATATCTCTGAGGATGAGTTGACCGTTATCTTCAAAAGACTTAGACACATTCTTGAACTCAATGATTGGGTTAGTCGTCAATTTTTTCTTCTCCTAAAATTCGTACCTCTGGTTCTAATGTCACACCAGAAGACGCTTTGACTTGCGCAATGACATAAGCAATTAATGCCTCGTAGTCCTTGGCAGTACCGTTATCAACATTGACCATAAAGCCGGCATGCTTTTTAGAGACTTGAACACCACCAATCTGATGACCTTGTAAACCTGCATCTTGAATCAACTGACCTGCAAAGTAGCCAACCGGTCTCTTAAATACAGAGCCACAACTTGGAAATTTCAGCGGCTGTTTTAATTCTCGCAAGTGAGTTAATCGTGCCATCTCAGCTTTAATAACTTCGTAATCACCACTGCTTAACGAAAATTTTGCTGATAGGGCAATATAATGTTTACTTTTCAGAATTGATTTACGGTAGCCAAACTGCATATCCTCTGCAGAAATCACGAAAATATCACCTGATTGGTCCATGACCTGAACGCTAGATAGGACTGTCGCAATCTCCCCACCGTAGGCACCTGCATTCATAAATACAGCACCACCAACTGACCCTGGAATACCACAGGCAAATTCAAAGCCAGTCAATGAATTATCCAAAGCGACTTGCGTCGTATCGATTAAACTAGCACCAGCCTGCGCTTCAATCACATAACCATTGGCACGAATCGTGTTCATTTTTTCGAGTAGAATAACGAAACCACGAATACCACCGTTACGAACGATAAGATTACTAGCATTGCCCAAAACGAGGAAGGGTGTCTGCGTTTCGTTGGCAAGTTTAACCAATGTTTGCAACTGATATTTATCTGTCGGAAAAGCGAGAAAATCAGCTGGTCCACCAACTTTCGTGTAGGTATAATTGGAGAGTGGTTCATCAAATTTCACCACCAATTCCGGTAATTTTTCAAGTATTTCATTTTTTGTTAACATATTTGCTCTTTTCGTATCAAAAATTTTTTCGTGCAAGACGCATCTAGTCATCACATAAAAATAGCTTGTACCAAAGGTACAACACTATTATTTTACCATATTTTTAGTCTTTTTCATCAGCATAACTTGCCCGATGATAAAGACAATAATGGCAAGCCAAATGGCTGCAAAACCATATAAGTTTTCTAGTTTAAAAGTTTCGTGGAAAAGGAATATCGCCACTGCCAATTGTATCGTGGGACTAACATACTGCACAAAGCCAACGACGTTAAGAGGGGCTTGTTTCAGCGCTTCTGCAAATAAAAGCAAAGGAATGGCTGTAATAATCCCTGACAAAATCAAATAGATAATTTGGTAAACCGTATAATCACTTGGTGTATGCTTAGCAAAAAATAGAATAAAGATTAACACAAAGGGCGTCACAATGATTGTTTCCACAAACACGGCAACATCACTTGAGAGTGTCACATTTTTCTTTATCATGCCATAAGTGCCAAATGAAAAAGGCAATAGAATTGACACAATAGGTAAATGACCACTTTGAACTGTTAAAATTAAGACACCTAATAGAGCAAATGCAAGTGATATCTTAGTGAAGTTTTCCAAATTTTCTTTGAGAAAGACAACAGCCAATAAAACAGAAAACAGAGGATTAATATAATATCCCAGACTTGCGGCTGTTGCCTGTCCATGACCAACTGCATAAATAAAGACGAGCCAATTAATTGAAATCAGGAAACTTGCCAAAATCATGGAGATCAATTCAGATTTATTCGCAAGTAAACCTGATACCTCAGTTTTCAATTTATTCATTCGACCAAATAAGAGGAAATATAGCAGCATCGTCAACATCGTCGACATCATTCGATAAGAAAAAACTTCGTAGGCATCAACCCCACTCAATAATTTCCAAAATATGGAGAGAAATCCCCAAGCAATATAAGAGCCAAACGCTAGTAATAAACCTTTTTTCACATATTCCCCCTTTTGACTATCAAATTATTTATCTCTAGTCTTCCTTATTTAATATGACCTCAATCATGTCCGTGTAAAATTAAAAATAGAATTTTCACGAGTTCAAGATTGAACAAGACCGTAAAAATTCTAATTTTATGCGTAAGGCGACTGATTAACGTACAGTTTTCAATCTTTGATTTAAAGATAAAATTTGACAGCATCCCTGTAATACTTAATACACGACTTTAATACCTTGTGTATCAACTGCCAATTCTAATAACTGACCTGAAAATTCTTGTGCTTCAAGCTCTGACTTAATTGTTGTTAATTTATCTATTGGCATCATGATCATGACAGTTGGGCCAGCACCAGATAAATATGTCGCATAAGCACCCTTAGCATGACTGATTTCTCGGATTTTAGCAACTTCTGGCACAAGCTTACCACGATAGCTTTCATGGAATAAATCTTGTTCCATGAGTTGACCGGCAAGTGCCATATCACCTGTCAAAAGTGCTGCAATTGCAACGTTAGCAATTGCACTAGCTGCCACTGCATCATGATAGGTAAATTCGTTAGGTAGTACTTGACGTGAATCACTCGTTTTCAGTTCATAATCCGGAATAAAAGCAAGTAGACCCGTCTCTGGCATTGGTGCTGTAACATGATTGGTTTTTCCGCCTATGCTGTTGGCAATGACTAAATTACCAAAAATCGCAGGAGCAACATTATCAGGATGCCCTTCAATTTTTGTAGCAATTGCTATCTTGTCAGCACCTGTCAAATTAAGTTGACCAAGTTGGTTGGCAAGTTCAATCCCTGCAACAACGACTGAACTAGAAGAACCCAGACCACGCGCCAAAGGTATCTCACTAATCATTTTTATCTTGTGTGGCTGTAAGCTTGGAGATACCTGTAAGGCAGTCTCAAGTAACAAATTACGTTCATCAGACGGTACTTCTACCCCTAAATCATGCTCGATATGCCAATGATTTGTTGCTTCTAATAGCTCAATCGTCAAATAAAGATTAACCGCAAGCCCAACTGAGTCAAATCCTGGTCCAAGATTGGCTGATGTTGCTGGTACTGATATTGTCAAAGTCATCTGTCTTACCTTTAAATTACTTTAATTGTGTTGCGAAGTGTGAAACCTTCTAGATTTGAGATTTTTTCTACTAGACTGTCAAATTGATTCAAATCCATTTTGTGCGAAATAATAGCAATACTTGCGCGGTCATCACCAATATTTTCTTGGAAGACTTGCTCAAATGACACATTTTCTGCATGAAAAAGTTCTGCCAAGTGAAGAAGTTGCCCAGCTTTATCTTCTGTCTCAATCGCAAAATAGTATTTGTCGACTAAATCCTCTTTTGTTGCATAGACTGTTTCGCGTGTAAAGGTATTAAAAGCAGGTAATACTTCACCTTTATCAATCCCTTTAGCAAGTTCAATTACATCTGCAACAACTGATGTCGCTGTTGGTTTTTGACCAGCACCAGGACCATAGAACATGGCTTCATTAATTCCGATAGATTCAACAAAGACAGCGTTCATGACACCGTTGACAGTCGCGAGTTGGTGATTCTTAGGTAAGAATGTTGGCACAACCTCTGCATAAATACCTGAAGGACGTTCAACAATTTCACCTACTAATTTAATAACAAATCCCAATTTTTGTGCCAGCTTAACATCTTCTGGCGTAATATTTCGGATGCCTTCATGACGTACATCTTCAAATTTGATTGTCATACCAAATGCAAATTGACTGAGAATCACAATTTTATAAGCAGCATCAATACCGTCAACATCATTTGTTGGGTCTGATTCAGCATAACCCAGACGACTTGCCTCGGCTAGCGCTTCATCATAAGTCCAACCTTCATCAACCATCTTCGTCATCATGAAATTACTAGTCCCATTGACAACACCGAGTATTTTAGTAATTTTATCAGCTGTATAAGAGTTTGCAAGGGTACGAAGAATAGGTATTCCTCCTGTGACTGCTGCTTCATAATACAAGACCACACCATTGTCAGTAGCAACTTTTAGCAAGTCTGAACCATGAACTGCCAATAAATCTTTATTAGCAGTCACAACATGTTTTTTAGCTTGTAGGGCTTGTGTGATGAAAGTCTTAGCTGGCTCGATGCGGCCCATCAATTCAATAACTATATCAATTGTATCATCGTTCAGGATGGCTGTTATATCAGTCACAAATTCATACTGATGGCCTTGTGCTAATAACGCTTGTTTCTCAGCATCATCTCTAACCAAGAATTTTGCGATTTGAATATCAGTACCCGCTTGAGCAGTGATTTTTTCGCCATTTTCTTTTAGTAAAAAAGGAATGCCACTTGCTACTGTTCCGAATCCGAGTAAAGCAATATTGATTGTCATGTGTCTTAACGCTCCTTCAAAATATAAAATATCATTAGTGCCATTATAGCAGAATTTTCAGAACATTTCTATAATTTTTTTAATTTAGATGAGTTTAATCGACAAAACTTTCAATAACTTGCCATGCCTCGTCTAAGCCAGTTTTATCAAAACTTGAAAAAATGACAAAATCATCCGTACTATCGAACTGCAAAGTTCTCTTAATCATGCTCTCGTGCTTATTCCATTTACTACGCGGAATTTTATCAGCCTTGGTCGCAACCAAAATAACTGGAATTTCATAGTATTTCAGGAATTCATACATCTGAATATCATCAGCCGATGGCTCGTGTCGCATATCCACCAAGCTCACAACCGCACGTAAATTCGCACGTGTTGTCAAATATTCCTCAATCATGCCGCCCCATTTTTCACGTTCTTTTTTAGAAACGCGAGCATAGCCATAACCCGGCACGTCTACAAAATGAAGGGTATCATCAATATTAAAAAAGTTAAGGAGCTGCGTTTTACCAGGACGACCAGAAGTCCGAGCAAAGTTTTTACGATTAAGTAATGTATTGATAAAACTTGATTTACCAACATTTGAACGACCGGCTAGGGCAATTTCTGGCATATCAGTTTCAGGGTATTGTTTACTTGATGCCGCTGAAATTGTCAAGCTGACATTGTGAATATTAAATTTCATGTTTCTCATTTCTATCGCTGTGACCAACTTTGATCACGTTTGGGATTACCGTTTAGGCGCCTAAGATTAAAGGTTCTTCCGTTCCCCGAACAGCTTCCTCAGTAATCACGACTTTCGTCACATTTTCCATGCTCGGCACTTCAAACATGACATCCATCATCACTTCCTCGATAATTGAGCGCAAGCCACGAGCACCTGTTTTGCGTTCAATTGCCTTTTCAGCAATGGCATCTAAAGCACCAGATTCGAATTCTAAGGCCACGTCGTCAAAACTAAGGAGACGCTGATATTGTTTAACGAGTGCATTTTTAGGCTCGGTCAGAATATGTACCAAGTCATCCTTGGTCAAACGCTCAAGTGCTGCAACGATTGGCAGACGGCCGATAAACTCAGGAATTAAACCAAATTTTTGAATATCTTCAGCCACAATTTCTTGCATGTAAGAATCATTTTCGCCTAATGCTTTGTTATTGGCACCAAAACCGATGATTTTCTCACCAAAACGCTGTTTAACAATTTCTTCGATGCCATCAAAAGCACCACCAACGATAAAGAGGATGTTTTTTGTATCCAACTGAATCATTTCTTGGTTAGGGTGTTTACGTCCGCCCTGTGGTGGCACACTCGCAACTGTTCCCTCGATGATTTTCAGCAAGGCTTGTTGGACACCCTCGCCTGAAACATCACGTGTAATCGAGACATTTTCAGATTTTTTAGCAATCTTATCTATTTCATCAACATAGATAATCCCACGTTCAGCACGTTCAACGTTATAGTCCGATGCTTGTAAGAGTTTGAGTAGAATATTTTCCACATCTTCACCAACATAACCTGCCTCAGTCAAACTCGTTGCATCAGCAATGGCAAAAGGTACATTTAGTGAACGCGCTAAAGTTTGTGCCAAGAAAGTTTTACCAGAACCCGTTGGACCAATCATCAAAATATTTGATTTTTGCAGTTCAACATCATCATTTTCCTTGCTTTCCGAAAAGTTAATACGTTTGTAGTGGTTATAAACTGCAACAGAAAGTGCACGTTTGGCGGTATCTTGACCAATCACATATTCGTTTAAAACAGCCAATAATTCTTTTGGTGTTTTACTTTCCAAAACATCAGTTTGACCTTCGCCTTTAAACTCTTCACGCAAAATGTCCATTGATAATTCAACACACTCATTACAAATATATACATCGCTACCAGCGATAATCTTCTTAACTTCATCTTGTGATTTACCACAAAATGAACAAAAAATTTCATTATTCATTATCATTTTTTAGATTTTCCCTCTTCTAAACGTCAATAACTTGGCTAACTTGAGCCCTTAAAATAGCGTCTGATAAACAGCATGAATTGAATTCACAAGGTTAGTAAAGGCACACAGCAAAAAGAGAATGGCTAGACCAAACTTCTTTTTACGAAAACACTGTACTGTACAAATTAAACAAATCCAAGCTAAAACAGCCGTAAACACGCCAAATATTGTTTTTTCCATTATCTCTTAATCTCATATCGTTTGACTGTGAATGCATAGTCATTTTTTTCATCGGCAGGGTGGGTAACACTTGATACTTCTTTAAAATTAGTCATTTCTAATGCTTTTGGAAAATAAGTATCCCCTTCAAATTCGCCTGCAATAATCGTTCGGTAGAGTTGTTCAAATGAATCTTTGAAAGCAATAAACATTTCCGCACCACCAGTGATATACAAATCTTTTGCAGATTCTGGTTCTTGTCCTTGATACCAATTTAGGACAGCTTCAGGGTTATGAAATACAAGGACAGCTTCATCTGCAACTTTGTAAGTTTCATCTCGTGTCATAACAATCGTTGTCCGTCCAGGTAAAACACGTTTATGCATCCCTTCAAACGTCTTGCGTCCCATCAAAATGACTTGCCCCATAGTTGTTTGTTTAAAATGTTGAAGTTCACTCGGCAAAAACCATGGTAAAATACCATTTGAGCCAATTAAACCTTGCGCATCTTCTGCCCAAATTCCTGCAATCATACATCACCTCATCTTTTTTAACTCGCTTATACAATTATACCGTAAAATGCCTTATTTTACCATCATGCAACACAAGACATCTTAATACATGATATAGCTTTAAGCAAGCAAACATCTCCTTAATACAAACTCGATTGCCCATTTTAGAAACCTCAGATAGAATAAAAAATGTTAGAATAAAGACATGAATTATATGACCCATACAATTGAACCTTGGATGCCAGTCGGTGCTACCAAACCCAAAGATGACATTGCAAAAATTGCAAAAAAGCAAGGCTGGATGACTTTAGAAATTGACCGTGCAACGCAAAAAACAACTGCCAACAACCTAACAGCCCATCTGATATCGTCGTTCACCAATTCCCTAGTTATCTCCCTCTTGAATTCGAAGAAAACTTCCAAAATGCAGTCCAACAAACTGGCGCAAAATTCATCATCTTAATCCATGATTTTGAACCTCTACGCTTATCAGAACGTCAAAACAGCGAACGTGAATATGACCTATTAAAACGTGCTGACGGCCTAGTCGTCCACACTTCGGAAATGGCCGATGCCCTAGCCATACCCATACCGACTTTTATTTTAGTACTTTTTGACTACCCCACCGACTCCAAAATCCCAGATAGGAAACTCACCCAAGATCTCATTTTCGCTGGAACCTTAACTAAAGCCATCTGTCTAAAAAACTTTTCGTTGCCCATTAAAGTCTTCGGTAACCTTCCCAGAAAATGGTCATCTGATGAATTGGCACCCACCTTAAAACTTGAAGACGTTTTACCACAAGACACTGCACCTTATGAGTTACCTGACGGTATCGGACTAGTCTGGGATACAGATAGTTCTGAAAACACCCACTACTTTACCTATCAACAGCTCAATAGTCCACATAAATTGAGTCTCTATCTAGCTGCAGAACTTCCAGTTATCTTACCATCATTCTCACCATTTGCACATTTATCACGTCGCATCATTTAGGTACTACTTTAGACGACCTAACACAACTACCACTCACTTTTGATTACGACCGCATTCAAGGAAAAAAAGTAGGCCAATCTTTGAGAAGGGGTGAACACACAACCACCTTACTTCAAAAAATAGAAACATTTTATTCCTAAAATACCAAAAAGAGGATTGGACAAAAAGTCCTCAAAAAATTAGGCTATGAGCAATCTTCAATATTAATTGAAATTGCCGATAGACTATTTTTGTATAGCTTTTTATACATTGTCAAGCAACATAATCATGTTGTAATAAACAGTACGAAATTGGTGAAAAAATTGCTGATTATTTACCAAATCAGTATTCTTTTGCCAAAACAATGCGAAATCGGTAAATTATTTGCTAATTCTATATCAAATTGGTATTCCTTCTGCAAAACCATAAGAAAAAGAGAAAAGCAAACTGACAATTTTGACATCATTGCCTAGTTTGCTTTTCTCTTATAGTGACTGAGGATTTTTGTCCCAGCCTCCTTTTTTACTGTAAGGTAAAACCTCTAAAATATTGCACTCATAGTAAGAACATTCTCAATCATCGTGTGACAAAATCGTACGATGATTAGTCTCTTGAATCTTTCGATTATTATCATCATAATAATGACGAAAAGCTTTCAGCTGTTCAGAGCTTAATGTCACTGGATGTTTCATAACATACCACTCAACATTTTCGCTTAACGGTGGTGTTGTCAAAGACCCATTATAATGGTAATAATCTTGGTCAATCGGTAGCAAATCTGTTAAAGCCACTGCCCCTGATGTATCGGAATCAATATGGTCTAAAATAGATTGAAAAGTTGCATTTGCTTCACCCTCCTGAAACATAGCAGCAATCACTGCTAATCTACCATCTTGAGCTTGATTGACAAAATGTACTTCTAACGGAAAATGTTTACCATCAATTTCATGATCACTAGGCGCATGAAAGTGAAATTGTTTAAGCTTGTATTTTCGCCCGTTAATCTCCGCACTACCTTTGATTTCAGCCTCAATTGAATGACCATTGTCAACCACTTTTTCAAAATCAGTAGCATAATTCAAGGCGATAGTGCCATTATCGGTCATATTTTCAACCTTTGTCGTGTCAATGTTGATTGGTGATTGACTATCCCCACTCTCAAATTTCCAATCTTTTTGGTCATCATAATCCAGATTATGTTTTTTTCCAGACTTTGAATCGTTCGATTGACTCGTGACTGATTTTTTAGCAGTACGACTTGCACATGCTGTTAAACTCACAACAAGTGTGATAAAAGTCAAGCACAATACTACTTTTTTAAAATATCTCGTTTATTCCCATTCCCTTCATGGTGTCAGTAAGTTATGTGTTACTAGATATTTGTCACAAAAAAACACGTTAGCAAAAACGTGCTTTTTCTTGAATTTAAAATTAAATTCAATTATTTAACTGTACGGATACGCATTGTATTTGTACGGCCAGAACCAACTGGTACACCAGCAACGATAATGATGTTGTCACCAGATGATACAAGACCTGAATCAATTGCAGCTTTTTCAGCAACTTCAAACATGTCATCAGTTGATGCAGGTTTTTCAGTCAATGTTGGGATAACACCCCAGTTAATCATGAGTGATTTTTCGATTTTTTCGTCGAATGTTACTGCCAAAATGTCAGCATCAGGACGGTATTTAGAAATCAAACGTGCAGTTGAACCAGACTCAGTCAAAGCAACAATCAATTTGATGTCCATAGAGTTTGTCGCATCTTTAACTGCAGATGCAACAACTTCTGTAACGTTAGAACGGTCAAATTTGTCAGAAGACAAACGGCCATATTCTTTCAAAAGTGCTTGTGCATTTTTGTCAACAGTTGCCATTGTGCGAACTGATTCTACTGGATATTTACCGTTAGCAGATTCGCCTGAAAGCATTGTTGCATCAGTACCATCGATAACCGCGTTGAAAACGTCAGAGATTTCTGAACGTGTTGCACGTGGTTTGTCAGTCATTGTTTCAAGCATGTTAGTCGCTGTGATAACAGCTTTACCAGCAGCATTAACTTTTTGAATGATTTGTTTTTGGTAAACTGGTACCATTTCAAATGGTACTTCAATACCCATATCACCACGGGCAATCATGATACCTTCAGAGGCAGCAATAATTTCATCAATATTGTCGATACCTTGTTGGTTTTCGATTTTAGGGAAGAGTTGAACGTGTGTGTTACCAGTTTCTTCAAGAATCGCACGCACTTCGTTAACGTCTTTAGCTGAACGTACAAATGAAATCGCGATGAAGTTCAAACCTTGTTCCAAACCAAAACGGATGTCCGCGTTGTCGCGTTCAGCAAGCGCTGGGAAAGGAATTTTAGTGTTAGGGATGTTAACACCTTTTTGTTTAGCAATAACGCCATCATTTTGAACTTCAACTTCAAATTCGCGAGTTGCAGCGTCTTTACCAGCAAGTGTCAAACCAAGTTTACCATCATCGATAAGGATTGTTTGACCAATTTCAACGTTATCAAAGATGTCAAGACCACCAGCAACGTTCAAAGCAATCACATCTTTAGTAGATTTCAAGCCTTGTTTTGTCGCAACACGTAATTTATCACCTGTTTTATATTCGTATTCTTTAGCATCATCTTCGAACAATTCAGTACGGATTTCTGGACCTTTTGTATCGAGCAAAAAACCAACTTTTTGGTTAACGATTTCTTCTGCACGACGAACAACTTTCATACGATCGCCTTGCTCTTCATGGTCACCGTGTGAGAAATTAAAACGGAAAACATTTGCGCCTTCTTTGATGAGTTGAGCGATTTTTTGTGCTGACGCTTCAACATCAAGTTTTTCACCCCAGTAACCATCGTCACCGAATTTTTTACCACCACGGATTTCAATAGCTGGTCCAAGTGTTGCAACAATTTTTACGCGTTTGTTCATTATGATAGAACTCCTTCTATAATTAAGTGGTTTTCACCAATATTTATGAACATCTCAAACGAGAGATGTTCTGATACTGCTTACGCAGTGAAGTTAACAAGTGAAATAAAGAAAATCTGTCAATGATTAAGACGAAATCTCTTTGTTAAGTTTGTATAAATCAAGGTTCGCTTTATGAGGATTGTTGACAATGATTTTACCATTATCAAGACTGAATAACGCACCTTCTTCTGCTGTACCTAAAATTGGACTTTCGACCAACTTTTCGTTGTGAATACCAACAGCAAGGCCACCATGACCTTCTTTAAGTAATTCTACAGCGCGAGCACCCATCCATGATGCAAGAACACGGTCACGAGCAGTTGGTGTACCACCACGTTGAATATGTCCCAAAGTGCTGACACGTAAGTCACTATCATCACCAGCAGCTTTGATTTTCTCTGCCAGTTCTGCACCAGTCATTACACCCTCTGCAAGAACGATGATGTTATGGTTTTTACCATTTTTGTAGCCATTCTTGATTGATGCAACCAATTCGTTAACATCAAAATCTTGTTCAGGAATAAGAATTTCATCAGCACCTGCACCAATACCAGCCCAGAGTGCGATGTCACCAGCATGACGACCCATTACTTCAACGATAAACGTACGTTTATGAGAAGATGACGTGTCACGGATTTTGTCAATCGCTTCTAAAGCAGTTGTTACAGCTGTGTCAAAACCGATTGTATAATCAGTACCAACAATATCATTATCAATTGTGCCTGGTAAACCAATTGCTGGGAAACCATGCTCAGTTAAGCGCATTGCACCGTGGTATGAACCATCACCACCGATAACTACAACACCTTCGATACCATGTTTTTTAAGTTGTTCAATACCAGCAAGCTGACCTTCAAGCTCAGCAAATTCAGGAAAACGAGCAGAGTACAAGAAAGTGCCACCCTGTGAAATTTTTCCGCCAACACCTCTACTTGTTAAAGGGAATATGTCGCCAGCAACCATACCAGCATAACCATAGTTAATGCCGAATACTTCCATACCTTCGTAAATGGCTTTACGAACAACGGCACGAATAGCGGCATTCATACCAGGGGCGTCACCACCACTGGTTAAAACGGCAATACGTTTCATTTGAGTATTAATCCTCCAAAGTTTTTTATCTTAATCATTATACCACGTTTGTGTTTAATTTGTCAGTGCTAAATATAAGAAAACGTTTTCCTTGACAATAACTAAAAAAAGCGCCTTAACGCTTTCTCTAGTTAATATCTTTGCTCTGCTGCTGATAATAGGTCAACAACACAAACAATAACGTTTAATTTTTGTCTCTTGAAACTTATGCTGAATAAACCAATTTGCCATTCAAATAAGTGGCTGATAAGTCAAGATTATCTTCAAGAACGATGAAATCAGCTGCAAAACCTGGCTTAATTCGACCACATTTGTCATCAATACCAACTGATTTAGCAGGAATCAAAGATGCCATCATAACGGCTTCTTCTGGTGATGCAATTCCCCATTCAACGACGTTTTTAAGACCGTCTTTAAGTTTTAAAATAGACCCTGCTAAATTACCACCATCTTTCAAACGTGCCGTACCATTTTCCACAATAACTGGATACTCACCTAACATGTAATCACCATCTGGTTCACCACCAGCACGCATACAGTCAGTGATTAAAGCGACATGGTCATGTCCTTTTTGTTTCATTAAGATATCACAGGCTTTTGGATGAACATGATGACCATCACAGATTAACTCAGCATAAGTATGTGGAATTTCATAGATAGCACCAACCATACCAAGTTCACGGTGAGTTAAGCCACGCATACCATTGTAAGCATGAACCCAAATGCTAGCACCAGCTTCTGCACCACGAACAGCTTGCTCGTATGTCGCGTCAGAATGACCAAGTGCAACTCTTGTGCCGGTAGCTGTTACTTTTGAGATAAAATCTTCGACGCCATCTCGTTCAGGTGCAACAGCAATTTTAAGTAACATTCCTTTAGCAGCTGATTGCCATCCTTCGAATTCTTCGAAACTTGGATTACGCATGTAGTCTGCGTTTTGTGCCCCTTTATATTTTTCAGTAAAATAAGGTCCTTCAAAGAAAATACCTTGAATTTTAGCCCCTGATGCTTCTGTATGATGTTCACCAATTGTTTCACAAATATCACGTAATTGTTCATAACTTGCTGTCAAAGCAGTTGGTAAGAATGACGTCACACCAGTTGGCAAGAGAGCGTCACTCATTGTATGAACGATGCCATCTTTGTCATTATCCATAACATCAGCTCCTGCATAACCATGCACATGTGTGTCTACAAGTCCTGGTGCAATAAATTTACCGCTATAGTCTAAAATTTCAGCATTAGCCGGTGCTTGCATTGTATGTTTGCCAAATTTGCCATCTGCAGTGACTTCTAAATAGCCACCTACTTTAACTTCATAGGGATAGAAAAATTTGTCTGCCTTGATATAGTAAGTTGTCATTGAGTTTACCTCATTCTTTCTTTAAATACGCTTTACTTTATTTTACATCTTTTTCATCACTTTGTCAAAAATGGTATAGTCCAATTTTAAGTCACAAAAAAACGAGTAAAGGTTACTCGCTTTTTGTTTTATTGGATAATTCCAATAATTTTGATTTTATTTCTTCTTCAAGCTGTGCCAATTCAACTTCACCTTGACGGCGTTTGATTGCCCCTTCACGCTGAATATTCATTGTTTCTTGAATTGTTTCAATCAAATTAGCCTGAGTCGTTTTAAGTGTCTCAATATCAACCACACCACGTTCATTTTCGCGTGCAGCTTCAATAGAGGATTGCTTCAACATCTCAGAATTTTTGGTTAACAAATCATTAGTGGTACTTGATACAATACGTTGACTCGTTAAGGCATCTTTTTGTTTCAACAGTGTCAATGCAATTGCTACCTGATTTTTCCATAGAGGAATAGCTGTGTTGATTGATGTTTGAATCTTTTCAGCTAGTTCCTGATTGGTATTTTGAATCATTCTAATCTGAGGCGCTTGTTGAATTGTAATTTGACGCGCTAGTTTTAAATCATATTGGCGCTTATCCAGACGATTTTTATAGTTTTCAAGATCAGAAATCTTTTGAATAGCAATCGCATTATCTGGTGTATTTTCAGCTTCAATCTTTGCTTGTGGAATGATTGTTTCATCAAGTTCCTTAATTTTCAGCTCTGCGCCTGCGATATAGACATTGAGCGCATGAAAATAATCCAAGTTCTCAGCATAAAGTGTCTCTAAGGTTTTATTATCTTCCAATAAACCTTTATATTCGTGTGTTAATTTAATTGATATTTTATCAATACCAGCGCCCAATTTTTGATATTTTTGCGTCACTTCAAAAATTGATTTTTTCACTTTGCCAAACATTTTCTTAAAAAAGCCTGGATCTTCAGCCACGAGATCATTAGGATTAGATTCTTGCAGCTGATACATTAAATCAGTAAGTGCTGAACCCACTTCACCTAAATCTTTAGCTTGTACTTTATTTAAAACAGACTGTGAAAAATCACCAATCTTTTTCTGCGCAAGAGAGCCATATTCAATAACAGACTGGGAATTATTTTCATCCAGAGACTTAGACAACTCTTTTGCTTTGCCTAATTCTTCTTCTGACAATGTTGCAACAGCATTTCCAGATGTTGTGCTTTGTGTAAGTGGATTTTCTACTGTAACGGATTGTTCAGCAGTCATTAAATCATCCAGAATATCATTAGCCATTTTCTACCTCATTTTTAATTTTTTCAATATCATCAGACAACTCTAATTCATACGTTTTCGCAATTTTTTCAGATAATTTGCGAATTACCTTTTGACTTTCAATCTTTAAGTCCTGATCGAGTCTATCAACGCTTTTGACATTGTCATAAGTCTCAGTCAATTCAACCATAGTAGGTAATTGTTTGTAAAGAAAATCATGATTTGTCAAAGCCATTTTTGGATGTTTCACAATAAGTTGAAATAATTTTTTTGCACTCTTCAAACCACCGGTTACATTTTCAATGATTTGTAGCTCTGAATCATGCTTAACAGCTGACTCCCAAGTTTTTATTTGAGCCTTAGCATCCCGCATTGTTTGACGAAAAATGGTGATGTCTTGATCCGACAACCCTTTTTCATGATATGTTTCAATTAAATTTGGATTTTTTTTATCTTTTTTATAATCATGTATTAACCACAAAACAAGCACCACCGCTATTATTATCAATATTGTTATTAATTTCATAAATCTATTTTATCACATTTTCTCGTGCAATTCTCAGTCTAGAGTATGATTTTTTAATTAGAATGTGCTAAAATGATAAAGAATACAATTGGAGGTATTATGACTCAAAAGAAAATTGCCGTCTTAGGCCCTGGTTCTTGGGGAACTGCACTCTCACAAGTTCTCAATGATAACGGTCATGAAGTTCGAATTTGGGGAAATGTTCCTGAACAAATTGCTGAAATTAATGAAAACCATACCAACAAACGCTATTTTAGCGATGTTGTTTTAGACGATAAAATCACTGGTTACAATGACCTTTCTGCCGCACTTGCTGGTATTGATGCCATTTTGTTTGTTGTGCCAACTAAAGTAACCCGACTCGTTGCTAAACAAGTCGCTGAAGTTTTGGATCACAAAGTCGTGGTCATGCACGCTTCTAAAGGATTGGAGCAAGGCACACATGAGCGCATCTCAACAATTTTAGAAGAAGAAATCCCTGCTGACTTACGCTCTGAAGTTGTTGTTGTTTCAGGTCCTTCTCACGCAGAAGAAACAATCGTTCGTGATTTAACCCTGATTACTGCAGCCTCTAAAAATCTTGAAGATGCGAAATATGTTCAAGAACTTTTCAGCAACGACTACTTCAGACTTTACACAAATGATGATGTCATCGGTGTTGAGACTGCAGCTGCCTTAAAAAATGTTATTGCTGTGGGAGCTGGTGCCTTACATGGTCTTGGATTTGGCGATAATGCTAAAGCAGCCATCATTACACGTGGTCTTGCCGAAATTACGCGTCTCGGTGTGGCAATGGGTGCCAATCCTATGACCTACATTGGTTTATCAGGTGTTGGTGATTTGATTGTTACTGGTACTTCCATCCACTCACGAAACTGGCGCGCTGGTGATGCCTTAGGTCGAGGTGAAAAACTAGCAGATATTGAGGCTAACATGGGAATGGTCATCGAGGGTGTGTCAACAACAAAAGTTGCACATGAACTAGCAGAAATGTTATTTGTCGATATGCCAATCGTTGACACCATTTATAATGTGATTTATCAAAATGCGGATATTCGGGAAAGTATCATCAAATTGATGCGCCGTGAAGGTCGTCCCGAAAATGAATATATTATAGAGATTAAAGGATTGAACTAAAATGAATGATGATTGCTTAACTAAAAAAGTTCGTAAAGCTGTAATTCCTGCAGCAGGACTCGGCACACGTTTTTTACCAGCTACTAAAGCACTTGCTAAAGAAATGCTACCGATTGTGGATAAACCAACGATTCAATTTATCGTTGAGGAGGCTCTAAAATCTGGTATTGAAGATATTCTGATTGTTACTGGTAAAGCAAAACGGCCGATTGAAGATCATTTTGATTCAAATATTGAACTTGAAATGTCACTTAAAGAAAAAGGCAAGGAAGATTTACTAAAACTCGTTGAAGAAACGACAGATATTAACTTGCACTTCATTCGTCAAAGTCATCCTAAAGGGTTGGGACATGCTGTTCTTCAAGCTAAATCATTTATCGGCGAAGAACCATTTGTTGTTATGCTTGGTGATGATTTAATGGAATCAGACCTACCGTTGACAAAACAACTTATCAACGACTATGAAAAAACACACGCCTCTACAATTGCTGTCATGAAAGTGCCACATCAAGATGTTGATAAATATGGTGTGATTGCACCTGAGGGGGAAGTCGAAAAAGGTCTCTATAATGTCGCGAACTTTGTAGAAAAACCTGCAGTTGCTGATGCACCAAGCGATTTAGCGATCATCGGACGCTACCTTTTGACACCTGAGATTTTCAATATTTTGGAAAATCAAAAACCGGGTGCCGGTAATGAAATTCAATTGACTGATGCTATTGAAACACTTAATAAAACGCAACGTGTTTTTGCTCGTGAATTCACTGGCCGCCGTTATGATGTCGGGGATAAATTTGGTTTTGTTGAAACGACGATTGAATATGGTCTCGGGCATCCTCAAATCAAAAAAGACCTACACGATTTCATCATCAAAAAAGGAAAAGAGCTTGAAAAAGCTGACCAGGCTGCTGCTAAAACGTCAACAGCCAAAAAATAATCATAATTAAGAAAAAACGTTCTGACACTGGAACGTTTTTTTAATTTCAACAGTGATATCGATAATAAATAATCTTTTATTTCGTCAAGTTATGCAAAAATTCTTTAAAAATGATAAAATATGATAATGAAAACAACCAAAGGCAAGTTTCAACATATCTTGACTTCAATCAAAGCCTTGCAGATGAAACCGCTAGATTTTGTACTCGTCATTATTTTAATGATTGCAAGTTTTACGCCTTTTCTGCTATTAGGTGGCAAGCAAACCATCAGCCATCAAGCACAATTACGGGTGAATAGTCAGGTCATTAAGACATTTGATTTAACAAAAAATCAAACCTATACCTATCAAGATGGTGATGGCGATATTAATAAAATTGAGGTCCGAGACGGTCGTATTGCGATTGTCTATGCCAACTGTGGCGACCAAATCTGCGTTAGAAAAGGCTTTATTAATAAAACCGGACAGACCATTGTTTGTCTACCACATAAACTTGTCATTGAGGTTATACACTCTGGTAATGATGATGACAACGGAAATAGGATAATAGATTACTAATGAACACACAACATTTGCATCGACTTGTCTATATTGCTTTATTAACTGCAACGGCAACCATTATAGGAATTGTCGAGTCTATATTTCCTTCACCTTTTGCTTTTGCTCCAGGTGCTAAATTTGGTTTTGCCAATCTAGTCGTCCTAATGGCCATTTTTACATTAAAAAAGTCTGATGTCATTATCTTAATGGTGCTTAAACTATTACTAACTGCTCTTTTCACTGGCTTTTCAGTTTTTCTATACAGTATGGCTGGTGGTTTTCTATCATTATTGGCAATGTATCTCGTCAAATTGTTAGGACCGAGACTGATTAGTTTGATTGGTATATCCCTAGTCGGTGGTTTTTTTCATAATGTTGGCCAACTTTTAATGGCTACTTGGATTGCCCAGACACCTGCTATTCTGTTTTATTTACCTTGGTTAGCCTTTTTTGGCCTTTTAGCGGGCTTTTTCATCGGTGTAGCAGGTAATGCATTACTCTATAAAATTAAACCTATCAAAGCTTTATTGATAAAAGAAAATAAAAGTTGGATGACACACACATGACCTTTTGGACGCCCTATCCTAATCTTTCAAAACAACTTGAACAGGTACAGCAAATGATGACTGCTGCCATTCATGTCAAAAATCCTCAGACACAAGCTGCGATTTTAGATTTATTTGCATCTGGCGGTAAACGACTTCGTCCTGCCTATCTCTTGCTATTTTCTGAATTCACTAATTTGGAACCAGATAAAAGAATCGCATTGGCTAGTTCTATCGAAATGTTGCATACGGCTACCCTGATTCATGATGATGTGATTGACCAAGCTGAAACACGGCGCGGTGTCCCAACGGTTTCACATCTTTATGGTCCTGAAATAGCTGTTTATGCGGGTGATTATCTTTTTATTGCTGTTTTTAGATTGATGATTCAACATGCCCTAGACTTATCTAATTTATCTCAACGCGTTGATGCCATGGAAAAATTACTCAATGGCGAGCTTGGTCAAATGAATCTAAAATTTAATACTGAGCAGACGATTGATGATTATATTGATAATATTTCAGGTAAAACCGCTGAACTATTCGCGCAAGCTTGTGCTGTTGCACCGTTTGCTGACGGTGCCTATAAATTAGCACAATTAGCTTACGATATTGGCTTGAATATCGGGATAGCCTTTCAAATTATGGATGATTATCTTGATTATACAGCTGATAGCGACACACTTGGTAAGCCAGTTCTTGCAGATATGCAGCAAGGTATTTATTCTGCACCCGTTTTATTTGCCCTAGCAGCGGACAATCGAGTTGCTGACTTTTTAAGTCAAGAAAATTTTGATGCTGTTTTTCAGATTATCCAACACACAAATGCCCTACAAAAAACGCATGATTTGGCTCGCCAATACACTGCAAATGCGCTCAAACTTATCGAGAAATTACCCAATAAACCTGTCAAATCTGATATTCGTCAGATTACCAAAGACCTACTAGAAAGACAATTATGACACCAGAAGATTTTTATAGCTCGCTAGAAACCTTTAACATCCAATTATCAGACACTCAGAAAGCACAATTTAAGACTTATTTTGAGTTTCTAGTCAGTGAAAATGAAAAGATTAATCTAACAGCTATCACTGAAGAAAATGACGTTTATCTCAAACATTTTTATGATTCAATTGCACCTATTTTATACGGCGTGATTGATAATTCTCCGATTAAACTACTAGATATTGGAGCCGGGGCTGGCTTTCCAAGCTTTCCAATGAAAATCATCTATCCTGAATTACAGGTGACAATCATTGATTCTCTAAATAAACGGATTAAGTTTTTAGCATCACTATCAGATAAACTTGATTTTGATGCGACTTCTGTCACTTTATTACATGGTCGTGCTGAAGATTTTGGTCAAAACCCAATTTACAGAGGTCAGTTTGACTACGTTACTGCTCGCGCGGTAGCGCGCCTCAACGTTTTATCCGAGTTGACACTACCATTTTTAAGAAAAGACGGGAAACTTCTGTCGTTAAAGGCGAGTCAAATGCTGGATGAAATTTCAGAAGGTAAACATGCTATCGCAATTTTGGGTGGCAAGTTGGGCGATACGTTGGACTATGCGTTGCCAAATGGCGATGAGCGTCATCTGGTCATGATAGAGAAGAAAAAAGAGACACCTAAAAAATTCCCACGTAAGGCTGGTACGCCTAATAAGAAACCGCTTTAATTATTTAAATTTAATAACTGTAGAGCGTTTATAAGAACGTATCACATCGATTATGATACGTTTTTTCTATGTTCTCAACCTTTCAAAACTGTAAGTTTTAAGTCTATTTTGTAAGGTTGGGTTGATTTATTTTTGGTATAATCGACTTAACTTTATCTCATCCGCTCACAAAAATAGTAGCAATTTAGTAAAATACTTGTTAAAATGGTGAAGTGACACTTTAAAAACAGGAGAATTAAAAATTGATTAAATATATTCAGAGCTTGCCTCAACAAAAGGCATGGCCTGTCATCAAATTTATTTTGCAAAGTTTATTTTATTTCATGATTATCATCGCCTTGCTGTATCTCTTTAACTACTCAGGAGAAGGACAAGGTCACTTTATATATAATGAATTCTAATCACAAGGAAAGAAGATTACCTATGTTCGTTTCAGACTTTATCGCAACGCTTAATCATCATGCTAAACAAAATCCCAATTCACCGGTTTATGATTTATTGGCTCAAACATATTCTTACCAACAACTTAAACAAGACTCAGATACTATTGCGGCTTATATTGATAGTTTAAACTTACCTGAGAAAAGTCCTGTTATTGTTTTTGGTGGACAAGAATACGAGATGCTAGCTACTTTTGTTGGTTTAACAAAATCTGGCCATGCTTATATTCCTGTTGATGTCAATTCAGCTAATGAACGTCTGACAAACATTCTTGAAATTGCTGAACCTAGTGCTGTAATTGCAATTAATCCTTTGCCAATTGACATCTCAGAGATGCCTGTCATAACTGCTACTCAATTATCTGCTGTTCTTGCAGAACCTACTGAATATGAGTTGACACATCCTGTCACTGGCGATGAGACTTATTATATAATCTTTACCTCTGGTACAACTGGTAAGCCTAAAGGAGTTCAAATTTCACATGCGAATCTCTTATCCTTTGTCAATTGGACGCTAGAATCAAGTGAATTTGACCTACCCTCACAAGCTAAAATTTTAGCACAAGCGCCGTATTCTTTTGACTTATCAGTTATGTCTTGGGCGCCTGCTCTAGCTGCAGGTGGCTGTCTCTATGCGTTGCCTAAAGAGAAAACAGAAAACTTTAAAGACTTGTTTGCTGTGTTACCTACTTTATCGATTCAAGTTTGGGTATCAACACCTTCTTTTGCCGATATGGTCTTACTTTCTGAAGATTTTTCTGCTGAAAAGATGCCTAGTCTCACACACTTTTACTTCTGTGGTGAGGAGTTAACCGTTGGTACTGCTAGTAAATTACATCAGCGCTTTCCTAAAGCCAGAGTTGTGAATTCTTTTGGTCCTACTGAAAGCACCGTTGCATTCTCTGCTGTTACCATTACAGATGAAATGATTGATAAATCAGATCGTCTGCCAATTGGATATATTAAGGCTGATTCGCCGACTTTTATCCTCAATGAGGCGGGAGAGATTTTGAAGGCTGGCGAGCAAGGTGAAATCGTCGTGACTGGTCCTGCTGTTTCCAAAGGATACATCAATAATCCTGAAAAAACTGCGCAGTCTTTCTTTGAGCTTAATGGCCAAAAAGCTTATCATACTGGTGATTTAGGTTTACTTGATGCGTCAGGCATGTTACATTATCGTGGTCGCATGGATTTCCAAATTAAGCTCAATGGTTATCGAATTGAATTGGAAGAAGTGGCGCATGTCTTAAATCTTTCTCAATATGTTGCCTCTGCGGTTGCTGTGCCACGTTATAATGATCAACATAAGGTTCATCAGTTACTGGCTTATATTGTGCTTAAACCTGGCGCTAGAGACGAATTTGAACGTGACTTGCAATTAACCAAGGCTATCAAAACTGAACTCGAAAATGAGATGATGTCTTACATGATGCCATCCCGTTTCATTTATCGGGAATCACTACCAATTACGCCTAATGGCAAGATTGATATTAAAGCTTTGATTGCCGAGGTGAATGATTAATGAGCGAGCTGTTACAATCTCTGCCTAATTGGCAGCCTTATGGGACACCAAAGTATTTTGGTATTCTGATACTTGCTTTGCTACCGATTATCATTGCGCTGTTTTTCCGTCGGAGATTGCCAATTTATGAAAGTCTTGTTTCGGTAGCTTTTATCACCCTAATGTTTGGTGGGGCAAAATACCAACAGTTCTTTGCTTTACTTTTCTATCTTGTCTGGCAAGCGATTGTTGTCTTTGCTTACCAAACTTATCGACAAAAAGCGGATAATAAATGGGTTTTCTTTTTCAGTGTCCTCATATCACTTTTACCCTTAATTATCGTTAAGGTCATGCCTGCCGTACTAGGTGTCAATTCTCTACTCGGCTTTCTTGGTATTTCTTACTTAACTTTTAGATCTGTTACCATGATCATGGAAATGCGTGATGGCGAATTAAAGGCTGTTACTTTTTGGCCATTCTTTCGCTTTATGAATTTTATGCCTACGATTTCATCTGGGCCGATTGATCGTTTCCGTCGTTTCAACGAAGATTACCTTAATCCTCCTAGTCGGGACGTTTATTTATCCATGATTGAAAAAGCGGTTTGGTCACTGATGTTAGGGGCGTTTTACAAGTTTATCATGGCACATATCTTTGGCGATATACTTTTACCAAAGGCGCAACAATTTGCTTTACATGCTGGTGGACTCTTTAATTGGCAAACACTTTTAGTCATGTATGCCTATGGTTTCTATTTATTCTTTGACTTTGCAGGCTACTCTTTATTTGCGATTGGTATTTCTTATTTAATGGGGATTAAAACACCTACTAACTTTAATAAACCTTTTATTGCTAGAGATTTAAAGGATTTCTGGAATCGCTGGCACATGTCGTTGAGTTTCTGGTTCAGAGATTTCGTTTTCATGAGACTTGTTTATATCATGATGAAACGAAAAATCTTTAAAAATAGAAATACAACATCAAGTGTTGCCTATCTTTTGAATATGACACTCATGGGATTCTGGCACGGTGTGACTTGGTACTATATTGCTTATGGTGTCTTTCATGGTGTTGGTTTAATTATCAACGACTGGTGGGTTCGTCGTAAGAAAACAATCAATAAAACACGCAAAAAAAATGGACAACCACTCTTACCTGATAATAAATGGACACATGCGCTTGGTATCTTTATCACGTTTAATGTCGTGATGTTGAGTCTACTTCTCTTCTCAGGATTTTTAGACCAACTTTGGTTCCACCATTTTCCAAAATAATGGTATTATTGTTATAGATTGTCTGAGTTGTAAAGACTTGAATAATTTAAGCACTGCTCTATTGCCATATTTTTCATGCAATAACGTCATAACTTGACTTAATAACTTATAGGAGAATTTAAAAATGGATATTCAAACAACAGTAATCGAATTAATTGATAACTTATTTATGGAAGATATTTCTGACATGATGGACGAGGATTTATTTGATGCGGGCGTATTAGACTCAATGGGTACTGTCGAACTCGTTATTGAGCTAGAGAGTAAATTCAACATCAAAATTCCAGTCTCTGATATGGGGCGTGATGACTGGAATACTGGAAATAAAATTGTGCAAGGTGTAAAGGATTTACAGAATGCTTAAACGACTTTGGCTCATTTTTGGTCCACTTCTCGTTGCCTTTGTCGGTTTATTCGCCTTACTTCTACTTGCACCTGAAAGAAAATCACATCATTTATCTGATGAAAAGCGTGCAGCAACCGCTTTGACACCGATAGTTTTCAAAAATGCTGCTTTGAAAAAAGAGGCACTTTCTGATCCTAATCATCGGTTCGTTCCTTTTTTCGGTTCAAGTGAATGGCGCCGTCTGGATGAGATGCACCCTTCTATCTTATCAGAGGCTTATAAGCGAGACTATATACCATTTATACTCGGCTTAAAGGGTGCAGAATCATTGACCCACTACTTTGGATTACAACAAATTAAGCCACAATTGAATCGTAAACAAGCAGTTTTTGTCATTTCACCCCAATGGTTTGTTAAGGAAGGACAAGTCCCTGACGCCTTTAACTATTACTATGCTAGTGATCAAGGTTATAGTTTTTTAAAAAATGCAACGGGTTCTGCTGAAGATAAGTACGCAGCTAAACGTTTTCTAGCTTTGTCTCCTGAAAGTCCAATTAGTCGATTTATGAAAAAAATTGCTGATGGCAAACGTTTAACGACATTTGATAAATGGCAAATAAAATTAGCACAACGCTTGGCAAGTCGTGAAGACAATCTTTTTGCTGGTATGCAGTTTGGGGATAATTACCAAGATAAGGTGAAACCTCGTGCTGCCAAGCTACCACAACCTTATAATTTAGAATCTTTGCAAACAAAGGCGCAACGTCTTGGTGAGGAACATACGAGTAATAATGAATTCGGTATTCTGAATAGTTTCTATTCTCAACGTATTAAGCATAGACTTGATCAACTCAAGAATAGCCAAACTAGCTTTTCGTATCTACATTCGCCAGAATATAATGATTTTCAACTGATTTTAAGTGAATTTGCTAAAAATCAGACTGATGTGATGTTTATTATCCCTCCAGTCAATGAAAAATGGCAAGCCTATACAGGTTTAGGCCAAGAAATGTACGCTAAAACAGTTGATAAAATTCGTTATCAACTCAGCTCACAAGGTTTCAATCAAGTTACCGACTTGTCTAAACAAGGAAATGAGCCTTACTTTATGCAAGATACCATTCATTTAGGATGGAACGGCTGGTTAGCCTTTGATAAAGCAGTGAATCCTTTTCTCACAAACAAGCAACCAACGCCTAAATATCACTTAAACGACTACTTCTTTAGTCGTGAATGGGCTGAACAAGATTAAAGAAATGCAAAATAGTCATAAGATTATCAATAGACGATCTTATGACTATTTTTGATTATTTAAATTTCGCTGTCGAAATCAAATGTCATTTTTTATCTAGCAAATCACGTTTCATTTGCTCGCGTTTTATCATGGTTGTTATTAAGCCATTCTTACGGTTAGGCATATAGTTATCAAATTTATTATCAAATAGTTTCTTGACCAGTCTATTCAGCTCAACCTGCTCTGCATCAGTCAAAACATCAAAGAATTGCTGATAGTAATCCCCTTCACGCTTGGTAATATCGTTTATCATCTCACGACCTTCTTCTGTAAGGGTGACTAAGGTGACTCGTTTATCTTTGTCATCTTTTGTCTTGTTAACCCATGATTTTTTGGCGAGTTTACTGACGAGTTCTGAAGCAGACTGTTGCCGAATTTCTAATTTTTCGGCTATTTCACCTGTTGTTTTTGCTGTTTCTGATTGGTCTAAAAACTCTAGGACACGAATTTGTGCATTGTTTTCAGCTCCTCTTCTGCCGCCACCACCACCTGGTGGTTGACGAAAGAAGCGCAATAATTTCCCCAGATTATCATATAATTCCTTTGATACTTTTGTCATGCTTTACCTCTATTTCTGCTACCATTATACCAAAATATCAGATTGTTTTGCTATATTTGATGGTGGTCAATGGTGCAAAAATCACGACAATCGCAGCACTTAAAAGTAGGAGCAGCCAGAAATTATTATGGATTGCGCCAGTATTGAGCAAATCTCGGAGCGCTGTCACAAAGTGGCTAACCGGATTGAGATTAACAAAAGTTTGCAAAAATTTAGGGAGCGTGTTAACCGGAATGAAAGCATTTGAGAGAAAAGTCAGGAGCATCATAACGGTCATAGAAATGCCTGTAATCGCGGCCGAACTTTTGATAACTTACCCAATAAAAGCGAAAATCCAACTGATAGAACAACTAAAGAAGACAGCAAGCGCAATAGCAAGAATGACTGATAATGCGTTCCCACCAATATGCCAGCCTAGAACAAGACCAGTGCCCATGACAAATCCTGTACATAATAGATAACGTATAAAATCAGCAACCAGTGGTCCGGCAAGAGGTGCGATACGTACGATTGGTAGTGATTTGAAACGGTCGAACACACCTTTTTCAATGTCTTCCCGCATTTGTACGCCAGTCGCAGATGTCGCTGTTAAAAAGCTCTGAACGAGAATGCCCGGAATCAAAGTCGGCAAGTAGTTTTTCATGTCACCTACTATCGCACCGCCAAAAAGATAGGCAAACATTAACGTAAATAGAACTGGTATAAAAGTGACATCAAAAAGCTTTTCTGGATTATGATAGATTTTGAGTAGGCTGCGTTTTGCGAAGGTCAATGTATCGCGGCATGCTTTGGTTAGACGTTTAAGGGTATTTTTCATTTTTGTCATCCTTTATTTATTATCTTCAGTCAACTTGAAGAAAACATCATCAAGTGTTGGTTTTTGCATTGAAAATACGTTGATGTCGATTTTTCTTTGTCCTGCTTTGACAAAGAAATCAGAAATTTGTAGTGTACTTTCGACAGGTACCTGTATTTCGTTTCCGTTTATGGCAATCCCTGATGAATGGTCAAAAACTTCTTCGATTAAGGCAACGCCTGCATTTGTCGCATTGGTATCAAATGTAACAATAAATTTCAACTCACCAACCTCACGTTTGAGTTCGTCTGGCGTGCCCTCAATGACAAGTTTTCCTTTATCAATCAAGGCAATATGATCAGCTAACTGATCAGCTTCTTCTAAATATTGCGTCGTGAGTAAAACTGTTGTGCCTTTTGCGATCATCTGACGAATCACATCCCACATTTGTTCACGTGTTCGGGGGTCAAGTCCAGTTGTTGGTTCATCGAGAAAAACAAGCGGTGGATTGGCAATCAAACTCACTGCCAAATCTAGACGTCGATGCATCCCACCTGAAAAGTTTTTGATTTGCTTATCTTTAGCCTCTAATAAAGTAAAGTCTTCTAATAATTGTGTTGCTTTAGCCTTACTTTGTTTTTTATCTAAACCATTAAGTGCCGTGAAAATCATCAAATTTTCCCAAGCGGTCAAATCTTCATCCACTGAAGCATATTGGCCTGTCAAACCGATTAGTTTTCTGACTTTTGCTGCCTCTTTAACAGCATCATAACCAAATATCTTGATGTTACCACTATCAGCTTTCAATAAGGTTGACATCATTCGAACGACTGTTGTTTTACCTGCAACGTTTGGACCCAAAATTGCAAAGACTTCACCTTTTTTAATGGTTAAATCAATAGCGTCAACGGATTTTTTACCCTTAAAACTTTTGGTTAAACCTTTGACTTGGATTGCTATTTCGTCAGTAGTGTTCATGTTATTTCTCTTTTCTTTTTATTTCCTATTCAAATTAAACAGGTACCTTTACAAAAATAATTATACAGGTGCCTGTGTAATTTGTCAAGAGGAAAATATTATTTTTTAAAAGACTCATCAATTTATATCGAATTACCATTTATTGTATTTAGAAAATAAAAAGACACGCCAACTATGCATGTCTTTCTATCCATTATCAATCTTCATAACCTTGGGGATGTTTCTGATGCCATGTCCAGGCATTTTGGATGACATCTGCAAGTTTTTCTTTCGGTGTCCAAGCTAGTACTTCTTGTGCTTTACTGCTGTCTGCCACCAAGGCATCCGGGTCACCAATTCGACGTGGACCAATTTCAGCAGGGATAGCATGGCCAGTTACTTGTCGTGCTGTCTCTAGAACTTGTAGATTTGAATAACCTGTTTTTGTCCCTAAATTAAAGGCATCGGATTGACCACCTGCTTTCAGGTATTCAAGTGCCTTAATATGCGCATCTATTAAATCTGTCATACCAATGTAGTCACGGACACAAGTCCCGTCTTCTGTTTGGTAATCATCGCCATATATCATGATTTTGTCGCGTTGACCGAGGGCGACTTGCAAGATAATCGGAATCAAATGGGTTTCGTTTTTATGCGCTTCTCCAATAGAACCGTCATGTTTAGCGCCAGCAACATTGAAATATCGTAGGGCAACATAAGTCATATCTGTCGCGGCAGCTTGCCAAGCCATCATTTTTTCCATGATAAGCTTGCTTTCGCCATAAGGATTGATTGGTTTTTGAGGTGTTTTTTCCGTGATTGGCATCTCTTCTGGAATGCCAAATGTTGCTGCCGTACTTGAGAAAACGATATGTTTAACATCAAAGTCTTGCATCACTTCAAGTAGAGTCATCGCACCACCGACATTGTTCTCAAAATACATGAGCGGTTTTGTCATTGACTCACTAACTAAAGAATAGGCACAAAAGTGCATCACACCTTCGATATTTTTTTCCTGAGTGAAGACGTCTGTCAAAAACGCTTTGTCTCGAATGTCTCCTTGGTAAAAACGTGCCTTATCAGATACTGCTGCACGATGACCAGTTGACAAATTATCAACAACTGCAACATCGTAACCGCGCGCAAGAAATTCATCCGTTGCATGGCTACCGATATATCCCGCACCCCCTAAAATCAAAACTGTCATGTCATATCCTCTTTCCCACTTTGTTTTACATCAATTGGCATCTATCATGCAAGCGTTTTAATCGCTCGCTAACTTTTATATTATATCATAAAAGTGTCTTTTTTTCGCCATTTAGCGTGATTTCAAAAGTGTAGGATTTCGCATTAGCCGTTATAACAGCGACACTTTGCCTAGCTGCATCAAAACGAGTAATGACAATGTCAGTGTCACTTGGCGTATCAATTTCAATACCACCATCAAGCTCAAAAGCTTGTGCCGTATTTCGGAATGTCAGTAAATTCAGCAATTTTTTAACAACAGGGCGATTAAGTTCTGTTTTGATTTCATCTACTTCATAATAATGTCGGTTAATATTGCGGCCTTCCTTTGAAGACTCAAGCAAGTCAAGGTCGTTTTGCCCTGCTAATAGACCGACGTAGTACACTTGAGGGATACCTGGTGCAAAAACTTGGAAAGCACGCGCTAGCAAGTAAGCATCATCATTGTCACCTAAAGCCGAATAGTAAGTTGAATTAATTTGATAAATATCCAGGTTATTATAGGCTTCCGATGAGAATATTTTTTTGACGTTGGCACCAACCTTGTAAAGTTCCTCAGAAGTATATAAGGTCTCTTCATCTGTGAGAATATCCTTGGCATCAACAACACCAATCCCATCATGCGTATCAAGAGTTGTAAATTGTTTCATTGGCGACATCTTTAACCATTTAGCGAGTTGCTTGGTTTGACCAGAGTAGAGCGTATAAAGACTAACCATTGGCAAGGCAAAATCATAAATGTAAAAATCATGGTCAGCAATTTTATGTTGAATGCTATAATGTTCATGAATTTCTGGTAGAATTTCACACCCCTTTGCTATCGTGATGTCTCTGACATCGTTTAACAAGTCCCAAATTTCTGGCTCAACAAAGAAATCATTGGTATCTAATTTTTTAATCGCATAAGCAAAGGCATCTAGTCGAACGATATCACAACCATGGTCAATCAACTGCTCCAAGGTTTCCTTGATAAATTTTCGTGTCACATCTTGAGTAACATCAAGGTCAATTTGTTCTTCCCCAAAAGTATTCCATACTAACTCAGTCGTGCCATCTGCAAAGCTCACCTCTTGGAAAGGTGCCTTATCCTTACGTTTATAGATTAAGTCAATATCTGCCTGAGTTGGTCGATTTTCAGGCCAAAAATTTTGATTGCGTAAGAAGAGATTGGCAAATTCAGATGCCTCCTTCTTTTCTTTAAAATCAATAAATTCAGGACTCTGACGCGATAAATGATTAATCATAAAATCAAACATTAAATAATAATCTTCACCAATGGCTTCGACATCTTGCCAATCACCAAAAGCGCTATCGACTTGTCGGTAATCTTGGGGCGCAAACCCTCTGTCACCTGTAGAGGGAAAGAAAGGCAACAAGTGAACACCACCAATCGCACCTTTTAAATCTTCCGCAAGAATTTTTTGAAGGTCTTTTAGATTTTTCCCAAGACTATCAGCATAAGTAATCAACATGACTTTGTTTTGAATTGGCATATTTTCTCCTTTTGACTTTTGTCAATCGTTTGATATTTATAGTATAGCAGAACACTTTTAAGATGTAAACGTTTTCTATGTCATTTTTACGAATAAATAGATAGCAATTATATCAAAAAAATCAGAAACAATTACTGTTTCTGATTTTTGATTCAATTATAAAGTCTATCTTAATGGCGGAAATGACGTGCACCAGTAAATACCATGGCAATCCCATGCTTATCTGCTTCATCAATCGCATCTTGGTCACGGACTGACCCACCAGGTTGGATAATTGCTTTAATACCTGCTTTCGCGACTTCTTCAACGTTATCTGCAAAAGGAAAGAATGCATCAGATGCTAAGACTGCACCGTCAAGACGGTCTGCAGCTTGTTCAATTGCAATTTTAACAGAGGCAACGCGGTTAGTCTGACCAGGTCCAACGCCTAATGTCTGGTGATTGTTTGTAATGATGATACCGTTAGATTTAACATATTTGACTGAGCGCCAAGCAAACTCAAGTGCCTCAACTTCTACTGCTGTAGGTTGACGTTTGGTTACAATTTCCCAACTGTCTTGTAGTTCAACTGTCGTATCTTGGTCTTGAACAAGTAAACCGCCTAGAACACCAGTAACTTCTTTTTGACTTTCAGACACTTTTTGTTGCTCAAAATTCAAAGCTAGAATCCGCAAATTTTTCTTCTTATTAGTCAAGATAGCTAAGGCTGAATCAGAATAGCTAGGTGCGATAATAATTTCAAGGAAAATCGGATGCATTTTTTCAGCAGTTGCAGCATCAACTTCACGATTTAGGACAACAATCCCACCAAAAATTGAAATTGGGTCAGCTTCATAAGCGTAGTCCCAAGCTTTTTCAATCGTATCAGCAGTACCAATACCACAAGGGTTCATGTGTTTCAATGCGACAACAGTCGGTGATGTAAAGTCACGAATAATCCGAATCGCTGCATCGGCATCTCGGATATTATTAAATGAAAGTTCTTTACCGTTAAGTTGTTTAGCTTGTGAAATTGAATAGTCTGTCGGTAATGCTGATTCGTAAAAATCAGCATTTTGCTGTGGATTTTCGCCATAACGCATAGGCTGTTTAAGTTCATATGTCAGAGTGAGTTTCTCAGGCTTAACCTCATCCACTTGCGCTGTAAAATATTCAGCAATTAATGCATCATAAGCGGCTGTGTGACGGAAGACTTTCGCTGCTAATTTTTGACGCGTTTCATAAGTCGTATCACCATTTTCAGCAAACTCTGTCAGAACAACCTCATAGTCTGTCGGGTCAACAACGACAGTCACGCTAGCATGGTTTTTCGCAGCAGAGCGTAACATTGAGGGACCACCAATATCGATGTTTTCAACTGCATCAGCATAGGTCACATCCGGTTTAAGAATCGTCTCTTTAAAGGGATAGAGGTTGACGACAACGAGGTCAATCGGCGAGATGTCATGGTTTTTCATGGCTGAAACGTGTGTCTCAAGGTCACGGCGTGCCAAAAGCCCACCATGAATTTTAGGGTGCAATGTTTTCACGCGCCCATCCATCATTTCCGGGAAACCTGTTACATCATCAATGACAATGGTTGCAACACCTGCAGCATCTAGTGCTGTTTTAGTACCACCAGTTGAAATAATTTCCCAACCTAGTTCACGTAGTTTTTCGGCAAATGCCACAATACCTGTTTTATCACTTACGCTGATTAATGCTCGTTTTGTCAATGTCTCACTCCTTAAATATTAGTTGATAAGTTAATTTTAACGATTTTTAACGTTTTTTGATAGCAAAAAACGTATATCTTTACAAAATATACGTTTATCGTTCGGAAATTGATAATATTGTGAAAGATTTTTTTAAACTTTATTTATAAAGTCTAAAATCTTTGCTTGCATTTTGTCTTTTGATAGACCAAATTCATCTTGTAAGTAGTCAGGACAACCAACTTGACCAAACCTTTCGTTAACGCCAATTTTTAAAAGTTTAGCATTAATACCGGTTTCTGCTATAACATCAGCAATTGCACTTCCAAGACCGCCTGTGACTGAATGGTTTTCAATACTAATCATCAAGTCATGCGTTTTAGAAAGTTCAATCACTAAATTGCTATCAAGTGGTTTAATCGTAAACATATCTACGACCGTTACATCAATCCCTTTTAATGCTAATTCTTCTGCAATATCTAACGTTTCACTGACGAGTTGTCCTGCTGCAAATAAAACGATATGTCTCCCTTGTTTAAGGATATTACCTTTACCCAATTCAAACCTTGCATCTGTTTCATAAACCTCGCGAACAGCTTTACGATTGGCACGGATATAATGAATACCTGCTTTATCTGCCAATTCGCGAATTAGCCAAGCGAGCTGGATGCCATCTGCGGGGTCACAAACGATACTGTTTGGAATCATACGCATCAAGGTGACATCTTCCCATGATGTATGTGTGCCACCATTTGGTCCGACAGCAAATCCTGGGTCAGAGCCAAAAATATTAATTGTCGTCTGCGCATAGCCACCAGAAATGAATAGCTGGTCAAAGGCACGTCGTGTCGCAAAAGGTGCAAAGGTATGACAGAAAGGAATGTGCCCAGTTAAACTGAGACCACTCGCAACCCCCATCATATTTGCCTCAGAGATGCCGACATTAATGAGTTGTTGACTATGTTTTTGCG
Organism: Pseudolactococcus laudensis; assembly: GCF_013449735.1. Lineage (GTDB taxonomy): Bacteria > Bacillota > Bacilli > Lactobacillales > Streptococcaceae > Pseudolactococcus > Pseudolactococcus laudensis. The sequence continues at coordinate 84,031 of NZ_JACBNY010000007.1, forward strand.
TCAGGTTTGCAAAACCACTCGCACTGCCAAGATCTGCCTCTAAAGTTATCACTTTTTGATTTTTAGTTATTAACTCGTCTAATGTTGCAACAAATACAGCGCGAAGTTCTTGACCCATTTTTGTTCTATCTTGTTTAACTTGACTAAGCATGACTTCCTCCCCCTTTAACAACTTGTTCTTCTAAGGTGGTGATAGCTTTATCCAACTCTTCTTGATAATTAGCAAGACCAAATTTAACAGAATGATTATCCTCAACTTTTTCGAAGAATGGTACACCTTGAGCTTTTACCGTATCTAGGACAATGGCAACAGCACTATCTTTTTGGTCTTTCAAGAAATTAATCGCATCATCGATAGCTTTCACGTCATCGCCTTTAACTTTTAACGTGATAAAACCAAAACTCTCCATTTTTTTCTGAATATCGAAAGGATTCAGAATATCGGCAGTGTAGCCATCAAGTTGTTTCTTATTATCATCAATAAAGACAATACAGCGGTTCAGTTTATTGTGTGCAATATATTGAAAGGCTTCCCAACACTGTCCTTCGTTTAATTCACCATCTCCGACAATGAGATAGGTATAGGCGTCACCTCCGGATAATTTCAAACCTGTCGCCATTCCAGCAGCAATAGATGTGCCTTGACCGAGAGAGCCTGTTGTGGCGTCCACACCTGGTATTTTCAAGCGGTCTGGATGACTGGGTAAATGCGTGCCACCTTCATTCAGTGTCAATAACCAGTCTTGAGGGAAAAATCCTTGTATGGCTAAGGTTGCGTACAAAGCAGGACCGGCATGACCTTTAGACAAGACAAGTCTATCTCGACCTTCCCAATTTGGATGATTCGGGTCTATCGCCATCTGCTTACCATAAAGGACAGCTAACAGCTCAACAATAGACATCGAGCCACCTAGGTGACCATAGCCCATGTGTCCTAGCATTTTAAGTGTCTCTAATCGAATTTTATCTCGTAAATTTTCTAAGTCACTTAATTCTGGTCTATCATCTTTTTTCATTTTTTCTCCTTGAATGACATCTGTCTTATGCTTCTGTTGATTTTTTAGCAACACGAACTGTTGTCACTTTGCTTGCAACTAAAACGAGTCCTAATACGACTAAAATACCAATCATCACAAGCATCTTGCCACCACCATTGGCCATGTTACCAAGTAAAAGACCGACAACACCATAGTCAGTATCAGAGAATGTAGAGCCAGCAAAACCTAAGTCACCCATAACAGGCATGAGGAAAATCGGCATGAAACTAATTAAAATACCTTGTAGGAATGAGCCAAGCACAGCCCCTCTCACACCACCAGTCGCATTACCATAGACACCTGCAGTTGCACCGCAGAAGAAATGCGGTACGACGCCTGGAATGATAATCGGTAAACCAGTCACAGCCATAATAATCAGTGAAAGAATACCGCCAACAAATGATGAGAAGAAACCAATTAATACAGCGTTTGGTGCATAAGGAAAAACAATCGGGCAATCTAGTGCTGGTTTGGCATTCGGTACTAGTTTTTCCGAGATACCTTTGAAGGCAGGTACAATTTCTGCCAAAATCAAGCGAACACCAGCTAGGATAATAAAGACACCCGCTGCAAAGCTACCTGCTTATTGCAAGGCATAGACGATATAGTTTGTGCCACCTGAGAGTTTTTCTGTCACATAAGCATTACCTGTAAAAATGGCAACAATCATATAGACAATACCCATTGTGATTGTAATCGAAACAGTTGAATCACGTAGGAAAGCTAGACCTTTAGGGAAATTAATATCTTCAGTTGATTTTTCTTTATTGCCGAAATATTTGCCAATAATGGCTGAAAAGGCATAGCCGAAATTACCCGTATGTGCTAAGGCAACCGAATCGTTTTTCGTCACTTGAACGGTAAAGGGTTGTAAAATTGCTGGGAAAACTGTATTTGCGATCCCTAGAGAGATGCCGCCAAAGAGGACAAGCAAGAAACCATCCAACCCAGAAACACTTAGAATGACAGCAATCATACAAGCCATATATAAGGTCGCATGTCCAGTCAGATAAATATATTTGTAGCGCGTGATCCGTGCAAATAAGATGTTAAAGAGCATCCCTGCTAACATAATTAATGCCGTATAAGTCCCAAATTTTTCTAAAGCAACGGCAACAATTGCTTCATTGTTTGGCACAACACCAGTCACATGGAAGGCTTTCTGGAACATAATCCCAAACGGTTCCAAAGAAGAGACAACAAAGTTTGCACCAGCCGTCACAATCAAGAAACCGACAAACGTCTTAATCCCACCTCGAATAATATCTGCAATCCCTTTTTTCTGCAGTAACAAACCGACAACTGCAATAAATGCGACTAAAATAGCGGGCGTACTCGCAATATCAATTAATACATCTAAAACATTTTTCATGTTGATTATTCTCCTAATCTAGTTTATCAGTCATCTCTAAGCAAGCAAACCAGCAGCTTTGACAACTGCTGTCACTTTTTCTCTTAATTCGTCCATGTCAATGATAGAGTCCAAGACCGTAACATTCCCTAAATGCGTTGTACTATCAGCTAAGTCACCACCCACAAAAAACATATCTGCTAATTCAGGTGCTGCACTCCCCACATCATAATGTTGTACGTCTATATCTTCTAAACCTAATTCTTTTAAAATCGTTTTGATGTTCATTTCTACCATAAAACTTGACCCTAGTCCTGAGCCACATACTGCTGCTAATTTCATATTTTATTCCCTTCTTTTCTGCAACTTTCACACATCGTGAAATATTGAACCTTGACTTGCATAGGCAAAATTATTCGCCCTCCTGAATTAATGTCACTATTTCTTCTGTCGTTTCAGCTTCTAAAAGCCGTTGTACTGCAGTTTTATCCGTCAATATCTTCGTTAAACTGCTTAGAGCACGCAGATGTGTTTCATTATCAACTGCCGCTAAGCAAATAAAGATACGGATTGGATGTTTTTCATCATCCAATAGATAAACAGGCTCCGAAAATTTCAATAGAGACATGGCTAAATCTTTGACACCATCCTCCGGCCTAGCATGCGGCAAAGCAATCCCAAAACCTAAATGAATAAACGGACCAAAATCAAGCACTTTTTGAACCATCGCATCTAAATACCGCGGCTCTATATCATCATTTTGGACAAGTGGCGCTCCAGCCATGTGAATCGCATCCTGCCAGTTCGGCATCGGCGTTTCATGGTTAAAGCGAATTTTATCAGGTGTTAATAATTCTGAAAGCATTGGGGATTCATCACCTTTCTTTTTTAACTGCTTCATCATTTTTTTAGTGACTAGTTTTTTTATTTTGTCCTGTGTCACCCCTTCTTTTAATGTCACATAAGGTAAAATAGTTTCTAGTATGTCAGTAACGGACGGTACGACCACGCTAGGTAATAACAACTCTCGCTGTACCTTTCGCAATAATTCAACCTTATCAATTGTGCTCAAAATAGGTGGCATCACATAAAGTGGTTTGTGCGTCTCCAACGCAACACTCGAAAAGATTAAATCGTAGTCATCCAAAGGCATCTGGTCTAATTCAAAGAAGGACCTCGCCTCTATAAAATCAATCATTGGAAAAAGCGTTGCTAACTCTGAACGCATAATCAAAGAACTACTCATTCCACTAGGACAAACGACTAAAGCTCTGTATCGCTTATCTTCCGGTCGTTCTGCCATATTGGCAATCTCGCCACCAAACAATATCGTAAAATACCCAACTTCACTATCTGGTAATCTCTCACCAAGTAACTCCTCTAAGGGTATCAAACTGTAGTGTGTGATTTGAAAGAGATGATTGTACTGTTTTTGAATTTGCTCAATCAAGACATTTTGAATGGTAAATTTTCCTAAGATACGAAAATAGGCTGGCACAAGATGTGCATAAATATGGTCAACGACATTAGTAAATGCTTTAAATTCAATACCAGTCGAGTGCTCAACTTTACGACAAATCTCGTAAGAACAGTCGTAGAGAAATTCAGTCCCATATTCCCGAACTTTGGCTTGAATCATACCCATCAAAACCATTGCCCAGTAATTTGTTTCGGCATCCTGATTAACAACGCTAGGAAAATACTGGACTAACTCAACCACTTTTTTCTTGATGATTAAGTGATTTAGGACACTATTTTCTTTGTCAGTCAATACAATTGCGTGTGTACTGGAACGAATAATCACAAAGGCTAAGAAATAGATTGTTTCTTCTATCCTGCTCGGTACAACAGTCAGACGATGATTTTTTAAGAACTGTCGAATGTCTGTCATCACGCGCAAATGAAAGTCATCCGAAAATTGATTTAAAAGTTTCACCATCAATTCTTTAGTGGTAGGTTGATAAAGTAAGGCAAGAATACTTTTTTGAATGAGTTGCCGAACCAGTCTCTCATCACCATAAAAACGGTAACCAGATTGTCGACTATATTTAAGGACAACACCATTTTCTTGGGCATATTTCTGTATTTTCTTAATGTCTGTTAAAACAGTTCCTCGAGAAACTAACAGCGCATCTTGTAAATGGTAAACAGAAATTTCTTCTAATTCAGCTGAAATCATAAGAATTGCCAGAGCTTGTCTGTCATTTTCAGTCAAATTGATTGCTTGCCTTATCATCTTTATCTCCTTCTCACACTTTAATTGTAAATGACAACGCTTTCAAAGTAAAGAAACGTTGAGTTCAAATTGCTTGTCTATATTTTTGATTGACTGTACTGAATGATTAAAAACCTTAATTATCACCTTTCATCACTGTATTTTAACGATAAAATCAAATACAAAAAAGCAAGCTTTTAACTTACTTCTCTACTGTTTTACGTCATATAATCCATTAAATCTGTCAAATCGACAATATCAGCTCGTAATTTATCACCAATGGTTGTGTCTTTAATCAAGCGACGTTTGGGCTTTTCTTCTAAGAAATATTTTAAGGATTCGTTGCCTTTACCCTTAGCCAAAATTTCTTCAATAGAGGTGAAAGGCGCGTGTGTCACGATTTTAAAACCATAGGAGTCATTTAAAAGCGAATAGCCTGCGATACCTGTCGTTTTCTGATAGGCTTTACTCATACCGCCATCTATCACCATGAGTTTCCCATTGGCTTTGATTGGACTTTCGCCACTTGCGACTTTGACTGGTGTATACCCGTTAATCACAACTGATTGTGGGTCATTCAAGCCAAATTCTGCCAAGATCATGTCCATGATTTCTGGTTTTTCTCTATAGGCAAAGTAGGGATTTTCGCCTTCCTTATGCGTGCGCTTATCTGCTATAAAATAGCGCTCAAATGTCGTCATGGACGAGCGACCAAATAATACTTCTGCTCTATCAAAATTTGCTGATTGGCTGTCAATAAGTGTTAATTTTTCTTTTGCAATTTTTTCAAATCCTTTACCACGTTCTCGAGTAGTTGATGCCCCTGGTGTCCCCTGTAATTGAAGTACTTTTGCTTTTTCGCCAAGGAGTTCTACAATGTAGTTTGCAGCCATTTCTCCACCAGAAACGTTATTAGAAGCGACTGTCGATAAGATTTTACCGCCATCACTGCCACGGTCAATGGCAATGACTGGTATGCCTGCTTTATTTGCAGATTCTACTGCGGGAACAATCGCTGATGAATCGACTGGATTAACCAAAATCACATCAACACCCTGCTGAATTAAATCTTCAATATCATTACTTTGTTTAGCAGTATCGTCTTGTGCATCCAAAATCTTAATTGTAGACCCTTTTTCATCTGCTAGTTCTTTAACCCCATTTTGAATATCAACAAAGAATGGGTTATTAAGTGTTGAAAGCGACACACCAATTTTCAAATCCTTGGCTTTTTTCTCCGTTTTTGTTGTCCCATTATTTGATCCGTTATCAAGTCCTGTTTTACCACAACCAACTAGAAAACCAATACTCAATGCCATACCAACTGCTACTGTTATTACTTTTTTTAGTTTCATTTTTCTTTCTCCTTCAAATCTAAATGACGTTTACCTTCCGTTTTTTTCGTTTTACTTTATATTATTCATCCTTTCTATTTTTAATTCTTTTTACGACGATCCATCAAAACCGCTATTAGAATGACTACCCCTTTTACAATTTGTTGATAAAAACTTGATACACCAAGTAGATTCAAACCATTATTAAGCGTACCGATGATTAAGGCACCGAACAATGTACCCAAAATTCGACCACGACCACCTGACAAACTTGTGCCACCAAGAACAACTGCAGCAATAGCATCCATCTCATAACTTTGTCCTGCTGTTGGTGAGCGGAATTTAATCTTGATGTGATAATTAGGCCGCTAATAGAAGCCATCATACCTGAAATCGTGTAGATCAAAATTTTAACCTTATCAATTTTAACACCCGCAATATGTGCCGCTTTCTCATTTCCACCAATGGCATATGTTTCCTTACCAAAGGCTTTTTTATGTAACAAGACATAAAGAATGGCAAAGACAACAAACATCAAAACGACAGGAAATGGTATACCAAATAAATAACCACGACCAATCTTCCGTTTTCTTATCAACAAAACCTTTTCTAACAAAACTTTTCAGGCTTGGTAATACTATATTCTCACCAATACTAAAATCTAAAACTAAGCCTTCTTCTTTCCGATTTTCAGTTAGAAAACCAAGTCCATTCGCAATCGCATTTACCGGTGTCAACTCCTTTAAGGTGATACCATCAATGTTAATTTCGCCTGACGTTATACGATCCAGTCCAAAGATACCACGCATGATTTCTGTGCGCCCAGCTCCCATCAGCCCTGAAAATCCAACAATTTCTCCACGTCTAACGGTGAAATTGATATTTTTAAATCCTTTACCGGTCAAATCTTTGACTTGGAAAATATCATTTAAAATTTCTGAAGTTTTCTCAGGATAATAGTCCGTAATATCTCGCCCAACCATCTTCTTGACAAGTTCGTCCTTAGTCGTTTCAGATGTTTTTGTCGTATCAATTGATAGTCCATCACGCATTACAGTTATCTCATCTGTTATTCGGAAAATTTCTTCCATTCTATGAGAGATATAGACAATTGCAATCCCTTCAGCTTTTAACTTTTTGATGACCTCAAATAAGATTTCTATTTCTTTTTCTGTCAATGCTGCAGTCGGTTCATCCATAATTAGAAAACTTAAGTCATACAGCATACTTTTCGCAATTTCTATCATTTGTTGTTCACCGACAGATAAGGTGCCAATAACTTGATTCAAGTCAATTTCAATTCCTAATTTCTCAAAGACTGTAATTGCTTTTCTTGTCATCTCTTTTTGGCTTAAAAATCCGAATTTATTTTTAATTTCTTTTCCCAAAAATAGATTCTCTAACACAGTCATCTCTGTAAACGTATTCATTTCTTGATGAATGAAACTAATCCCTGCCATTTCAGCTTCTCGTGGATTAGCAAAATACTTTTCTACACCATCAACTTTAATTGTCCCACCATCTTTTAGGTAAAGGCCAGTTAAAATATTCATAAGTGTCGATTTTCCAGCACCATTTTCACCCATCAACGCATGGATTGTGCCATGTTTGATCAAAATACTCACATCGTTCAGTACTTGGTTACTACCAAATGCTTTGACAATATGGTTCATTTCAATATCCATTGTCTCAATTCCTTTCTTAAAAAATGACACCCGATACTAAAATGATATTGGCATAAGGTGTTGCTTCTCCTGTCCGAATAACTGCTTTCGTTTCATTTGTTTTTTCCTTAAATAGACGATGAGAGATATATTCTATTTCTACTTGCTCAGGCAAAAAACGTTTAATTTCAGTCAACATAGTTTCATTTTGCGTCTTTATTTCTTCTGCCAAAATGACTTTTTCTACTTCAACATGCTGCAAATAATCTGTCAACACCGTTAAAAATTTGGGTTCACCCATCTTAACTGCCAAATCTATTTTGGGTACTGTTGCTGGTACTGGCAGTCCCATATCACCAATGGTTACCATATCCATATGTCCTAAATCATCTACGACTTTAGCAATCTGGCTATTCAAAATGCCATGTTTTTTCATAAAACTCACTCTCTTTCATCTTTTCAAGCGTCGGCATCCCACCTTGTGCCCCAAAGCCTTGCACAGAAATAGATGCTGCTAAATTCCCAAATTTAATCGCATTTTTAAGGTCTAAGTGTTTCAGGATGGCATAAGCAAAAGCGCCATTAAACGTATCTCCAGCTCCTGTGGTATCAGTTGGTTTAACCTTAAAAGCAGGGACTAAAATTTCGTGTTTCCCATCATGGAAATACACACCTTTTGATCCCAAGGTAACAACTAATTTTTGCGGATATTTTGCTAATGCAGCTTCCCGCGTCAAATGAGGAAATAGGATTGATAATTCGTGTTCATTTGGTGTTAGATAAGTGATTTTTTCGATCAACTCTTCACTTATTTTTCTTGCTGGAGCAGGATTTAATAAGACATTGACATGATGTTCGTAGCAATAATTGATAATCGCTTCATTTGTTACTTGTGGAATTTCATTTTGTAAGATCACAAGCTCACTGTCTTTTAATAAAGACCAAAAATCATCCTTAAGATTGTCTAGTGTTACCTCATTGTTAGCACTTGGTACAACGATGATGCGATTATCATCATCATATAAGATAATATGGGCTGTTCCTGTTGCTTGTGGAACCGTTCCCACAAAATCGAGATTAATTTGATTCTTTTTAAGATTTTCAATGATCGCTTTACCATTGCTATCATTGCCAACCGCACCTACCATAAATGGTCTTGCTCCAAGCCGGCCTAAGGCAACTGTTTGATTGGCGCCTTTGCCACCAAAAGCTGTATCAAATGATGTCCCAAATACAGTTTCACCTGAATTAGGTATGACACCCGTACTAATGATATTATCTATGGCTAGACTGCCAACCACTGTTACATTTTTCATTTATTTTCTCCTTGTCGTTTCTCTTTCGATATAGGTTACTGGCAACATAATTTTTTTTTCAGTCACAGGTCGTTTATCAATTAAAGCATGCAGCAATTTTGCAGCTTCCATTCCAATTTTATAGGCTGGTTGCCTAATTGTTGATAGAGCTGGGTATAAAAATTTACTCATTGGAATATCATCATAACCGATAATTTGAATATCTTCCGGAACACTAAAATTTCGTTTTAAAGCTTCATGAAGTAACGCAATTGCATGAATATCACTTGGACAAATCATGCTATCAGTTTCTTTAAATTGTTCAAAAATAATCTTTGCATCCTGTTCTACTTCACCAAAATCAAAGGAATGACTTTGATAAACATCAAACGCTATCTTACCTTCAAGTACTTGCACCATACCATTAAAGCGTTCTTCAAGACTATTCAAGCCTTTAGGACCTTTAACCACTAAAATTTTCTTAGGATGAGTTTTTAAAATTTCTTGTGCTGAAAGTTTACCTCCCATAAAATCATCGGATACGACACCATATTCTGACTCTTTATATGCTCTATCCGTCATCACAACAGGATTATTGAAAGTTTTCAGCTTACTATTTTCATTTTCACTATTAGCTGTGATAATGCCCGCCACATTTTGCATAGAAAATGACTCAATGTAGCTTTCTTCTATTTCATTATTACTTTTTACATTTCCTAAAATGACCTGGTAACCAACTTCATAAAAGTATTCTTCCACTCCCTTAGCAAGCATGGGAAAATAAGGATTTGAAATATCAGGTAAAAGCAAACCGATTAACTTTGATTTCTTTTGTGTAAGAGAACGCGCCACCTCATTTGGGACATAGGCTAATTCCTCAATAGCCTTCTCGATTTTTTTTTGCACATCTTTAGCAACATATCCCTTACCGCTTATAAAACGTGAGACTGTTGATTTTGAAACACCTGCAGATTTTGCGACATCAACGATCGTTGCCATCTGTTTCCCCTTTTCTAAAATATGGTACCGTTCCCACATCTTCTGTTAAAAACCCTTAATTTAATTAAAGTATAGCGCTTACATTACGAGATGTCAAGCCTTTTTAAAATAAAAAATAAAATTTTTGAAGTGTTCATTAATTTGGGAAGTAGAGCTTAACAACAATAAATACGCCTATCCCAACAAAGAACTGGCAGGATAAGAGTATTCAAGATCTAGCAAATATTTATTCACTTAAAACGTGGCATAACTTCTCTCCACTCAAAATTTAAGAAGATAGGTTGTTTTAGCATGATAGACTTGATCAGGGCGCAACACAATCTCACCAAAGTCCTCAAACTCAATCGCACCTGGTGCTGCCTGCGTTTCAAATGTGATGCCACCATGATGCCCCAATGTTTTCCCGCGCATGTTCATCTTATCCTGTCCAAAATTTGCCGTGAAGATGACGATCGTCTCTTGATCCGTCTCCACTTCAACCGAAACTTTCCCATCAGGGCTTTGCAAAATGGCATCAGCACCCTTTTCATGCGACAGGAAAAAGGGATGGTCAATACCGGAAAACAAATCTTTTTGCGCATCGTTTGCCAACTCAAAACAGTCTTTTAATGACTTTGCTGTTCTGAAATCAAAGGCTGTGCCGTTCACACCTCGTTTTTCACCCGTCACAGTTCCGTCAGAATTTAAAACAGCAAACTGATCTGCCACCACAGTCAACTCATGCCCATCAATCGGTGTCTCAACATCTCCAGTTAAGTTAAAATAGACATGATTGGTCGGATTGTAAAGCGTTGTTTGATCTGTTTGGGCTTGGTAAACGAGTGTCCATTCATTTTGATTGTTGAGCGAATAGGTGACAGAAGTTGTCAGATTACCTGGAAAACCATTTTCACCATCTGGACTTGTCAATGTGAAGATAACACTAACTTCGTCTTCTGTCCTGATGATCTGACTTTGCCAGATTTTGCCTTCAAAGCTTGGTGCGCCACCATGTAAGGTGTGTCCTGCTTCAGTATTTGTTTGGACTTGATATGTCTTGCCATCAAGTTTAAATCGACCCGAATTGATTCGCCCTGCGACACGACCAATCGTCGCACCTATATAACTATCCTGTGTCGTATAGTCTTCAGATGATTCAAAACCCAGGACGATATTTCTCTCCCCTGTATCAGTTGGCACTACTAAGTTAACAATCCTTGCACCAAAATCAGAGACATCAAGCCTGACTCCCTTATCATTCACCATTGAAAATAAGTTAGTCCCATTACCAAGATAACTTTTTCTGACTTCCATCACATACCTCTATCTTTTAAAAATGTTTTTTCAAAACCCAACATCTGAAATACTTCTCTCGTGCTCATATTTTTCCCCTGAAAATATATTTTATTAACTTATTTAGTGTAAACGATTTCAAAATGCTTGTCAACATAATCAAACAACCTAAAACTAAATTTTTATTTTATTGTTTGGTACGCTTGTTTTTGTTTATTTAATATTACAATACAAAATATAGAGGTAAGTGATATCTAGAAAAAGGATGAAATTTAAATGATGGATAATAAAACTATACTGCAAATCGTGATGCTTCAATCGGCTATTGATTTATGTTGTCAGCCGGATGATTTTCGCTCGCTACAAAATAAAGTTGTGATATCATCTGAAAACGCAGAGGCACGGAAATATTTGACATTGCCGTTTTTCTGCCATTTGGTTTCCTACGGTAATAATATCGTGGCTTCAGTAGACACTTCGGTTGTTGATATCGTAGACTCATACATCAATAAGTTTGAAGTCGGACATTGTTTTGAAACGCCAAATTTATACGTCCTAAACCAAGCACTTGTAAAGCATGGGATGCAAGTCTGTTTTATGGCAGAATATTTTCTACCTGACCTTGAACAGTTGACACTTCTACCGTGTGACTATGACCTTAAAATTCTAAAGCCTGACGATTTGACTGATTTATATATCACTGAGTGGGAAAATGCCTTGTGTGAGGACCGCAAGCACTTAGATGTTTTAGCTGTTGGTGCTTATGATCAGGGGAAGTTAATCGGTTTGGCAGGCTGTTCAGCGGATTGTGAGAGCATGTGGCAGATCGGTGTTGATGTCCTGCCTGACTATCGAAAGCAAGGTATCGCCGCTGCTTTGACAAGCGCTTTGGCTCTGGAAATTATCGAGTTAGGTAAAGTGCCGTTTTACTGTTGTGCTTGGTCAAATCTTCGCTCAGTAAGAAATGCAATCAAAAGTGGCTTCAGGCCAGCATGGGTTGAACTGACAACGAAAAGCAAAGCCTTCGTTAATCAGCTCAATCAATAAGATAATAACAAAAAGAGCTAGCTGATGATGCCTATCAGTTAGCTCTTTAATCTTGTCAAATCGTCGTTTTACTTGAAGTTGTCTACCTCAGCGCTATTCGTCCAATGCTTCAAGTGCTATCGGTAGTGCTTGAAGCACACCATTTCCTGCTGCTGGTAGACCAATTAATAGACTGCTGATGATTTCTTCACGTGTTGCACCATTTGCTTGCGCCATTTTGACATGAAAAGGAATCCCGCTTTCAAGACGCATGACTGCCAATACCGCAAGATAGACGAGTGCCTCCGTTTTCTTGTCAAGGGCACTTGCTTGATCCAGTTTCTGTACGGCTTCCAGCCATGCCGTTTGATGTTCCGGTGCTTCTTTTGCAAAAGTTTCAAATGCCTTGCTGACTTTCATCATCTCCTAGCCATCCTTTCATAGAGTTTTATAAAATAAACGCAGGCGCTCTTTTATTTGGTCAGATAAAAATTTGTCCGGTATGCCTTCAATAGCACCTTGAATGCCATAGAGCATATGCAAACACGCACCAGAATCTACTGTCATACGAATCCGAAAAAAGGCTTCTTCCGCACCTATCTGTCGCAATTGTTCCGGCGTTTCAATGTTAATTTTTCTAAGGTTGTCTTCTAGAACTTTGCCGACATTCGGCAAATCAGATAATGCGCTCATCATCATACCTCCTTATCCCAAGTCATCTGGCCATGCCGGCAGCTTTTTCATCATGGCTTCCGCAACTTCCTGCGCAGCTGTTCGATCAAACCCCTGCGTTCGGACGATAAAGTCTATCAGACTTAAACGCTTTTCTTCGAACGACTGCATCGAGCCGTCTTGTCGCGCACAATGCACGCAATAGTCTTTGCTGGTATCACCCATTGCAAACTCAGACGGCGTATTCATAGGCATACCACAAGCGATACATTTTTTCATAAGCGACTCCTCCAATGCTACTTTTTAATCAAGTCAATATAACTGTTTAACAGGTCATCTTTATATCGTGCGATCACAGATTCGCCACTTGGTGAGAAAAACTCGCTATTCTGCAAATAATAGTGAATCAAGCCAAGCCAAGTATTATAGGTCATGTGAGTTGATAATTGTTTAAGTGTTCCATTCTCAATGCCACGTTGCAAAGCGATGAAAAAATGATGTGAAGCGATAGAATTTAAGGAAATGAAAAGATTCCTTGCTTCCAAAGATAAATTAGGCAGCTCATGTATGAGATATTTGTAAAATACCTCATTTTCGCCAATAATTTCAAGATGTGCTTTAAGAAGTATTTCTATGTCACTATTGGCAGCGGAAAGTCCATGCAACTTGTTCCCGATGTCATCAGAAAATCTCTCCAAGGCTTGAAACAATAGTGCTTCTCTTGTCGGGAAGTGAACAAAGATAGTGCCATGTGCCACACCTGCTTTCTGTGCAATCGTATGGGTTGGAACAGAAAATCCCTGAGCGATATAAACAGACATAGCCGTTTCGATAATATGTTCACGCGTAGCTATTTTTTGAAGTTGACGCTTTCCTTGTACTTTTTCCATATAATAATAGACTCCACATTAATTGATTTCGAACTCACTGAGTATACACTCATTATAAATCTTTTATAAGAAAAAATCAACAGAGAGCTTGAAACTTCGTCATTTATAAATGATAAACAATAATAATTCTCTATTTGAAAGCCTCAAAAAAACAGCTTGCCACAATAGACAAACTGTTTCGAGGGGGGCTAAGTTAGGGTGAGCACAGACTGATTGCTCAGTGCAGCTTAGCACTTTCGGTTCGCTTCGATTTTAATATTTTAGTAAAGGGCACCTCTAATAACTACCAATTAATTCACCTCAAAATGAAATTAGAAAAAAACACAGAAAACTAAGCATAGTCTACTGTGTTTTTCTTTATGTTACAGACGCCACTTGACTGTTTATTCTTATTTTAGACAGATTACCGCCATGTTTTGAGATTTAAACG
>NZ_JACBNY010000008.1 GCF_013449735.1 Pseudolactococcus laudensis
ACTTTGCTTCTGAAATTACGAATAGGCTGACACAAAGGAATGGGGAAGCTGTCAATAATGGATACACTAATTCCTTCAACCTCTTTAAAGACGAGTGCTTGGCGAATGACTTGGATACTCGGTAAGACGGCATTACAACGGCGGACAAAGCGAGAATATTCTAGGAAATTAGGAAATAAACTTTGAGCAAGTTGGTGTTTAGCTTTAAGCGTTTCACTAAAATGCAGTACGCCCCATAGGTAACAAGCGATAACTAAGCAATCTGATGTTGCGAGATGGACGTTCTTTCGGTTTTGAACCTCAAGGGGAACACTCTTTTGATAAAGCGTCTCAATGGTTGTCAGTAAATAAACAAAAACTTTTGGAAGTGTGCTATTATAAGTCATATAAGTCGTGCGCTTTCTAATGCGTAGTGGTTTAAGATTAGGATAGCACGACTTATTTATTTTCCAATGAAATTAACTAGCAATTCGGGTAAATAATAGGTCCCTAGACGCTCACCGCCAAATTGCAAATAATCTGTATGAACACCATAGGTTTCCAGATGTTGCTTGACCCCTAATCCCAACAAATTATCAGGAACAAGACTAGCAAAGTAAGCCTCATGCCCAAAGTTTGCGAGAGATATGGCAACATTTGCCTCCCGCCACCATAATGACCGTTAAGGCTTGACACTCTTGTCAAACGTTGACCCGCTAGTGTTGATAAACGCAACATCATTTCACCTAAAGTTAAAACTTTCATGAGACACCTACCGATTGGTTTTTAATTTCAGCATATTTTTCAGCATATTGTTTGGCAATAGCTGTCACACCTTCAAAATCTCCTTTAGTTGCAGGTGCAAGAAGATTGCCTCCTACACCAACCGCTACAACTCCTGCTCTAAACCACTCTGCCATATTTTCTAGCGAGACACCACCTGTGGGCATGATATTTAATTGCGGCATCGGTGCTTTAAAACCTGAGATTATACTTGGACCATAGGCACTGCCTGGGAAAAGTTTGATGATGTCTGCTCCTGCCTTGAGCGCTACTTTCATTTCCGTAATGGTCATGCATCCAGGTAGGTATGGCATTTGATATAGATTACAAATTTCAGCTGTTTCTAAATCAAATGTCGGACTAACAACAAACTCGGCACCTGCCATAATAGCAAGACGAGCAGTTACTGCATCAAGGACAGTCCCAGCGCCAACAACAACTTTTTCATCCCCTTGATATTGTGCACTTAATGTCTCAATCACTTGAACAGCATTTGGCACTGTAAAAGTCACTTCAAGACCAACAACTCCTCCTGTAACAAGGGCTTGTGATGCTTTAATTGCCTCTTCTTTAGAACGGCCACGAACAACGGCGATAACTCCTGCATCTTCTAATTTTTTGAGTATCTTTTGCTTTTTCATGATGTCAATCCTTCATCTCTTTTCTAACGCTAAGCGAACAAAGTAGATTACTTCACTTGGCGTTTTTCCAAAGCCTCCCACAAACCTGTTAAGTACATGGCACCTAAGGCACGATCGTATAAACCGTAACCCGGACGACCTGTTTCTCCCCAAATCATCCGACCATGGTCGGGCCGAATATAGCCATCAAAACCATTGTCATAGAGGGCTGCCATGATGTTAAACATATCATGTGACCCATAAGCACTATAATGTGCAGATTCATAACAATCTTTACCATTATCACCAATAAACTTAACATTACGAACATGTGCAAAGGGAATTCGATCTCGCTTGGCAAACTCAGCAACGATTGCAACTAGGTCATTATCAGGGTCTTCACCGATAGAGCCTGTGCAGAAAGTAATGCCATTATATGGCGAATCAACAGCTTGGCAGATGAAGTCTAAGTCATCACGATTTTTGACAATACGCGGTAGACCAAAAATTGAATAAGGTGGATCATCAGGATGAATCCCCATCTTGATATCAACTTCCTCACAAACTGGGATGATCTGTTCTAAGAAATATTTGAGATTAGCTCTAAGATCAGTTTCGGTTACATCTTGATATTGCGCAATGAGTTTAGTCACATCTGCCAAACGTTCAGGTTCCCATCCTGGTAAAACAGTTCCTGCATTTTGAGATAAAACATCATTAGCGACCTCTTCTGGCGATTTTTGGACGCCTTCAAGAAAGAAAGCCATTGTCGTCGAGCCATCTTCAAGCTGATAGGCCATCTCTGTTTTCATCCAATCAAATACTGGCATGAAATTATAACAAATGACTTTAATACCGATTTTTGCTAAACGACGAATCGTTTCTTTATAATTTTCAATATAACGCTCACGTGACGGCAAGCCAAGCTTGATATCTTCATGGATGTTCACGGACTCAATAACTTCTAGTTCTAAACCGGCTGCAACAACATCATCTTTTAGCGCTTTGATTTTATCTTCTGGCCATACTTCACCAACTGGCACATCAAACAAAGCACCTACAACACCTGTCATACCAGGGATTTGACGGATATTTTCAATTTTTACTGGATCATCATTTTTACCATACCAACGCATTGTCATTTTCATATTATTGCCTACTTTCTGATGTTTTTAGCATGTATTGCTAACGTTTCTTGTAGCACGCGTCTTACACTGCCCGGTGCTTGGATCATTTGCTCAAAAAAATGTTCGATCTTTTCAGCTAGGCCAATTTCTAGTAAATCAACACCAAAAATGGCTTGCTTGCTTAAAATCGGTCGTAAAATCGCGTGTGCATCTATTTCACCACCCAGAGTAACTGTAGCTAAGTGTGCCTGTAATTCTGTTAATAGTGGGTCTGGGCTGACTTCAAATGTCTCACCTTTATCATCAATTGCTAGTAGATAGCGACACCATGCTGCAATCGTTAAAGGAATAAAAGTTAATGCACGTACATCCTTATCTGGTGCTGCCACATAGGCTTTCAGAGTTTCACCAAAACGAGTCCCAATTTTCTGAGACATATCCGATGCAATCCGTTGTGGCATATCTGGAATATTCGGATTGGCAAATCGCTGATAGATGACTTCTTTGATAAAATCTACTGGATTGATAATCTCTGGATTTTCAACAACCGGTAACCCTTCAATAAAGCCAACTTGTTCAATTAAGCTCAGCAAATCTTTATCCTGAACTTCCTTATAAATTCGTTCAAATCCAAGTAAACAACCAAATATGGCAAGCGTTGTGTGAAGAGGATTTAAACAGGTGCAGACTTTCATTAAATCAGCCTTGTTAATCGTTTCGCGATTTCCTAACAAGACGCCACTCGCTTTTTCAAAGGCTGGTCGACCATTTGGAAAATCATCTTCAATGGCGAGATAGTGGACTTCTTCTGTATTGACAAAGGCAGACAATAACATTTTTTGCTTGGCTGAAATGAAGGGGACCATGTCTTCAATACCTTCTGATGTTAGTTTTTCGGCTATGGCTTGATTTGGCAGAGGTGTAATGCGGTCAATCATCGAATATGGAAAACTAACTTTATCTCCCGTCGCTAGATAATCAACAAATGCTTGTGTGACATGGCCTATTTTTTGCCAACCTTGCGCAATTTCTAAAACCGTTGCTTTTAGCCTGTCGCCATTATGCGAGAAATTATCGGTTGAAAGAACGGCTAGTGGTGCTCCACCTGCTAGAAATCTTTTCAAAAGTAGGTAGGTCAATTTAGACATGGTGTGTTGCAAATTTTCAAAACTAATGGTTGTTCGAAGGTCTTGCGCGACTTGCGACATGAGTTGCCCCGAGGAATCTTTAATGATGTAGCCTTTTTCAGTAATTGTTAGGGTGACTAATTTTAGACTCGGATTTTGAAAAACGTCAACTAGTCTTGCCATGTCCTCGGGGCGACTGGCATGAGCAAATAGGCTTTCGGCAGTGGATGCGAGCAGTTCTTTGTTAAACGTGCCGTCTGACTTCATCACAACGCTCAATGAGCGATTGTTAAAGCCGTGATAAAGCTCGTCAATCATATCTTCACCAAAAGTTTCGACGAGGATAATCCCAGTTTCAAGTTCGCCTGCATTTAATAAATCTTGTGCAATCTGACCATGGAAACATCTGTAAAGATTGCCACCACCAAAGTGGACCCACTCAGGATTTTCTTGTGTTTTTTGCCGAACAATCTGCTCGTCATAATTGGGTGTGTTTATATTTTTATCTGAAAATCGGTCACGTTCTGTTAAGTAATTTTCTGTAATTTTCATCCAAATACTCCATTTCTATGCTTTAAAGGCTTGACTCTTTCAACTGTTCAAATTTAAAATAGTCTTTAGCATTCGTGTAGCTAATTCCCTCTATCATCTGGCGTAGTAGGGTTGTATCATCTGGATAAAAACCCAATTCTACTTTTTCTGCGATATAATTTGCCAAAATTCGACGAAAATAATCATGCCTTGAGTAACTCAAGAAACTGCGTGAATCAGTCAACATACCAATAAAATTCATGAGTACGCCATTATCAGCTAAGCTCTCCATCTGACGAATCATTCCACGGTAAGTATCATTAAACCACCAGCCAGCACCAAATTGGACACGACTTTTGATGCCATCGTCATTCATCTGGAAATTACCACAAGTGCTAACAATCATGTCGTTTTGTGTTGGGTTGGTATTGTATAAAATTGTCCTCGGTAAATCATTGGTTTTATCTAGTGCATCTAACAGTCGATCCAAATGCAGGGCTAAATCGGCTTGATCATAAATTGAGTCACCTCCTGTATCAGCGCCCACGAGCTTAAATAAGCGTGTATTCGTACTTCGGGCGGCACCAAAGTGAAGTTGCATGACCCAATCATAACGCTTATAAAGTTTACCTAGTGCCACCATCATCTGACCTTGCCATTTGGCAATTTCATGTCGCTCAAGTGGTTGATTGCGAAGTGCTTTTTTGAAAATGCTATCCAACTCTTCAGGTGTTGCCTCATCATAAAGTATGTATGTAAAACCGTGATCGCTGACTCTGCCGCCATTTTCAGTGAAGTACTGCAAACGCTGCTCTAAAAAAGACATTAACTCAGCAAAGGTCGCAACCCGAGAACCCCTGAAATCAGAAATCTTCTGAATATACTCGATAAAATTGGGGTTTTCAATCGCAATGACTGGATCAGGTCTAAAACTTGGCGCAACGATACACGGAAAATCCGAAGTAGCAATTTGTTGATGAAACTGCAAATCACTCAACATATCATCAGTTGTACCGATATACTTCACATGAGATGCCAAAATCAAAGATTGTGCTGTTACTTCATGTTTAGCTAGATAATCATTACAGGCTTTATAAATCCTAGATGCGCTCTCTGCCGTTAAAAGTTCTGTTATGTCGAAAACTTGTTTTAACTCCAGATGCGTCCAATGGTATAAAGGATTGCCAAGTAATCGCTCGACTGTTTGCGCCCAAGCATAAAATTTTTCCCAGTCGCTCGCATCACCAGTAATCTCTGATTCCGGTATGCCGCACGCGCGCATGGCACGCCACTTATAATGGTCACCCTCAAGCCACAATGCTGTTATCGATAAAAACCGACTATTTTCAGCAATTTGTTTTGGATCCAAATGACAGTGGTAATCAATAATCGGTAAGTTTTCAGCAGCATCATGGAACAAGGACTTTGCTAAGGTACTTTCCAATAAAAAATCTTTATCAATAGTCTGTCAACGCATAATAGAACGATGATAAAATCGGCCAGATTGTCAACACCACAAAGCCAACAAGCCAAGGTTCCACAAAAAGTAATCCAATTTTTTTATTTTTCATTGGTTAACCTTTCTAAAAGATATAGATGAATGAGTCTATACGCTATAAATGATTATAGGAACAAATAATTAATATTTGTTCCCATAATACGGACTGATTATTTCAATTTATAATCTTTGGCAAGTTTGGCAGCTTGATCTTTTGTTTTAGTGTAAACATTTTTAGCCGCTGTCTTCAAATCTGTTTTACCAAGCTCAACAGCTTCGATTTCAGTTGTGTAAATCGTTGTCAAAGTACCATCTTCATAGAATGGTGTTTCATTAATTTTCACAGCATCTTGTGCGTAATCAAAACCATCCTTCATGAAACCAGTTAATTTACCATCTTTAGTCAAAACATCAACTGCCTTACTTGAGGCAGGGATACCACGCGAAAGGCCTAACGTTTTGTTCGCTTCTTCACCGTTCAAGAAATCATTAAGGAAAGTACCAACTTGTTCTAGGTTCTTTTCATTTTTCTTGACACCGAATAAAAGGGAGGGTTTAGATAAAAGATTAACTTTTTTACCGCCTTTAGCGATTGGATAATCAACGATAACTAACTCATCACCAACCTCTTTAAGCGATTCATAGTCAGATGTGATACCGGCATTCCAACCAATTCCGCCACCATATTCGCCGTCCAACCATTTTTTATTTATCGCTAATGAAACAGGCTCAGTGCCGACATTTTCAAGGTAATCTTTACGTGAGACGAAGACGTGCGCATCTGCCATTTCTTTGTACCAAGTCATACCATCTAAGTAATCCTGTTCAGACCAGTTTAAGTCACCTTTTTCATCAAATTCAGCCTTACCAGTTTTTTGTTGCAACCAGTTGGTAACAGGGAAACGCCAAGTTGGCGAGGCAATCATAAATGACCCTTCTGGTAACTTCTTAGCTGCCGCTGCATAGTCATCCCAAGTTTTAAGTGATGCAACATCAATATCATTGCGCTCATAGGCCGTTTTATTGACATACATCACCAAGGTATTTTGTCCGTAAGGTACAGCAACTTGTTTGCCATCAACCTGACCAAATTTCAAGAAATCTTTATCGTAAGTTGATAAATCTAAACTTTTGATTGTAGACAGGTCGTAGAATCCGCCATTTTGCCCAAACTGAGGGACCCAGTTATAAAGCAAAGTTGTGACATCTGCAAGTGTATTACCCGCATAACGAGTTGTGAAGACTTGGTCCAAATCACCAAAACCACTAGGTTCACCTTTGACCTTGATGTCTTTATGCTCTTTTTCAAAGCCATTAATCATATCTTGTGTTGCTTTGTGACGGTCATCATTTCCCCACCAGCTAAAGCTGATTTGGACGGCACCTTTATTGTCTGATGTCGCTTTATTTTTCTTACCCGCCGAACACCCTGCTGCCAATGTTACAACAGATAGAACAGTAACTGCACTCAGTGCAACTTTTTGCCATTTTTTCATTTTTTAAGCTCCTTAAATTTTTTATTTTCTAGGGGTTCTCCCTAAGCGATAATATGTATCCTATTTAATGTTTAAATCCAATAATCGTTAATATGTGATTTCGCATGCTCATTATGACTTGATTCATCTGCGATGTCTTCACCAGATTAAAACGAATATTCAGTTAAGCTCTCAAGAACTTCTTCGCTGCCATATCATCTGCTAACAGGTAATCGCAAAACGAAGATTTTCTTTCAATATTTTGACTTCAATCTCTTTACCTAGACTATCGCGACCGAATACGAAAAGATTCTACTACCGATATCCCTACACTGATTTTTTACTACTTCTGTAAAATATGACATTCTTTCTTCCCCCGACTCTCCAAAGAGCCTAAACCTCTAGTTAGGTTGTTTGATAGACAAACGCTTTATTCATTGATTTATTGACGTTTTTCCTAACCAACAACACTTCAACACTTTAGTTAGATTGTTCGATGAACTAACTTAAACTCTTATTGTAACCGCTTGCACAATTTTTGTCAACACCTTTTTTAACTTTTTTACAAATTAATATTATTTTTTACAAATTTTCTCCAAATGAAACTGTTTCAATCAAAAAAAATAGATTCAGCAACCTGAACCTATTTTCATCTTATATTACCGCACCACTGCGCTTAACAAGCAATTATGCTTTTAAATACTGTTTCCACCTAACACTAGATTGATGTTTTAATAGCCAATCGATAACCGTTTTTAAGAGTGCTAAATTGTGTTGTTCAAGCATCCCCGAAATATCGTGAGCAGGTACATACCCAGCAACCTTACCACTCCCATAAAAATGTCGCCAACCCGCATCCGATTCACCCGCATCCGAAAAACTGCGCAGAAAAATATGCGTATAATCATCAACAAAACCAACTTGGTAATGCTCATCCTGAATAACAAACTGACTTGGCGTCTCAACCAAATCACACTTATAAGTCACTGGCAAAGGCTCTGGATGTTGGATAAAATAACCTTTTAACATCTGGATATACCCTGAATCCGTCGGATAGTTGGACATACCCGAATGCAACCCCAACCAACTGCCACCATGCTCGACATAAGTTGTGATTAATTGACTCATTTCTGGCGTTAGCCATTCTCTTAGGTCTGTTTGTTGCGGCGTCCGTTGATTTTCAGCCGATAGGATAATTAAATCTGGATTTTTGGAGAGTGCATCACTTAAGGCATCTAAAGGGACGTTTTCATAGATAACAGGCTCATCAAGCAAACTTAAAACACGTTGAAGATACTGATTAGTGTCCTTTCCCTCATGATAATAGTCTCCCGTTACACTAATGACTGTTTTGACCATTTTAGTTAACTCCAAATCTATAATGAATTGTCTTTGAAATTTTTTCATCCGGTAAAAGTGCAATACTTCCCCATTCTGGATGATGCGGTAAATCAGGTAACTCCTGAAATTCAATCGCTAATCCTAACTCTTTTGTCATCGGATGATAGTTTACCTGAGTATCTCGGTTCCATCCACTCGCGCTGTAAATAATAACACTCCCAGCCTCACTCGTCACGTCTAGTTGTCTGCCACTTGCTTTGTCGTACAAACTGACACGGTGTTCACGCGCATTGTCATCAAAAACGAAAGCTGTATCTAAACCACTTGGCAGCTCGTTTAGCACAGTTTCGAGTGGCTTAGCTGTTGTGAAGTCATAAGGCGTCTCTGCGACAGGTAAAAATGTTCCTGTCGGTATTAGCTCACCGTCAGTAGCCAAAATATGAGGTGCTGAAATTTCAAGCATTTGTTTGCGAATATCTGTTTTCAACTCACCACTAAGGTTGAAATAACCATGATTGGTGGGATTAAAGAAGGTCTCAACAGGTGATTCCCCCGTAAAAGTAATACTGAGATCTTCTCCTATCAAGCGATACATGACTTGCGCCGTGATTGGACCAGGAAAACCAGATTGATGATCGACATAACTGAAAATGACAGTAATCTTATCATCTGTTTCTTGCCAATCCAAGTCCCATTCTTGGAATGACCAGCCTTGCGAGCCACTATGGAGTGAATTAGCATTTTCGTTGGCTTCTAAGCTTAGTGCACCAATTTGCGCTTGTTTAATTCGACCCGCGACTGGGCCTACGGTCGCACCAAAATACTGTAAATCAGTGGCTAATGCTGAAATTGGTGTCACATTGAGAACGACATTTTTAGCTATACCATATCTATCCCTAGCCAAGACACGATATAAATGTGCCCCATAAGCAACTAATTCAACTGTAAGACGCTCATTTTCTATTCTAACTAGTTGGGTTGTCTTCCCCTCACCCATGCTAACCTTTTCGACTTTTACACTCATATTTTTACCTTTCTGCGATTTCATTTCATGAAACCTTGAAACTTGACATCCGCTCACGCTCCTGCCAAGCGGGGTCATTCGCGAACTGCGTCCGCTCAAAGTCTTTCTGCGATTTCACTTCATAAAACCTTGAAACTTGACATGTTTATTGTAACATGACTTTGGATTGATAATTAACAAAAATATGCACTCCCTTGACAGCAGGGAACGCACATCTTTTGCATTATGTCGTCTAGTACCTAGATTATATAATAATATTGAATAGAGAATCGTAGTTGATTTAATGTCAAAATTAGCTAAGGAGGCACAATATTTGTATCGTAATCAAGTCACCAACAGGTGGTTAGGTGTTGATGCAGACTACAATTCTCTAGAACAATCAGTTTAAATTAAGATCAATGCCAGTTTTCAACTTCTGGAATATCTTCACCATTGGCACGGATGTAGTCATGGTGGAAGTTAATGGTATCGGTCATTTTTTGTGAAAAGGCTGATGCATCCGTACCATAGACGGCATTTGCTGCATCTTGTGCCAAGTGGAAACGGTCCATTTCACTAAAGACACGCATATCAAATTGGGTTGTGATATCCCCATTTTCACGGTAACCATGGATAAAGACATTGTGGTTATGACGATCAAAGAAGATGTCACGAATCAAGCCTTCATAACCATGGAAAGCAAAGACAATTGGTTTATCCGTCGTGAAGTAAGCGTCAAATTCCGCGTCTGTCAAACCACGAGGGTCAACATTTGGATGACGCAATTTAAGCAAATCAACGACATTGACAAAACGAATTTTAAGCTCAGGATAAGTCGCTTTAAGAATCGTTACCGCAGCAAGCGCCTCTAAGTTTGGCTCTGTACCTGCAGCAGCAATCACCAAATCAGGTGTTTCATCTGCAGCAACAGTTGACGCCCAATCAATGACTTTCAAGCCTTCTTTGACCAAGATTTCAGCTTCTTGTGCCGAATAGAATTGCGCACGTGGTTGTTTTGAACAAACAATCAAGTTAATCAATTCTTCTGATACCAATGTTTCAGCCATAACAGCCAACATGGTATTGGTATCTGCTGGCAAGTATTCACGGATAAATTCTGGTTTCTTCTCAGATAGATGCGTTAAGAGACCCGGATCTTGGTGGGTATAGCCATTATGGTCTTGTTGGAAAACGGTTGAAGTCGCAACCAAGTTAAGTGAAGGATAGTGCTTACGCCAAGGTTGTTCTTTAGCTTTACGCAACCATTTGAAATGTTGAGTAATCATCGAGTCCACAACACGGAAGAAAGCTTCATAGCTGGCAAAGAAACCGTGACGCCCTGTCAAGACGTAGCCTTCTAAAAATCCTTCACATTGATGCTCAGATAACTGACCATCAATGACACGTCCAACTGGCGACACCCATTCATCATAGTCTTCTTTTTTAGCACCCAACCATTGTCGGTTGGTCATATCAAAGACTGATGTGAGTCGGTTTGATTTTGTTTCATCTGGACCAAAAATTCGGAAGTTGTCTGGATTGGCCACGATTAAGTCTTTGGCAAATTTCCCAAACTCAACCATGTCTTGCGCTGAAATACTGCCTGGCTCAAAGTCAAGCGCGTGTTTTTTCCAATCTGTAATGACCATCGGTTTCGGATCAATTCCACCATTTGTCACGGGATTGGTTGACATCCGACGATCACCTTTTGGTGAAATCTCTCGAACTTCATCGCGAATTGTCCCATTTTCATCGAACAACTCTTCTGGCCGATAAGATTTCAACCAATCAACGAGGGCATCAATTTTTGCCATATTGTGGGCATCCACTGGAATTGGCACTTGGTGAGCACGAAAGCCGCCTTCAATTGGTTCGTTATCCCAAGCTTTGGGACCTGTCCAACCTTTTGGTGTCCGAACGATTAAGACAGGCCACGCTGGCATTGTTGCCTCTTCTGCTTTACCTTTACGCGCTTTCGTTTGAATCGCCTTGATTTTTTCAATCGCTTGGTCTAATTTTTCAGCCATAACAGGATGAACTTCAGTCGCATCAGTGCCTGACACAAAAATCGGATCCCAACCGAGGCCTTCAAAATATTTGGTTAAATCAGCATCCGATTTGCGTTCCAAAATCGTCGGATTCGAAATTTTACCGCCATTGAGATAAAGAATCGGCAAAACTGCACCATCATTGACTGGATTGATGAAGGTATTTGAGAACCACCCTGCAGCAAGTGGACCAGTTTCAGCCTCACCATCACCAATAACTGTCGCTGCAATCACGTCTGGATTGTCCAAAATCGCACCAGTTGCATGAGAAAGTGCATAGCCTAACTCGCCACCTTCATGGATTGAGCCTGGTGTTTCTGGCGCAGCGTGAGAGGTAATCCCGCCAGGGAAGGAGAAAATTTTACATAACTGTTTAAAGCCTGCCTCATCTTGCGTGATTTCTGGGTAAATTTCAGTATAGCTGCCATCAATGTAGGAGTTAGCCACCATGACTTGCCCACCATGACCTGGTCCTTCAATGTAGAACATATTAAGGTCATATTTATTAATCGCGCGATTAAGATGTGCATAAATAAAGTTTTGACCGGCAATTGTTCCCCAGTGTCCAATCGGATGATTTTTGACATCTTCTTTTTGGATTTCTGTTTTCAATAAAGGGTTGTTTTTCAGATACATTTGAGCAACAGCAATATAGTTAGCTGTCCGCCACCAAGCATCAACTTTCCCAAGATAGGTTGCCGAGTTATAATCTGTCATTTTCTTTTCTCTCTCCTCAAATAGTAAGTAAGTTATCTATAAATTTTAGTTTAAATCCAGTAAGTCATGACTTAGTGCCTTGGTTGCACCGTAAACTTGTGTGTAGAGTCCATAAAGTTTAGCATAGGCTGCAACATGGTCAGGATTTGGTGTGAATTCATCTTTATAATGCACAAAGACTTCAGCAGCCTCGGCAGCGTTATCAAACCAACCTGCACCAATGGCAGCAAGCATGGCTGCGCCAAGTCCTGGGCCTTGCTCAACCGTCAAATTCACAATTGTTGCATTGAAAATATCTGCTTGCATTTGTAACCAGTCAGGATTTTTGGCGCCACCTCCGACAGAAACGATTCGGTCAAAATGACGACCGGCAACAGTTTCCATCATCACTTGCGAATCTTTTAGTGAGAAAGTAATCCCTTCAAGCACTGCTTTTGCAAAATGTGTCAAGGTGTGATGCGTGTCAATGCCGATAAACGACCCACGAATTTGACTATCCACGTGCGGTGTTCGCTCTCCTACGATATAAGGTGTGAATAACAAGCCATCTGCACCCGGTTTGAGTTCAGATATACCGCCGAGTAATTCTGGAAAGCTTTTATCTGCTGCGAAAGTATTTTTGAACCAATCCAAGCTATTGCCGGCAGCTAGTGTCACACCCATTGAGTAATAATCACCCTTAGCTGCATGGTTAAAGAGGTGGAGTTTGCCTTGATAATCTGCAAGTGCATCGTTTTCAAATGATAAGAAGACACCACTTGTCCCGATAGAGCACATGCCTGCACCATCTTGAATAATACCCGACCCAACAGCCGCACACGCATTATCTGCGCCGCCTGCAAAGACTGGTACATCAACTTCAAAGCCAAACATTGCTTTAATGTCATCTGTTAACACGCCAATCTGGTCTTGGGATTCAAAGAGTTTTGGCAAGCGCTCAGCTGGAATGTCAAAGGTATCAAAGATTGGCTGTGCCCATTCTTTTTTGGCGATATCAAGTAGCAAAGTTCCTGCTGCGTCTGAAAAATCTGTCGCAAAAGTGCCCGTCAACCAAAAGCCTAAATAATCTTTTGGCAACATCATGTAGCGGACTTTTTCCCAATTCTCAGGTTCATTTTCTTGAATCCAGAGGATTTTGGGTAGCGTAAAACCTTCTAAGGCAATGTTTTTGGTTAGGCCTAGAACTAAATCGCCTGCTTTTTCAGTGATTTCTCGACATTGCTTACTTGTCCGCACATCATTCCAAAGAATAGCTGGTCGGATCGACTGTTTGTTTTCATCTAACACCACCAAACTGTGCATTTGACCCGAAAAACTGATGCCCTGAAGTTGGGTTGTCATGTCTGGAGTCGTTTGAATCAGCGCTGTGATAACTTTTTTCGCTGCCTCAAGCCATTGGTCTGGCTCTTGCTCGCTCAAGCCAGTTTGCGGTGTCAAAATCGGGTAAGCTGCACTTGCTTCACCGACAACATCGCCCCTCTCGGTCATCAAAAGACCTTTGAGCGAGCTCGTCCCTAAATCAATGCCTAATACATATGCCATATCCTGTCCTTTCTGCGATTTCATGTCATGAAATCTTGAAACTTGACTTACGCTTGCGCTCCGTCCAAGCGGTGGTCATTCGTGATATTTTTTGGTTCGTTTTCCGAACCAACTTACAATGCCATTGTAACCTTAGCATTTTATTTTGTCAAGTCTTTCACGAGATTTTTTTTGATAAAAATTTTTGACAGTTGGCAAAGCCTTCCAATCACAGCAAATGTATCACAATAACTCTCTCCAGATAATCGCCCCTTAAATCCTTGAGTAACAAATACCCCTCTGCCCAAGTCATAGCTTATGAAAGTACCATTTAAACATAAAGTCTAGCGTTTGTTTGCAAAAATAAAAAGGGGATAAGACAAAAGTCCTCATTCACCAAAAGAGAAAAGTGGACTAGCAGGTTTATTTTTCTCTTTTTTTGTATTATTCGTTGAAAGGATGATATAAGAACAACTTATTTTACCGATTTCGTATTGTTTTGCCAAAAGAATACCGATTTCGTACAAAAACAGCAATTTTCTTACCGATTTCGCATTGTTTTGCCAAAAGAATACCAGTTTCGCATTGTTTTCAATGAATTATAATGTCGTTTTACATTTTTGGAGAAAATGACACAAAAATAGGCTATGAATGATTTCTATTAACATTAGAAATCATTCATAGCCTATTTTTTTATCCCAACCTATTTTTATAAATGTTTAAAATCCCTCAACCAGTTAGCTCATAATTCCTAGTAGTGGCACGAGATACTTTACGCACTGTACTGATGTCAGTCAGGGCATTTAAATGTCAGTTATACAAAGTTTTGGTCATATTTGCCATATTTCATGCCATTTATGATATCTTGACTTTTAAGCGATAAAATTCCGCTATACTAAGTATGTAACGAAATAACTTGGCTTGAGTTGGCGCCGACAAAAAAGTAAATCTTATTTTGTTACTAAATTATTGCAATAAGTGACAACTTACGATATAAAAAACGACTGCCTTTCTTCGGAAATGTTGTCCTAAATTATAGGAGACAAACTATATGTCAAACACAAAATTAAATAATGTAACTGAACTTAATAATTTTTCAGTACTCACTGAAGACGAGATGTTAATTGTCGAGGGTGCTGCTATTCCGTGGTTTGTAGGTTTCTTAACTTACGAAATATATGCCAATTCAGACCAAATCATTGCAGGATTTAAAAAAGGGTTCAATGCGACAAGAAAATAAATGAAAGCTAAACATAAACTATTAGTCGTTGGGCTAATTATACCTTTTGTATTAACTTATATGTTATCAGTTGGACAAATTGAAAGAAATAACTTTTTAAGTACCTGCACCTTTTCATTATCGATTTTTTTAGGTTACAGCATTTCTTGTAGGACGATTAAAAATAAATTCTTCCATTTAATTTTTATTGTTTTACTTAGTTTAAGTCTAGGCATAATTGAGGCAAATCTTCTAAACAAACCTGTAAATATCGGTTATCGCATAGTTGGACAAACTCTTTTTAACTTTATAGGGATATTTTGGTTAGGGGCGGATATTAAAAAGGGAAAAAAAGAGAAAGGAAGAAAAAATGAATAATTATGATGGAAAACAATTTATCACTTTGACGGATGATGATTTGGTACAAATTTCAGGTGGAGGGGCAGATTGGCTCTGGAATGGTGTCGGGTATGTTTTCGGGTATGTTGTTGGCAAAACCTTTAAACCATTAAAACCTGCACCTCCAGGTTATCGTGAAACATTATTTTTGATTTAATAATCAGTAGTTCTAATATGAGATAAGCCTGGGATTTCTACCGTTTTATTCTATTTATTAAGCATCATAATAATAGCACTGTCCCTTTTCAAGGCGCAGTGCTATTGATTTTATTCATATTTTCCAGCATTAGCACGGGATACCTTGCGCACGCGGCCTTTGATTTTCTCAGTTTGCAGCGCCTTGAGCACTTGCTTGCCTTTACCGTTCAAAATCTCGACAAAAGTCGACACATCAATAATTGAGATAACCCCAATATCATCACCAGTAATTCCTGGTATATTGGTAATCGCACCAACCACATCACCTGCTCGCAACTTCGTTTTCTTGCCGGCATTGATATGCAATTTCATGATATCAGCCTTAAAAACAGCACTTTTCGCTGTTTTGACAATCATTTCACGTTTTTGCTTGGCGGTAAATGTAGGTAAGCGCTTTTCGAATAGACTGATACTTGGCAGTTGCATCTCAGTGATTTCAGCATCGATAGTCAGCTGCGCAGACTCAATTTTAGCAAAATCACTTCTTTGGGCACTGCTGACCAAAGAAACAGCCTGTCCCGTTTTTTCAAAGCGTGCTGTCCGTCCGATACGATGTGTATAACTTTCAGGATTATCAGGCAAATCATAGTTATAAACCGCTGCTATATCAGCCACATCAATGCCACGCGCCGCAACATCTGTCGCAATCAAAAATCTAAAATAGTTGTGTTTAAAGTCGTTAATGACACGCGTTCTATCACGTTGTTCCATACCGCCATGCAAGGTCTCTGCCTTAACATTTTTCTGAGCCAAGAAATCTGCGATGGCATCAACTGCTGCCCGAGTATTAGCAAAAATGATAGCTGAGTCAGGATTGCCAAGTACTAAGAGTTGGTAGAGGTTCTCTAACTTGTCAGCTTTATCAACCAAGTAGAAAGTCTGTTCAATCCGTTTTGCCACGGTATTTGTCGCCTTTACTTCAATCAATGCAGGTTGTTTGATATAAAAGTCCGACACATCCATGACCGCTTGCGGTAGGGTCGCTGAAAACAAAGCAACTTGACGCTTGACTGGCAACTGCTCAAAAATCGCATCCACCTGCTCCATAAAGCCCATGCTGAGCATCTCATCGACTTCATCTAAGACAACGAACTTGACTTGATCAAGCTGAATCCTGCCTTGGTCGATATGATCCAACAATCGGCCGGGTGTCGCGACAACGACGTGCGTCCGCTCTTTAAGGTTACGCGCCTGCGCTTGAAAAGAAGAATGACCGATTAAAGTTTCGACTTTAATCCGCTTAAAACGTCCAATGTTAAAGATTTCCTCGCCAATTTGTAGCGCCAACTCACGCGTTGGTGCTAGGACAATAGCCTGCGGGCGACGTTCTTCCCAGACGATATTTTCGACTAAAGGAATGGCAAAAGCTGCTGTCTTGCCACTCCCTGTTTGTGATTTGACTAATAAATCTTGACCTTTAGCAAATGTTGTAATCACTGCTTGTTGCACCTGAGTAGGTGTCGTATAGTTTAAGGCAGTCAAAGCCTTCTGCGTTTCTGCACTAATCTGTAGTGCTTCAAATGTATTTTCCATATTGCCTGATTATACCATAAAAAAGGACTACTGACGGCTCGCATTCATCGTAAAATAAAAAGAAGATGATCTTCTTTCAAGTATTTTAATGAAATATATCAAACTGAATCAAGCGATCAACTCCAAAGAGCTGTAGGATAAATTGTATGGCAATGACGATCGAGATAAATGCCAGAATTTTTTGCTTTTGGACTTTTCGTGTCGCAATCTGTTTTTTATAGTTCTCTAGTAGGCCTTGTTTATCTAGTAAAATTGAATCAATGTATGGCGATTTTTCGGACAAAATTTTCCAAAATTCATCCCAAGACTTGTCCTCTAAGACTGCAAAATTTAAAATTAGTAACTTTTGACCCGCCCTCGTTTCAAGTAAGTTTTTCTGAACTTTCTCAGGCAATGTGGCTGCTAAGACATCTGAAAAACCTAGTAAAATTTGATAGCCGTTCACATTATCTTCAAAGGTTTCGTCGTAAGCCAAAATCTCTAATTCATCAAGCCTGACAGACTTTAAAGCTTGTTCGGAAAACATTAATGTCTCCTGCTCAAATTTAAGGGCAAACGGATGAGCTAGCAAGCGTAAAGAAAAACCGATTGCGAGAATGAAAACTAAAATAAAGCAGATAATTGGCAAGACAATCCCCACCCCATCTTGACCTAACGTATCCAAAATAGGTGACGCAAAGAATAGGAGTACGAAAAGAATACTCCCCAAAAATAAAACTATTGCAACACGCGAAAATAAGTCCCCTCGATCATAATTAACTGTCATGATTTTTCCCTCACAAGATGATAAGTTGCGATAGTCTTACCTGTCTGCCAATCACACACAACGAGTGAGGCCAATTTATTTTGATGTGCAGGATAAATCCAAATATATCTGAGATGTCTATCTTCTTTATTTAATTTAAATCCAAGCCAACGCATCTTATCATCTTTACCTTTACTGATTGTATGATTATGGCTCGCATAATCATAGCTGAACCAAATGTCACGTTCATCATCAGAAACTCGAATTTGCTTAATGACGTTAGCCTTTCGACTATCAAGCACAATCGTTTCTCCTGTTTTCTCATCTGTTCCCTTATAAATGCCACGCTGAGATTCTGGAAAATAATAAGTCAACATAGGATAAATTTTTGATAAGCTAAAAAACAATGGGCCAACAAAAACTGCCAGTAAATATAACCGCCATCCTAAGATTTTAAATCCCTTCATACTCTTCCTAACTTTTCTAGCATATAGACACTATTTTATCACATCCAAGCCTATAAAGTCTTGATATGTCGTGCTTATTCAAATATAAAACTAGTTTCTTTGCAACAAAAAATCATTAATCCGTACCACTACCAATACCGATTAATGATTTTCAACCTCTTTATTGAGTAGAAACATCTGGCATCGCATTCATATCTAACAGCCATATTGACTCTTTAACTGCCTTGATTTTTCTAGCGATTTCAAACCACTCTACTTCTAAGCAGGACTTCTCTTCTTCAGTAAGTTTTGTTGTAATCAATTTAGCTTGAATGACAATCGTCATTCTACGTTCTATTTCCGGATAGGCCACTTTAATATGCCTCACTAAGTCTTGATAAAACTTTTCTAAACCTTCCAGTGAGTAGTCTTTTCCGTCTAAAATCATCTCATCATTTTTCATTTTTTCTATTCTCTCCCAATCTTGGCATTTTATGTATCAGCCTATTATATTTTCAATAACAGCATACAACTCTTCAATCATCACTGATACCAAGTGAATATCTAGCATCTCCATTGCTAGAATGTCCTTAACTCTTCGTGTCATTTCTAAACAATTCAATTTCGTTATGAATTTAAATTGCGCAGAACCTCTTGTATTCATTGAGTTGCTATAACGATATTCGGAGCTGACCATCTTAAACTGATAATTATTTTTATAAGACATGCTATCTGTTTGTTTCAATAATTCGTGGTAAAAGTCTTTTAACCACCCAAACGAATCACCATTTTTTCTCATCTACCATCCCCTTTCATATTGAGCCACTTTAAACTAATTTATCGTGTACTAAATATGAATCGGTAAGCCATCTGCAAGTTCAGCAGTATCCATGATTGCCTCACCAAGAGAGGGGTGCGGATGAATCGTTAATGAGATGTCTTCAGAAGTCAAACCATTTTCCATCGCAAGACTGAGTTGTGAAATCAAATCGCTCGCGCCTGGTCCAACAATCTGTCCACCTATGACTATGTGACTTGTTTTGTCTGTAATAATTCGAATAAAACCTTCAGTTGACTGCATGGTAATCGCTCGACCATTTGCCGCAAAGGGGAACTTAGAGATTTTAGCATTTAACCCTTTTGCTTTGACAGAATCAGGCGTTTCTCCAACTGTGGCAAGCTCAGGTTCTGTATAAGCAACAGCAGGAATCGCAACGGCACAATTAATCACGTCTTGACCCGCAATCGCTGCAGCGGTCACCTTGCCCTCATAGCTTGCTTTATGCGCAAGAGCTGGGCCTGCAACAACATCGCCAATAGCGTAAATATTAGGGACAGATGTTTGTTGCTGATTATCCGTTTCAATCAAGCCACGGTCTGTCAACTTAATATCTGTCGCATTGAGACCTAGGTTGTTTGTATTAGGATGTCGTCCAACGGAAACTAGAACATAATCCCCTCTAACTGTTTGTTCCTCACCAGCTGCTTCATAGGTGACCGTCACAGCATTTTCATCCTGTGTCACGCTTTTAGCTTTAGCACTTGTCACAATCTCAGCGCCTTTTTCTTTAAAGTCGCTGACGATAACTTTGACCATTTCATCGTCAAAACCGTTCAAAATTTTTGGCAATCCCTCGATAATCGTGATCCGACTTCCTAGATTAGCATATGCGCCTGCAAGTTCCGTCCCAATGACACCTCCTCCAATGACGATTAGGTGCTCAGGAATTTCTGGAAGTGATAAAACACCTGTCGAATCAACTACTCGTCCCTCAAACTTAAAACCTGGAATTTCAATGGGATGCGATCCTGTCGCAATAATCGCGTGTTTAAACTCCAAAAGCTCAGAAGTATCACTAGTGATCACATTGACGGTTTGATTGTCATTAAAACGCGCCTCACCCCGAATAATCTCTACATTATGCTTTTTGAGTAGCATTTCTACACCACCTGTCAAGGTATTGACAACAGTGTTTTGTTTCCAGGCTTGCGTCTTTTCC
This sequence comes from Pseudolactococcus laudensis, assembly GCF_013449735.1. Taxonomy (GTDB): domain Bacteria; phylum Bacillota; class Bacilli; order Lactobacillales; family Streptococcaceae; genus Pseudolactococcus; species Pseudolactococcus laudensis. The sequence continues at coordinate 20,311 of NZ_JACBNY010000008.1, forward strand.
CAATCTAACTTGGCACCTGTTATTGTCAGGCCAAATGGGCTGTCATGTGTCGCGGCATGAAGGGCGTGTCCTGCGCTAATCAGCGCTTTTGAAGGGATACAGCCGACATTTAAACAAACACCACCGATATTGCCTCGCTCTACAATCGTCACACTTTGACCTAATTCTGCTGCTCTAATTGCTGCCACATAACCACCTGGCCCACTACCAATAATAACCGTGTCCACTGCTCTTGCTTGTGTTCCTACAACCATTTTTTTCACCTCCATCAGTAAATATTGGGGATCGCCGAGTAATTTTTTAAGATAATTCATAGCGCTTTGTGCGAGCATACCATCAATCAAGCGGTGGTCAAAACTCAAGGATAATTTCATCATCTGTCCCACCACAATGTCACCTTCTGCATTAACAATAGGTGTTTTCGCAATCGTACCGAGTCCTAAAATAGCACTTTCACCAACATTGATAACTGGTGTAAACCAAGCACCACGAGCCGAGCCAATATTTGAAATCGTAATAGTCCCACCACTCATATCTGCTGGTTTCAATTTACCAAGTTTTGCTAACTCTGCTAGTTCTGCAACCTCTTTAGAAATGGTCAAAATAGATTTTTGATCAGCCTGTTTAATTACGGGTACAAATAAACCATTCGGTGTGTCCACTGCAATGCCAACATTGTAATCTTTAGCATAAACAATTTCTTGAGTAGCCATGTCAATATGAGCGTTTAATTCTGGGAATTTGCGAACAACTGCAACGAGCGCTTTTACAACGTAAGGCAGATAGGTTAATTTGACACCTTGTTCCACAACCTGTTCTTTATAGGCTTTGCGATGTGCCACGATACCCGATACTTCCACTTCGTCAAAAAGTGTCACGTGTGGTAGGCTTGTCTTTTGTGCCACCATATTTTTAGCGATAGCCTTACGAACAGGTGTCATCGGCACGCGACCAACTTTCACTACTTCAACTGCCATTGGCTCAGTTTCAGTGACTTCTGCTTGCGAGACTGCTGTATTTCCATCTGGTACTTGTGTGATATGTCCTGACGCTTCGAAATGTTTCACATCTACTAATGTAATGTGATGATGACGACCAGTCGCTGGTACCTGCGTTAAATCAATGCCGTTTTGACGCGCATATCTACGGACACTCGGCATAGCCTGCACGCGACCATTGACAACAGGTGCGCCAATGGTGCTGTTTTCCGTTTTATCTGCTGCAACAGTTACCGTTTCAACACTAGGCGTTTCTGATATTGCTTTTGTTTCAACTACTCCAACTGTTTCTCCTGTAGCTATTCCAGTACCTTCACCGTCAAATTCAATCAAAGGTTCACCGACAGCGACGACTGTTCCCGCCTCAACAAAGAGTTTTGTTACTGTTCCACTAAAAGGCGATAAAATTTCCTGTAACAATTTATCATTTTGGATTTCAGCAATAGCATCTTCTACCTTAATAACATCGCCAACTTTTACTAACCAAGAGGCGATTTCACCCTCGGCCATTCCTTCACCAATATCTGGCATTTTAAAAATTTCAGTCAAAATCAATTACCTCCTTTACTGCGTTTACGACATCAGTCATATTTGGTAGCCAATCATTCTCAGCTAAGGCAAATGGATAAATACTATCTGGTGCGGCAACACGACCAATTGGCGCTTGCAATGCCATGATAAAACGTTCTGAAATCTCACTCATGACCATAGCGCCAATCCCTGCCTGACGTTGCGCTTCTTGTGCGACCACGACACGGCCTGTTTTATTAACAGATGCCCCAATCGTTTCAATATCAAGCGGACTAACTGTACGTAAATCGATTACCTCGGCATCAATCCCTTCTTTTGCTAATACTTCAACAGCCTTTAAGCTGACTGGTACCATGCCACCGTAGGTGATAATCGTCACATTACTCCCGGAACGGACGACCTTTGCCTTGTCTAAGGGTGTTGTATAGTAGCCTTCTGGCACTTCACCTTTTACACCCCGATAGAGTCTTAGATGTTCCAAAAAAATTACTGGGTCGTTGCTTTCGATAGCAGACAGCAGCAAACCTTTAGCATCTTCTGCAGTGGCTGGCATGATAACTCTGAGGCCTGGTGTTTGTGCCATCAATGCCTCTAAATTGTCCGAGTGCATTTCTGGTGTATGCGTGCCGCCACCATAAGGTGACCGTACAACAATCGGAAAAGTTCGCTGATTATGAAAACGGAATCGTCCACGTGCCATTTGACCTGCGATAGAGTCCATGACTTCGTAAACAAAGCCGAAGAACTGAAGTTCCATAATCGGGCGATAGTCTTGTGTCGTTAATCCAATCGCCAAACCACCAATGCCAGATTCTGCCAGTGGTGTATTAAAGACACGTTCCTCACCATACTTATCTTGCAGCCCTTCCGTTGCTCGAAACACACCACCGTTTTTCCCAACATCTTCACCGAAAATCAAGACATTCTCATCACGTTCAAGTGAGATATCCATCGCCTCAGTGATTGCTTGAATATAAGTTTTTACCGCCATGCTTATTTACCTGCCTTCTTGAATTTTTCAATTTGTTCCAGTTGCGCAAAGCCTGAAACTTCCAAGGTGGATGCAATGAAATCTGAAATTTTTTGTTTGGGTACATTATCTGCTGCTTTGACAGCCTCATCAATTTTGGCATTGACTGTTTCAATATAGGCTGTTTCCTTTGTTTCATCCCACAAGCCTTTGTTTTCTAAATAGCAACGGTAACGAACAAGCGGGTCAAATGTCCAAGCAGTGTCAATTTCTTCCTTAGTGCGGTAACGCAAAGGGTCATCTCAACTCATAGAATGAGGTCCAAAACGCTCGACCAAGGCTTCAATTAAGACTGGTCCACGACCCGAAACCGCCCAATCACGCGCTTGTTGACTAGCAAGGTAGCAAGCCAAAGGGTCCATGCCGTCAATCACAATACTTGGCACACCCGCAGTCCAACCTTTAGCCGCCAAATGTGGTGCTGCTGTTTGCAATTTTCTTGGTGTTGAAATCGCATAACCATTATTTTGAATGAAGAAGATTGCAGGTGCCTGATAAGCGCCAGCAAAATTAAGCCCTTCATAAAAATCTCCTTGGGAAGAACCGCCGTCACCTGTGTAACAATAGGCGACATTTGCTTTGCCCCGTTTCTTTAAACCTAGCGCTACACCAGCTGCCTTAACGTGTTGGGCGCCGATGATAATTTGTGGCATCCAAGTTTGTAGGTCATCCATTTCATTACCAACTTGATGGCCGCGTGACCATAAGAAAGCTTTTTCAATTGGTAGCCCTTTTAGAATCATCTGCGGCATATCACGATAACCAGGAAGTAAGTAATCTTCTGATTCAAAAGCATAGCTTGTCGCTGTTTGCGATGCCTCTTGACCAATCGTTGGTGCAAAGAATCCTAAACGACCTTGTTTTGCTAATTTTGTTGAGCGGTCATTCAAGGTTCTGGAAAATACCATCCGTTCCATCAACTCTACAAGTTCTTTATCCGATAGGTTGACCAGTCTTTCACCATCGGTATCAACAACTTTGCCAGTTTCATCAAGAATTCTTAACATCGGAAAGGCGTCTTCTTGTGTTTTAAGCTGTGCTTGAAAATCTAAAATTTTTTCGACATGTGACATAATATCCTCCATTATTTCTTTTGTCTCCTGCAATAATCCTACTCTCGAATAGGTACAAACAAACTTGCAATTTCTTCAATAGAGATAGTACCAAAATAATCTCGATAAGGTAGAGCCTGTAATTGTACCAAGATAGCTTTTTTATTAAATAATTGTCCTGTCAAGGCTGTGATAACCGGTGCCAAGTCATGCAATCCTAGAAAGTCCCCTTCAAAACGAAGTGCCTTAATCATGCCATTTTCTACCTGTGCGTAGACGTCCACAATGCCGCCTTCAAATTTAGCATGATTGTGAAAATTAGAAATAGGGGAGTTGCCGTAATTCCAATCCCATTGTGAGAATTGTCTTTCCTGCAAAGTCTTAATCTCTGCCAACTGTTCAGGCGTTAAAAGGATTTCTTGGTCCACACCATGATTGGACAATTCATACACCAAGGCATCATAAAATGTCTTGACTGTTGTGCCTTCTGGTGCATAATCTTTGATCATACCGACACGACTTCTGACAGATTTTGCTGCTTTCGAGATAAATTTTTCATCCGCCACATTAAGCGAATGGACCATATCATCAATTTTTGAATCAAAGAGCAGTGTCCCGTGATGCATCAAGTAACCATTAGCGTAGCGTTGGGCATTTCCTGAGATTTTCTTCCCATCAAGCATCAAATCATTACGACCAGATAACTCAGCAGGAATATTCAAAACGTGCAATGCACGCAACATAGGCTCAACGAATTTTTTAAAATTAACCGTAGCAGAATTTGCCACTGGGACGATAAAAGTAAAATTCAAATTTCCTAAATCATGAAAAACAGCACTTCCACCAGTCACACGGCGAACAACTTGAATATCATTTGCTTCAACATACTCTTGATTGACTTCTGCAAATGTATTTTGATTTTGACCAACGATGACAGCTTTCTTGTTCTGCCAAATCACAAAGATGGCTTCTTTGGGTTGCAAAGTATTTAATAGCCAGGCATCCATGGCTATGTTATAAGTTGCATCTGTTTCTAAATTTGTAATGTGACGCAAATTTCCTACCTTTCTGCGATTCCACTTTAAAAAGCAACCGCTTATATTTTGTAGTAAACTCTCAATTCCATAGAAAAAAGAGTACAAAAAAAGACCGACACGTGACCTGTTTTTGAGAAAATATTCACAATCATATAACAGTTTTTATGAGTCGTCTATTTTTCTTAGCTAGGTCATCTATTGATTGACCTAGCCTTACTAATTAACTTTAAGATTTATCGTTGAATTGCGCCCGAACCTGCTGCTAGAAAATCACTCACTTCTCTTTCACTAAATAGATTAGTATCTCCGTGAACAGTATGTTTCAGAGCTGATGCTGCCGTACCAAAATCTATTGATTCTTGTAATATCCATCCTGATAAAATACCGTGTAAAACGCCTCCTGAAAAGGCATCACCACCACCTACTCTATCAATAATTGGGTTAATTTCATGCGTTTTTGACATCACTAGACCATCTTTTTGATGCCATATTGCGCCTGTCAAGCGATTATGACTGGCACTTACTACGTCACGTTTTGTGGCATAAAACAGCTTAATATTTGGAAAAATCTGATGCATCTTTTCGTAATAATAAACTAATTCATTAGCAACATCACTAGGTGCCTCAGGTATTCCTAACAAGTATAGGGCATCCATATGCCCGGCAGAGCAATAATCAACATACGGTAGGATTTTTTGAATGACAGCACCACATTCTGCCTGACTCCACATTTTCCCACGATAATTAACATCAAAACTAACAATACAGCCTGCTGCTTTAGCAGCTTTAACGAGTTCAACCGCCATGTCCCGCCATGCAACTGAAACTGCAGAGACGATACCTGAAACATGGAAAATATCAACATCTTTAAACAATTCCGATAAATTCCACTCAATATCGTTCATAACTGCAAAACTTGAGCCTGCACGGTCAAAAAAAACAGATGCGCCACGTTCACCTACGCCAGCCTCCATATAGTAAGTCCCCAAACGTGGACCACCTTGCAATAAAAATTCGGTCGAAACATTATGAGACTTGAGATGTCTTTTGACGGCTTCACCTAGTGCATTATCAGGTACTTTACTTGCAAAACTAACCTCATGCCCAAAATTTGCCAACGAAATTGCAACATTGGCTTCACCACCACCATAAACTACCTGCATATGATCAATATGCGAGATTCGTGTACCAGCTGTCGTTGAAAAACGCGCGAGAATCTCACCTAACGTAACTACTTTACTCATATTTCATTATTCCTTTATACTCTAAACATCATAACTCTAAAAATATGCTGTGACACTTTGCGCTAATGCTGAGCCTATAACCACTTTTTTTGATAGGAAAAACTGCACGCTTAAAAACGTACAGTAGCCATTATTTTCCTTTAATTTCAGCATATTTTGCCGCATATTGTTTAGCAACTTCTGTGACGCCTTCAAAGTCTCCTTTTTCTGCTGGCGCTAAAAGGTTACCGCCAACGCCAACAGTAATGACACCAGCTTCAAACCAGCCTGCCATATTATCTAAACTCACGCCACCTGTCGGCATAATGTTAATTTGTGGTAGTGGTGCTTTAAAGGCGCTAACAATACTAGGACCGAAGGCACCACCTGGGAATAACTTGACAATATCTACGCCGCTCTTCATGGCTTCTTTGATTTCAGTGATTGTCATGCAGCCTGGTAAATATGGAATTTGATAAAGATTACATACTTCAGCTGTTTCTTTATCAAACCATGGACTTACGACATATTCTGCGCCTGACATAATTGCCAAACGAGCAGTTGCGCCATCTAAAACAGTACCTGCACCTACTACAACCTCAGGTTGATTTTTATAGTAAGTTGCTAATTCTCGAATCACATCTTCTGCCTGTGGTACAGTGAATGTTAACTCAATTCCTGTCAAACCGCCTTTGACAACAGCATGAGATGACTTCAACGCCTCCTCTTTGGAATTGGCACGGATTACTGCTACGACACCTGTTTTTTCTAAACGATTTAATATTTCAACTCGTTTCATCAACTTGCCTACCTTATCTATTATTAGGATATCTCTATGAATTTAGATTTTAGCTTTAACCTCACTTCTCTAAATACTTTGAAACTTCTCCTAACCATATAACAATAAGGTTTCGGTAAATTTCTATGGCCTTAAAAAATGAGATTAAAATCCATTAAAATCAAGTTCTGAAATATCTTGTGAATTTGCATCATCTTCTGACAAAAAATAATCTGGATATTTTGAGACAACAAAATCTTTTTCATCCAACATCATATGCAAATGAGACATGATTAAAAAGTTCATCTCATCAACATCTTTGGTGAAAATCGTATCCAGAATTTTTTTGTGCTGATTGGTAATTTTCGCCCAATCTAATTCTTTGGTTACAATACGTAACCATCTAAAACGTTCTAAATGTGTATTACTTTTATTCATCCAGCGCCAGATTTCTTCTCGGCCAGCAATTTCAAAGCATGTTTTATGAAAGACATTATCAAAGAAGAAAAAATCTCGTTTATTCTGCTCAAAAGCGGCTTGACATTGCTTTTCAATGATGCATTTTAAAGCTTTAAGCCCTTGATCATCAATTTTCATTAAGCATTCTAGCATAATCTTTTGCTCTAACTGCTCTCGTGTAAAACGCGCATTATCAGCAGACTTCAAATCAATCTTTGAAACATAAGTACCGCTTTGAGGAACGACGTGAATCAATCCCTGCTTTCTCAACTGTAGCAAAGCTTCTCGAATAGGTGTTCTTCCCATACTCAAAACCTGCCCTAGTTCATTTTCCGATATTTTTTGACCTGGTGCAAAATCTGAATAAATAATTTTACGCAAAATTATTTTATACGCTTGCTCCTGTAAACTTGCTGGTTTTATCATGGCTTTACTCCTTATATGTGATATATCAGTTATTATATCATATTATAGGGTTTATCCACTAAAGATTGATACCGTTTTCATACAGACCAATTTGTTATCTAAATAAATAACTTGTTTTAATTTCTTTTTCAACACGTCCTGCCAATACGCAATTCCCTTCTTTTTCCAGTAATTCAGCACTTTTGCCAGCCTTATCTGGAATCCCATAGAAAGGTTCTAAACAGACAAACTTTGCGGCTGCCTTGTCTTGTGTCCATAGACAAAAATAAGGAAACTCATGCGTATCAACAGTTACTGAATGTGCTGATTTAGAACTAGACAGGGTTACAGATGTGATATCTGGATTATCAAAGACAATCAAACCATCCTTAAATAATTCACGTGTCAATTGAACCTTACCTTTGACAGTTTTAAAAGAATGCGCCACACCACTGCGATGTGGCATAGGTGTCATCACAAACTCAAAACGTTTCAAATCAATCGAGTTTGGCTCAAAGCTAACCTCGTAATCTTCAAACTCACCTGCATCATCAAAAGGAATACGAAAAGCTGGATGTGCCCCCAAAGAGAAAGACATTGGTTCATCTGACAGATTTTTAACAGTATAAGTCGTCTCTAATCCAATTGATGTCAAAGTATAGCGCAAAATCAAATCAAAATGGAAAGGAAAACGCGCAAAGGTGCTCTCATTATCGGATAGACTCAGACTAACACTTTCAGATGATTGAGCCACAACTTTGAAATCAAACTCACCTGCAAAACCATGATGAGGCATCTCGTAGTTTTTATCTTTGTGACGATACTGGTCATCATTTGACTTACCAATTGATGGAAAAAGGACTGGTGCATGTTTAGCCCAAACATCAGGATTTCCATCCCATAAGTAGTCAATTGACTGCACTTTACTGAATATTTTCTGTAACTCTGCACCTTTTTCTGATATTTCAACCAAAAATTGTTCATTTTCGAGTGTAATCATGTTGACCTCACTTCTTTTCCAGTGCTTCCCACAAACCATTCAAATAAGATAAGCCAAGTGCACGGTCATATAATCCATATCCTGGGCGACCAGTCTCTCCCCAAATCATGCGACCATGGTCTGGACGAATATAACCATCAAAACCATTATCATGCAAGGCTTGCATAATAGCATACATATCCAATGAGCCTTCACTAGACAAATGAGGTGCTTCGTAGAAATCTTTGGCAGCGACATTTGTAAATTTGATGTTACGCACATGAGCAAATGAAATGCGGTTTCGCTTAGTAAATTCAGCCACAATCGCCACCACATCATTGGCTGGGTCTTCTGCAATACTACCAGTACACAAGGTAATACCATTATATGGCGAATCAACAGCGTTACACATCCAATCCAAATCCTCACGATTTTTAACCATACGAGGCAAGCCAAAAACGCTATACGGTGGATCATCAGGGTGACAAGCCATTTTCACACCAACTTCTTCACACGTTGGGATGATCGCTTCCATAAAGTATTTGAAGTTAGCGCGCAAATCATCATCCGTCACATTTTTATAGAAAGCAAACACCTCTTTAAATTGTGACAAACGCTCTGGCTCCCAGCCTGGCAAGCTAAAGCCATCCGCGCCAGCCTCCATATTTTGAATTAATGCTTCTGGCGAGGCAGGCATATCACTGCTGACAAAAGAAAGCGTTGAAGAACCATCCGGCAACTTGAAATCCAAATCTGTTTTCAACCAATCAAAGACAGGCATGAAATTATAGCAAATCACTTCAATACCATATTCCGCTAAATTGCGAATCGTTGTTTTGTAATTTTCAATCCATTTATCACGTGTCGGTACACCCATTTTGATATCTTCGTGAATATTCACACTTTCAATCACTTTAAGCGTTAAACCAGCCGCCTCAATTTCTTCTTTTAGGGCTTTGATACGTTCCTTAGGCCAAACTTCACCTACAGGAATATCCATCAAAGTACCGACAATCCCTTTACAACCTGGTATTTGACGAATATCTTCTAACTTGATTTTTTCTTCATTCACACCATACCATCTGAATGTCATTTCCATTTAGTCTTCTACCTCCTATTTTTTATTTTCTGCTAATAGCGCTTGTAATGTATGACGCACAGCGCCAGGACCACGCAACAGCTCGGCAATGTAGCCCTCAACTTTTTCACCTAAACCTGCTTGATACAAGTCAAGACCAAAAATCTTTTCATTCGACAAAATCGGTGCAACTTTATCATGTAGATTACCTGAAAAGCCTAAAGTCACATCGCTTAATTGCGCCTGTAAGTCCGCTAACAATGGATCTGGACTGATAGCAAAGGATTCTCCATTATCATCGACACCCAACAAATACCGTACCCATGCAGCCAAGGTCAGGGGAATAAAAGTCAATTCCTTCACATATAAGGTATCACTCTCAACATATTTCTTAATCGTCTCACCAAAGCGAATGGCAACTTTTTGTGACGTATCACAAGCAATCCGTTGTGGCGTATCAGGAATATTTGAATTCACCAAACGTTTTTTGACCACCTCATCAATAAAGTCTTTCGGATTAATAATCTCAGGATTGACAACTACCGGTAACCCCTCAACATATCCAACTTGTTTGACCAAATCAACTAAGTCTTCATCTGCCATTTCACCAGAAATTGACGTAAAACCAAGCAGATTTCCAAAAATAGCCAACGAAGTATGGAGCGGATTTAAACAAGTCGTTACCTTCATCGTATCTGCTTTATCAACCGTATCACGGTCAGTTAAAATCACACCAGCCGCTTCAAGTTCAGGACGACCATTTGGAAAACTATCTTCTATTACAAGATAATGCGATACTTCTGTATTTGCAAACGGTGCAATATTGGTATGTTTTGGCGTATGAATAAGCTCAACGCCTTCAAACCCTTCATTCTCAAGTGCCGTTTTAACACTTTCAGACGGATTTGGCGTAATGCGGTCAATCATCGACCAAGGGAAACTAACCTTATTGCTATCTTCCAAATAATCTACAAAAGCTTGTGGTGCATGTTCTTGCGTAACCCAGCCTTTAGCGATACCTAAAATACTCTCTTGGAATTTTTGACCATTTTGAGAAAAATTGTCCGTCGTCACCATAGCAATCGGTAATTGACCAGCATAGAAACGTGCCAATAATAGACTTGCCACAATCGCCATTGTATGCTCAGCTGAATCAGGTCCCTCAGCAATATCTTTCTCAACTAAAGCTGTATAGTTCCCATTAATATCAGTTAAGCTATACCCTTTTTCAGTGATTGTGAAAGTCGCAAATTGTAGACTAGCATTTTCAAAGATAGCTTTGACCGCCTCATAACTTTCAGAGCGACTAGGGTTGCAATAATAAGCTGCTGCAGTCGATTGCAATAATTTTTTCTCTAATTTACCATCTTCATGCATGATAACCTCAAGAATAGCATTATCATAAGGTAAATAGGCTTCATCTATGATATTCTCATCATAAGTTTCACAGACAACAACACCTGTTTCAAGTTTTCCTTGATTAATTAATTCTTGTGCCACTTCAGCATGAAAGCCACGATAGAGATTCCCACCACCAAAGTGAACCCACTGAGGCTTACTAGCAGTCTTATCCCGCAAGATATCAATATTTATATTTGTAATTTGAACATCTCGTTCAGCCAACTCACTTGTTTGTGAAGATAGGCACTCATTTAATTTAACTACCAAAAATTGACCTCCATTATATTTTCGTCATTAAAGTACTACTTGTTTTCTTACGCCTGTTTCCCTATATACGCTAGGATACCTCCGTCTACATATAAGACATGGCCATTAACAAAGTCTGAGGCTCTTGAGGCTAAAAAGACAGCTGGCCCAGCTAGGTCGCAAGGCTGCCCCCAACGGTTCGCAGGCGTTTTCGCTAAGATGAAATTGTTAAATGGATGCCCATCTTCACGCAACGGTGCTGTTTGTGGTGTTGCGACGTAACCTGGACCAATGCCATTACATTGAATATTGTATATCCCATATTCTGAGGCAATATTACGTGTCAACATCTTCAAACCACCCTTAGCAGCGGCGTAGGCGCTGACTGTTTCACGACCTAACTCACTCATCATAGAGCAAATATTAATAATTTTGCCACCACCTTTAGCAATCATACTGGGAATAACTGCCTTAGACATAATGAATGGTCCAGTCAAGTCAACATCAATCACCTGTCGAAAATCAGATACCGCCATATCAACCATAGGAATACGTTTGATAATCCCAGCATTATTAACCAAGATATCAATTGAGCCGACATCTGTTTCAATTTGCTTAATCGCCGCTTGAACTGCGACTTCATCCGTCACATCAAAGACATAGCCATGTGCTTTAACACCTGCGACTTCATATGCAGACAATCCTTTATCAACTGATGCTTGCCTTGAACTGTTGAAAACAATTGTTGCACCTGCCTGCGAGAGCCCCCGTGCTATCTCAAAACCAATGCCGTATACAGCACCCGTTATCAAGGCAACTTTACCGTCTAATTGATAGTCTGCCATTGAAAATTTCATTCTACACTATCCTTATCTTATTTTTAAATATTGGGTGTAACGATGCTTGTAACATAGCATGATTACGCCTACTAGACATCGAAAATTTTCGCATCTATTCCTTCAAAAACTCTTGGATTAAAAGATAGGTTAGTCGCTAATTTTGAAAAATAAATCGCACCAATCTCACTTGCACAATCTAATGGTAGTCGTTTTCTTCTACCTAAAAAATGTTTCTCTAAAATCGGCTGACGTGTGTAGATTGTCTCATCTTCTTCCTCAAAAATATGAAAAAGTTCATGCCATAAAACAAGAGATTCAAAATTTACAGCCCATTTGTCATCCAACTCAAGCCATTCTTTTAGAATAGCACTTGCCTTGTTAACCGCTCTTACGTTCATTACAACCTTTTTTTCATTTGGGTCGCATACAGCAAAGATTGGCATTAGTGAAAAATCAAACTCCTCCACTAATTGATAACCACTGCCTTCAATCAAAGAAAGTGGAGAAGACTTGTCTTTTATTTGAAATCGTTCCCACAATTTTTGAGCTGCTAGCATACAATTTTTTATGATATCTATTTTTTCATCATGTAATATGCCACGTGCAGGACTATTATTCACAAGTTCTAAAAAATAATCAATATCTGTTGTTTGTGTTTTTGCAAGCACCTGATTATAATTAGACAAACTCTTCCTCTCCTTTCTTCAATTTTTTCCAAAAAAATTACGGTATCTCTCTTAGAGATAATAAACGAAATACCCCATTACCAAACAAGCGACAGATAATGCCCAAGCCCAACCCAGATTAGACTTAATATATTCTTTTGTATCTACCTTAACAAAATTCAGTGCCCACATCGTCCAAGACTGTGTCGGACAAGATGACGCAACGATTGAAACAGGTAAAATCATGAAAATAATGAACAAGAATTTCTCATCAAAAGTTCCCATGGCTTGTAAAATTGATGCTAAGGCAATACCTGAACCCCAAATCATCAAAGGACCACGGAATAAAGCAAGTGGTGCAAAAACAGCAAAGGCAATTAGCAAGATAATCGGTGAATTTGGAATGAAATCTCCAAATAAATCTTGTAAAATAGGCGCAATTTGTTTTGCAGCAGCTTGGAAGATGTTAACACTATAAAGCATACCAATCAAGAGACCGCTATCCGCAACCCCGTCATATAATGTTTTTTGAGCTTTAGTTACAGCCATTTTATACGAGTTCAAGTTCCTAGTTAATAACAAACCAAGGAAAATCCCCATGATAAACGCTGGTACCGGTTGCCATTTAAAGATAGCAACCATAATAATTGGGATAAATGGTACAAAAACAACATATCCTTTTAATTGTGTATCTGATGCACCTTGTTCTGCAGCAGACCAAGCACGCAATTTTTTCTTATTAGCAAGGCCATAATTAAACAAAATATAAGCAATTAAAATGACCAAGTGAAACGCTGTTGCGATAAGTCCAAATTTTACATAATGATTATCATATTTAATACCTGTAAAAACTGCAAAGAATTGACTAACATAAGCAACGTTTAACCACATGCCGCCAGCAACAGCTAGCATATAAGCTCCAACTGCTGTCCGTTTATCAATTCCTAGTGACATCAAGATTGGCAAAATAATCATACCAATCGCCATAACCGAACCAACACCAAAGGCACTTGTAAAGATAAGCATACAAACAATATTAATGAGTAAAGTTGTCACAAGTGGTTTATCACCAGCTAGTTCAACTGTTTTCTTAATAATATAACCTGCAATTCCTGTATCAACCAGAACACGACCAAACCATGCCCCAAATACTATGACCGCAATCGTCCCCCCATAGGCGGCAACTGAATCTTGAAAAATTGCTGTCACAACTGTTTGAATTGGTACTAATCCAATCACACACCATAAAACTGCCGTTACTAGGAAACCTAAAAGTAGATTTCCTCCTTTCATACAATAGAGTACCAGCACCAAAAAGGTTGCTAGCAGTAAAATACCCTGTAAAATAACCATAAAATCCTCTTTCCTATTAAATTCCTTTAAACAATGAAGTCCCCTCAAAATTTGAGTATGATTTCCTTATACAAAGCCTTTCTATTTATTTAAAACTCTCCAATTATTGGATACCGAACAACCTTCAAAACTGATATACTAGTATTTCGATTTTTATTATACAATTATATTCAAGAATTGTAAAGCGCTTTCAATATTTTTTTTACTTTTTTTTAAACCTAAATAAATTAAAAAAACATCCTTCTTTCTTTTATTAAGCAACTCAAAAACAACCTAATCCCTTGTATTTATTGATATATTTGGCAGATGAAGATCTATTAAATATTCATTATCCTCACATTTAAACGAGAGAATAGAAGTTTATATCTTTTTAGTTTTTGACATTTTCCCTGTTTAATTCTCATCACTGAAACAAATGTCTGTTTCTTGTTTTTTATTTTTAAGCTATCAAAAATAGAATCATTTACTTATTAATCATTTGATTTATAAGTAATTTGATATACCAGTTTATTTTTTGACAAAATACTGTTTTACATTCATAAATCTTTATTAATATTGATAAATTTCAATAATCCTCTTGTTTTTTCTAAATGTAAGCGCTATAATTATATTAAAACTGATATACTAGTGCAATTAAAACTTCACCCTCCTCAACAAAAGTTGAGATAGAAAGAAAGAGGAAACACAATGACACGTTCTGTACGAATGGGAATTGACGTAGGGGGCACGCATACTAAAGCTGTCGCACTTGATAATGATACACACGAAATTATTGGAAAAGTTCAAGTCAAAACATCACACGATCACCCCAAAGGAGTTGCTGCAGACGTTGTTGAGTCATTTCAACAATGCATGGACGAGAATGGTATCGCACCTGAAGATGTTGTCTTTGTCGCACACTCAACAACACAAGCTACCAATGCCTTAGTTGAAGGAGACGTAGCAAAAGTTGGCGTCATTGGTATGAGTAAAGGTGGTATTGAAGGATTCTTATAAAAAAGACAGACCCGTTTAGATAATATTGAACTGGAAGAAAAGAAACAAATTGAAATCGTCAATGAATTCATCAAATTAAAAGATTTGAACAAATCCAGTGCCGAGGATGCCATCCAACGCTTAGAAGACAAAGGTGCAAAAGTTTTAGTCGCATCAATGGCATTTGGTGTAGATGATGATGGTCCGGAAAATTTAATTCATAAGGCTTCCGAGGCAAAAAACATCTCGACAACTATGGCATCAGATATTACCAAGCTTTATGGTCTAACTCGTCGGACACGAACAGCAGCAATCAATGCCTCAATCCTACCTAAAATGTTAGATACAGCAAATTCAACCGAAGAATCTGTTAAAGGTGCAGGTGTCGAAGTTCCCCTCATGATTATGCGTGGCGACGGTGGTGTCATGGAAATCAGTGAAATGAAAAAAAGACCAGTATTAACCATGTTATCTGGACCAGCTGCATCTGTTATAGGATCATTAATGTACTTGCGTGCCTCAAATGGCGTTTATTTTGAAGTAGGTGGTACAACAACAAACATCGGTGTCATTAAAAACGGTCGCCCAGCAATTGATTACTCTATCGTAGGCGGTCATCCAACTTATATTTCTTCACTAGATGTTCGAGTTGTTGGTTGCGCTGGTGGTTCAATGGTTCGCGCAAATAAAAATGGCATCATTGATGTTGGTCCACGTTCTGCTCATATCGCAGGCCTCGGCTACACCGTCTACACAGATACCAACAAAATCAACAATCCACATGTTGAATTCTTTTCACCAAAACCAGGCGACCCAGATGATTATGTCAAAATCGTTAATGAAGATGGTAGTGAAGTAACCATCACTAACTCTTGCGCTGCAAATATTCTAGGACTAGTAAGTGAGGACCACTTCTCTTATGGCAACGTTGAATCTGCTCGAAAGGCTTTCCAACCATTAGCAGACTACTGCGGCTCCACTGTTGAAAACATAGCAGAACAAATTATGGAAGCGTCCTACCGAAAAATTGAACCAATTATCACCGGTTTCGCTGAAAAATATAAGTTAGAGCATGACCAAATTTCACTCGTAGGCGTTGGAGGTGGTGCTGCATCATTAATTACTTACTTCAGTGATAAGTACAAAGTTCGCTATTCCATTCCTGAAAATGCAGAAGTCATCTCTTCTATCGGCGTTGCACTCTCAATGGTTCGAGACGTTGTCGAGCGGATACTACCATCCCCTACCAAAGACGATATTCGTGCTCTAAAAAATGAGGCACTTAATAAAGCAGTAGAATCTGGTGCAACACCAGAATCCGTTGAAATTCACGTTGAAATAGACTCACAAACCAATAAAGTGACAGCTATCGCAACTGGTGCAACAGAAGTCAAAGCCACAGACCTGACCAAAGTAGTAGATGAACAAGAAGCCTTAACACTAGCGGCTGAAGATATACGAGTGCAACCTAATGAAACTAAATTAATTGAAAAAAATCCTTCATTTTTCGTTTTTGGTACGAATCAAAAGACAGATGCTGCAGGTCCTTTACGTATTGTTGACAAGAAAGGATTCATCAAAGTACAACGTGCTCATGGAAAATGTATCAAAGTAACAGTTGAAAATTACTTTGAAGCAACTCAGTATCTCTGGGAAAACATGGCTGTTTATGAATCAGAAATCGTTTCTCGCCCAGATTTCTATTTCTGTATCGGTGCTCGTGTCGTTGACTTTGTCGCAAATGACTTTACCCAATTATAACTCCTAACCGATTTAGAAGTTGGCACCTTAGAACCAACCGACGAACTCCTCATCATAGCAGCAAACGTAAAATAAAACATTCCTAACAACCTTCAAAATTTTTAAACTAACCAAAAAAGGAAACTAGCTTATCAAAACCGATAAACTAGTTTCCTTTTTTTCAATAGTTAGAACTTTTACCCAAACATTATTTTTAACAACCGTTAGCTAAACAAGAACAGCCAGCACTCACAAACAAAAGAGACTAGGACAAAACCCTATTTATGCATCACTTTTTGAGGAATTGTAAAGCAACCTGATTGTATTATATGAAACAATACGAAAAAGTAAATTAATACAATCAAAATTGATAGCACTAATTTGCTTATCCCTTTCGATAACTAAGGACTTTGACTGAAATTTTCAAGAAATTCATGGCACAGCATAGCGAAGCGTACTTGAGTACGTGAGCTATCCTGTAACGAAGTAATTCACCCAAAAATTTAGCCAAACTTTGGGTTAAATTTTCAAGAAATTCAAGGCACAGCATGGCGAAGCGTACTTGAGTACGTGAGCTATCCTGTAACGAAGTAATTCACCTAAAAATTAAGCCAAAGCGCCCATAGGATCCCACGGGAGAAGCACCTCCGGCTCAGCCTCATAGGCAGCCAACTCTTCAGCAGTCAGGAATTCTTTTCTGACAACGATTTGGTAAGTATATTCGTTCATCCAAGCATCAGATGCTGTGAAGTAACCTTTTTTACCAACTTTTTCGCCCCAAGAGTTTTCGACTTTCCATTTAAGGGAATTACCGGCAGCATCCAAGTCAACACCTGTCAAGACCATGGCATGTGTCATCAATGATTCAGAGTAGTCCAAACGGCTAGCTTTATCTTGTGTAAAGTCCAAATCCATGGCTGAGAAATCATAGGCATCCAGAGTCAAAAGGCCATCTTGACGGTTAGAAACTTGACCGACATCACAACCAAACCAAACTGTTTCACCAGCTTGCATTTGCGCGATTGCCAATTTCTTGAAACGGTCCATTTCAACATTCAAATGACGCACATCACGCGCACCAATGACGTTTCCTAAGAACTCAACTGTGTAAGATTTGTTATAAGGTTTGTCAGCAGTCGGAGCATTAATGACACTCACATAGTCATCCAACTTGATGTCAACAAATTTTTCGTAAAAAGCTTGTGGTGTGATGTCTTCGAATTTGTGGAATTGGTCATCTTTATCTCGGTATTCAAAGTCAAATTTTTGTGGTGGCAAGCCAAGTGTCATCGCAAGATAGTTGAAAATTTCTTGCAAGAGTTCAGCTTTTTTAGCAGCCACATCGCCACCATTTTGGATCAAGTCACGCAAGATTTGTGCATCTTGACGCAAGATTTTGTTAAGATATTGATCCAACTCACGGCTCGCACTTGACGAGATAGACTCAGGATAGATGTCTTTTGGCACGACACCATATTTTTGGAACAAAGCCACGACCATGTCCCATTGTCCGCCATCTTGTTGGGGTACATCAAGCAAGAACTTCAATTTGCGATCGCCGATTTCAAGATCACTTGTACCAATGATTTGTTCAAGGAACCAGTTTGATTTTTCATATTTGTCCCAGAAGAACGTATAGGCTTGTGACAACTCGAAGTTTTCCAACTTGAACTCTGTCAAAATTTTATGACGGAAAGTGTTCAAAGCTGCAAACATCCAGCAACGACCTGATTGTTTTTGGTTGCTGACAGGGTCATTTGTCAAGTCGATTGAAAAAACAGGCAGATTCGCTGCATGTGATGCCCGATTTTCAAACGCATTAAGTAAGCCATTTTTAGTCGCAGCGTTCTCCACTGCACTATATTTCGCATTTTTTTGATAATTATCAAATAAAGATTGTGTAAATTCTGATGTTAATTCTGTCATGTTGATGTTAATCCTCCAAAGAATAGTATAGCACTTTTTAAACTGTATCTCTCAAAAAAACTTTAATCATTCATCTCATAAAAAAGGACTTGTGCATCTTAAGCACACGTCGATTTTTAGACACCTCTCCTACAACTTTTCCTACCGATACAAACCATGCTGGTTAATGTAGGAAAGCACCTCAGCGGGCAATAAAAAATTAGGGTGACGGTTAGCTTCTAAACTCCCTCGGATATAGCTTGAGGAGATATTAAGCAAGGGTAAATCAATCATTTGAACGGGATATTTCGGTGCAGTCAAAACAGTTTGGTCGCGTCTAACAGCCACGAATTTAACCAATTGCATCAAGTCATCAATCCTGTACCATTTTTCCAAATAATCAACCATATCACCACCGATAATGAAAAAATACTCGTTTTCAGGATGTTCAGCCGTCAATTTCGAGAGCGTATCATACGTATAAGACTTGCCACCTCGCTCAATTTC
Organism: Pseudolactococcus laudensis; assembly: GCF_013449735.1. Classification (GTDB taxonomy): domain Bacteria; phylum Bacillota; class Bacilli; order Lactobacillales; family Streptococcaceae; genus Pseudolactococcus; species Pseudolactococcus laudensis. The sequence goes on from NZ_JACBNY010000008.1 coordinate 39,512, forward strand.
TGACAAGTTCAATGTCAACTGCGGATAGTCTTGTAAGGCAAGGCGCAGCATATTAACCCGATGCTCAGCTGAAATCGTCGACTTCGTATCAATATGAGGTGGCTCGTTTTCCGGCATTAGCTGAACTTCATCTAAAGCCAATAACTGCTGAATTTGGTCTGCTATGAACAAATGAGCATGGTGAACCGGATTAAAGTTTCCTCCTAAAATACCGATTCTCATGCGCGCCAGAAGTCGTCAAAAACAGTGATTGGCAAGTGACGTTTATGTTCTGTTTTTAGCCACCAATTTTCGATTACAGTACGTGCAGACGACTCAATTTCACGGCCTTCCAAGTAATCGTCGATATTATCGTAAGTCACACCTAGTGCCACTTCATCAGCTAAACCAGGTTTACCATCTTCCAAATCTGCCGTCGGTATCTTTTTATAAAGTGTTTCATCTGCCTTGAGATAGGCTAATAACTGCTTACCTTGACGTTTATTGAGACGGAAAAGCGGTAAAATATCTGCACCGCCATCACCAAATTTCGTAAAGAAACCGGTAATGTTTTCAGCTGCATGGTCTGTCCCAACCACGGCACCCGAATGTGCACCCGCAATAGCATACTGCGTAATCATGCGTTGACGTGCCTTAATATTGCCTTTGTTAAAGTCAGTAATAGCAAGACCAGCCTCAGTCAAGGCAGCAATCTCACCGTCGACAGCACTTTTGATATTGACCGTCAAGCTGACATCTGGTTGGATGAAAGCCAATGCCTTTTGGGCATCATCTTCATCTTGTTGCACACCATAAGGCAGACGAACAGCGATGAATTGATAGGTCGCATCACCTGTCTCAGCACGCAACTCCTCAATTGCAAGCTGCGCCAAACGACCAGCTAAGCTTGAATCTTGACCACCTGAAATCCCCAAGACTAGGCTCTTCAAGAAAGGATATTGCTTGAGATAATCCTTCATGAAATCAACTGAACGACGTACTTCTTCTGCTGCTGAAATCTCAGGTTTTACCCCTAATTCTGCGATAATTTTATCTTGTAAGGTCATTTGTAAACATCCTTTCTCACTTGATCAATCAGTTTCATTTTATTTTCCCAGACATCCTGCGCCAAATCGACTGGGTAGTCTTGCGGATTTAAGTCACGTTTATACTCATCCCATAAATCGTCTAATTTCTCTTTGAAATAAACTTTGATTTCAGGCAAGCTAGGTAACTCGTAAATCAAGTGACCTTTTTCAAAAATCGGAACCAGCAAAGGACGCGCCGTGAAATTTGTTAATCTTTTATTGATATACGTATAGGTCGGATGAAACATGAAAATCTCATCAGATTCATTCGGGTCAACATTTGCAAAAGTGATGTAATCACCCTCAGATTTGTTTTTATCCAAACTACGAATCCGCCAAACTTGTTTTTTACCTGGCGTTGAAACCTTCTCTGCATTACTTGAGAGCTTAATCGTATCACGCATGTCACCAGTCTTCGTTTCAATCGCAACGATTTTATAAACGGCACCAAGTGCAGGTTGGTCATAAGCTGTAATAAGTTTTGTCCCCACACCCCAAACATCAATTTTGGCTTTTTGCATTTTGAGATTGAGAATCGTATTTTCATCTAAGTCATTAGACGCATAGATTTTCGCTTCTGTAAAACCAGCATCATCAAGCTGCTCACGGACTTTTTTAGAAATATAAGCCATGTCGCCAGAGTCGATGCGAACACCTTGGAAATTAATGCTATCGCCCATTTCCTTTGCCACTTTAATCGCTGCAGGCACACCGATTTTCAGTGTATCATAAGTATCCACTAAGAAAACACAATCTCGATGCGTTGTCGCATAGGCTTTAAACGCATCATAGTCATTGCCATAGGCTTGAACAAGCGAGTGGGCATGTGTGCCTGACACTGGAATACCAAAAAGCTTACCTGCTCGAACGTTAGAGGTTGCATCCGCACCGCCGATAACAGCAGCACGCGTCCCCCAAATCGCAGCATCCATTTCCTGAGCACGACGTGTACCGAACTCCAGTAAAGGTTCGTCACCAATCACCGACTTAATCCGTGCCGCTTTGGTCGCGATCAAGGTTTGGAAGTTGACGATGTTGAGAATCGCTGTTTCGACCAACTGGCACTGTGCCAATGGACCTTCAACTTGAAGAATCGGCTCGTTGGCAAAAACGAGATCTCCCTCCTGCGCCGATCTAACGTCACAAGTAAAGCGTAAGTCAGCTAGATATTCTAAAAAGTTTTCAGGATAGCCAAGCTCCCGTAAGTAAGCAATATCGTCGTCACCAAAATGCAAATCTCGGAGATAGTCAACAACCCGCTCTAGACCTGCAAAAACGGCATAACCATTTTTAAAGGGCATGTCTCGGAAATAAACTTCAAACACTGAGTTGCGCTCAGAAATCCCTTGTTCAAAATAAACCTGCATCATATTGATCTGATAGAGATCGGTATGCAATACTAAATTATCTGTCATATTTTACACCATTGTTTCCAACATTTTGATCAATGTCGCTGCAGATTTTTCACCGGCTTGGACAATAAATTCATCAAAACTTTCTGCCGCCTGACCATCAGCTGTGTCCGAAAGGCTTCGAATCACAACAAATGGTTTGCCCAGCGCTTTCGCTGCTTGAGCAACCGATGCCCCTTCCATCTCCACTGCAAGCACATCAGGAAAATGTTCTTTAATGGCGAGTTGTTGCGTTTTAGATGAGATAAAAGAGTCCGATGATGTGATCAAGCCAACTTGTGCATCAGGGGCAGCTTTCTTTAACTCTGACACGAAATAAGCACTACTGTGATAGTAAAGTTCCTGCCCCGCCATTTGCCCAAAGGCATAGCCAAAGGCTGTCACATCAACATCGTGATAGGCTAATTTATCTGCAATCACAACATCGCCAACTGCTAGCCCTGCGCCGACACCACCTGCAGAGCCACTGTTAATAATGCCGTCAACAGCGAAAAAGTCAACCAGCAAGCTAACAGCAACTGCACTCATGACTTTTCCGATACCTGACTTAACCAAGACAACATCATGCCGTCCGATAATCCCTGTGTAAAATATAAACCCGTGATGACTGGTTTTTTCGGAATGTTGCAGCGTTTCTGCAAGGATTTTTAATTCTTCATCCATTGGTGCAATAATACCTATTTTCATCTTCACTCACTTTCTCATATGGCTTATCCTGTTAGGACGTGCTTATTTTCAAACACTACAGCCCAATTCTTTGACTTATTCTTTTTTAAAATTTGAAAACTATCACCGTGATAATAATCAATAAAACCACTAAAATCACGATATATTTCGTGATTTTTTTTCCGCGTTCTTCTCTTTTTTGAGCTTCAATACGACGGCTTTTATAAACCAGATTTTTTTCCATTTGGGCTTTTTGAGGCGCAAATTTCTTGATTAGCTGGGTATCATCTTGTCTCGCTTGCGCAATTTCTCGCTCCAAGCGTTCTTTTTCACGAGCCGCTTGCTGAATCATTTCATCTGTTAATAAAGGTTTAGGCATGTGTCTCTAACTCCCAATACTGGATAGCCAAAATCGTCTTGGCATCACTAATCTCACCATTTTGGATTAGTGCTTTTGCTTCTGCCAAAGTGACTTCATGGCGTTCTAGAACTTCATCGTCATCATGTGGTCTTGGCTTATCGACTTTCGTTAAATTATCCGCTTTATAAAGATAAATTTTTTCGTTACAGAAACCAGGCGCTGTGTAAAACTCAGAGATTTTTTTGACAGACTTAGTCGTCATTCCTGTCTCTTCTTCTAACTCTCGTAACATAGCTGATTCAGGATCGCTATGCTCACCCTGTTCTAGCTTGCCTGCTGGAATTTCATAAATGACTTTTTCCAAAGCCTTGCGAAATTGGCGAACCAGAATCATTTTTTGCTCTGGTGTTATCGCAAGTACAGCGACACCTCCGTTATGAAAAATGAGTTCTCGTTTAGCAAGTCCCAAGTCCCCTGGCAAAGCGACAGTATCATATTTGACATCAATCACTTTTCCTTTAAAAATATTTTCTCTACTCAACGTTTTTTCTTCGAAATCTTCAAAATTCATCATTAGTGATCCCCCCTTTGTCTGTTAGCACCCCGGAATAATTATTAAGCTAACTTTGACATTTTTCTGTAGTAAAGCGATTAAAGTTCATGGTAACTTGGCATGAGTTTTGCACGCCCAACTTTATTGACTTGACGGGCACGTCCAAATGCCATCTCATCTTCATGGACATCATCTGTGATAACTGAACCAGCAGTTGTAATCGCATTTCTACCGATTGAAATCGGTGCGATTAGACTTGAATTGCTACCGATAAAGGCATAATCCTCAATCTCTGTCTTATATTTATTTTTACCATCGTAGTTGACCGTAATCGTACCAGCACCGAAATTAACATGCTCACCAACCATGGCATTGCCGATATAAGTCAAATGGCCCGCCTTAGTACCTACACCAAGTGTAGAGGCTTTAACTTCAACAAAGTTACCAATATGAACATTTTCATGCAAGATTGTTTCTGGACGAAGATGTGCATAAGGACCGACATTGGCACCTGGTTCAAGCACGGAATATTCTACCGTTGAGTGACGCACTTCCGTATTATGATGTAGTCTAGAACTTTCAATACGGCTACCTGATGTGATATGCACACCCTGACTGATAACCGTTTGTCCCTTAATTACGACATTAGGCTCAATAACTGTATCTGCACCAATTTCGACATCTGCATCAATATATGTCGCTGCAGGGTCAATTAAGGTCACACCATTCAGCATATGCTTGGTATTAATCCGCTCACGCATGATATTCTCAGCTTGTGATAATGCCACACGATCATTGACCCCGATAGATTCATTAAAATCATCTAAAACAAAAGCTGAAACTTTTTTAGCATCGTCTTTGAAAATCTCGATAACATCTGTCAAATAGTACTCGCCTTGCGCATTATCCGTTGTGATATTACTGAGCGCCTCAAAGAGTGCACGATTATCAAAGACATAAGTCCCAGTATTGATTTCCTGCACAGATTTTTCAAAATCATTGGCATCTTTTTGCTCAACGATTTTAGAGACATGACCGTCTTCTCTGATAATCCGACCATAACCTGTCGGGTCGTCCGCTATCGCCGTCAGAATCGTCGCTGTTGCTTTTTCAGATTGATGATAGGCAAATAACTCTTCCAAAGTCTCAGGACGAATGAGTGGTGTATCCCCTGCGATAACAAGCGTCATACCATGCAAGTTTTTTAGCAAAGGCTCCGCGATTTTGACTGCATGCCCCGTTCCCAACTGCTCCTCTTGCTTAACATAAGCAACATGCTCAGGTAAAGTGCTTAAAACATCCGTTGCGCCATGCCCAACAATCGCAATTGTCTTCTCCGGTTTTACAGCGCTCGTCGCCGCAACCACATGCGCAAGCATCGTTTTCCCAGCAACTTCATGTAGAACTTTTGGTCGGTCAGACTTCATCCGAGTTCCTTTTCCGGCGGCTAAAATAATGGCATATTTATTCATCGTAGTGATGCTCCTTATATTAAGATGTTGTGACGACTAAGCAAATCCTCAGTTTCACGCTACTCTCATTTTTTATTTTTGACAACACAAAGTCGCCAAAATGACAAAATCCTTAAACCTATTATACCAATAAACTTTAATTTTGTCTTAAATGATGCGGTTCTATCCCTTTTATACCACATTCAGACACAAAATCATCACCGACTTTTCATTTTTTCAAAAAACATATCCCGACAGCAAACAACAATTGTGGTAAAATGAAAGAAATAAATGAAAAAGACATAAGGAGCTACTCATGACAACTATTGGTTTTATCGGCGCAGGGAAAATGGCATCAGCGATTATTAAAGGACTAAATAAAGAGAAATTCAGCGTTCACATCTCAGGACGCAATTTTGAGGAGACACAGCAAACTGCCAAAGCACTTGGTGTTAACGGCTCCGCTAGCCACACCGACTTGATTCAGAACTCAGACATCATCATCCTAGCCGTCAAACCTTATGTTGTTGCAGATATACTATCTAAACACAAGATTGATAAACCAATCGTCTCTATCGCAGCAGGCATCACGCTAGCTGACCTTAGCGCCATGACAACTGATACGCAACCTATCGTCAGAATCATGCCCAATATCAACGCGACCATTCAAAAATCAACCACTGGTATCGTCAGAAATACCTACGTATCAGATGATATTTTCGACATCGTCAAGGCAATTTTTGAAAGTGTCGGTAGCGTCCATGAACTAGCTGAAAAAGACTTCGGGACTTTCACAGCTATAGCTGGAAGTTCACCTGCTTATATCTATATGTTCATTGACGCCATGAGCCGCGCAGGTGTCCTACATGGTATGCCAAAAGATGTCAGCACCAAAATCGTCGCTGAAACCGTCCTCGCCAGTGCTGAAATGATTCTCAAGTCTGACGAAAACCCTTGGACTTTGGTTGATAACGTTTCAAGCCCAGGCGGTACAACAGTTGCAGGCGTCGTGAGCTTAGAGCAAAATAACTTTGTTGCCACAGTGATTGATGCTATTACCGCGACAATTGAGAAAAATAATACAATGAATCAATAAAAAAAAGTGCAAACCACCTCATTACTGGTTTGCACTTTTTTTGTATTCAATTCTCGTTTCTTAATTCAAATTCTCACCATGACTCGCAATAACTTGCTTGTACCAAGCAAAAGATTTTTTCTTGATTCTTTTGCCTGTACCTTGACCTGCATCGTCCTTGTCTACATAGATAAAGCCGTAACGCTTGCGCATTTCACCGGTGGACGCAGCTACCAAGTCTATCGCTGACCAAGTCGTGTAACCGAGGAGTTCAACGCCATCTACAACAGCTTCCTTCATCGCTATAATATGCGCTCGCAAATAGTCTATGCGATCGTCATCCTGCACTTGCCCATCTGTTCCAACCGTATCTACAGCGCCTAGACCATTTTCAACCAAAAATAAGGGTTTTTGGTAACGGTCATAGAGAGTATTCATCGCGATTCTAAGACCCAGTGGGTCAATCGCCCAGCCCCATTCGCTTTTTTTCAGGTAGGGATTCGGCAGGGATTTAACGACATTTGCCTCGCTAGATTGCGTCATTTGGCGGCTTGCACAACGCGAGGCATAGTAGCTGAAAGAGACGAAGTCAACGGTGTGTTGTAGCATCTCCGTATCAGTAGGGTCTGTTTGTAAGGTGATATGTTTCTCACGAAAGAGACGGTTGGTATATCTGGGATAGGCACCACGGACCTGCACGTCTATAAAAAATAGATTCTCCCTGTCCTTATTTAGAGCAGCCCAGACATCTTCCGGGTGGCAAGTTTCGGGATAAAAATCGCCCCCAGCCAGCATGCAACCGATTTGATTGTCTGGGTTAATCTCATGTGCGAGTTTGGTTGCGCGGCTACTTGCTACAAACACGTGATGCGCTGCCTGATATTTAACAGCGTCGTGATTCTCGCCTGACTTGAACACCAGACCTGCACCAGAAAACGGGCTGTGCAACAAGATATTAATTTCATTAAAGGTCAGCCAGTATTTGACAAGACCATCAAAAGCCTCAAAACACGTTTTAGCATAATTAACGAAATGGTCAATCATCTTGCGACTACGCCACGAACCAATCGTTTCAACTAGGTACATAGGTGTGTCAAAATGACAAAGTGTCACTAAGGGTTCAATATCATACTTTTGACACTCCTCAAAAACGGCACGATAAAACTCAATCCCTTTTTGGTTGGGCTTGGTTTCATCACCCTTAGGAAAGAGTCGTGTCCAGGCGATAGATGTTCTAAACACTTTAAAGCCCATTTCTGCCATAAGTTTGATGTCTGACTTGTAGGTGTGGTAAAAATCAATGGCTTCATGACTTGGATAATAGGCACTAGGGTCTATTGCTAGATTCTCTTCTAGTCCAAGTTTGATTTTAAGACGGTTTTCACCGTGTGGGATAACATCAACTGTTGATAAACCTTTTCCGTCTGCCCGATAAGCACCTTCAGACTGATTGGCTGATATAGCACCTCCCCAGAGAAAATTAGCTGATAATGTTAACGGCTCCTCAAACTCTCTTGAAGGAGATATACTCATCTTTTCTTTTATCATAGAAAGCCCTTTCTTTTCACTATGTGACCATTGTAACCTTATCTGATAAGTTTTACAATTTTTTAGGATACTAGAAAATAACGGACAAAAAAACGAGCACACGGCTCGTTTTTTTCAATTTATACTTATTTTACAACTGCAGTAGATGTGATGACTTCAACTGCTTTTTTAGCTGCGATGTCATGTTTGAGCATGTCAGCTGGCAAGAGTTTTTCAACTTGCTCTTTAGGCATGTTGTAAGTTTCAGCCAATTCAGCAACTTCAGTATCGATTTCGTCTTGAGTTGTTTCGAAGTTTTCTGCAGCTGCTACTGCTTCGATAACCAAGTTTGTACGAACGCGTTTGTCAGCATCGCCTTCAAATTGTGCGTGAAGTTGTTCTTCTGATGTACCAGTTAATTGGTAGTACATGTCAGCTGAGATACCTTGTTGTTGCATGTTACCAAGGAATTCGTTCATAGCACGGTGAACTTCATCGTGAACCATTTCGCCTGGCAATTCAACGATTTCAGCGTTAGCAACGGCAGCTTCAATTGCAGCAGTTTCAACAGCATCAGTGTATTGCGCTTCTTTTTCTTCAGTTAATTGTGCTTTGTATTTTGCTTTGAGTTCAGCCAAAGTTTCAACTTCTTCGTCGATATCTTTTGCTAATTCATCGTCAAGTTCAGGCACTTCTTTAGCTTTCACTTCATGGATAGTTGTTGTGAAAACAGCTTCTTTACCAGCTAAATCTTCAGCTTGGTAATCTTCAGGGAAAGTAACTGTTACTTCAACAGTTTCGCCAGCTTTATGACCAACTAGTTGTTCTTCATAACCAGGGATGAATGAACCTGAACCTAATTCAAGGCTGTGGTTTTGTGCAGTACCGCCGTCAAAAGCAACACCGTCAACTTTACCTTCGAAGTCAATAACAACAGTGTCGCCGTTTTCAGCAGCGTCTTCTTTGATTACTAATTCAGCAAGATTTTTTTGAGCTGCTTCGATTTTAGCGTCAACATCAGCATCTGTTACGTCTTTTTCAACGTCAACTGAGACTTCAAGGTTTTTGTAATCACCAAGTTTTACTTCTGGTTTAACGATAACGTCAGCTGTGATTTCCCAGTCTTCACCTTTGTTCATTGATTTAATGTCAATTTTTGGTTGTGCAACTGGATCAATACCACTTTCAGCAACTGCTGCTTCATAGCTTTCAGGCAATACAGCGTTCAAAGCTTCTTCGTAAAGTGCTTCTTCACCGTACATTTTGTTGAAAACAGTACGTGATACTTTACCTTTACGGAAACCAGGTACGTTAAGGTTCTTTTTAACTTTGTCAAATGCAATGTTAAGGCCTTTAGCGATTGTGTCTTGACCGATTGTGAAAGTCAAAGTCCCGTTATTTACACCAGTTTTTTCAAAACTTGCAGTCATTTGTATTTCTCCTAAATTTATAATCTATTTTAATTCAACTTGTTCATTTTAGCATAAAAGTACTTAAAAATCAAGAATCAGCCTTGTCTATTCGCCATTTCTGGACGCTTTTTTTGGACATTTAAGCCGATTTCTTTTATTTTCCACTCAATTTAGCGATAAAGTCATGCCAAACACTTGGTTTGAAGATGTCCGTTGGTGTCTTACCACCCAGACCGCCATAACCAAGCATGAGTCCTAAAACAATCGCCAAAATGACTAAAATACTGATTAACAAAATCAATGAAATGCGCAACCCTAAAAATTTAACGGTCCGCTTAAACATAGGCTGTCTCCTTGTAGTTAATCCGTTGAATATCCGCACCTAGACTAGCTAATTTTTCATGGAATTGATAATATCCGCGGTCTAAATGTTTCAAGTTACCAACAGTCGTCGTGCCTTCAGCCACCATACCTAATAAAATAAGCGCCGCACTGGCACGCAAGTCCGTTGAACGAACTTCCGCCCCTGACAAACTGCTACCACCTTGAATCAAGGCTGTATTTCTCGAAATGTCAACAAAAAGTCCCATCCGACGCATTTCTTCAAGGTGTTGGAATCTGTTTTCAAAAACCGTTTCAATCATAATTGACTCACCTTCAGCGATAGCCTGAGCTACTGTCATTTGGGCTTGCATATCCGTAGGAAAACCTGGATGCGGTAAAGTTTTAACCGTGACAGGCTTCAATTTTTCAGGACCGATTATCCGAATCCCTTCCTCTTCTTGGATAATATCAACACCCATTTCTGAAAGTTTTGATAGCAAAGGTCGATTGTGCTCACGAACAGCATCCAAAATCAAGACATTTCCTTGAGTAATGGCTGCAGCAACCATGAAAGTCCCTGCTTCGATACGGTCTTGTACAACATTATGTTGTGCGCCATGCATCTCCGCAACACCTTTGATGATGATAGTATCCGTCCCAGCACCCTTAACATTAGCACCCATTTTATTGAGCAAATTGGCAAGGTCAACGATTTCAGGTTCACGCGCAGCGTTTTCCAAAATCATGGTTCCTTTGGCAAGGGTTGCTGCCATCATAATATTTTGTGTCGCACCAACTGACGGAAAGTCCATATAAAAATGCACGCCATGAAGTTCATCTGCCTTCGCCTCGATAAAACCACCGTTTTGCGTAATTTCTGCACCCATGGCTTGCAAGCCACGAATGTGCAAATCAATCGGACGCGAGCCAATCGTACACCCACCAGGCATTGATACGCGAGCATGACCATTGCGAGCTAAAATCGGCCCTAAAACAACGATAGATGCGCGCATTTGGCTGACATATTCATAAGGCGCCTCAATCGCAATATCCGTCGCAGCTTGTGTGACAACTCTTTTTTCTGACTCATCAAAGACGAGTGGAATATTGAGATGTTTCACCACGGCATTCATCGTGTAGACATCGCTAAGAATCGGCACGTTATTGAGCACCGTTTCACCTTCAGAAGGAAGGATTGTCGCAGCTAGAAGTGGTAATATCGCGTTTTTCGCACCTTCAATTTCAATTTCACCTGTTAATCGTGTGTGACCACCGTTTACTATTATTTTATCCATCATTTCACTTTCACATTTTATCTTATACAAAATTATATCATATTTCTATTTTTCGTGTTGAAAACACGGACAAAGCCAAAAAACGCTAGGCTAAGCTAACGTTATCGCTATTGTTTGAGCTTATTTAATATAAGCCTTAATTTTGTCTAACTGATTGCTCGGAACAGACATCATCATCTGACGACCTTCAAAAGCAAGTGGGCGACCATCAATCTGCTGCGTGATATAGCCAAAAGGTGCTATTAAAACCGCACCCGCCGCATAATCCCATGGTGATAGGTTGCTGAAATATCCCCAGATCTTGCCTTCTAAGATATTCACATATTCGATACCCGCGCTACCAATCGCACGCACACCCAAACTTTCATGACTTAAATCCAATAAGCCACCCGCATTAGTGCGATACATATAGGTATTCACGCCGATAAGGCTTTGTCGCAAAGGTTTTACCGTCAAATGGATCTGCGCCTCATTTTTATAAGCGCTTGTACCGTCACCCCAGTAAAGATTGTCACTCATGACATCCAAGATGACACCAATTTTACCAATCCCCGACTCATAGTAAGCCAGCATGACAGCAAAATTATCTCTTTGAACAATGAAATTCGTCGTGCCATCGATAGGGTCAAGCACCCAGACATTACCATCTTTAATATCATGTCTCACATCATTTTCTTCTGCTAAAACATGGTCTTTGGGAAATGTCGATAGGATTTGCGTCAAAATCTGCTCTTGGACTTCTCGGTCGAGATTGGTAACCAAATCGTCGAAATGCGTTTTTTCAGAAATTTCAAGGTCATCTGACAGATGTTGTCTGATAAACCCGCCTGCTTGTCTAACGACTTTTTTTGCGAACTCAAGCTTGGTGTTTAACAAATTGGCGCTCACTTTTGGTCACCTCCTGAATGGCACGATAGCTTGAATAGCCTGAGGCTTTTTCAAACTCACGGTCCAGTTGCTTTTCTGCCATTTTAGATGGCACAACTTGTTTAAATTGACGATAGGCTGCTAAAAATGCCTCACGCGATACTTTTGATTCATAAAAATCCTCGACTTGATTAAAAAAGGAAATGACTGCAGCCATTTCCTCTCCTGTCCAGGTCAAATCCAAGGGATATTGATAGCTGTTATTGGCTGACATATGTTAGGCTCCCGAACTCATGACATCTCTTAATTCTGCTTGACGATATGAACGCGGTAAAAAAGCTCGAATTTCATCTTCATTAAAGCCAATTTGCATCCGCTTATCGTCCATAATAATAGGTCTGCGTAACAAACTAGGATGCTCTGAAATAAGGACAAGGAGCTGATTAATGGTCAAATCATCGACATCAACATTTAATTTTTGAAAGACTTTACTCCGTGTCGAGATGATATCTTCTGTACCATTTTCAGTTTTAGACAAAATAGCTTTCAAATCATCAGATGTCATCGGTTGCGTTAATATATTGTGTTCTTCATAAGCCACCCCGTAACTGTCAAGCCACGCACGTGCCTTACGACAAGACGTACAACTAGGTGACAAGTATAAATTAATCATAATCATCTCACTTCACTAATATACTCGTTCAAGTATAAAATCTGTTTAGATTTTATGCTTGAATAAATATATCACTAATATTATAAGTTAGTAGTGTCTACATTATACCAAAAATTTGGTATAATGTAGACATGAATTTTGAACAAATATTACCTATTCTCAAAAACGGTGGTAAAGCCGTTCGAACACAAGGTTGGGGTGGCGCTGAAAATTTCGTCAAACTCTATGATACCATTCAATTAGCAGATGGTCAGATGTTGGATGTCACACCTTATTTTTTGATTAACGTCTCAGGAGAAGGCGAAGGCTATTCTATGTGGAGTCCAACGCCTTGCGATGTCCTAGCTAACGACTGGCAAGTTGTCGACTGAGTTTTTCCTTTGTCCTAAAACTTGCATTCAAAACACCTCTAGCCACAGTTTAACACATCATGTTACTGTTAGAGTTGATGAGGTGTTTTTTCATAGCCAAATGAGGTAAAATTTAATGACTCAAAACCGACAAGATACACCCCGAAAAATTTTAGTGACTGGCTGCGCCTCTGGCATCGGTCTTGCTCAGGCCAAATGCTTTTTAGAAAGTGACGATCAAGTATACGGAGTTGATAAGCAAACACCACAAGCATTTAGTCATCCTAATTTTTTCTTCTTTCAGACGGATTTAACAGGAAACTTAACTGACTTACTCACACAACTACCCCAAAGCTTTGATGTCATTTGCCATACCGCAGGTATTTTGGACGATTACAAGCCTTTGCTTGAAACATCTGATGCTGACTTTACCCAAATTTTGGCTAGCAATCTCAGTCCAGTCATCAAACTTACGCGCCACTTTTTACCACACATGATTGAGCAAAAATCAGGCATCATCATCACCATGTGTTCGATTGCTAGTTTTGTTGCTGGTGGAGGCGGTGCTGCTTATACAACAAGCAAACACGCTTTGGCTGGTTTTACCAAGCAACTTGCCCTCGACTATGCACGGACAGGCCTACAGATTTTCGGCATTGCACCAGGTGCCGTTCAAACTGGCATGACCAAACAAGATTTTGAAGTCGATAATGGTCAGATGGCAGATTGGGTTGCAAGTGAAACACCAGTCGGACGGTGGGCACAGCCTTCTGAAGTTGCTGACCTCACTGCCTTTCTAGCTTCCGGTAAAGCAAGTTACATGCATGGTGAAATCGTTAAAATTGATGGCGGTTGGACCTTGAAATAATCATAAGATATACACAGGAGGATAACACATTGGATAAACAAGCGATTCAAGCACTTGTTTCAGAATTATATACTGAGGTCAAACCATTTCCAGAACTTCAAAAAATTATCGAAAAACATGCAGCCAATCTACCAGACGACCAATCAGACATTGACTTTTCAAAAATGTATCAAGAAATTGTCACTAAAATCGCATTTGAACATCTTTCTGTTAGCACTAGAGCAACAACATTATTAAAAGAACTCAATCAATTCTTTCAAGAAGTCCCCCATTGGAGAGAGTTACTCAACAGTGCTGGTAGCTCCTGGTGGTCTAGTCTATTTCGATAAAAAAACGCGCATCAAGCCAGATTAGGCTTAATGTGCGTTTTTTAATAATTCAACAAAACTTGTCATTTGACGGGCTGATTTGACATCATGAACCCGTAAAACTTTGGCACCTAGACGATACATCTCTGTCGCTGCAACTAGCGATAAATCAGCTCTCTCGTCTTTTGGCAAATCAAATAAAAATTTTGCCCAACCTTTATTAGAAACGGCTGTCATAATCGGTCGGTTGAAAACTTTTAAGCGGCCTACTGCCTGCATCATGGCTAAATCTTGATAAACATCAGAGTTTTTCGAATAGCCCACACCCGGATCTAGCGCAATGCGTTCACGCTGAATCCCAGCTGCTTCAAGGCTTGCTAAATTCTCTGTAAACCAAGCAATCATGTCTGCCGCGATATCCACTGAAAGCTCATTATCCCTCGGGTTGAACATGATTAATAACCCAACATCCGTTGCTGCCATTAAAGACAATTTCCTTGCATCATCTGTAAAACCATTGACATCATTGATGATACCAGCGCCTGCCTCTATCGCAGCTATCATGACCTCATACTTATAAGTATCCACAGCCACCACAGCATACGGATGCGTTTTTTTAATACCTTGAATCACAGGCACAATCCGCGCAATCTCCTCTTCTGGTGTGAGTGGGACAAAGCCAGGACGCGTCGTCTGTCCACCAACCTCAATCACATCTGCACCATCAGCTAGCTGTTGTGTCGCCTGCCCTAATGAGACTGCCACGCCCCCGACATGCTCACCATTGTAGAAAGACTCAGGGCTGACGTTCAAAACACCATATATAATGCCAGTCTCTTGCGTCAAGTCATGACCATTTGCCTGCCAAATGATGTCCTCATCCTGTAATTTAGCAAGTAAACGTTTGGTGGCACGACCTCGGTGGTGGTAATTGAGCTGTTCAGCAATAGGCAACTCTGCAATCGTTTTACCAGTTTCCGTCAGAAAAATCGTATCAAGACCTTTGCCAAATTGGCCGCGACTTTCGGGCGAAATTGCCACACCACCACGCCCCTCAACAGTTATGACCTCATGCTCAGGCGTTATCAAAACGAAAATCGCCGCCATATAAGCTGAGCGTTCATCAACTGCACGATATAAATCTATCACGTACTGATTTTCTGCTTCAACCGTATCAAGGCCTAAGGCCTTGAATTCTCGAGCAGTCGTTAAACCAAAACGCTCTGGAAAGGCGCGCAAAAACATGCCTGAGTCGTCTGCAAGGACGTATTCTTCAGGTAGAAACTCGTGGATAAACTGTGCTTTGACATGCGCATTCAGCCTTTGGTCATCTATCGTTTCTGGCGGAAAATTCTGCGCAGGTATAAGCTCACGATAGTTCACTAATTCAACGCCATAGAGTTTGAAAAACTTGGCAACATCAGCGGTTTTAGCTGAATTATTTGACGCAAAAACAATTCGATGCGGTAAGGTCATTTGTCACTCACTTTCATCATAAATTCTTGTCGTAAAAAGGTATCTGTTTTCAAGAGGCCTTTATAAAGACTAGTCGTCGTGTAAGTCCCTGGCCGATTAATCCCACGCATCTCCATACACATATGACGAGACTGCACGTGAACGGCCACACCTTTTGGATGCACAATGCGTTGCATTTCTGAACAAATCAAGGCTGTCAGATTTTCTTGAACGCTCGGTCTACGCGCTGCCCAATCGACTAATCGTGGAATCTTACTCAAGCCAATAATTTCACCATCGGGAACATATCCAACAGTTACTGTACCAAAAAATGGCAACAAGTGGTGTTCGCACATGGCATAAAAAGGAATATCTGCGACGATGACCATATCTGAATCTTGGTCTGTCGGAAAGAGTTTATAATTGTCAAACTGCGTCTCACCAGTTGCCGAAAAAATTTCGGCATAGGCTTTAGCTACCCGCTTAGGTGTTTCGAGTAAACCATCTCGATTAGGATTATCCCCAATCGCTTGCAGTAGATTTTTTGTGCCTGTTTCAAGAGTTTCTTGATGTTCTTGAGAAAATTTTTTCATGTAATACTTTCTAATCTAAAACGTCAACCATCCCTCAAATCAAGTGGTGGGCTAAACGACGTTAATAAGTTATCTCATATTTTGTGGGCTGAACCCAGTTTTGGTCAGCGGTCTTGTCTAGCAATTGTCGCGCCAAACTCACTGTCGCAACATCAGAAATACGCTCAGCCACTTCAACCAAGGGCTGCAAGACAAAGCGACGATTGGCCATTTCAGCATGCGGAATGGTGAGTTGTGCGCTAACCATTTTGACATCACCAAAAAGCAAAATATCCAAATCAATCGTTCGAGGCCCCCAGTGAATGGTCTTGACCCGTTTCATATCTTTTTCAATTTGTTGGGTCTGTGTTAATAAAGCCTCTGGCTTTAAAGTCTCGGGCACCTCTAAGGCTAGTGCGATGTTATAGAAATCGTCCTGAACCACCTCACCGACCGGCTGTGTTTCGTAAATTTTAGAAACACCTAGTACGTGATATAGCTTGGTTAATTTGTCAACAGCTGCCTGCAAATTAGCGTGCCGATCCCCGAGATTTGTGCCGATGCTCAAGTAAACCTTAGGCATGGCTCCTCTCCACTGTGATGATAATGTCATCAAAGACCCCAACAATTGGTACCGAATATTTTTTGACTGAGAGTCGAATTTTTTCGGCCATTGGAAAAGCAGACAACAAGGCATTTAATGCACCATTTGCCACTGATTCCATAAGGTTAAAATCATGTTGTGTCACATAATCTCGGATGATGTCGTACACATCCGCATAAGAAATTGTCGTGGTGAGATCATCATCCTTGACTTGGTGCTCAATGTCATAATCAACGGTCACATCGACTGAAATCTGTTGACCTAGCGTCTTTTCTTCTGCAAAAACGCCATTGTGCGTGTAAAATCGCATATTTGTAATTTGTATTTGACCCACGGTTACTCCTTATTTAGGGTGGATAATGACTTTGCAGAGCTATTCAGTAATATGTTGCTAGTTAGCAACACATGACGCATCTTATCTGTAGCAATAGTTGCGAATTAACAACACACTGCTTAGTCTAGCATAGAGCACCCCGTTTTTTTGTCTCAACTAGTACTATTTTATCATATTTTTAACACGCTTTCAGCGTCATGAACCCTTGGAAAACAAAAAAATCCCAATATTATCAGGATTTTTCTTGTTATTAACGACGAAGACCAAGTGATGAAATCAATTCGCGGTAACGTGGAATATCTTTTTGACGCAAGTACGCCAACAAGTTACGACGGTGACCGATTTTTTTCATCAAACCACGGTAAGTTGCGTGGTCTTTTTTATGATTTTGAATATGTTCGTTAAGGTGGTTAATTTCCCAAGTCAAAACAGCGATTTGAACTTCAGGTGAACCAGTGTCACCTTCAGTACGTGCATATTGCTTGATGATTTCAGTTTTTTTCTCTTTTGAGATTGCCATTGTGTTTCTCCTTTTTATGATTGAGCTTGGTGCTCAATTGATTTTATTGCTGTTTCCGTGCCAAACGTTTGGCGTTCGCTAAGCTCAGAACCAGTTGGTACTTTATCTATTATACAGCTTTTTTCAGAGCTGTCAACTCACTGAGTGTCTTTACTATGGTTTAGATTGTGTTGTTGAACTCTCAGGTGTTGAGCTAGCAGATTGCGATGCCTTGGCATCTGCATCACTTTTAGCTTTTGAGTCTTCAATCGATTTTGAAGTCGAGGCAGAGGCGCTAGCCTCACTTTCCGACTTAGATTTAGATTCTGACTCAGATGACTCTTTACTTGCAGTTGCAGAGTCAAATTGCAGTACTGTCAAAACAATCTTAGTATCTTTGATTTTAAATGTATCTCCTTGTGCAGGAGTTGAACCAATGACATAACCATCTGCATTTTGGTCAGTCGTTTGGGTATATTCGACCGTGATATTAGCAGCGGGCACGCCCATATTTTGAAGTTCAGCCTTAATTGCCGCTACAGTCTTGATACTCAAGCCATTGTTCAGGTAGGTTGGCATAACTGCTTGATTACCTTCAGAAACTTGGAAGATGATGTCATCCTTGCTATCTAAATCAAATAGTTTATCTTTCCCAGGGGTTTGCTTGATGATTTTACCTGCATCAATACTATCAGACTTGACAGATTCTTTCTTGATTCTGCTTTCGTCCACATTATATTTGAGAATCAAATCATCAATCGCTTTATCAACATCCCAACCGACATAGTTTTTCAACTTGATAACATTGCCACCTTTTGACACATAGAGGTTGACACTGGCACCCTCTTTTTTAACTGTCTTGGCTTCTGGATTCGTCCGTATCACTTTACCTTCAGGCTGATCGCTAACCTCTTTGATTTCACGACCAACCTTTAGTTTATTATTTTCAAGAACCGTTTTAGCTTGCGAAACCGTCATGCCCGTCACATCAGGCACTTTTACTTCTTTAGGTGTCGTCAAAATAAGTGCTACCACCGCAATCGCTAAAACAATTGCTACAACACCACCGATTATCACACCCTTAGGTACTCGCTTTTTCTTACTCGTACCAACAAGTGGCTCAATGCCACCTGTCGTACCATCTGCTGCAGTATCTTGCGTCACCTTCGTGACCAATTTATCCGTGTTGCCGTTATCCGGAATCAGCATTTTAGGCAGAATCTTTGTCGCATCTTCATCTTCGACAAAAGTTAATTTTGGATCGTGAGCATGATCCAAACTCAAAGCAAGATTCAAATCACGACGCATATCCGTCACGTTCTCGTAGCGATCTGACAGTTTTTTAGCCGTTGCCTTAATTACAACATTTTCAAGAGCTTGTGGCACATTTTTATTTTGATTAATGATACTTGGCAAGTTCTCTTGAAAATGCTTGAGGGCAATGGTAACAGCACTATCGCCATCGAAAGGAATCGAACCTGTCAACATTTCATAAATGATAATCCCTATCGCATAGAGATCACTCTGAGGTGTAGCATTACCTCCGCGAGCTTGTTCAGGACTAAGGTAGTGCACAGAACCAAACATAGAGTTCGTCTGTGTTAAAGACGTTTCAGAAAGCGCCTTAGCAATCCCAAAATCCGTTACTTTTGCAGTACCGTCTTTTGTGATGAGAATATTTTGCGGTTTCAAATCACGATGAATAATCCCACTACTATGCGCCAAAGCCATAGCAGCCAAAATCTCATCACCAATTCTGATTGCTTCTTCATTGGCAAGTGGTGCGTGCTCATTAATATATTGTTTTAGCGTCAAGCCGTCAATATATTCCATGACGATGTATTGCTGATCATCTGCATCACCCACATCAGAAATGCCAACAATATTAGGATGATTCAATTCTGCCATGGCATAAGCTTCACGTTGAAAACGAGCAATTGCTAGGCTATCATTTTCAAAGTTTGAACGCAAAATTTTAATCGCGACCTGACGATTGTCCAGATAAGTATCTTCTGCCAAATAAACATTAGCCATACCGCCACGACCGATTTCTCTAATCACGCGATAACGATCTGCATAGATTTTTCCAATTTGTATCATCTTACAGATCTCCTTTATCAAATTTGACTAAAATAACCGTGATATTATCCAGACCACCATTCGTATTAGCAAGGGCAACTAAGTCTTGCGCTTGACTGATCACGTCCTGATCATTATCTACAGTTTCTATGATTGCCTCAGCCGGCACCATATTCGTCAAACCATCAGAACTCATGATAATAATATCATCGGCATCAATTTCTAACGTCACTGTATCGACATCAATGTCTGTCGGTTGACCTAAAGAACGCGTAATAATATTCTTATTCGGGTGTTTCTCAGCCTCATCTGCCGTTATTTCACCAGCATCTACCAACTCTTGGACAAGAGAATGGTCACGTGTGATTCGGATTAATTCTCCATTTTTAATCACTTGTGTCCGAGAATCACCAACATGAGCACTGATAATTTGATGTTTTTGAACAACGACTGCCTCAAGCGTAGTCCCCATTCCCTTGTAATCATCTAATTTCCCAAGGTTTGCGATATTCTCATTTTCAGCGCGAATTTGAGCACGGAGCCATGATTCAATTTCATCAGGATGACTGTCCCCTGTAAAATCAGTTGTCGCCCAGGCTTTACCAAGGTCCTCAACTGTCAATTTACTCGCAACATTACCAGCCTTATGACCGCCCATACCATCTGCAAGCAGAAAAATCCGCTCACCCTGTTGATTTTCATAGGTGTCGGCATAATCCTGATTATTCACGCGTTTTTGCCCAACGTCTGACAAAATACTGTACTTCATCTAAGTCCTCATTCAAGTTATAAAAACAACGGTTTCATCCACTATCGTTTTTAAACAATTTCATTTGAGATTAAGTGCATTTCGGCCTACCGCATCTTCCCAAAAGGAGGAGTGCCTTAAACCTCATACACCTTATTTTTTGCACAATTTTACGATAAAGAAACCATCCGTATGATAAGCATCTGGCGTGAGCATGATACAGCCGTTTTTAATAATATCGGCTTTTTCATGTGTCAAAGGCACTTGCTCAAATTCAGGATGTTTAGCCAAGAATTTTTCAATGACTTGGAAATTTTCTTCGTCGAAAATAGTACATGTACTATACACTATAGTACCACTACTTACAAGGGTTTTGCAAGTATTTTCTAGAATTTCAAGCTGAACTTTCTGTAAATTTACAAAATCAGTCGTTTCTTTTCTATATTTTATATCAGGTTTGCGACGAATTAGTCCCAGTCCCGAACACGGTGCATCGACTAAAATTTTATCAAAACGTTCTGCACCAAATTTTTCAAAACTTTGACGCGCATCAAGTTTAGTCAAGCTGATTTTTTCTGCTTGATGAAGACGCACGGCATTTTGTTGTATCAAACGTAACTTATGGTCATACAAGTCCAACGCTTCGATATGGCCTTGCTCTGATAAATATTCAGCGATGTGGACAGTCTTACCACCAGGTGCTGCACAAGCATCCAAAATCTTATCATTTGGTTGTGCATCTAATGCCACAGCAACTAATTGACTTGATTCATCTTGAATCGTTATCAGACCATCATTGAAATCAAGCAAGTCAGCAAAATGACCGGTTTTCGCGACAATCCCTGTCGATGAGAGTTCTGATTTTTCAACATCAAATTCTTGCGATAACTTGTTAAATTCAGTCTCGACATCTGTTAATGTTGTATTCACGCGCAAACTCGCACGACTCGGCTCTTCCAAACTCTTAAAAATTTGACGCGTCTTTTCAAATCCAAACTGTGTCACAAATTTTTGTGTTAACTCAGCTGGCATCGAATATTGAATACCCAATTTTTCCGTTGAATCTGAAATCTCATCAAAAGACCTGAGCTCTGCACGCGTAAAATTACGGAGTACACCGTTGACAAAACCTGATAACCTTTGATCACCTTGCTTTTTCGCAATTTTAACCGCTTCATCAACCGCAGCTGATGTCGGAATACGATCCATATAAATAATCTGATAAACCGTCATAGCTAACAGATTTTTGACCCATTTCTTAGTCTTTTTGACATAAGGCTTGGTATACCAGTCCAACGTGATTTTTTTTGAAATCGTACCATAAACGAGCTGTGTCACCAATTTTTTATCTAGCTCAGTCAAATGCTCTGATTTGATTTTTTCATTAAGTGCGATATTGGCATAAGCATCATTGTTTAATACATCATTAATGACAGAAAGCGCCACCCGGCGCGGATTATTACTCAAATTGATCTCCGATATTTATATTTTTTCCTAAACCATTTAGAAAATCTTGAATAGGCATTTTAGGTTTACCTGCTGGTTGTACTATCGTTAGGCTAACAGCCCCTTCTTTTGTAGCGATGACCAGACTTTTTTTTGTCTTTTCGATAACTTGCCCCGGAGTACCTTCGACATGATTTAAATCAGCCAGTACGACCTCATGAAGTTTAAAACGCGTTCCTTGCCAAATAGTATGTGCAACTGGCCATGGAGACATACCACGCACTTGATTGAAAATATCACGCGCAGAAAGCTGCCAATCAATCCGTTCTTCTTCTGGTGTTATATTAGGTGAAAAGGTTACTTGCGATTCATCCTGCGGCTGTGGCGTGATATTGCCTGCCAGATAATCTGGTAAAGTATCTAATAGAAGTTCCCGACCGACAAGACTGAGTTTTTCAAACATAGTACCAACATTATCAGCATCGGTAATCGGAATGGCACGCTGCGAAATCATATCACCTGCATCCATTTTTTTAACCATTTCCATAATTGTCACACCAGCCTCTTTATCACCTTTGATGATAGCATAATGGACAGGTGCACCTCCGCGATATTTCGGCAAAAGACTGGCATGAACATTGACAGCATGCTTAACAGAATTGAGCAAACGCTCTGGTAAAAATTGACCAAATGCCGCTGTTACGATAATATCCGCTCCTAATGTCATCAGCTCCGCCATTTCATCAGAACCCGAGATTTTCTCAGGTTGATAAACTGGTAACTTATGACGTAAAGCTGCCGCCTTGACGGGCGTCATCTTAATTTCTTTTTTTCGACCAACTGCACGATCTGGTTGTGTGACAACTGCTAACACCTCATAACCCTTCTCAACTAGCCCGTCTAAAACAGGTACTGAAAAAGCTGGTGTTCCCATGAAAATTATTTTTGTCATTGAATCTGTCTTTCTATCCTTGATTTTAAAAGGTGTCTAACTTTATTATATCACGCTTTGCTTTCATAAACTAATAGCGTCCTACTTCATCTAAAAAATCGAAGTAACAGATACCTCGATTTCTCAGTTTTTTCAACCCAGTTCACTACCTTATGATACTCATCTGTTCACGCGCTCCAGATATTTTTTATAATCTTCTGTATGTAAGAGTGAATTGACGTTAGCGACACGCTCGCTACTTGGTGGTTTGACACCAATCAGTGGGTAATCCCACCCTAACTCTCTCCACTTGAATTCACCCATCGTATGGTAAGGCAAAACTTCAAACTTTTGAACATTTGACAATGTCTTGACATAGTCACCCAATGCTTGTAAATCTTCATCAAAATCGGTTTCACCTGGTACCAGAACATGGCGAATCCATACAGGAACTTGCTTATCTGATAAATAACGTGAAAATGCGATAATATTATCATTCTTATGACCAGTCAAGTCACGATGCCGGATTTCATTAATTTCTTTAATATCAAGCAAGACCAAATCGGTCACGGCGAGCAGTTTATCCACTTTCATTAACGTTTCAGGTTTCGTTGAAAAAGGCTGACCACACGTATCTAGTGTGCAGTGTATACCAAGGGATTTAGCTTTCGTAAACAAAGCCGTCACAAAATCCATTTGTAACATGGCTTCGCCACCAGAGACCGTAATCCCACCACGACTGCCCCAAAAAGACTTGAACTTCATCGCTTCAGCGAGGACTTCATCAACCGTCCGCTCTTTTGCCTTACTATTGCTCATTGCCCAGGTGTCTGGATTGTGGCAAAACTTACAACGCATTTTACAGCCTTGCATAAAAATGACAAAGCGAACGCCTGGTCCATCAACACTACCGAAACTTTCTGTCGAATGAACAAGTCCTGTCACATTTCCTATGTTTTCCATTATCATCACCACTTTCTTAATCAGAGCTCTGAAAACGACACCTGTCAAGATTCACATGAATCTATTTTTTAGAGTTATCCTACTTCTATTTTACGTTATTTTGAAAGCGTTGACAAATTTTATCCCTATCTTTTTAGCCAAACTTGTTCCAATCGTTTAAAACCTGCTCGAGATACTGGAATTTCCGTATCATCCTCTAGCACAATGATTTTTTCTCTTTTATACATTTTTTTGATGAAAGATTGGTTTACCAAAAAAGAACGATGCACCCGCACCAAATGATTAGACATATTTTCAATATCATTCATATTGCCATACATGGTCAAGGTTTCACCATCCATTTGCAGAAGTAGCTTATGCGCAATACCAGTCGTTTCAAAGTATCGAATATCGGCATATAACGCTTCGATAATCTTACCTGTTCGTGTTTTATAGGAAAACACTTCATTCAAAGGTTTAAGACGATTAATTGTGATATAGTGATCAATATTTGCTATAATCCTTTCGTCAAAAACTTTTTGTGGCAAAATTTTATCAATAAAATCATGTGCATTCACCTTATACTCATAAGTAATCGATGCAAATTCATTGTGCGTCGTGACAAAAGAAATTTGTCCAATTGCGTCTAGTTTCCGAATCTTTTCAGCGATTTCTAAACCAGCATTTTGATTGCCTTTGATAGCAATATCCAAGAAATAAATATTATTTCGGGAACTTTCTTCAAGCGATGCTAAAAGATCTCATGAGCGATCACACGTGACAATCTCTTCAACTGGATATTTCTTTTGCTGCATATAGTTTTTTACCAAACTCTCTAACCGAAATTGCTGAACAATTTCATCTTCCAATATATAAACCTTCATCCTCAACTCATCTCTAATTCGATTCTAAATTTATAATTTTTAGCCTGTATCCGATAACTAACTCTTGGATAATTGCTAATAATGGCATCTAAATTAGCAAGACCATAACCACGATGTGGACCTTTTGTTGAATAGCCCTCCTCAAATATCAAATGTGTCGGCAACTTTTCCTGAACCATATCATTTTCTACAACATAATATCTAGCCAACCCTTTATTAAAAATAGCTACTTTAACGACTGCCTTATCTCCCTCAGTTTCGACTGCTGCATCAATAGCATTATCCAATGTTATACCAATTATCCTGACTATATCCAGTTTCTCTACTCGTATATTGTCTATGGTTTCTGGTATTTCTAACTCAACTGCAACATCTCTTATCTCAGCTTGCAGTATCTTTGCCGAAATAACACTCTTTAACTCTAAAACCTTGATATTAGCAAGCTTCGCAACTTCTTTTCGATTTTCTTCAAGAATGATACTACTTCTTTCAAGAATTTCACCGTAGGTTTTTCTAACCGCTTCTATTTTCTGCGTTTCAATCGTTTCACGCATGGACACAAGAATATTCGTAAAATCATGCCGAAACATTCGAACAGATTGATAAGATTTATCCACTTCCTGCGTGTAAGTTGATAAACCTGATAGCAAACGGTCTTTATAACTCAATAATTTGTGGTTCTCCCATTCCTTATACTTGACATTAATCAAGTGAAGCATCATAAGAAACAAGAAAACATAGACAAAAACAACATAACTAAAATTGAAACGACTACCGAATTCTGTCAGTCTGACAAAATTATTGTATAGATAAAAAAGTACCATCAGAATTGCCGAAAAAATAATCAATTTATTTTGCTCTTGTTCAATGTCACGTTCCACTTTAAATTCTTTCGGATTGTCTTCTGAATTCAAAAAATCCGACTCCCACTCTTGATCTGCAATTATTAACTGTTTGGGATTGATTGCCAAACACTTTAACAAGATAAAATAAGACGGTATGACACACAAATCACCTGTTAGTCCTCCAATGTTATTATCCTGAATTTTAAAAATATGTTCAACAATAAAAATAGAAATAAACATTTTTACGAAGTAGCAGAAAGTTAATGTAAAAATAGCTAGAAAAATATTCACTTTAAGATCTTTGTTTCTGAAATGCTGAAGAAATGAGATATACATGACTAGCTCTATGAGAAAACGAAGCCAACCTTGATTAATCAGGACACTTACTAAAACAACAAGCAACTCAACAGTACAAAAAATCGATAGAGAAACTAACTTTATCTTTAGCACACTAAAATGATATAAAACATAAGAACCGTTTATCATATATAAAGTAAGAGTTAGGACAAGTAATAATACCTCTATCATCACTTTTTCCCATGAAAAGAACTAAAAATCAAAGCAAAGATAGAACCCTTTCCACCTCCTTGAATATTGGCAAGAACACCTTCACATACCTCCGTAAATTTTTCAAGTTGCTTAGATGCTTTCATTTGATCATTCATTTGATTTTCCCCTTTACCATACCCTCGAAATTGAGTCATCTTGATTCTACTATCTTATCTCATTCCCTTACAAGATAACCATAGTCTCTTTTTCACTCCTCTTAGTTATTCCCTCTAGTATTTACCTATCCAGATTATCTAAGAAAATATTGAATTATCCGATAATTTCCGCTGAAAGAAAACTAGACACGACCGTCTAGTTCCTCATGTCATATTTACCACCCTTGAATTAAAGCAACTATCATAATAATCACTAAAGGCGATGCCAAAAGTAAGGCTACAACAACATTACGTTTCCAATGCGTAGCATCTGGGATAACACGCTTAGCTTCCGAGATGCTCGACACACTATTTTTCCATAATTCCTCAAGTGTGTAACAATCTTTTTCATTGAGGACAACTGTGCCATCATCTTGAATGTCAAACTGATTACCAAAAAAAGTAATGGTAGGCGATACTGCAATCGTCCTACGCGTCCCCTCAGCCACTGCTTTATCTCCAGCTAAGGCATTTTCATATTGTTGAATATAGTGAGATGGCAAGTAACGACGCTCTCCATTGTCAAAATCAAGCATGATGAAATTATTAGGTAGCATCGCTGCTTTTTTTACTTTAGGGATTACTTCACTCATTCTTTTTCTCCTGAATTTCTAAGTAAAGACACGGTAATAACCGTCTCTATACTTTCTTCGAATTCAACGTACACCTTACGGTGAATTGTCTTCCCCACCCTCATCTCATAATAAGATAATTGTCAATCGAATCATCAAATAAGGGGCTATAGTTATCTAAGAAAACGTTTTCCTAAATATTTCCCTTTCATTCTAACACAAATCTTTTTTATTGCCAATATAAAATCAGGACATCCTTTAAATAAAACACTTATACCTCATCAGTCTTCATTGACCGTCAAAAAATTTATCCAGATAATATTGAAAGAAAGTTTTTGTATCAACAACACTAGAAACTCGTCCTTGTAAGCCATAAATCAATTGCTTTCTTTTTAACGTCTTAGAAGTGACTTGCGCTTTAACTTGAAAAAAATTCTGTCCTTTAATCTGAGTAGCAGATTTAGCAATTGAGTTAATTCGACCAGTTAAAATGAGTGGTTGCTTTAACTTTTTGGTAGAGGCAAATCTTATTTTTTGACCGATTTTAAGTGCTGTTAAGTCACTTGAATCTACATAATATTCAATTTCAAGTTTCGTTCTATCTGTCAGACTTGGTAAAATCTCAGCAATCATCGTACCAATCGGGATCATCTTTTTATGTTGGTTAGACTCATCTACCTTAATAATTCCTGATTCTGGAGCAATAATCTCATGATTTTGCTGAATCTCCCTAGCACGAGATAAACTTTGTGCTATCTCCTGTTTCTTGCCCTTAACGATCACTAGTTCTTTATCGGCATTTGCAAGCTGCTCAGTTTTTAGGCTATTGAGTTTTGAGGCTAAACTTTCATCATAGGATTGGTAAGTGCCACTACTCGCTTTCTGCGTTTTCAAACTTGCGAGATTAGTCTCCAGTTGTTCAATTTCAACAAAAATAGCCTCTTGTCTTTCTTTATCTTTTTCTTGAGCCTGCTTATTTTTTTTTACTGCTATTTTAGCCGTCAAAGCTGTTATTTCATCATTAATCGCCTTCTGCGTGCTAACCACTGTTTCGTTTTGAAGACTAATATTAGCATTTACTTTATCATGTTCCTTCTGCATCACTTCCCGTTGGCTAAGATAGCTCCCTAAACTACTCTGATAGCCAAATTCATCTGTCGATACAAAGGTTTGAACATCTTTTACAATCCCTTGTTTCAGTGTTTCCAAATCCATAATTTGTTTATCCAGTTGCGCCAACTGTGTTATCATTGTTTGGATTTCAGTTTCTGTCACCTGTCCTGAATATACAATCAAGGTCTGACCTTTTTCTATATATTGATGATTTAACAAGTTATTTTCGATGATTTTCAAATCACTGGTTGACTGAATTTTGGCTAGCCGATAAGCTGGAACAAGCTCCCCAATAGACTGAACTGTGATTTCTTTCTTGTTAAGCATGGAGAACAATATTAAAAAACAAAGCAATAGAGCTGCGGGAATAACCAGATAAACTGAAAAACTGCCATATCGCCGTTTATAAAATTCTGCACTTTCAAATAATTGGGAGTTCATATGGATTCCTTTCTAAAGCATAACCATTTGCTTATATTGTTGGCCTAGAGCTAGCAGTTCTTCGTGATGCCCTGACTCGACAATTTCCCCTTGTTCAAGTACAAAGATTCGGTCGCATTTAGCAGCGATAGATAGCCGGTGCGCGACGAAGATGATTGTTTTATTCGATTGCATCAAATTATCAATGACTTTTTTCTCCGTGAAGACATCAAGTGAACTTGTCGCTTCATCTAGAATCAACACATCAGCTTTTGTTAGGAGCGCACGTGCTAGAGCAACGCGCTGTTTCTGTCCTCCTGAAATTCCAGTGCCATCAGTGAGTTGCGTTTGATAGGTCATTGGCATTGCCTCAATATCTTCTCAAATCTGAGCAATTTCACAAGCTGTCATAATATCCTGTGGTGTCACGTCAGGCTTAGCACCTAATGTTAAATTTTCCATGATTGAGCCTGTGAAGATATAGGGTTGCTGTGGAATATAATTGATTTTTTGACGTAATATTTTCTTGTCAATTTGTTTGATATCTTGTCGATTAATTTTAATCACACCTTGACTCGGTTCTAAAAAATGAACCATTTGCTTGGCTAAAGTCGTCTTGCCACTTCCGCTCACACCAGTCAAGGCTAGTTTTTCACCTGCATTGACTTCAAACGTCACATTCTTTAAGGTATCACGTCCAAAACCATACTTATAGCTGACTTCTTCAAACGATATGGTCTGAATCTGTTCAAGTTCAGTTATTAGATTTTCTGTGGTAAATTCTGAGTCCACGAGATAAACTTCGTTCAATCTATGATTAGCTACACGTGCTTGCTGAAGTTTTGTTTGTAAATTTATAATATTTTCGAGGGGGGTCGTGAAATAAGAGAGCAAGGTATTGTAGGTGATTAATTGTCCTAATGTCAGTTTGTCTTGCATGACCAATCGTGCACCAATAGCCAATATCATCACATTTAAAATCAGTTTTAAAGCTTGTTTAAGAGCGGTCTGGACTGCCTCATATCGTTCTCTCTTAAAAGATGCCTTGAGATAAGCAATAAATTCACGGTCAATTTTTTGATATGATGCTACCTCGCTCGTGAGACTTTTAATTGTTTCAATCCCATTTATATCTTCAATAATACTGGAGCTCAAAATGGCATTATGCTGCATGACTGCTGCATTCATTTTCTGAAAGGGCTTAATGAATAACATGACGAGCAAAAGATACAAGGGGACTGATAGCAAGGTCAATAAAAATAAATGACCATTTTGAAAAAAGAGAAAACTACCAACAACCATGACGATCGTCATATCCAAGAAAACGGATAAAATCGTACTTGCCAAGGCATCAATAATAGCATTTGCATCGGTAAACCTTGATAGGATTTCACCAGTTCGCCTTGTCGCAAAAAATGTCATTGGAAGTTCAAAAATATGCCGAATGTAGGATAAGATAACATCTATTGATAAGCGCTGTCCCAAGATATTTAGAAGATTAGTCTGAGCATAACTCATCATTTGCTGTAAACAGTAAGTGATGATTAGTCCGACCGAAATAATTCCAAGCGTTGACTTCATCTGGTTTAGTACATACTCATCGATGATGCTTTGTAAATAATATGATCCTGCGATATTAATCACAGTTACCAACAAAGCTGCTAATATAATATTAACAATTAACCCTTTTTGTTTGAGCAATAATGGTAGGGAACTCATGAGACCATTTTTTTCGTCTTTTTCTACCGTATAGTTCGCCGTTGGTGCAAGAAAAATTGCTACACCTGTCCACTCAGTCGAAAATCTTTCTTTGGACATTTTCGTCACACCTACATCAGGATCTGGATCAGCAATAATAAGTTTATCTTTTTTTGCACCATATACCACATAATAATGTAAAAGCTTACCATCTTTAGCCACATGCGCAATGAACGGATAAGGTATTTCTGTTAACTCAAAAAGTGTCATATCTGCTTGAAGTACACGCGTCTCAAAATTGAGCACTTGAGCCGCCTTGACAATTCCAAGAGCTGTAGTCCCTTCCATGTCAGTTTTGGCTAGCTCACGTAGGTGCGCTAAAGAAAAATTCGAACCGTAATGTTTAGCAACCGTCGCAAGTGCCGCAACACCACAATCTCGTGTATCAACTTGTGATGTATATTGATATCTTTTTAACATTTTCACCACCTTTCCTTCTTTTTAGCAATCAGATTTTATTTCAATAGTTTATCAAAAGGAACATGAAGTATCTCTCGTAATCGTACGACTGTCTCAATATTCGATTCACGCACGCCTTTTTCCCACTGACTCACCGCTTGTTTGCTAACAAAGAGAGCTTGGGCTAACATCGTCTGAGTCATCTGGTGTTCAAGTCGGGCTTGTTTAATGTTATCCCCTAGCGTACCACCACTAATAAATGCCAGTTCTTGCTCATTCAATTGTCTAAATACCATATTCTCAATAGTTGTCATCGCATCCCCCTCATCAATCGTTCTCTATTCTCTTATTTTACACGAAAAAAAAATATTTTTTCCAAGATGCCATAAACGGACGAAAATATGTCACGAATAACCAAAGATTTGTATGAATGACCAAAAAATACCACGAACGACATGGAGTATTTCTCATTTAGTACAAAAAAACGTTCAAACTTTTTATTTGAACATTTCCTTACTTTATTCTATCTGAACCCAAAGGAATAATATGATCTGTATAGGCATTTAAAAGATCTGTCGCATAATAGATTTGCAACCAAGACCGTTTTATTATCTTTCTATTGAAAATGATGAAACTGTGGTTTTATCGGAATTTTTCTTAATCACATAACGATAAACGCAGATATTCGCCATTCAGGCAGTAGTAATTGTTGTTTTTATTTATCAATTATGACATAATTATCTCCAATCTCAACTATATCATTCGAACTATACGGATTATCAGAAATAAAATACTCTCTCCAATTTTGTGCAGTTGAAACTTGTATGATAAGTTTAAATTCTTTTTTCTTATTCAGCAATTGGCATTATAAAATTGATAAATTCTACATTTCAAGCATATCATGACTCATTCCATCTGTAAATCAACATTCTGTTGACTTCATATTCAATACCCAAAATAACTTCTCACACTTCAATTTATGCGAAGATCAAAAAAGCCAGTCACTTTCGTGACTAGCTTTGTTTTGATCATTTATTGCTTATTTTGTATAATCTTCAACCAAAGCAACAACTTCTTCCATTGTTGCACATTCAGTCAAGGCTTTGTTAGCCAATTCTTGCATTTTCGCAGTGTCAAGACGTTTCATCAAGCTACGTGTTTGTAGTATTGATGTCGCTGACATTGAGAATTCGTCAAGTCCCATACCAACTAAAAGTGGTACTGCAGTTTGGTCACCGGCCATTTCGCCACACATTCCAGCCCATTTACCTTCAGCATGCGCTGCTTTAATCACGTTGTTGATTAAGCGCAAGATTGAAGGGTTATAAGGTTGGTAAAGGTAAGAAACTTGTTCGTTCATACGGTCAGCCGCCATCGTGTATTGGATGAGGTCGTTAGTACCGATTGAGAAGAAGTCTACTTCTTTAGCGAATTGGTCAGCAAGCATTGCTGCTGCTGGGATTTCGATCATGATACCTACTTGGATGTCGTCAGCAACTGCTACGCCTTCAGCGAGCAAGTTAGCTTTTTCTTCATCGAAAAGTTTTTTAGCTGCACGGAACTCAGTTACGAGTGCAACCATTGGGAACATGATGCGAAGTTTACCGTGAACAGATGAACGAAGCAAAGCACGCAATTGTGTGCGGAACATCGCATCGCCACCTTCAGACAAGCTGATACGAAGCGCACGGTAACCAAGGAATGGGTTCATTTCTTTCGGAAGATCGAAATAAGGCAATTCCTTGTCCCCACCGATGTCCATAGTACGGACAACAACTGGTTTACCATTCATGCCTTCAAGCACTGCTTTATAGGCTTCATATTGTTCATCTTCAGTTGGGAAGTCTTGTGAATCCATGTAAAGGAACTCAGTACGGTATAAACCGACTGCTTCCCCACCATTTTCATTCACACCGACGACGTCTTTAGGTGTACCAATATTGGCAGCCAATTCAAAGTGTTTACCATCAGCAGTCATTGTTTCAGCGTCTTTAAGCAAAGCCCATTCTGCTTTTTGGTCAGCATAAGCTTTACCAGCAGCAATAAACTCAGCTTGTTCAGTTTCTGTTGGGTCAATGATAACATCACCAGTGATACCGTTGACAGCCAAAAGTTGACCATCAGTCACAAGTGTTGTGATGTTATTTGTACCAAGTACTGCAGGGATTTCTAACGTACGAGCCATGATTGCTGAGTGACTTGTACGTCCGCCGATATTTGTAATAAAGGCTTTAACAAATTTTTTGTCAAGTTGCGCTGTGTCAGATGGTGTCAAATCATGTGCAACGACGATCACTTCTTGATCAATTGTTGCAGGACTTGGCAATTTCTTACCAAGAAGATTTGCAAGCACACGTTTTGTAACGTCTTTGATGTCAGCAGCACGTTCTTGCATGTATGGATTGTCTTCCATACCTTCGAAAATCGCGATAAACATATCTGTCACTTCTTTAAGTGCTGTTTCTGCGTTTATTTTCTTAGCGCGAATCGTTTCTTTAATTTGACCAATCATTTCTGGATCTGCAAGAACCATCAAATGTGCGTCAAAGACCGCTGCCGCTTCGTTTCCTAGGCTTTCTACAGCTTTCTCACGGATAACGTTAAGCTCGCCTGTGCTTGCTTCAAGAGCAGCATCCAAGCGAGCTTCCTCGTTGTCGGTATTTTCGACAGTAACTGTCTCAAATGACAAATCCGGTTGAACAAGTAGATAAGCTTTGGCAACTGCAACACCGCTAGACGCGGCAATACCTGTAAGCTTCTCTGCCATGATTATTCTCCAGCCAATCCTTCTTTTGTCATTGTTTCAGTGATCGCAGCGATTGCATCGTCAGCGTCAGCACCTTCAGCAGAAATTGTAACGTCAGCACCTTGACCAACACCAAGTGACATAACGCCCATGATTGATTTAAGGTTAACTGATTTACCTTTATATTCAAGGTTGATGTCAGAAGTGAATTTTGAAGCTGCTTGTACAAGCAAAGTTGCAGGACGTGCGTGGATACCTGTTTCAGCTACGATGTGAAAATCTTTAGATGCCATGATTGCATTCTCCTTAGTTTTTTTCGATATTTTTTGACTTTAGTTGTATTTCAAAGCCATCACAACAATAGTTTATCATAAAATGAAAAGGTTTGCAATAAAAATGCAACAATTATTTATAAAGTGTGCTATACCAGTTTTTTAATGACACTTGCTACTTTTCATTGAAATACTATCAGACTGGGGTCTAACCTTTATGAAAAACTCTCAACTTATTATTTCTAATTATCAATAAATCTCCGAACTTTTTTATATCATTTAAAATTGACATAAAAAAGAGGCCTTTACCTCAATTTTCTTTGGATTATTTCAAAGTTTCATAGATTTCATTAACTAATGCTTCTGTCTTATCCCATCCAAGACATGGGTCAGTAATAGATTGACCAAATACTTCAGGTGCATCTTGACGACCATCTTCTAAATAAGATTCAATCATAAAGCCGCGTACTGTTTGCTCAATTTTATCATTCCAGTCCCGATTAATTAGGGTTTGACGCACAATACGGATTTGCTCAAGAAATTGTTTGCCAGAGTTATCATGGTTAGTATCTACCATGATAAATGGATTTTTGAGACCCATTTTTTCATAAGTGTCAATTGCTTTGAGAATATTATCATAATAGTAATTCGGTTCGTTTTCACCGTGCTCATTTGTTGCACCGCGCAAAATCACATGAGCCAAAGGATTGCCATCAGTATCTACTTCAGCATTACCAAACAAGAAATTTTGTTTATTTTGCGCTGCATGAATGGCATTGAACATCACGTTCAAATTACCAGACGTTGGATTCTTCATACCTGTTGGTGCATCAATACCAGAAGCCACAAAACGGTGCTCCTGATCCTCTACAGACCGTGCACCAATCGCATGGTAGCTGACTAAATCGTCGACCATGCGTAAGTTAGAAGGGTAGAGCATTTCGTCAGCGGTTGTCAAACCAGTCTGCGTAATCACTTTATAATGCAGGTCACGAACAGCCTGAATGCCATTGATGAGATCCGGTAATTTTGACGTATCTGGTTGATGCATCAGGCCTTTGTAGCCATCACCATTGGTCCGTGGTTTTGCCGTGTAGACACGCATCACCATGAATACTTTATCCTTCACTTGCTCTTGTAACTTGGCTAAGCGGTGTGCGTATTCTAAGACTGCAGCTTCATTATCTGATGAACAAGGACCAATGACGAGCAAAATACGGTCATCTTCTCCTTTGATGATACGTTCTAATTCAGCATCACGCGCTTCTTTTTTAGCTAAAATATCACCTTCTAATTTAGCGTGTGATTTAACTGATGCGATGTCAATTGTCGCGCCTTTTTGATGTATTCCCATTTTTAATTTTCTTTCTAATTATTATAAAATTCTGACAAAATAATTTAAACAAAAACTGAAGCAAGCTCCAGTTTTGTCGTCAGATTTCTGACTTAAATCAGACGATGGACATCAGCCTGATACACTATTATAGTTCTTGATAAATCTCGTTAATCAAGTTTTCTGTTTTATCCCAACCAAGACATGGATCTGTAATTGATTTTCCGAAAACGACTGGTTCATCTTGACGGCCATCTTCCAAATAAGACTCAATCATGAAACCACGAACATATTTCTGAATAAGTGGATTCCATTGACGATTGATTAAAGTTTGACGTACAATTCGAATTTGTTCCAAATAACGTTTACCTGAATTATCATGGTTAGTATCAATCATGATGAAAGGATTTTCAAGACCCATTTTTTCATAAGTCGCGATCGCATCCAACAAATCATCTGTATAAAAGTTAGGGATGTTTTTGCCATATTCATTCAAAGCACCTCGGAGAATGGCATGTGCTAATGGGTTACCTTCCGTTTCAACTTCTGTACGGTTAAAGAGGAAGTTTTGCGGTGCTTGAGCAGCATATATCCCATTGAACATAACATTCAGATTACCTGACGTTGGATTTTTCAAACCAACAGGTACATCGATACCTGAAGCCACAAAACGGTGCTGCTGGTTCTCAACTGAGCGTGCCCCAACTGCAATATAGCTGACCAAGTCATCAATAATCCGCAGATTTTCAGGATAAAGCATCTCATCAGCAGTCGTCAAACCAGTCTCAGTGATGACTTTATAATGCAATTCACGGACAGCTTTAATCCCATTCAAAAGGTTAGGTTGTGCTGTCGCGTCTGGCTGATGAATCAGCCCCTTATAGCCATCACCATTGGTCCGTGGTTTTGCCGTATAAACACGCATCACCATGAAAATTTTATCTTTAACTGATTCTTGCAATTTAGCCAAACGACGCGCATATTTAAGTGCAGCTTCTTCATTATCAGATGAACAAGGACCGATAACCAACAAAATACGGTCATCTTCTCCTTTGATTATGGCTTCTAACTCGCGGTCACGGGCTTCTTTCAAAGCTTTAGTTGCCGCTGAAAGTTTACCTAATTCTTTGATTTCTTCTATCTCTAGTTTTTTAGAAATTTCTTTAAATGTCATTTATTTACTTTCAATCTTTAGTTGGATAATCCGTCTTAGACTTCCTACCCTCAAGGAATTGTTTTCAAGGCACATAGGTACTTTGAAAAACTTGCAACTTGCTTTATCTACTCTTAAGCGATGTTAACACGACCATGACAATTTTTATATTTCTTGCCAGAGCCACATGGACATGGATCGTTACGTTTCACATTTGAAAAATCTAAACCTGATGTCTCAGCATTTGCTGATGTTTCTGATGAAGCAACATCCGTCAAATTCTCTACTGAAGCTGTTGTCACGACTTTTGGTCCATTATCTTGTTGAATCGTTGTTTGTGGATGAATTTGCGCTTTCATCATCAAACGTGTCACTTCAAACTCGATTGCACCGACCATGTTGTTAAACATATTAAAGGCTTCTTGTTGATATTCAACAAGCGGATTATTTTGCGCATAACCACGTAATCCGACACTTTGACGCATTTGGTCCAATTGGTCAATATGATCTGACCAATTCGTGTCAACTGTTCTTAGAATAGCCGCTTGTTGGAAACTTAATTGACGCTCTGGTTCAGCCAATTTTTCCATTTGTTCAGCATAGATAGCTTTAACTTTATCAAAAATCACCGTTTTTACTTCCGATAAACTCAAACCTTCAAGATCAGATGCAGTGATTTCACCATCAGGCAAGAAACTACTTTCCACTTGAACAATCAAGTCCTGTGTACCCGTTTCATCTAACTTACCTAGAGGTGCTTGCCCCGCAATAATACGATCAATTGTCCGCTCAAACATACCCAAAAGTTGTGGCGTCAAACTTTCTTTAGCAGTAATTACTTCATAGCGCTGTTTATAAATGACTTCACGTTGCTCACGAATAACATCATCATATTGTAAGACTTGTTTACGAGAATCGTAGTTATTGCCTTCAACACGTTTTTGTGACGCTTCAATCTGATTGGTAATCATGCGAGATTTAATCACCGCATCTTCACCCTCAATTTTGAAACGCTCAAGTACGGCAGCCACACGTTCACTACCAAAACGACGCATCAAATCATCTTCAAGCGACAGATAGAATTGCGACACACCTGGGTCACCTTGACGACCAGAACGACCACGTAACTGATTATCAATACGTCGAGATTCATGACGCTCTGTACCGATTACAGCCAACCCACGATACTCAGGATCTGGATGATCCACAACACCAGCACCTAATTTAATATCGGTACCACGTCCAGCCATATTAGTCGCAATGGTTACTGCACCCTTTTGGCCGGCATTCATAATAATTTGAGCTTCTTTGAAGTGATTCTTAGCATTCAAGACTTCGTGAGGAATACCAGATTCGACTAGTTTTTGTGAAATGATCTCCGATGTCTCTACACCAACAGTCCCGATCAAAATCGGTTGTCCTTTTTCATGACGATCTTTGACATCACGTACAACAGCCGCAAATTTTGATTCAATCGTTGGATAAAGTAAATCTGGATGGTCTACACGAATGACTGGCATATTTGTTGGGATTGGGATGATTTGCATATTATAAATTTCACGGAATTCTTCCGCTTCTGTTTTAGCTGTCCCTGACATCCCTGCCAATTTTTTATACATCCGGAAATAGTTTTGATAAGTAATAGACGCCATGGTCTTAGACTCATCTTGGATTGGCACGCCTTCTTTGGCCTCAATCGCTTGGTGGAGACCATCAGAGAATCGACGACCTTCCATCGCACGACCTGTAAATTGATCGACAATCAATACCTCTTGATTTTCATCTACCATGTAGTCAAAATCAAGTGACATGATATAATTTGCACGAAGAGAATTATCTACAAAGTGAGTCAATGCAGCATTTTCAAGATCATAGAGATTATCAATCGCAAAGAATTTCTCAGCTTTGTCAATCCCTTCCTCTGTTAAACTTATCGTTTTAGATTGCACATCAATTTTATAATCATCACCTTCTTCATAGTCTTCACGACCATTCAAAGATTTCACGAATTGATCTGCACGATAGTAAAGGGCGCTTGAGCTTTCAGCCTGACCTGAAATAATCAACGGTGTCCGCGCTTCATCGATTAAAATCGAATCCACTTCATCGACTAACGCAAAATTCAACGGACGTTGTGACATTTCTTCAAAAGTCGTCACCATATTATCACGCAGATAGTCAAAACCTAACTCAGAGTTGGTTGAATAAGTAATATCGCAAGCATAGGCTTCACGTTTTTCAACCGCTGATTTAGTTGATGAGTTAATCCCAACAGTTAAGCCAAGCCAATTATAAAGCTCACCCATTTCAGTTGCATCACGTGCTGACAGATACTCATTGACCGTGACAACGTGGACACCTTCACCCGCCAAAGCATTCAAATAAACTGGCATTGTCGCTGTTAAGGTTTTACCTTCACCAGTACGCATTTCAGGGACATCCCCATTATGCAAGACAACCCCACCCATAATTTGAACATGATATGGAAAAAGACCTAGAATCCGTTTTGCACCTTCGCGAGCAACCGCAAAAGCTTCATAAAGCAAATCATCTAGCGTTTCACCATTTTGATATCGTTGTTTAAATTCTGGTGTTTTGGCTTGAAGTTCAGCATCAGACATTGCTGCATATGCAGCCTCATAGCTTTCTACCTTTTCTGCCATTTTATGCAATTTTTTTAATTGTTTTTTATCATTTTCAATTATTTTTTGAATAATGTTAGCCATTTCATCTCCCAAAGAGTCTTAGTCATTGTCTTAAAACAATATACTCTTATCAATTTTACCATTTTATAACTTAAATTTCAATTACAAAAAAATCGCCCAGAGGCGATCTTAATTGAATCATTAATTTGGATAGATGTAAGTGACAGCACCTGGGTCGAATAAACCGCCACGGTGGTCTGCAATATATCGTTTACCTGCATAGTTTGATTCTTGAACGGCAATTTTATTACCACTTACTTGATAAACAACGGCTACGTGTCCATAACCACCTTGCCATACAGCAATCGCACCAACTTGTGGTACTGAACCTGTACGGAAACCGGCTCTAGCTGCAGAAGCAGCCCAGTCTCCGCCGTTACCCCAGTAGTTTCCTGCCCAAGGTGCTAAGATTTTAGCACCCCATGTACATTCACCTTCTGGATAAGTGTTGGCACCACCGCCACCACCTGGAGGTGTTGGCGTTGGTGTTGGCGTTGGTGTTGGCGTTGGTGTTGGCGTTGGTGTCGGTGTCGGTGCTGGTGTATAACCACCATTATCGTTCCCACCAGGACTAGGCGTAGGTACGTTATTGTCAATAGAAGCCCCATTATCAGTTTGCTCTTTTGCTTTAGCGGCTGCATCAGCGACTTGATCATTATAGGCTTTTTCGCGAGCTGCTGCTGCTTGTGCTGCTGCTTGAGCCGCTGCTTTTTGTTCAAGGAGTGATGCTTTATCACCTTCTGCTGTTGCACGCTCTGCTGCTAAATTCAATTGTGCAACTTTAAGTTGTGCTTGTTGTGTTTCAAGTGTTTTAGCTTGATCATCCATTTGAGCTAGCAGTTTGTAGCCTTCATTTGATTTCGCTTGGTTTGTTTTTACTGCTTTATCTAAATCTGCTTTAGCTGTTTCTTGTTGTTTCATCATGTCGTTATTCGCTTTAACAACAGTTCTCATAGACGAGACACGTGTTACGACATCTGATAAAGATTTAGAGTTGATGACAGCATCTACATATGATGTTGCTGAGCCATCTGTTTGTGCTGAACGTGCTTGTGCTTTTAGCGCTTCATCACGTTCTTTAATTTCTTTTGTTAAATCATCAATTTTTACTTGAAGTTTTTTTGATTCTGCAAGTAAATCTTCTGTTTCTTTTTTGAGTGCTGCTTGTTTTGAACTCAAGCTAGACACTTGTGATTGAATACCTGCGACTTCTGATTGAGCAGTTGCTTCAGCAGATTTCGTAGAAGCAATTTTTGCATCTTGACTTGCGATTTTATCATCTGTTTCATCGGCTACAGCAACTAATGCTGTTGAAGCAGATGTTAAAACGACAGTAGATAATAAAAGAGCTGATATCAATTTTTTCTTCATATAGTTTTCTTTTTCCTCCAAAGGCTTACGCGTTTTCGGTTCAACTTTAATTATACGCTTTCAAAGTACAATTAATGTTACGATTGTATTACAGTTTAGTTTTCATTTGTAACGCTTTCTTTGCTTTTGTTATACCATAAAATTTTTCTAAAGGTGATTGCAAAGCAATGGCAAAGAAAATATTGAGGCATAAACTAGGCGCTATTTCATAAATAATGTAATCACCAAAATTAAAGTTTGAAATCTGAAACCCTAAGATGATCGCACCTGATAAAAATTCAAAAGCGGTGACAATGATAATCACAGTAAAAATTCGCGTCAAACGATTTGCAAAAACTGTTTGTCTAATATTATACACAAAAAGTGCAATCAGCGGAAACAATAAGCTTGCGATACCATAAACACCGATATAGTAACTATCATAGATTAGACCAATAACAAAGGCAACAATTACCATATAATGGTAACTATGTTGCAAGATGCTATAAGTCAAAAAAATCAAAAGAAGACACGATGTCACAGTTGTAACATTCGTACTGAGTAAGCGTGTCAATTGACCATCTAGTAACATAATAATTAATAGAATGAATGGCGTAAAAAATTGAAAGGAGAAACGACTCATATTTTTTCCACCCTTTTAAATTCTTTACTTTCTACTGTTGATAAACTTTGTTTTGGATTATTTTTTTTCAACATCTAATTCTTTTTTCCTCCATATTCCCTATTTCATTGCTGTATCTAGCCGCTACGCCTTTTCTACAAATGAATTACAAAATAGAGAATCGTCAATATCTTCATTATATCACTACTTGCTTTGTTTTTCTATCTCTATTCTAAATTGCTATTTTGGTTTCAAGAAAACTAAGACTTTCTATGCATTCTTTTTATTATAAGAAACCAACATTATTAAATTGCAACATTAATGACAAAACTCCACTGACAAGTTATAATATTCCATGTATTATAATAAGAAAGATAGATTATTCTATACTTATTAGATTTTCTGTTTTTGGTGCATCTCAACTCACAGCGTTAAACAAAATGGAGGATTTATGGAAAAATTTAAAAAAATCGCAACACCAAAGCGTATTTTGGCATTAATCGTCATTATTTTAGTCTTAATTTTTGCCTTTCAAAACCTTAATTCGGTTTCACTTAATCTTGTGTTTTTCTCACTCGATATTCCGTTATTAGTATTGATTATTGCCTTATATGTCTTAGGTGTCATTACTGGTTGGGCAGTTAAACGAAATGACATTAAACATATTGTCAATAAAGCACAGAGCGAAACTAAAAAAGAACTCAAAGAGTTACAAGACCAGATTAAAGAAAATGATTAATCTATTTAAGTGCGATTAACCTTTTGAAGTTAGTCACCATCAAAAGATTGGTCATACAACAGATATTAACCTGCATTCGAATACGTCTCTTTAGGGGTCGTATTTTTTTACAACTAAACAATTGTTTTGACACCCACTTTTGAAACACAGATAAAATCTGAACCAAAAACTCCGAAGAAATGACTATCTCTTCGGAGTTTTCATACATTAACATATATTTAAGAAAACCGAGTGATACGGTCTCGCAATTATTTTGCCTCACTCAAGCTACGCTTAATCGCAAAAACAAAACGGATATTATCAAATTGACTAGCAGGCTTGACATAGACTTCTCTATCCATTCCTTTTTGATTTTTTTTCTCTCCAATAATGTCACCAACCAATAAATCGGACGGTGAATTACCGCCAAGTCCAGACGTTACAACCTGATCAACTTTAGTGAACTGATTATCCGATGATATCTGTGTGATGATGAAGGCATTTTGCTGCGCATCATAACCTGTAATCAGACCGTAAGCTGGATTTTCCGCTGAGCCAAGTCTAACTGGAATTTTATTTTCCAATACTTTATCTGATGTCAACAAAGCAACTTTAGAAGTCGTTGTATTCACTTGTGTAATCCGACCAACTACACCGCCATTACTCATGACAATCATATCATCTTTAAGACCATCAGCTGAACCTTTATCAATTGTCATCGTATCACCCCAAGCGTTAGGATTACGAACAACAACATTTGAAGCAACTTTTTCATAGTTTGTCAGTGTATTTTGTAAATCAAGTGCTGCCTTTAATTCTTTATTCTCAGCTTTCAAACTATCCAATTCAGCTGCATTATCTGCCAATTGCGTTATTTTCTTGCTCAGCTTAGCATTCTGTTGATAGGTTGACAACAAATTACCAACCTCTGCTGCCTTGTTCTCGAAAAAGTTAAAGGGTGCAGCGATAATCCCATCTATTCCCCCAACGGTATCGTTGACGACAAGTGTCATCTCTGAAGGCTTTTTGTTGTCATTAAATTGACGTGCCGAGATTAAAATAGCGACACAAGCTGTTATCATCATGATAAGTGCAATAATTATGATTTTACTAATATTTATTTTTTTCAATGGTGTAACTATCTCCAAGTCTGGTTAAGTTGTTATACTTACATATTTAAGCACTGCTGTACTTTTTTTAT
Organism: Pseudolactococcus laudensis; assembly: GCF_013449735.1. Taxonomy (GTDB): domain Bacteria; phylum Bacillota; class Bacilli; order Lactobacillales; family Streptococcaceae; genus Pseudolactococcus; species Pseudolactococcus laudensis. The sequence goes on from NZ_JACBNY010000008.1 coordinate 82,126, forward strand.
GATTAGCTTTTATTTTCTACTGTTTTATTTTATCAAATTTTAACGAAATTTGATAGAATAGACTTAATAAAATTAACGGAGAAAAATATGATTCCAACTTTTGGCAAAAAAATTGACAGTAAAGACTATCAAACGCGCTATGGTGTCTATGGTATCGTGGCTCGTAAGGATAACACTGAGATTTGTCTCGTTCAAGCACCAAATGGCGCTTATTTCTTACCAGGTGGGGAAATTGAGGCGGGTGAAGACCATAAAAAAGCACTCATTCGTGAATTGCATGAAGAATTGGGGGCGAAAGCTAAGCTTGGTAAATTTCTTGGGCAAGCTGATGAGTACTTTTATTCTTCTCATCGGGATACGTACTACTATAACCCTGCCTATATTTACGAAACAGTGGGCTATGAAGTGTTAGGGGCTCCTTTAGAGGACTTCAATCATATTGATTGGTTCCCGGTTGAGATTGCCATTAAAAAATTAAAACGGGGTAGTCATAAGTGGGGCGTTACTGCTTGGCAAGACTATCTGAACGCACTATAAAAAAGGCCTGTCCAACGACAGGTCTTTATTTTTTGTTTCATTTTCAGTGTTTTCGATAAGCTAAACTATAAAGTAAAGCAATCAATATCGCACCGCCTACGACATTGCCTAGATAAACGGGGATGAAGTTGTTCAAGAAGTCTAACCATGATGCATGACCAACAAAAATGGTAAAAGGGATTAGAAAGCTGTTGGCGACGCTATGCTGAAAGCCAATGACCACGAAAGTCATCAATGGGAACCAGATTGCCAAAATTTTACCTGAAAAATCTTTTGCGCCATAGCTTAGCCAAACTGCTAAACCAACGACCCAATTACAGCCAATACCTGAACAAAAGGCCGCAAGAAAATTTGCATTTAACTTCGTTTGAGCGACATGAAGTGTCTCTTTTAGCGCATCACCGGTCGTTAATGTTCCAGCTAGAACACCAAAAACATAGGCTACAAAAATCGCACCTATTAGGTTAGCTAATGTAATAACTACCCAGTTTTTCAAGAGTTCCGTCAACGTCACGCGTTGCTTAAAATACCCCACGGCAACTGCCATCATATTCCCAGTAATCAATTCTCCGCCAGCTAGCAGAATGACAATTAGTCCAACAGGGAAAACGGCTGCTCCGACAAAGCCACCACCGACACGTAAATATGCTAAGTAGCCCAAGGAAATCATGGCACCGCCAATGAATCCTAAAATGAGTTTCGTAAGAAGTGGTTTATTAACCTTGACAACAGCAGTCGCTGCTGTTTGTTCAAGAATTTCTTCTGGAGTGTACATAAAATAAACTTAACCTTTTTCTAAATTAGCATCGCCGCTTTCACTTATTCGTGAAGTTTTTTACGACCGTTAAGCTTAATTTTACATTATTTTGAAAACGATTTCAAGCTATTTTGTGATTATTTTCACACCATTATTCTCACTGCCTATGATGACCGTTTTTGCCATATCTTTAAAGAGACCATGCTCGACAACCCCCACTGTTTCATCAAGTAACTTAATCAAACGAGCTGGGTCTTCTATTTTCTCTAGATGTAAATCAATAATATGGTTACCCATATCCGTTATTAAACGTGCACCAGTCTCGTCCAGACGGAAAGTCGGTCGAAAACCGAGCTTATCAAATAATCGGAATAACTGTCCACAGCCAAATGAGACAACTTCGACCGGTAGTGGAAAAGCACCTAGATGCTCGACCAATTTCGATTCATCCGCAATCCAAATATAGTCCTTACTATAAGTTGCCACAATTTTTTCCATTAATAGTGCTGCACCGCCACCTTTGATACCATTTAAATCAAGGTCAACTTCATCTGCACCATCAATTGTCAAATCTATCGCATCCACTTCATCAATATCTTTCAGCGGAATACCAAGTTCACGCGCTTGCGCATTAGTTACACTTGATGTCGTCACACCAACAATCTGAAGATTTTCTTCTGCAACTCGACGGCCTAATTCCGCCACAAAAAATGCTGCTGTTGAACCCGTTCCTAATCCAACAACCATCCCATCTTTAACAAATTTCGCCGCCTCAATACCAACCAGTTTTTTTAGATTATTCATAAATTTATTATAGCATTAAACACTACGCCATACTAGCCCAAACTGCTTTAAAAGTCATATCGGAATGGCCCAAGCATTTGCCGCTTTAATCATATTGGCAATATTGCTATACCCCAATTGATTGGCATAATCTAAGGCAGTTCTGCCACTGTTATCTCTAATATTTGGATTGGCACCATTTCTTAACAATTCAGCTACAATATCTTGGTAGACTTGCGAGCCATCCCGCAGACCAACAGCCTCAATCAGAGCTGTATATCCAAATTTATTTTGGTAATCGATTGCCACGCGTTTATCAGCTAAGAGGCGTTTTACATTTTCAAGATGACCTTTTTCAGCAGCCGGTATCAAGGCATTGCCACCATACCTATTATTGACTGTTTGGTCAGGCGTTGCATGAGTAAGGATATATGACAAAATCTCTGTTCTACCTTCTGCGCCAGCATATAGATAAGGACTATCTTGAATGGTATCTTGTTGGTTAACATTAGCTCCTGCATCAATTAACAATTTAGCAATTGCTACTTGATTATTGTGAACAGCAATTAATAAAGGTGTTTCAGATTTTTCGTTGATTTCATCAATTTGGTAATCAGATGAGTTGAGAATTTCTTTTGTTTTTTCAATATCGCCTTCTGAGACAGCTTGAATTAGACTTCCTGGATTAAAAGTTTTTTGAATGTCTTTCTCTGGCTCTGACTTCTTTATAGTATCTGGTTCAATTCTTTTCTGTACTGAAGACTTTGAGGGCTTTATCGGGGTTGACGAAGCTTTACAACTGCCTAAAATTAAAACAGAAGTCAGTAAGGCGACTGGAAGCACTATCAGGTTTAATTTCGATTTTTTCATTAGCTATCTACTTTCTAATTTATATTATGATATATTATATCATCGACTATAAAATAATAGCCAATAGAATGACTTTTACACGACTTATCTTGCAAACAAAACTGAAGTAATCAGCATTTTTATAACGCCTGTGACTCAATATTTATCTCTTTTATTTGATTCATTCCTATAATAGCGACCACTAGCATTTACATTATTTTGATTTTGTAGTAAACTATATCTAGTATCCAAAACTAGATGCAACCTATACTAAGTATTAGAAAGAAAACTAATTATGTCTGAACCATTAATTGAATGGGGAAAAGAAATCGAGACCGCTACCTTACCCCGCTGGGAAGAATTACCTGATATCGAGCTATATATGGATCAGGTCATCAGCTTGGTAGGCAAGTATTTGACGCCAATCTTACCCAAGCAAGAGCAAGCACTCCTTACTAAATCCATGGTTAATAACTATGTGAAATTGGAACTCATTCCTGCACCTGTTAAGAAAAAATACTCCCGGGTCCACTTGGCTTTCCTCATTGCCATTACCTTACTTAAACAAGTCTTGACCATTCCTGAAATTAAAACAGGTATCGTCTACCAAGGCCGTGTGAGTGGTACGCATGAAGCCTACAACATTTTTTGTCATGCACTAGAAGAAACTTTAAATGTTGTTGGTAAACAGGTACAGGGCGTTAGCACTCCTGGCTTATTTTCAAAACAAATTTCACCAGAATATTTTATCGTGACAGCAGCAACATCTTCACTTGCCGCCAAATTACTCGCTCAAAAAAACATTGAACTTGTTGAAGGTTTAAGTATTATGGAAAATAAGGAGATTTCAAATGACATCTGAAAAAATTGCAATTCTTGTCGACTCTGGTTGTGATGTGCCTGAAACAATTGCACAAGCTGATAACTTCTATGTTATTCCTCTCAAAATTATCTATAAAGATGCTGAGTATACAGATAAACTAGATATCACTGCTGAAGAAATCTACGATAGATTGCCTATCGAAATCCCTAAAACTTCTTTACCAGAAGGTGCCTATATTCAAAAAATCTTTGAACAAATCGTGGCTGATGGTTATGAAAAAGTATTAGCGATTACCATTTCAAGCGGCTTATCAGGAACTTTTAACTCTGTCAGATTGGTGGCGCAAGATTTTCCAATGCTTGAAACCTTCATGTTTGATACAAAAAACATCGGGATTGGCGCTGGTGTCCATGCTATTCGCGCAGCCGAATTAATTGCCTCTGGTTCAAGTTTTGACGCGATTACTAAAGTTCTTGCTAACGAAGTTAAAAATAGTAAAATCTTCTTCAGCGTTGCAACACTTGAATACCTCCAAAAAGGGGGGCGTATTGGCCTCGTCAGCTCTATTGTCGGCAATATGCTCAACCTCAATCCGATTATTTCTTGTAATGATGACGGCATTTACTACACGGTTGCCAAATCACGTGGTCGTAAAAAAAGCCTTGAAAAATCAGTCAAATTAGTCAAAGCATTTGTCGGTAATCACCAAAAGGTTCGTTTATTTGTTGCTCACGGCAATGCAGCTAAAGAAGCCTTAATTTTAGTTGAAGCGCTTAAAGCAGCGATTCCACAAGCCATAGATGTCTTATATGGTCAAATTTCCCCCGCCCTTGTTGTTCACACCGGTCCAGGTTTGATTGGGATTGGCGCACAAATTTTGGATTAAATGAAAAAAGCCTGTTCGGGCTTTTTTATTTGCTCTCGATAACGTTAGTCAAACTATCAATCGCCTCAATGATACCGCTTTTTTGGATACCATTTTTGATGACGAGTGACCCAATCCACATCATAAAAAGTAGATTCAAAATCCAAATGCCAATGATGATGACAAACCATAACACATTGACTGATAGCATATCTGCGCCTAAATTGTTCATATTTTTTTCTCCTTATTCAATCCGTCCCATAAAAAGGGTCAAAAGCGGTGCATTATTTTCTGGGTTAATCATTCGAATATAACCCTTTGTGTTGTCAGATACAATATTGACAAGCACCCATTTGGCACCATCTGCCTCGCCAAGATAACCATAGACAACATCGCCTTTGATAACATGTCCAACTACCTCAGCATTTACATCCGGTTTTGACCGTATAAACAACTTATCAACCTCGACATAGAAAGGAAACTGTGCGAAACCATTGACTGTCCCATCATCTCGACGTATATTTTCAAGACGTTTACCAGATCTCTTATCGATTCCGCCGATCCCTTGGACTTTCTCAATCTGCCAACCATCATATTTTAACGGTAATTGTTTCTCAGTAATATCTGCTACACTGTACGATGTGGGCTCAACAATCTCGTTTTTTCTTGCCACCACTCAACATGGTATTGTCTATAACTAGCACCAGCATTCGTTCCGTAAAAAATACGTCGGTCATCGCTTGATGTCCCATCAGGTGCTTTAACCAATGGTGGTACTAAAATAAGAGACATTTTCTGACCTTCAATCGCAGCTGAATTAGCACCAACAAAATAAACTTCATAATAATCATTTTTCTTTTGAAGTAATTTATCTGGGTCTAACTTATATTGAGCATGCATTGAGCCACTCCAATATGTCCATTCATCATTTGTTTTGGCATTTTTTTGAATGCTAGGAAACACCGTTGTATTGTTTTGATAATAGTCTTCTGGTCGATAAGCATAGAGTGTAAAACCTGAATCTTCTATCGCTTTTTCAAGTTTATCATCAGAATACTGTCCCTCAAATGAAGATAGGTCACCTTTTATTATCTGTCTATAACCAGTGTCATCACTAGTAGCAGTATCTTTTTTTGTACTGGAAACACTTTTTTTATCGAATACTGTTGAATGACTATCTGGCGTTTTAGATTGACTAGTCACAAGAACAATCAATACAATGATAACAATTGCCAAAAAAATACAACTTACGGTCGCAATCACAACTTTTTGCATCTCACTTAGTGGTTTCTTTTTACCATCCCTAATGTACCTTTCAATTGTTGCACGTGTAACCCCTAATCTCCTTGAAGCATCCGCAATACTGTCGTAACTGACACCATCTATTATGATTGGTATCCGATTTCCTTTTTGGGAAGATGTTACATCAGATTCAACTTTATCTTTTCTTGTATTCATAATTCGTTCCTAATTTAGTTTTTAAACATATTTTATCATAAAAAAAAGACAATTCCATACAAACTAACTAGCATTTTAAAGTACCAGCCAACTTGAGCACCCACAATTGCTGTTTTTCGTATTTTGCGTTAAAATAAGAAGATAACATAGCTTTTAAAAAAACAGCTATCATTTAGCCTCAAAATAGAAATAGGAACAACATGATCACAAAAGAATTTGATACAATCGCAGCCATCTCAACACCACTTGGTGAAGGGGCTATCGGCATCGTCCGGCTCTCAGGTAGTGATGCCATTGCCATTGCTGATAAGGTTTTTACGGGAAAATCTCTGGCTAACTGCGACAGCCACACGCTCAACTATGGTCATATCACCAAAAGCACGCGCGTCCTCGATGAAGTCATGGTCGGTGTCATGAAGGCGCCGAAAACTTTCACGCGCGAAGATGTCGTTGAGATCAACACCCACGGTGGCATTGCCGTCATGAACGAAATCCTCCAACTCTTGCTCCGCAATGGCGCAAGAATGGCAGAACCCGGTGAATTTACCAAACGTGCCTTCTTAAATGGTCGGATGGATTTATCACAGGCTGAAGCTGTCATGGACATCATCCGTGCTAAAACGGATCAAGCAATGAATATCGCTGTTAAACAACTCGACGGTAGTCTATCAAACTTGATCAACAAAACGCGGCAAGAAATTCTCGAAACACTGGCACAAGTCGAAGTTAATATTGATTATCCAGAGTATGATGATGTCGAAGAAATGACGACAAGAATGCTGCGTGAAAAAACAGCAGCCTTTCAAACACTGCTCGAAAATTTACTGAAAACGGCTAAACGGGGCAAAATACTCCGTGAAGGTCTGTCAACAGCTATCATCGGTCGACCAAACGTTGGTAAATCAAGTCTACTTAACCACCTCTTGCGTGAAGAAAAGGCTATTGTTACAGACATCGCAGGCACCACGCGAGATGTCATTGAAGAATACGTCAATATCAATGGTGTGCCTTTGAAACTTGTGGATACAGCTGGGATTCGTGAGACAGATGATATCGTGGAACGCATCGGTGTTGAACGCTCACACAAGGCGCTTGAAGAAGCAGACCTTGTCCTACTCGTCTTGAATGCTAATGAAGCTCTAACTGACCAAGACCGTCAACTATTAAAAATTAGCGAGGATAGCAACCGCATTGTCTTACTTAACAAGACAGACTTACCTGAAAATATCGAAACAGCTGATTTACCTGAAGATGTCATTAAGATTTCTGTTCTTGAAGATACCAACATTGACAAAATTGAAGCTAAAATTAATGAACTTTTCTTTGAAAATGCTGGTATCATCGAGCAAGATGCAACCTATTTATCCAACTCTCGTCACATTGCCTTAATCGAGCAAGCGCTTGAAGCTTTGAAGGCAGTAAATGACGGACTTGACGCAGGTATGCCTGTTGATTTAGTTCAAGTCGATATGACACGGACTTGGGAGATTCTAGGAGAAATTACAGGGGATGCTGCACCTGATGAGTTAATCACACAGTTGTTTAGCCAATTCTGTTTAGGAAAATAAAAAAACGCCGTCGTTGGCGTTTTTTCTTATCTCTTTTTCAAAGCACGATTACCCAAGTAATTTAAGACTGTCATAAATAGTTTTTTAAAATCGCGTGGGCAACTACGTGCTAACCAGACCATAGCACGGTCACTCAAGGTATTAAAATAGCGTCGTTTCGGTCGTGTATCCGTGGCAGCCTTATAGAAGACTTGTGCCAAATCCTCAGAGCTTGCACCACTTGTGTGTTCATTCGCTGTTAGTAAGGCTGAGACTTTGTCAACTAATGTTGTATAAACAGAATCCGTCTTTAAATTTTCTCTAGCATGTGCCAAGGCGATGTCGCTCCAAGCTGACTGTGTCCCTCCTGGTTGGATGACGAGGGAACGCACACCAAAGGGCGCGATTTCGATGTCAAGTGAGTCGCTCCATTGCTGTAAAGCTGCTTTTGTGGCGTGATAATAAGCGCCTAATGGCATGTAAACATCCCCACCAATCGATGAAATGTTGATAATTCGTCCTGATTTTTGTGCTCGTATGATAGGTAGCACAAGCTGTGCCAAATCGGCTGCACCAAAGAAATTAGTTTCAAACTGCCGTCTAGCATTGTCGAGTGATATATCTTCAACTGGTCCATACTCACCATAACCTGCATTGTTAATCAGGACATCAATCCGCTTTTCTTGCTGAAAAATAGTATCAATAAAAGCTTGGTTAGACGTATGATCTGTAACGTCTAGTTTGAGGGCATGGATGTGCTCGGCATTAGGAATTTTCTCAACACGTCGCGCACCGCCGTAGACAATCCATCCCTCTTTCGCAAATAGTTCTGCTGCTGCAAATCCCATGCCATTACTAGCGCCTGTAATGGCGACTACTTTTGTCATCTTTTTCTCCTCTATTTAGCTACTAATCGAATCCCGCAACATCAGCTAAATCTGTCAGCATCATCTGATAATTGGGATTTTCGCTCCAGTGGGCATCCTTGAAGATAGCCACTGCCTCTTGCCTCGCAACTTCTAAAATATTGTAATCATTGACAATGTCAGCAACCGAAAATTCTGGCAAGCCCGACTGGCGCGTCCCAAAGATTTCACCACTACCACGCAATTTGAGATCTTCTTCCGCTAAGACAAAACCATTTTGTGTTTCTGTCATGATTTGCATGCGACGCTTGCCAGTTTCCGATTTGGGATTGGCGACTAAAATTGTGTAAGATTTTTTCTCACCACGCCCGACACGGCCACGTAATTGATGCAATTGTGATAATCCAAAGCGATCAGCATCAATAATTACCATGATCGTTGCATTGGGCACATTAACCCCGACTTCAATGACCGTTGTTGAGACTAAAACATCATATTTTTGCGCCTTAAAATCCGTCATGACCTGATCTTTTTCAGCATTCTTCATCTTGCCATGCAGTAATGCCACATTTGCTGTCAAACCGAAAAATTCTTGCAACTCCATAAAAAGCTCCGTCGCATTTTTCAAGTCCAACGCTTCACTTTCTTCAATCAAAGGCGAAATAAAATATACCTGTGCCCCCTTTGTGACCTCATCAGCAATCCATGGCAAAATTTGCGGCGTTAATTGCTCATGCTTAACCCAACGTGTCGTAATCGGTTTTCGGCCAGCAGGCAGCTCGTCTATAATTGATACATCCATATCACCAAATGCTGTAATGGCAAGCGTTCGTGGAATTGGCGTTGCAGTCATCATCAACACATCTGGATTTTGCCCTTTCTCACGAAAGACCTTCCGTTGGTTAACACCGAAACGATGCTGTTCATCCGTAATCACAAGTCCCAGATTCTGATAATCTACCGCCTCCTGTATCAGCGCATGCGTGCCCGTAATCATCTGAATGCGACCATTCTCAAGACCCTCCAACACTTCACGTCGCGCAGCAGCTTTCATCCCACTCGTCAGCAAGCCCACTGTCAGCTCAGGAAAGAGCGTCTGGAGGCTTTCATAGTGTTGGTGCGCTAGAATCTCCGTCGGAACCATCATAGCCGCCTGGTAGCCTGCTGTGACCGCTGCGTACATAGCAAGACTCGCCACCACCGTCTTCCCACTCCCCACATCGCCCTGCAGCAAACGATTCATATGATAAGGACTCGCCATATCGGCCAAAATCTCACGTAAGGACTGGTCTTGCGCCTTTGTCAAATGGTAGGGCAGTTGATTGATTTTGTCAGCTAGTTGCGCAGCGTTGAACGTGATTGCTAAACCTTGTGTCAGAGACTTTTCTTTATAGCGCAGAGCCTGTAATTTCATTTGGAAATAAAACAACTCCTCAAATTTCATGCGACGTAAGGCTTGCTGGTGTGCGATTTCATCAATTGGAAAGTGCATATCGTGAACTGCAGTTTTCCGGTCAACCAAGCGATATTTCTGAATCAAATCATCAGGTAAATTCTCAGCGATTAACTCACCTACGCCCGTCTCAAAGATAGACTGCAATAGATTGACTAGAGCCGATTGTTTGACGCCTTGCATGACATGGTAGACCGGCTGGAAACTATTGTCAACCTGTGCTAAAATTTTCATTCCTGTGATACTTAATTTCTTAGCATCCCATTTACCATAAATGGCTATCTCAGCATCCATGTCAACCTTATCCTGCAAATAAGGCTGATTAAAAAAGCTGACTGAAATGACAGCTTCATCTTGCTTGATTTTAAAGGTGAGACGATTACGACGCGCACCATAGTAACTGACATTAGGTGGCGTCACAACTCGACCGACAATTGTTGTTTTTTCGCCATCGATCAATTCAAAAATAGACTTTGACGAGAAATCATCATAACGAAAAGGAAAGTATAGCAATAAATCTTGCACAGTAAAAATCCCCAGCTGATGATAACGCTCGGCAGATTTCGGTCCCACACCTTTTAAGAATTGAATTGAATCCGTTAGTTTCATATCTCTATTTTATCATTTTAGACTTGGAAATACTTGTAAGACTTGCTTAACGGTCATTTCGGGTGATAGTTCGGTATTATTAATCTTCAGCGTCTGAACATCTGGAAAATGTTCCGCTAGTTGATAAGCTAGCGACTCTAACTGATACTTAACAACTGAATCTTCTAAATCTTGCATCGAAAATGCCAGATCTCGTTTAGAAGGTTTCGCAGCTAAGCGTTCTGAATGGCGATTGCGTTCGCGACGTTTAGCAATATCCGCTACCAATTCTATAAAATAGACAGACTCACCAGCATCTGAAAAATACTCGCGATATCAGAAAGAAAAGCCAAATCATCGACCGATGAGAAATCTATCATAACCGTGAAAATCATATGCTTGATTGGATTGGTTTCAATATTGTCAACAAAGGCGTGAAATATCATCTTTCGCAAATCATCCGACAACTGAAAGGTCGTCGGTGTATAGCCCAGAAAATTAGCAAATAAATCAATTGTCTGATGATTATAAAGTAATTTCCCATCAAGCTGTTTTTCTAGTTCACGACCAACTGTCATTTTTCCTACCGCTTGCGCGCCAATTAAAACAATCAAACTCATCCAAAATCCTCCTTAACAAAAGAGTGAGAAATTTGATTTCTCACTCTAAGTATTTTTATTGACCGTATAATTCTTGAAGTGGCTTAAAGACAATATCTTGTAAATCACTGGTAATGGTTTGCAAAGCTTGCTCTGTATTCAGCAACTCTGCCATAATTGGATTCGCTTGTAATTCAGCAAAAAGTGCCTGTGCTTCATTTTGTTGTTCTGCTTCTAAAATTTGACCCATTTGCATTTTCGTTTGGATATCGATAAATTTCGCATACAAAGCACTAGCAGTTTCATCAGCCTTAACCGCAGCAAGTGCTGTAATAACTGCTTGATATTCAGGCAAAGCACGGAATTCGCGTTCTAATTGATTCATAGTATCATAAATGTTCATAAGAGTCTCCTTTTCGTATTTCTATTATACCAAAAAAGCGTACACCAATGCACGCTTTAATGTTTTAACCTTTTTTGACAACTGAGCCTTTCAGCCCAATAGCGCCAAAACCTTCAATTTTAGCATCAATGAAATGACCATTCTTGCCATTCTCATTAATTCTGATATTTTTGGCTTTGGTCCCTTTTTTGATTGGCTTAGGCATACCTTTTACTGGCAAATCTTGAACGATAATCACATCATCACCATCAGACAATTCAGTTCCAACTGAATCTAGTACGACAAATTTGTCACTTGCATTATCAATATCGGCTTGTGTAAATTCATTACCACATTCTGAACAGCCAAATGTTGTATCAGATAATTCATAAGTAAATTCACTGCCACAGTGTGGACATTTAGGTAAAGTCATTTTTCTTCCTTAATCTAGTTTATAACACTTTACTCCTAGTCAACTTTTCAACCATCAAACGAAAGATAAGCAACTATGAGCTTTCCCATAAGTCACTAAATTAGCGACTATAAGACCAGAGCAACAAAGATAAATCATGTTTTTTGAGTGACTTGTCACACAAAATTCGATTAAACACGTTTTAACACATCTATCTTTCTCTTGGTACAAAAAAACGGGGAATTTTCATTCCTCGTTTTCCCAATAACTAAATGAAATTATTTAGCGATTGATGCAAAGTATTCAAGTGTACGAACAAGTTGTGAAGTGTATGACATTTCGTTGTCGTACCATGATACAGTTTTAACCAATTGTGTACCGTCAGCAGCTTCAGAAACTTCTGTTTGAGTTGCGTCAAACAATGAACCGAATGAAATACCAACGATATCAGATGAAACGATTTCATCTGTGTTGTAACCGTATGATTCAGTAGCAGCAGCTTTCATAGCAGCGTTTACTTCTTCAGCAGTTACTTTTTTGTCAAGAACAGTTACAAGTTCAGTCAATGAACCAGTTGGAACTGGAACACGTTGTGCATGACCTTTAAGTTTACCGTTCAATTCTGGGATAACAAGACCGATAGCTTTAGCAGCACCAGTAGAGTTAGGAACGATGTTTTCTGACGCAGTACGCGCACGACGAAGGTCACCACCACGGTGAGGACCATCAAGAGTCATTTGGTCACCAGTGAAACCGTGAACTGTTGTCATTGTACCAACTTTAAGACCAAAGTTTTTGTTCAAAGCGTCAGCCATTGGTGCAAGACAGTTAGTAGTACATGAACCAGCAGAAATTACTGTTTCAGTACCATCAAGAATATCGTGGTTTGTGTTGAAAACAACTGTTTTAACATCAGATCCACCAGGTGCAGTGATAACAACTTTTTTAGCACCGTTAGCATGTAAATGTTTTTCAGCAGCTTCTTTAGTTGCAAAGAAACCAGTTGCTTCAAGAACGATTTCTACGCCATCAGCAGCCCAATCGATGTTTGCAGGATCAGCTTCTTGAGAAACTTTGATGAATTTACCGTTAACGTCAAAACCGTTTTCTTCAACTTCAACAGTACCGTTGAAACGACCTTGAGTTGTATCGTATTTCAACAAGTGTGCAAGCATAGCAGGGTTTGTCAAATCATTGATACGTGCAACTTCAACACCCTCAACATTTTCGATACGACGAAGTGCAAGACGACCAATACGGCCGAAACCGTTAATACCAACTTTAACTACCATTTTGTAGAAATCCTCCTTATGGAATTCAGTAATTTTTTATTAGGTGTTAACACCTATAACAACTGAAAGTTAAACTTTTAACTTACATTATAATCATACCTTTTTTATGCCATTTATGCAAGAAGAAACACTAATTTTAGCTGAGTCTTGTTTTATAACAGAATTTAAAATCAGCAGATTTCAGGCGTTTTTAGAACATATAACACATCTGTACTATATTACTTTCTAAACAATTTTGCAAAGAAACCTTTTGATTTTTCTTGTTCCAATTCAAGCAAAGTTTGCTCACGTTCAGTTAAAGCTTTAGCAGTCAACTGCTGTTGCTGATCCAACTGTTTGTCTTTTTCAGCAATTTGATGATCCTTCATCGCAATCTGCTCTGATAATCTTGAAATTTCAGTATTTTTATCTTCAATCAACTGTGTAATAATTTTGTCAAAATCAATATTGATTGAGTTCTTTTCACCTTCTTGATTTTTATCAGACTGATTTTCTAAAATCACTTTTCCATAATGCTTTTCTAAACGCTTGATGCCATCTTCATTAACTACTGTAACACCACGATCGTTTTTTGCAAGGTATTCATCTGATAGTTTTTTTATACGGTTATTCATTGCTTGACGCGTCACACCAAATGCTTCTGACAATTCCGTCACAGTCATTTTTTTCATTAAATTTCTCCATTGGTATTTTATCTTTAATTCATTATAACAAAAAAATCTGGCAAAGGCTTACATATCCTAAATCTATCTTAAATTTCAACTATAAATCGCACTAGTAACTATCCTGAGATGATAATAAAATATAAACTATAAGTTCAAACCACTTTATCATTTTATACCAAATCAAAAGGAATCACCTATATCGTGATTCCTTATAAGAAATATTAAATTTGTATAAAGTCTTATTTACTTAATTCTCCATTTGAATAACACATGTGTAGCACAAAATAATTCAAAGAATAAAAAGTTTCACCACTTCTGCACCATTTCACGAAAAAGACCCTCTGAAAGGTTGATTTCAGAGGGTCTTTATGAATCTGCTATACCGGCGGCCGGGGTCGAACCGGCACGTCCGTGAAGACACTGGATTTTGAGTCCAGCGCGTCTGCCAATTCCGCCACGCCGGCAAATTCTATTATGGAAACTTCCAATAAACTGGGGTAGCTGGATTCGAACCAACGCATGAGGGAGTCAAAGTCCCTTGCCTTACCGCTTGGCTATACCCCAATAATACTAATGAAAGGCGGTCGACGGGAATCGAACCCGCGAGTGTCAGCGCCACAAGCTGATGTGTTAACCACTTCACCACGACCGCCATATTTCAAACACGGGCAGCAGGAATTGAACCCACACCAAAGGTTTTGGAGACCTTTGTTCTACCTTTAAACTATGCCCGTAAAGGTAATATGGAAGGGGAGGGATTCGAACCCCCGAACCCGAAGGAGCGGATTTACAGTCCGCCGCGTTTAGCCACTTCGCTACCCTTCCAAATTATTTAATTACATTAGATCAAAGACCTAATGGGAGTTGAGGGGTTCGAACCCCCGACCCTCTGCTTGTAAGGCAGATGCTCTCCCAGCTGAGCTAAACTCCCAATAAAAGCGGCTTCTCAGTCGCTTTTATTCGCTTGGCACCGACCATATCTCACAGGGGGCAACCCCCAACTACTTCCGGCGTAATGAGACTTAACTGCTGTGTTCGACATGGGAACAGGTGTATCTCTCATGCAATAAGCACCAAACTGGTTTGAAT
>NZ_JACBNY010000009.1 GCF_013449735.1 Pseudolactococcus laudensis
TTATAATTCAAAACGAATCCATCAAAGTTTAGGGTATCTTACACCTAATCAATTTGAAAAGGTAAGTGCTTAAAATAAATAGATTAAAATTCTACGTTTGTTACTCTAAAAAATTGACTTAACGTCATCTATTTAAAAGATCTTATTAATGAGGCTTTTAATAATCGGGTATTAGTAGCTCCTTTAAATAAGCTTCAGTCTCAGAACAAGAAAGTACTGTATGTAGTTTTTCCAACTGCAACTAAAATAAAAAATAAATCAGTACTAGAAGAAAAAGTAAGTCAGCTAACGATTGCGACAACACGCGCCAATTTGAAACAAGGTATTATTCCAGAAGCATTACTGCGGTTTGGAGAAAACAAAGTTTATGCGAATGATGTACTTGATGGTTGGGGCTTACAATCACATGAAGGTGGGTATGATACTTTGACAGATAAAACATCCACCTTCGTCAACCGCAAAAATGGTTATCGTCTATCGCCGATAAATGAAGAAGAAAATAAGGATAATAAAAAAGTTTACTTCTTTGGAAATTCTGTCATGTATGGTATTGGTAGTGATGATGTACATACTCTACCCAATCTTGTTGGCAGAAATGCACTTTCTGATAATAAGTCTATTTATGTTGAAAACCGAGCAAATTTTTCAATGAATGACTATGTACGAAGTACTAATTTGCTTAAGCAAATTGATATATCTGATGAAGATATTATTGTGTTTGGTACTCATTTAGCACTTACCGTTGAACAACAAAATATGTTAAATGGGGAATATATTGATATGCAGCCGTATTTTGAACGACCGCATGAAATGGGAGAAGTATTTCTTGATATGACGCACATGAATAAAGTGGGATATGAAAAAATGGCAAGTGTGGTATACAACTATCTTGTAGAGAAAGGTTTGATATAATGTTTAAAATAATTTCAAATGAAAATGATAAACTGACAATTAAAAACATGCAATCTGATGAAAAAGATGTTTTATTTTATGTTGCTAAAGAGAATCCAGTAGATTATTTTGAGTTACCGTTTTCTTATGATGATGGCGAGTTTTCTATTTTATTTTCAGATGTTGATATAGTTTTTCAAGAAAATAACCTGGAAAAAGGAAAATATGGTTATTTTTATAAAGATATTAATGGTTTTAATAGATTAGATAGCCTTCAAGTGACGACAATTCTTGATAAAAAAGGTAAAAGAGAACAAAAGTCCTATTTCAAACCACTCAATGGGATATTTAAAACTTTTTATCCAGCGCTTGAATTTTTTGAATACAAAGTCACGATTATCATGGCAGTCTATAATGTAGAGCAATTTCTAGCTGATGCCCTCAATAGTTTAATTGTTCAAAGTATTGGGTTTGAAAATATTCAAGTTTTATTAGTCAATGATGCTAGCCCTGATAATTCTAAGGCAATTGCCATTGAATATGCTAAAAATACGATAATATTACTTATCTCAAAAACAATGTGAACTCAGGCGTTGCGATAACTAGAAACAAAGCGTTACCATATATAAAAGGCGAATTGGTTTCATTTATGGATCCTGATGATATGTTATCGCCTGAAACGATTGAAAATGTTTATAAGTTTTACCAAAAACATAAGGGGAGCACAGATGTCGTGTCAATTCCTCTAGAATTTTTTGGAGATAAGAAAGGGCAGCATCCGCTTAATTACAAGTATGAAAAAACACAACTGGTAGACTTATATAAAAATCCTTCTTTTATACAGTTATCATCATCAAGTGCTTTTATTGCACAAGATAAATTTACTAAAGACAAATTAAAATTCCCTGAAGATGTTATTGTCTCTGAAGACTTTCTGCTGTTGAATGAAATAATTGCTGATAAAATGACTCTTGGTGTTGTAAAAGAATCCTTATATATGTATCGCAAGCATGGTAAATCAGCGCTAGATACGATTATTGATAAAAAAGAAAATTATGTTCCAAGAGTTGAAAATTTGCTTTCCATCTTACACAAAGCCAGAGCTAAATTTGGATTTATTCCTAAGTATTATCAATGGGCTGTTTGTTATGATTTGATGTGGCTGCTCAAAGTACCTAAAAAAAATGCTAAATTACTTTCAAGCGATGAAATAGCTGAGTACCAATTCATCATTGATGAGATATTACTATTGATTGATTATGATATTATTAATTCATGTAAGCATGCCAATTATTGGATAAAGAAGTATTATTTAGCTTATAAACTGAAGCAATCAAATGCTGTATCCTTGAATATGGGCATGCATGTGAGCGATAGTACGATACTGTATGAGAAAAGAGATATTACACTTAATCTAGTTGGTGCTGAAAAAAATGAGGTAGGTATTAGATTGTTTGGAAACCTTCTATATCCTAGTGATTTTGAAAGATTTGCTAATGCGAGACTGATTATTAATGAGAAATACTATTATTTCAATCTTAGGTTAAATGATAAACTATCAGATAAAACCCTGTCAGAAAATTATAGAACCCATTTCTTTTTTACTGTTGATATACCATTAAGTGAAAATATGCTAAATGAAGTAATTTTATTTGAAGCTTTTAATGGACAAGATTGGATTATTCCAGTAAGAACATTTGGGAAATTTCTTAGTTTGAACCCAGCTCGTCAGTTCTCTAGAACGATAATTGATGACAACTATGATTTAGTTCTTGATAATAAAAAATTGAAAATATCTAATCAAAAAGAGAAAAATAATTTAAAAGTTAATCAATTTTTACAAACAGTTGATTTTAAATTATTTAGATACTATCAGGATATTATTTCAAAAAAAACTAAACCTATTTGGCTGATTAGTGATCGAATTAACGTAGGTGGGGATAATGGTCAAGCACTTTTTGAATATGTCGTTAAAAATCATCCTGAGATTGATGTTTATTTTGTGGTGGATCAATTTTCTGAAACATTCAACGAGCTAAGTAAGATTGGTCACGTTGTAGCATATGGTTCCATTAAGCATCATGCTCTAGGACTGGCAGCAGATAGATTAATTTCTTCACATGCTGATGATTTTGTGATAAAATTTTTACCTAATAACTTAAAGGCATTTTATATGTTGTTTATTGGAAAATATGTTTTTTTACAACATGGTATTGCATTAGGGATAGATTTAAGTACATGGTGCTTTAAAAATGCTAAGAATTTTTCTGCTTTTATTTTATCTTCTAAACGAGAGTTTGAAGTAAATGGGATATCATCCTTACCGGATTTTGATTATGAGGAAAAAGTTTGGAAACTGACGGGACTTCCAAGGTATGATCTATTAATGGAAAAACAAAATTCTAAAACCGAAAAAGAGAAGGTTATTTTGTTTATGCCAACTTGGCGAAAAGAATTAGTAAGTAATTTTAATGCTATATCTGGACAGTATCCATATTCAAGTAAATTTAAAGAGAGTGATTATTATCAAATTACAAATGATTTATTAAATTCTGAAAAACTTATCCAAGTTCTTAAAGAGAAGAACTATAGGATGAAGTTTGTAAGTCATCCATCGTTAAAACATCAAGATAGTGATTATGCCTTAGAAGAAGGAGTTGTGAGTTTCACAACTGAAAAGTATGTAGATTTATTGGTTCAAGGTGATATACTTATTACGGATTTTTCATCAGTACATTATGATTTTGCCTATCTTAAAAAACCAGTTTATTATTTAGATATAAATAATGAGCAAGATGCGTTAACACACCTTGCTGAATCTTACGATTTTGAAGCAAAGTTACCTTTTGGGGAAAAGTTTGAAACAGTTGATGCACTTGTTGATGTCTTAGTTAGCAAGATTGAAACTGACAGCTTAGTGATGCCCTTAAAGTATCAAAAAGTCGTAGATGAAATATTTGAGTATCATGATACTAATAACTGCAAACGTGTCTATGAAGCGATTCAAAACATATAAGATATATCAACTTAAAGATTCTGTAAAGGATGTATTTTTAGTTCAAACTAGCTGAGTTATATTACTGAAAGGGATTTAAAATGAAAATATATAAAACAATTATCACGCTAATTATTGGCGTACTATTAGGTATTTTGCTTACTTGGGGAATAGGTAGACTACAAAAAACAGATGCTGTCATCCCAAATGCTACATATACGGCAGAAAATTCTAAAACTTGGAAAAGTGTTGATGTGAAAAATGATGTATTTACGTTAACGACAAGTACGGATAATATGATTGCATATAAGTATTTTGATTTAGGCAGTGATAGGGTTTTATTATCATCTCCTACCAATGATCGAATTAACCAATTTAAAGTAATTAAAAATGGTGATAAGTATGAGTTTTATAGAATTACTAATGGTGTGACATCAAAGAAAGCTAATGTTATTCTGACTTCTAAATAATGCTACTAATTGAAACTATACTTGTAAAACTGAATTAAAAACAACCCCAAAAAAACGTATGAAATCAATCTTTTTGACAACGTCCGTCGGGCGTTTTTTTGGTTCTACAACTATCTAAAAGATGCTGATTGTATGTTTCTAGTATTGTTAAAAAATTTTAATTTGATATAATATTACTATGAAGAAAAAAGTATTTTTATTGGGTTCAAGTCAATTTTTACAACCTATAAAATTAGAGGAAACATCTAATTTCTATGCTATTGTGGCAACAAAATTAGATATGTCACTAGTTAGTTTCATGAGTAGTCCTATCAACTATGATAGACAAAAACTTTTGCTGGGAAAAGATAAAAAATTGAACTCTCAGTTGATAAGTGAATACGAAAAAGATGGATTAAATGATTTAATCGCTAGTAATCCAGATGTTTTGATACTGGATTTTTTTCTGATGTCAAATATGGTGTTGTTGAAAACATAATTGGGAATTTTATCACAAATAATAATGAAAAATATGTCATTAATCCATCATTTCAAGGATTAAAAATGAGTCGAGCATTTCATCCTTTATATGAATATGATACATATGTGAAACTATGGACTGGCGCATTGGCCGAATTGATGGTGTTTTTGAAGACGTATTTACCAGAAACTAAAGTAGTATTAAATGGGGGTCAGGAAGCACTAAAGTTGTCAATTATTGAAGGGGATTTAAATAATGCAGATTTTTTAATGATGGTCTTAAATGAATTGAATCAATTTGCGAGCGAAACTTATAGTCTGCCTATCATTTCTGGTGAGATGAATCAGATTGATTTTGCTACTCAATTAACACAGCTAATTTATCCAGACTATGAGAACAATCATGTGAATGAGTTAGCAGTATTGCCTACTGTATCAAACGAGTCAAGTTCAAATAAAGTTTATCACTGGAATTTGATACGAAATCCCAAGTTTGAAAGAGAAGCTGAATTTTGGACAAATGTAGGAGATATTTCTTTTGATGATGACTACATAAAACTTGTTGATGGAGAATTGATTCTTCATGGAGAACGTGATAAAAATGCCTTGTTTAGTTTATTATCAGCTCCTATCAATATTGGTGCTAGCCCTGAAAATCCAGTAGAATTAGAATTGAGCTACGATGTTTTTGCAGATGATGTTTTTGCGATAGAGATATACCGTGATTATATTTTTATTGGCAGGGGGTTTGAAGATAATTTAAGCGTTTCAAATAATGATGCAGTACAAAAAATATATGAACATCAAGCTAAGCTCCTAAACTTGACATCAGGTAAATGGAAGAAAATCAATAAAATCATCACTGTTACAGCACCTTTTTTAAGGGTAGGGCCATTTGTTATGGGGAATACGACTCTAAAATGGAGAAATCTTTCTCTAAAACACCATCGCGAAGATAGTGAATAGCATTTATCATTTTGTTGTAGTGCCTATTTCTCTATAAAGTATTAAATAGATTTGACCATTTTAAAAAAGATGTATTCCAGGTACATTCAAAATGTTTTGATATAACGACAGTAAAAACTCGTAAGGTAGGTAAGTCTTCAATCAGCAAGAAATGCTGAAAAAAACGATGAGATGAATACTTGTCTTTTCAACAACTCATCCAATTTATTCAGTATATTTTTTTAAGAATGAATCGCTTCAATTTTTTTAAAATATAGGCTGTTGAGTCGCCATAATAAATCGACTGGGAAATTCTCTCGCATGATTTATTATGGCGACTTTTTATTTTCATAAAAGTGCTATCTTATTACACAATGTTTTACTAACACAGAAGTGCTATTTTTTACTATAAATTTTAAAAAAATATCTTTTCAATACTCATATTTTTGATATAATTAAACTAAAGATAATATAGAAACGAAAAGTATATTATAACAAGTGGTATATATTAGGGAATAGGAGAAATATAGCCCCTTTTTTTACAACAAAAAGTAACGTTTGGTATTTTATTTTAAATAATATACTGACGCAATAAAAATAGCCGATGATAATGAAAAGGAGAATTATCATGAATTATGTTGTCATTTTTGCAGGTGGTGTAGGCTCTCGCATGTCAAGTAAACTAGGGCCAATTCAATATATGGAAGTAGAAGAAAAGCCTATTTTAATTTATACGTTGGAGCGCTTTTCAACTAACGAGTTGATTGATAAGATTGTTGTCGTTGTTGCTTGTGATTATGTTAGGTACGTTGAGGAGCTTGTGGCACGTTTTAAAGTTGATAAAGTAGTCGCTATCGTAGTGGGAGGAGATTGTTCTCATGCATCAATTATAGAGGGAATTAAAGCGGTTAAAAAGGATGGTGCAAGTGATGATAATATGATTCTTTTTCATGATGGGATTAGACCAATTATCAATCAATTTACAATCTGTAATTGCATTAAAGGGGCGGAGGAAAATGGTAACTCAATTACTTGTATTCCTGCTATTGAGACGTTTGCTCAGTCATTAGACAGAGCCTGCGTTGATAGTGTTACAATTCGAGAAGATATGTTTAGCTTACAAGCACCGCAGGCCTATCATTTTAAAGATGCGTATGAGTTGAATCAGCGAGCTATTCAAGAGGGGATTGTTGGTACAGTTGCTGACCAGGCTGAGCTCAACTGCTATTATGGTAAGACTTTGTATCTATGTGAAGGTTTGCATGGTAATACCAAAATAAAATATCCGATAGACTTTACTTATTTTGAATTTTTGGTAAAAAGTGGGAAGTATCAAAAAATTGTTAATGACATGCCGTTTTAAATATCATAGAATATATTAAGATGCTTATATATTAAATTAGCCACTAAGAATGAAAAGCTAGATGACATGATAGTTGTGATAGCATCATGACATTAATCATTTTTGACAAACTTTAGCAAATTTGTTAAAATAGCCTAAAGCAATGAAACCAAGTGGCGCGGGTGGAGCTTGAAATTGAATATGAGCGCTTGATTGATTAAAACAATCAAGAATTCAGGTGGAACCGCGTCGATAAGGCGTCCTGATACTAGAACACAATGTGTGTTGAGTGTCAGGGCGTTTTTTGTGTTCTATGCAACATTTTAAATGGCAAGACAGTCATAATGGAGGAATTATGTCGAACAAACTATCATTTCAAGAAATCATCCTAACACTCCAAGAATTTTGGAGTAAGCAAGGTGCTAATCTTATGCAAGCCTACGATAACGAAGTAGGTGCAGGCACCATGTCGCCTTATACGTTTTTACGTGCCAATGGTCCAGAACCTTGGAATGCTGCCTATGTTCAGCCTTCACGTCGCCCAGCAGACGGTCGCTATGGGGAAAATCCGAACCGCCTGTTCCAACACCACCAATTCCAAGTGGTGATGAAGCCTTCACCTAAAAATATCCAACAGCTCTATTTAGATAGCCTCGCAGCATTGGGCATTAATGCCCTAGAGCATGATATTCGTTTCGTCGAAGATAACTGGGAAAATCCATCAATGGGTGCTGCTGGGATTGGCTGGGAAGTTTGGCTGGACGGGATGGAAGTGACGCAGTTCACGTATTTCCAACAAGTCGGTGGGATTGAAGTCGATTCTGTGACATCTGAGATCACGTATGGTCTTGAGCGTTTGGCGTCTTATATCCAAGAAGTTGAGTCAGTTTATGACCTTGAGTGGGGCAATGGCGTGCTCTATGGCGATATCTATACGGAGCCTGAGTACGAACATTCTAAATTCGCCTTTGAGGAAATCGAAACGGATACTTTCTTGACGCTTTTCGATACTTATGAAGCACAAGCGACGAAATTACTTGATTTGGGTCTCGTGCATCCGGCCTATGATTTCATCTTGAAATCAAGTCATACTTTTAACTTGCTAGATGCGAGTGGTGCGGTTTCTGTTACTGAGCGTGCGGGTTATCTGCATCGTGTTCGGACGATGGCACGTAAAGTGGCGCGTACTTTCATCAATGAGCGCGCGAAACTTGGTTTCCCACTCTTAAAAGATTCAGAACTACGTGATAAATATCTTGGAGAAAACGGCAAATACACAGAAGTTGCTGGAGGTGACAAATAATGGCAAACTATTTACTTGAAATTGGCTTAGAAGAAATGCCAGCGCACCTTGTAAGTGTTGCATCTCAACAACTTGCAACGCGCGTGTCAGACTTTTTGACAGAAAACCGCGTGACCTTTGAAAGTGTCACTAAATTCTCAACACCCCGCCGCTTGGCTGTCTTGGTCAATGGTCTAGCAGATGACTCAGCATCAATCGACGAAGAAGTCAAAGGTCCATCAGCCAAAATCGCCAAAGATGTAGAAGGCAACTGGTCAAAAGCTATCCAAGGTTTCTCGCGTGGTCAAGGTGTCACACCAGATGATTTGATCCTAAAAGGCGATTACTACTACGCTAATAAACACATCGCTGGCATCGCAACAGCTGATATTTTAACCAAAATCGGCAGCGACGTCATCAGCAAAATGAACTTCTCGACCTACATGAAGTGGGCCAACAACAACTTCCTTTTCGTCCGCCCAATCCAGTGGCTCGTCAGCTTGCTCGACACAGACCTCGTGCCATTTGACCTGCTCGACGTCACAGCAAGCAACGTGACTTACGGTCACCGGTTCTTATTCGACAATACGATCGTTTTGGAAAATGCGTCAGATTATGAAGCAAGTTTGAAACAAGCTTTCGTCGTAGCAGATGCAGACGCTCGTAAAGCTACTATCCAAGCACAAATTGCAGCGATTGCCAATGCAAATAGCTGGGAGATCTACCTAGAACCAGGCCTCTTAGAAGAAGTCAATAACCTAGTAGAATATCCAACAGCCTTCGTGGGTGATTTTGATGCCAAATATTTGGAAGTGCCTGAAGAAGTTCTAGTCACATCAATGCGCGAACATCAACGTTATTTTGAAGTGCGCGATTTAGCTGGTAACCTCCAACCGCATTTCATTTCAGTCAGAAATGGGAATGCTGAGCACATTGAAAATGTCGCTAAAGGGAACCAAAAAGTTTTAGTTGCGCGTCTTGAAGATGCTGAATTTTTCTGGCGTGAAGACCAAAAACTTAAAATTTCTGACTTGGTTGAGAAACTCAAAAAAGTCACTTTCCATGAAAAAATTGGTTCAGTCCATGCCCACATGGGACGTGTGAAATTGATCGCTGAGAAATTACGTCAGCAAGCCAACTTGCCAGCAGATTACGATGCAAAACTTGATCGCGCTGCTGATATTTACAAATTTGACCTTTTAACAGGAATGGTCGGTGAGTTTGACGAGTTGCAAGGCGTCATGGGTGAAAAATATGCCCGCCTTGCAGGCGAAGATGCAGCAGTCGCAGCAAGTATTCGTGAACATTATATGCCAACATCAGCTGATGGTGACCTGCCTCAAACTGAGATTGGTGCCGTCCTTGCCATCGCAGATAAACTAGACACAATTTTGTCATTCTTTACCGTTGGCTTAATTCCAAGTGGTTCAAACGATCCCTATGCCCTTCGTCGTGCGACAGCAGGGGTTTTACGAATTGTTGAAGCGCAACAATGGGATGTTGAGTTGGACACGCTTATTGACGAACTTTATACACTCGACTTGAATGGTTTCAACTATGACCGTAAAGCTGACGTCATGACCTTTATCAATGGTCGTGTGGCTAAGATGCTTGAAGGTACAGCACGCTATGACATTATCGAAGCAGTATTAGCGACTGGTTCGCTTGATGTGGCAAGTTTAAGAGCTGCAGCCCAAGCCATTGATGCGAAAACAAGTGATGCTGATTTTAAAACATCAGTCGAAAACTTGGCACGTGTCTTCAACTTGGCAAGCAAACTTGAAACAGCACCAGCAATTGACGAAAGTCTCTTTGAGAATGCATCTGAAAAAGCGTTGTTTGCGGCTAACCAAGCCTTGATATTGACAGACGATAGCACACAAAATATTAGCGACTTATTCGCTTTATCAGCACCAATCAGTGATTTCTTTGATAACACCATGGTCATGATAGACGACCAGGCCCTTAAAAATAACCGTTTGAGCTTGCTTGCTGATATCGCTGGAAAAGCAGGACAAATTGCTGACTTCACCTTGATTAATACAAAATAATCAAGTATACACACACGTTTAGGAGGAAAAAATGGTAACACCTCAAGATATTGAAAGAATTAATGAACTCGCTCGTAAGAAAAAGACAGAAGGCCTCACAGAAGCCGAGAAGGTCGAGCAAGCAGAACTTCGCCAAGCTTATCTTTCTGGCGTTAAATCAAGCTTGCGCCACCATGTCGAGTCAATCAAGGTCGTAGACCCTGAAGGTAACGACATCACACCTGAAAAAGCTAGAAAAGCGCAATTTGACAAAGGCTTGCGCGATACCTTATAAACAATTAATCATGAAAAATGGGTGCTGGAAGTCATTTCCAACACCTTTTTTCTTAAACGTAAGCAAATTAAGGCACTTCTATGATTGCATATTGCTTTATACGGGTTTATTCAGTATAATTTGATTAAATGGAAACGTTAACAAATCAAATATGAGGAGACTCAGAAAATTTTTTTAACTGTTAATTATTATTTTTGTCATATCAATTGAGGGGATTGGGGGAAAAATATGACTTATTGGATTGGCGTTGACATTGGGACAACAGCGACAAAGGCTGTACTTTTTACAGCATCAGGAGAAGTTAAGACAAGTCATACGATAGCGTATGACCTTTATCGTAATCCTTCAGGGATGGCGGAAGAAGTACCAGAAGATATTTTTGATGCCGTAATTGGCACCATACGAGCGGTATCTGATAGCTTAACAGTAACAGATAAACTAGCGGGTATTGGTTTTTCGGCACAGCAACATTCATTGATTGGAGCTACTTATGATTTTAGACCATTAACGCGCGTCATAACATGGGCTGATACGCGGGCTAATGAAGAGGCAACAACATTAAGAAACTCTGCGCTAGGGCATGCTATTTTCATGCGGACGGGCACACCGATTCAACCGATGTCACCCTTAGCTAAATTACTTTGGTTAAAAAACAAGCATCCCGAGCGATTTCAGGCAGTGCGATACTTCATGGATATCAAAACCTATGTGTTTTGTCGTTTATTTGGAGTTTATAAGCTAGATTTATCACTTGCTAGTGCGACAGGACTTTACCACCTAGAGAATCAGCAGTGGGATTATGAGATTCTTGATATGTTAGGCATCACACGTGATAAGTTGCCTGAGATTGTTTCACCTTACGAAATTGAATCCGGCTTATCATTAGACGATGCGCAAAAAATGAATATTCCACCCGACACACCATTTATCTGGGGCGCAGCCGATGGTCCGATGTCTAACCTAGGCGTTAATGCCATGCAACCGGGCGTTGCGGCTCTGACCATAGGGACATCAGGCGCTATTCGTGTCATGACCGACCAACCTCTTGTTGATGAAAAAGCAAGGACTTTCACTTATGCTCTAGATGAAACACATTGGGTTGTAGGCGGTGCGACAAATTCAGGTGCATCTGTTCTAGCCTGGCTAAAAGAGCAGGTATTTGCTGACAAACTCACGCTGGAAGAAATGACAACAATGGCAGAAAAAGTCCCACCTGGTAGTCGAGGCTTGATTTTCCATCCCTATCTGGGAGGTGAACGAGCACCGATTTGGGATGCGACGGCGACTGGTGCCTTCTTTGGTCTTGGCTATGAACATGGTCAAGCAGAGATGACGCGTGCAGTTATAGAAGGGATTACCTATAATATCCATGCCATTGCACATGCGCTTGAGGAAGTAGTCGGCGAGATAAAAAGCGTTCAAGCAACGGGAGGCTTTGTAAACTCTGGACTTTGGTTACAGATCCTTGCTGATATTTTTGAAATGCCTATTCATATCCCTGAGAGTCAAGAGGCTGGCTGCTTGGGTGCTATGATTTTATCGCAAAAAGCATTGGGGGTGATTTCGGATATTGATGAGGTTGGCAAGCAAGTAACGGCTAGTGCAGTCTATACACCTTTGCTAGAGCATTTTTCTACTTACCGTGAACTAGAGAAACTCTATACTGAGTTACTCACGCATTACCAAACGACCTATGGAAAATTATCAGCATTTAAAAGAAGGTAAATTCACAACCTTTTTCTGAAAATTCTGTTAAAAATTATGGTATAATTTTTATAACTTGAAAAAATGAAAGGCTTTCCAAACATGACTTTTGATAACACTGACCAACTCGCGGTCAATACGATTCGCACACTGTCTATTGATGCCATCCAGAAGGCAAATTCAGGTCATCCTGGACTTCCGATGGGTGCTGCACCTATGGCTTACGTTCTTTGGAGTAAGTTTCTAAATGTCAATCCGTTGACGCACCGTGATTGGTCTAACCGTGATCGGTTTGTCCTCTCTGCGGGTCATGGTTCTGCTATGCTTTACTCGCTTTTACACTTGGCAGGCTATGATGTGACGATTGACGACCTCAAAAACTTCCGTCAATGGCAAAGTAAGACACCAGGTCATCCAGAGGTGGATTGGACAGATGGTGTTGAAGCAACGACTGGGCCACTAGGTCAAGGGATTGCTAACGCCGTTGGTTTGGCTATGGCTGAAGCACATCTGGCAGCGACTTACAACCGTCCTGGCTACGAAATCGTTGACCACTATACTTATGCGCTTAATGGTGATGGCGATTTGATGGAAGGTGTTTCGCAAGAAGCCGCATCTCTCGCAGCTCAGCTCAAATTAGGTAAGCTTGTTTTGCTATACGATAGCAATGACATTTCATTGGATGGTCCGACTTCAAAATCATTCCCAGACGATATTAAGATGCGTTTCGAGTCATATGGCTGGCAACATATTTTGGTCAAAGATGGCAATGATTTAGAAGAAATTGAAGCAGCCATTACACGTGCCAAAGCTGAAACTGATAAACCAACAATTATTGAAGTGAAAACAATCATCGGGTTTGGTGCTGAAAAACAAGGGACTTCAGGTGTCCATGGTGCGCCATTAGGCCCTGATGGTGTCGCTTTTGCTAAGAAAAACTATGGTTGGGATTACCCTGACTTTACAGTCCCTGCAGAAGTTAATCAACGTTTCCTTGAAACGCTACGTGCGCGTGGCGAAAGCCTTGAGCAAGTTTGGCGCGAAACTTTTGATGCCTATGCTAAAGACTATCCTGAGTTGGCCAAACAATATGCAGATGCTTTCAGCAATGTCACACCTGAGCTTGACTTGCCTAAGTATGAGCTTGGTACATCAGCTGCTAGCCGTGTGACGTCACAAGAAACGATTCAAAAATTATCAGCACAAATGCCAAACCTTTGGGGTGGTTCGGCTGACCTTTCTGCCTCAAATAATACCATGGTCAAAGTCGAAAGCGATTTTGAAGCTGGTAATTACGCCGGTCGCAACATCTGGTTTGGTGTGCGTGAATTTGCTATGGCAGCAGCTATGAATGGTATTGCCCTTCATAGTGGGACACGTGTTTATGGTGGGACGTTCTTTGTCTTCTCAAACTACCTATTGCCAGCTGTTCGGATGGCTGCCTTGCAAGATATCCCTACCGTTTACGTCTTGACACATGATTCAATCGCTGTCGGTGAAGATGGTCCAACACATGAACCAGTTGAACAATTGGCAAGCGTCCGTTCAATGCCAAATCTCAACGTCATTCGTCCTGCTGATGGCAATGAAGTGATTGCAGCATGGCGTCGTGCAGTAACTGAAACGAAACGCCCAACGGCTTTGATTTTGACCCGTCAAAACTTACCAGTTTTGCCTTATACAGCTGAACTTGCTGAAGAAGGCGTTAATCGTGGCGCCTACATCATCTCACCTGAGCAAAAAGATGCTGATTTAGACGGTATCATCATTGCGACAGGTAGCGAAGTAAAACTTGCTATTGATACACAAGCTGAGCTTGCTAAAGACGGAACAAATGTGCGCGTCGTATCAATGCCTGCACAAAATATCTTTGATGAGCAGTCAGCAGATTACAAAGAAGAAATTTTACCACTTGCCGTGACGAAACGCCTAGCTATTGAAGCAGGTACAAGCTTTGGTTGGGGTAAATATATCGGCCTTGCCGGCAAAACGTTAACTATCGACACTTGGGGTGCCTCAGCACCAGGCGATAAAGTTTTCCAAGAATATGGCTTTACAGTTGAGAACGCTGTTAAGATTTATCGTGATTTGTAAGTCAATCGTTAATTTCTAAAATAGACTTAAAAAATAGGCTATAACCGATTTTCGATATTAATCGTAATCAGTTATAGCTTTTTTTTGTATAAATTTTGAAAAATTGCGAAGAGTCAGTAATAATCGCGAGAAACGATACGAAAATGGTAGAAGTATAATTACCAGATATACAAATAAAGAGAAGTAGCAAACTAGCCCTATCATCATCTTTTAATGCTTAGCTTGTATTTTCTCTATTGGGCTGATGACCTTTATCCGAGCCTCTTCTTTGATATCAGATAATACAATATTTTGTTATTTAAAGCTATAAGTTGTTAAAACATCAAAAGTAGTTTATAATAATCTAGCGGAACCGCTTACGAAAAATATGTAAGTGGCGAAAATAGGAGACAAATGAAACAAGAGAAAACACGCAAGTTTGGCCTTTTGATGTCGATTGCGATGATTATTGGGATTGTGATCGGCTCAGGAATTTTTTTCAAAGCGGATGATATTCTAATTCAAACTAACGGTAATGTCATGATGGGCTGTCTCGTCTTGTTATTAGGGGCGTTCGGTATTATATTTGGTGGGATTACCATTTCAGAATGGGCTAAGCTGACTGATGATGCAGGAGGGCTTATTTCATATGCAGAAAAAGCTTTTGGTAAATTGTTTGCTTTTTTACTGGGTTGGTTTCAGAGTACGGTTTATTTTCCAGCCTTAGTTGCGATTGTTGCCTTTGTGGCAGCCAACTATACTTTGGCGCTTTTTCCTTTCTTAGGTAGTGCTACATATGGTATCTGGCTGATGACTTTAGTCTATTTAATAGCTATTTATGGCATGAATCTTTTGTCGAGTAAACTATCAGAGATTTTTCAGACATCATCCATGTTTATTAAGTTGATTCCCCTCTTTTTGATTGCGATTTGTGGCTTAATTTTTGGGGACCCACATGCTATTTCATCACATACGATTACTTTGCCAGTTGTGTTATCGTCAACAGGTGCCATCGTAGCTGTTGCTTTTTCTTATGACGGTTGGGCTGTTGCGCCGTCCATTGGCCATGAAATCAAAAACTCGAAACGCAATTTACCCTTGGCACTCATCATTAGTCCTCTTATTATTTTGACAGTCTATGTCAGCTATTTTGTCGGCATTTCCTTGATGATTGGGCCTGGTGAGATTATGAAAATGGGAGATTTAGCTTTTTCTGCAGCGGCTGAGCGTTTGTTTGGATCGGTGGGGGAGCGACTTATGCTGGTTGCGGTGATTATCTCTGTTCTGGGGACGCTCAATGGTCTGGTGGTCGCAAATATTCGTGCGCCTTACTTTCTGGCTCTGCGCAAGGAGCTACCGTATAGCAATAAAATCGGTGTGCTACATCCGAAATTTAATTTGTCTATTTTATCCACTTTGATGAGCTTTATCATGACTCTGATTTGGTTGGGGATTCATTTTTTATCGCTCACTGTGCCAAGTATCAGCCAGTTTGGGATTGATATTTCGTCAATTCCGATTGTTATTATGTATCTCTTTTATACAGGGCTGTATGTGGGTGTGATGATGCGTACGGCTAAAGGGCTGATTCATAATAAGCTCATCGGCTATGTGTGTCCGATATTTGCGATTCTAGGGGCTTTCATGATTTTATATGGCGGCTTGACTGCCGCCAATGGTGTTATCTATTTAATCGTATCAGGTTTGATTTTAGTGAGTGGATTAGCGCTATATCAATTTGTCGTTTGCAAGAAACCTAAAAATAGCGTATAATAGGTTTATGCGATGAGTCGATTTGGAACGCAAGTTCCTTATTTACGCTGAGAGATTCGGGGCTTAGCCCGTCAAGGATTGATGGAATCTTGTCAAGAAATGTGAACTTTTTGGCACGGCTATTGTAAAATAGTTGCTCTGGGGATCCCCTTTGTCTTTGACAGAGGGGATTTTTTTAATCAAAAAGGACTTTCATTTTGTTTCAAAACGTGATAAAATAGGGCTATTAAAATTTTTTAGAAAATTCAAACGAGGATACCCACATGTCAAAAGAATACGTTGTTGCAGTTGTCGGCGCCACTGGTGCTGTTGGTAGTCGCATGATTGAAATGCTTGAATCATCAACGCTCCCAATCAAACAAGTGCGCTTGTTTGCGACCATTCGCTCAGCAGGCAAAGTCTTGACTTTCAAAGACCAAGACATCACCGTTGAAGAAACAACAGAAAACTCATTTGAAGGGATTGACATCGCCCTCTTTTCAGCAGGTGGTGGCGTCTCAGCCAAGTTTGCGCCCTATGCCGTTAAAGCAGGTGCAGTTGTCGTTGACAATACCTCAAACTTCCGTATGAATCCAGACGTGCCACTTGTCGTGCCAGAAGTGAATGCCCATGCGCTAGACGCGCACAATGGTATCATCGCTTGTCCAAACTGCTCTACGATTCAAATGATGGTAGCACTCGAGCCTATTCGCCAACAGTTTGGTTTGGAACGCATCATCGTGTCAACTTATCAAGCAGTATCAGGAGCTGGTGCTAAAGCCATTGCTGAAACAGAACGCGAAATCAAAGAAGTGGTCAATGATCAGGTTGATCCTAAAGACGTTAAGGCAGATATCTTACCAGCTGGTGGCGATAAAAAACACTATCCAATTGCTTTTAATGCCTTACCACAAATTGATGTTTTCACTGACAATGACTACACATATGAAGAAATGAAAATGACCAATGAAACCAAGAAAATCATGGCAGATGATAGTATTGCCGTTTCAGCAACCTGTGTCCGGATTCCAGTGATTTTGGCACACTCAGAGTCAGTTTACATCGAAACCAAAGAAGTGGCACCGATTGACCAAGTGAAAGCTGCGATTTCAGCTTTCCCAGGTGCAGTTTTGGAAGATGATCCAAGCCAACAAATTTACCCGCAAGCAGTTAATGCTGCTGGGCATCGTGAAACCTTTGTCGGTCGTATCCGTAAAGACTTGGATGCAGAAAAAGGCATTCACATGTGGGTTGTTTCAGACAACTTGCTTAAAGGAGCAGCGTGGAACTCAGTTCAAATCGCAGAAACTTTGCATGAACGTGGTTTAGTCCGCGCAACAGAAGACTTGAAATTTGAGTTGAAATAAGGGATTGAAAATACTATTCATTTAGAGATAAAGAGTAGTATTTTTTTTGTTATTTTTTAACTACTATGCTTTACAAACTAGATAAAAGATGTTAAACTAAATTTATCAAGTAATAGGTAATACAAACTAGTTGTCAAGAAAGGTGAGATATGAAAGAAACGCAATTATTAAAAGGTGTCTTAGATGGTTGTGTCTTGCATATCATCGCTAATCACAAGATATATGGTTACGAATTAGTTCAAAAATTAAAGCAGTACGGCTTTGATACAATTGTCGGTGGGACAGTTTATCCACTCTTACAAAAGCTAGAAAAAATGAACCTGATTGAGGGGAAAATAGAAAAATCACTTGATGGTCCAGACCGAAAATATCTTTATATAACACCTGAAGGCAAAGCATATTTAATGCAGTTTGATGCACAATGGTTAGCTTTAGTAGGCAGAGTTGCTGAAATTATTAAGAAAGAAGATGGAGAATCCTATGAAAACTGATAGTGTAACCATGTTGATTGAAGAAAATAATCAATTAAGAGAAAAACTCAACGCAGCAAATAAAGTCTACTATGATAAAATTTTATTGTATATGCGCAGTACTTCTCTGTTTAAAACTGACTTAGAAATTGAAAATATTTTACTTGATTTATTACGAGATTTGTTGGAAGTCCAAAAAAATGGTGAAAGTGCTAGTGATTTTTTTGGGAAGAATCCACAAGAAATGTGCCAAGAATTACTAGATAATACCAGTCAAGTATCCTTCAAAAATATACTGAAAACACTTGTGCCAATAGTAGGAGGGGGGCTTTTAGCTACTATCTTTTTCGGTGTGCTTAATCCAGTATTGACGATTAATTTTTTTCAATTAATTCTGGAAATAATCGTCGTATCCGTTGTGGTTTGGTTAATCTTTAGACATATGAAAAAAACTGCTTTCAAACGACAAAACAAGTTTAAATTACGAGATTTCGTACCTATCTTTATCAATTATAGTTTAGTCATTTTAGTTATTTCTGGCATTTTCTTACTTTCGATTCTTTTTATGACAGATTTTCTTGTTGTGACAGTTCCTGCACCTTATGATATATTCTTGATTATATTTTTAACAGCTATATTATTCGTTTGGGAAGTGATAACTAAAAGTGATTGGTTCAAAAGTTTATTACCTGTATTTCTTATCATGGGAGTTTTGGCAACATTAGCTCGGACGGCTTTAGGCAAGGGCTTAATAGATTATTTTAGTGAGTCAGAGATGCGCATGGTTGTCGTTTTACTCATCATCTATATTATTGCGATGTTAGCCTTTAGTGTTCCTATTTTGCTGTCTCTATCACGAGATAAAAAGCGTCGAAAATCAAATGTTAGTTAGAAAATACTTTACAAGCTTTTAAACAATATGTTACAATATAAACTATATTAGAGGTTGCAGATACGAAGAATGATAATCGAGTGGTGGACACGATGACATTATCAGGCGGCGTAGATGCCGAAAGTCATATTTCACCACAGAAATTTGTCTTGGGGCGTTGGGTTAAATCCCGCGAACTGTCTTTTGTCTATCCAGACAAGAGGTGAGCTAATCAAATGACAATTTGACTAACTTGACAGCCTTTAATTTTTATTGAAGGCTGTTTTTATATCCTAAAACCCTTTGCTGACGGTCTCATGTCACCTCAAAATATCAAAGAGGTGCTTGCTTATGAAAAGAAAAGAGCGCTTATGTCATTAGAACAATTAAAAAATGCCCAAATTATCACTGCCTTAGTCACGCCATTTAAAGCAAACGGTGATATTAACTTTGAGGTCTTACCAAAATTGATTGAACATTTGCTTGCGCATCACACGCAAGGCTTGATTCTGGCTGGGACAACGGGTGAATCACCTACCTTAACACATGATGAGGAGTTAGAGCTTTTCAGAGTGGTACAAGAGATTGTGGCAGGACGTGTGCCATTAATCGCAGGTATCGGCACTAATGACACGCGAGATTCAGTGATTTTCACACAGGAAGTCGCAGCCTTTGGTGGTTTTGCAGCAGGTCTTGCGGTCGTGCCTTACTATAATAAACCAAGTCAAGAAGGCCTTTTCCAGCACTTTACAGCCATTGCGGATGCCTCAGACTTACCGATAGTCCTTTACAATGTACCAGGCCGTACCGTCGCTCAGCTCACACCAGAAACAAGCCTACGTTTAGCGCAACATCCAAATATCATTGCGATTAAGGAATGCACGGGTGTTGAAAACCTGACCTATCTTATCGAACAGGCACCTGAAGATTTTCTTATTTATACAGGTGAAGATGGTCTCGCTTTTCATGCCAAAGCCTTAGGCGCACATGGTGTCATTTCAGTTGCGGCGCATACTAATGGTGATGACTTTTATGAGATGTTTGAACAACTAGAAAAAGGTGATATTAAAGGCTCAGCACGTATTCAACGTCAACTCTTACCTAAAATCGATGCTTTGTTTTCACTGCCAAGCCCTGCACCAGTCAAAGCAGTACTCAATCATCAGGGATTTGAAGTTGGACCTTTAAGATTGCCACTTGTGGCAGCAACGCTTGACGAAGCCAAGTCCATTATTCAGGTGATTGAAGGTGGTAAATGATATTACGGTGGTAAATAAGTAAAGTTTGATATAAAACCAAATAAATGGTACACTAATTATAAGTGTAACTGTACAAGATAAGTCGGAGCTGCACGGTTTCGACTTTTGATTTGCAAAAATATCAATTATTGGAGAAAAATTATTTATGAGTAAGATAAAAATAGCCGCGCTAGGTGGCGTGCGCGAATTTGGTAAAAATATGTATGTCGTTGAAGTTGATGATGTCATTTTTGTTTTGGATGCGGGCTTGAAATACCCAGAAACTGAGATGTTAGGGGTGGATTTTGTCATTCCTGATTTGAGTTATTTGGTGGAAAATGCAGACCGTGTAGCAGGTGTTTTTGTGACACATGGACATCCAGACTCTATCGGTGCTTTGCCGTATCTTGTGTCTGAAGTTCCGGTTCCTGTTTTCGGTAGTCAGTTAACAATTGAATTGGCAAAAATCGGCGTGAAAAACTTTGATGGTAGTAAGAAGTTTGATGATTTCCATGTTGTGGATGAGTCTACTGAAATTGACTTTGGTACAGCAGTCATCTCATTCTTTGCGACAACACATACAATTCCAGAAAGTTTGGGTATCGTGATTGGTACGCAAGATGGCAATATTGTTTATACAGGTGATTTCAAGTTTGACCCTGCAGTTGGCGAAGGCTATAAAACGAATATCAGCCGTTTAGCTGAAATCGGCTCTCAAGGCGTTTTGGCACTTCTAAGTGAATCAGCAAATGCGTTAACTAACCTACAACCAGCCAGCGAATCGGAAATTGCTGATAAAATTTTCGATACCATTGCTGACTGGGAAGGTCGCGTTATCATCGCCTCTGTAGCCGGTAACTTGGCGCGGATTCAACAAGTTATCGACAGTGCCATTAAAGTCGGCCGTCACATTGCATTTACTGGCCATGATTTAGACAGAATCGTTAAAACAGCCAGTGATTTAGGCAAATTGCGCATTGATGATGAAAAAATGATTATCAATCCTAAAGACATCAACAAATATGAAGACCGTGAAATTTTGATTTTAGAAACTGGTCGCATGGGTGAGCCACTTAAAACCCTTGGTGACATGGCGACAGGCCGCCACCGTGCAGTCAAAATCAAAGATGGCGACCTAGTCTATACAGTGACAAGCCCAACAATTTCTTACGAAACAATGGTCGCAAAAACAGAAAACATCGTCTATCGCGCAGGCGGTATCATGAAAATGCTATCTAGCGATCTGACCGTTTCAGGCCACGCTAATTCTCGAGATTTACAATTTTTACTAGACATCTTACGTCCTAAAAACTTGATGCCAGTTCAAGGTGAATACCGTGAATTACAGGCGCACGCAGAGCGTGCCATGGAAGTGGGGATTTTACCTGAAAATATCTTCTTGGCAAAACGTGGGGAAGTCATTACTTTTGATGAAAATGGTAATTTAGAACCAAGTGGTGTGATTCCAGCTGAGAACGTGATGATTGATGGCTCAGGTGTTGGTGATATCGGTAATATCGTCTTACGAGATCGTAAAATCTTGAGTGAAGATGGTATCTTTATCGCGGTAATTACCATTTCTAAGCATGAGAAAAAAATCATCAGCAAGACAAAAGTCCACACACGTGGTTTTGTCTACGTGAAAAATTCGCGTAACTTGATGAAAGAAGCAGCAATCAAAGTAGACGAAAAAGTCAAGACTTACTTGGCAGGCGATAACTTTGATTGGGCTGAAATCAAGTCTGAAATTCGTGATACACTTGGTAAATTCTTATACGACCAGACAAAACGACGTCCAGTTGTTTTACCAGTTGTCATGGAAGTTCGTCAAAATGATTTCCGTCAAAAACGCCATGGTAAAAATAAGAAAAAAGTTTAAAAAATCGAAAAATAATACAAAAAGCAAGACGACACATCTGTCAGTCTTGTTTTTTTAGGTTCAGAAAGTTTGATTTTTATTATTTTGAAAGTTAAATTATCAGAGGACGAAAAACTAGAAGTTTATTTTTTATCTCCGGAGAGAACGTTCCTATTTTGACATGGCGATATCAATCTGAGAAAAAAGATAGCCAAAACTTAAAAAATTTGATATAATAATGACAATCAACAACAGAAACTAGTTATCATCCCTTTTGAAGGGGATGGTCTATCAAATAAACCTTTAAATCGTCCAGAGAGGCGGCAAGGCAAAATGACTGTTTTTTATCATTTCCCTGCCCAAACTGGCAGGGATTTTTTGTTGAAACTATAGGAGAGAATATGTCAAAAACAAAAGAAATCATTGATGAAGTGACAATGAAACGTGCGATTACGCGAATCACTTATGAAATTATCGAGCGTAATAAAGAGCTAGATAAATTAGTTATTGTTGGGATTAAAACGCGTGGTGTGTATATCGCAAAACGTATTCAAGAGCGCTTGAAACAGTTAGAAAATATTGATATTCCGCTTGGTGAACTAGATACAAAACCATTCCGTGACGATAAAAAAACTGAAGAAAATACGACTGAAATTCCGGTTTCGATTACT
This sequence comes from Pseudolactococcus laudensis, assembly GCF_013449735.1. GTDB lineage: Bacteria > Bacillota > Bacilli > Lactobacillales > Streptococcaceae > Pseudolactococcus > Pseudolactococcus laudensis. Next base: position 22,714 of record NZ_JACBNY010000009.1, read on the forward strand.
GACCGTGAAATTATCCTGGTCGATGATGTCTTATATACTGGTCGTACAATCCGTGCTGCGATTGATGGACTTGTTGCCCTCGGTCGCCCGTCAAAAGTCAGCTTAGCCGTCCTTGTTGATCGTGGTCACCGTGAGTTACCAATTCGTGCAGATTATGTCGGAAAAAACATTCCAACTGCGCGTGATGAAGAAATTATTGTTCATGTTTCTGAAATTGATGATGCCGACAGCATTTTGATTAAGAAAGAGGACTAAATGACTGCCAATAAAAATGACGTGATTTATGATGTACACGATAAACCGCCAGTTGGTATGTGGATAGGTCTATCTTTCCAACATCTTTTTGCCATGTTTGGCGCAACGGTATTAGTACCAATTTTAGTCGGTATTGACCCAGCCATTGCCCTATTTTCAAGCGGCCTCGGGACACTTGCGCATTTAAGTGTGACCAAATATAAAATCCCAGCTTACATGGGGTCAAGTTTCGCCTATATTCTTGCCATGCAAAGCCTGATGAAATCTGACGGTATTGCAGCAGTTGCGCAAGGTGCAGTAGTTGGTGGCTTTGTTTATCTGCTAGTCGCCCTGATTGTCAAGTTCGCTGGTAAAGGTTGGATTGATAAAGTCTTGCCACCGATTGTTGTTGGTCCAATCGTCATGGTCATCGGTCTGAGTCTCGCTGGGACAGCCGTGAACGACGCCATGAATAAAAATGGCGAATATAACCTGACCTTCCTGATGATTTCACTCGTAACCTTGTTCTCTGTCCTTGCCTTTAACATGTTTGGCAAAGGATTGACAAGCCTGATTCCGATTTTACTCGGTATCGTTGTCGGCTACATCTTTACCCTTATCGTTCAACATTTCACCGGTACAACAATCATTTCATTTGATGAAATTGCTAAGAGTGCTTGGCTACACGTACCCGATTTTGACATCATGTTTGTTGATTATCACTTCAAACTCTATCCGTCAGCGATTCTGACAATGGCACCAATCGCCTTTGTTACCATGACCGAACATTTCGGTCATGTCATGGTTCTGAACTCTTTAACTGGCAACGATTACTTTAAAGACCCAGGATTAGAACGCACTTTAACAGGTGATGGTGTTGCACAAATCATTGCCGGATTCTTTGGCGCACCGCCAGTGACATCTTATGGTGAAAATATTGGCGTTATGGCGATTACAAAAATTCATTCAGTCTATGTCATTGCTGGCGCTGCCTGCTTTGCAGTTGTCCTTAGCTTTATTGGAAAAATTTCAGCGCTTATTCATTCTATTCCAACTCCGGTTATTGGAGGTGTCTCAATCGCACTCTTTGGCGTGATTGCATCAAGCGGCTTGAAAATTTTAGTAGATAGTAAAGTAGATTTTGATGATAAACGCAATCTCTTGATTGCCAGTGTCATCTTAGTTTCAGGTATTGGTGGTTTGACCTTGAATGTTGCGGGTATCTCTATTTCAGGCGTAGCCTTCTCAACGATTCTTGGTATTCTCATGCACTTAATTTTGCCTAAAACTATTGAAAAGTGACTGAAAATTTGCTACAATAATAAAAACGAATAAAAATCCTTTAACAACAGTCCCGTGAGGCTGTGAAGGTTGTCCACGAAAACGTCCGTCTTTTTTTTGAGCGCGGACGAGGCTATGGCTACCTTTAGGGTAGCCATTTTTTTGTCTGTTTATCTGAAAAGCTTTGCTGTTATACAGTTTAATCAGACAAATAGTTTTGTGAAAGGAATCTAAACTTGACAATATCACCCGACGGTATCGTATCGATTAAACATTTGACAAGTATGGCGTTACTTAGTAATGATGAGGTCTTGGGCTTAATCAAACGCGCACAAGATTTCAAATATCAGAGGATTAAACCCGTGTTTAAACGTCAATTTTTCGTAGCCAATCTTTTCTTTGAAAATTCGACACGAACTCACAAATCTTTTGAAGTGGCTGAAAAAAAATTAGGCCTAGACGTGATTGAATTTGATGCCTCAACTAGTTCAGTTAAAAAAGGCGAGACCTTGTATGATACTGTCTTGACCATGAGTGCAATTGGTGTTGATGTCTGTGTGATTCGACATACAGATGAACATTATTATCAAGAGTTGGTCGATAGTCGAACCATTCAGGCTGCCATTGTCAATGGTGGTGACGGTTCAGGACAACATCCGAGTCAATCCTTGCTTGATTTAATGACAATATACGAAGAGTTTGGCACATTTGAAAATCTGAAAATTATGATTGCTGGAGATATTACGCACAGTCGGGTTGCGAAGTCAAATATGCAAATGCTGAAACGTCTTGGTGCTGATATTTATTTTACAGGACTTGAGAGTTGGTATTCAGATGAGTTTGATGTTTACGGTAAATATGTCGCCTTGGACAACCTCATAGACAGTGTCGATGTGCTGATGCTACTTAGGGTGCAGCATGAGAGACATGAATCTGGCGAATCATTTTCAAAAGAGGCCTATCATGAGCAATATGGTTTGACACACGCAAGGTATGGCCAGATGAAGGCGTCTTCGATTATAATGCATCCCGCACCGGTCAATCGCGGTGTAGAAATCTCAAGTGACTTAGTTGAAGCACCAAAATCGCGAATTACGGCACAAATGACAAATGGTATGTTTATGCGAATGGCGATTTTGGAAGCCATACTTAACGGTAAGGCTTAATGTAATGTTGCATGACTCCGTTTTTACAAAGTGAAAGCGCAGAAAGACTTTGAGCGGCAGCGTAGATCAAGTTTCAAGATTTCATATAAGTGAAATCGCAGAAAGAGGAAATAATGAAACGACTTTTAATTTTAGAAGATGGCACGATTTTTGAAGGGACAGCCTTCGGTGCGGATATAGAGGTAACGGGAGAGGTTGTTTTTAGTACAGGGATGACAGGTTATCAAGAGTCCATTACTGACCAATCTTATAACGGTCAAATTTTGACTTTTACTTATCCTTTGGTTGGTAATTACGGGATTAACCGGGATGATTATGAATCGATTGTTCCTACTTGTAAAGGTGTTGTTGTGCGTGAGAATGCGCGAATAGCGAGCAATTGGCGGAATCAAATGTCCTTGGATGAATTTTTACAACGTAAAAACATTCCTGGGATTTCTGGTATTGATACGCGTGCTTTGACGCGAATTATTCGTCACCATGGGACGATGAAGGCAACGCTTGTGAATCCTGGTGATGAAATTAAGCACATTCAGGACCAGCTCCGTGCAACGGTTTTACCAACGAATCAAGTCGAACAAGTTTCGACGAGCACTGCTTACCCAAGTCCGGGTACTGGGCGTAATATTGTGGTTGTTGACTTTGGGTTGAAACATTCTATTTTGCGCGAGTTATCAAAACGTGAGTGTAATTTGACGATTGTGCCACATACGATTACCGCTGAAGAAATCTTTGATATGAATCCTGATGGCGTCATGCTGACAAATGGTCCTGGTGACCCGACGGATGTTCCAGAAGCTTTGGAGATGATTCGTGGCATTCAAGATAAATTTCCAATTTTCGGGATTTGTCTAGGACACCAACTCTTTGCCATGGCTAATGGTGCAACGACTAGCAAAATGAAATTTGGACATCGTGGCTTTAACCATGCTGTTCGTGAAATTGCGACAGGTCGTGTTGATTTTACCTCACAAAACCATGGCTATGCTGTAGATGCTGACTCAATTGACAAGACTGATTTGATGGTGACACATATCGAGATTAATGATAAGTCAGTCGAAGGCGTCCGCCATAAATACTTGCCAGCTTTTTCAGTTCAATTTCATCCTGATGCTGCACCAGGTCCACACGATGCAGATTATCTCTTTGATGAATTTATGGAAATGATTGATGCAACTAAGCTTGAGAAAGGTGACTTCTAATGCCAAAACGTAACGATATCAAAAAAATCATGGTCATCGGCTCTGGACCAATCATTATTGGTCAAGCAGCTGAGTTTGACTACGCTGGTACACAAGCCTGTTTAGCACTAAAAGAAGAAGGCTACAGTGTTGTCTTAGTCAATTCAAATCCGGCGACAATCATGACAGATAAAGAAATTGCGGATAAGGTTTATATAGAGCCGATCACAGTTGAGTTTGTCACACGGATTCTTCGTAAAGAACGCCCAGATGCTTTGCTACCAACTCTTGGTGGGCAAACTGGTCTGAACATGGCTATGGAATTATCTAAAACAGGTATTTTAGAAGAGTTAAATATTGAATTGCTAGGAACAAAACTCTCGGCTATTGACCAAGCAGAAGACCGTGATTTGTTTAAACAGCTTATGGAAGAGTTGGATCAACCGATTCCAGAATCTGAAATTGTTAATACGGTTGAGGAAGCCGTGACTTTCGCAAATACCATTGGTTACCCAATCATCGTTCGTCCTGCCTTTACCCTTGGTGGTACTGGTGGGGGTATGTGTGATAATGAAGATGAGTTACGCGAAACAGCTGAGAATGGCTTGAAACTCTCACCTGTGACACAGTGTTTGATTGAAAAATCAATCGCTGGTTTCAAAGAAATCGAGTACGAAGTGATGCGTGATGCAGCTGACAACGCGATTGTCGTTTGTAACATGGAAAACTTTGACCCAGTTGGAATTCATACTGGGGATTCAATCGTCTTCGCACCGAGTCAAACCTTGAGTGACATTGAATATCAAATGTTGCGCGATGCGTCTTTGAAAATCATTCGTGCGCTTAAAATCGAGGGTGGTTGTAATGTTCAGTTAGCACTTGATCCGGATAGTTTTAATTATTATGTGATTGAAGTGAATCCGCGTGTCTCACGTTCATCAGCACTTGCCTCTAAGGCAACAGGTTATCCAATTGCCAAATTAGCGGCAAAAATCGCAGTTGGCTTGACCTTGGATGAGATGATCAATCCGGTAACTGGTACGACATATGCGATGTTTGAACCGGCGCTTGATTATGTGGTCTCTAAAATTCCACGTTTTCCATTTGATAAATTTGAATCAGGCGAGCGTCGTCTCGGCACGCAGATGAAAGCGACTGGCGAGGTCATGGCGATTGGTCGTAATATTGAGGAATCTTTCCTTAAAGCGGTTCGCTCACTTGAAGTCGGTGCTTACCACAATGAAATGCCTGAATTGGCAGACGTGACAGATGATGCCTTGGTTGAAAAAATCGTGAAGGCTCAGGATGATCGATTGTTCTACTTGTCAGAGGCAATTCGTCGTGGCTATACGATTGAAGAACTGCACAGTCTCACAAAAATTGACCTCTTTTTCTTGGATAAATTGCTGCACATTGTTGAAATTGAGCAAGCTTTGGCTGTTAATGTTTTCAGTCCAGAAGTCTTGAAAGACGCGAAACGTCATGGCTTTTCAGACCGTAAAATTGCTGATTTATGGCGGACAGATGCGGATGAAATCCGTAAACGTCGTCTAGATAACAATATTGTCCCTGTTTTCAAAATGGTGGATACTTGTGCGGCTGAGTTTGAGTCAACAACGCCTTATTTCTATAGCTCATATGAGTTTGAAAATGAGTCAATCCGCTCTGAAAAAGAGTCTGTCCTAGTCCTTGGTTCAGGTCCGATTCGGATTGGTCAAGGGGTCGAATTCGATTATGCCACGGTGCATTCAGTCAAAGCGATTCAAGCAGCAGGCTATGAAGCGATTATCATGAATTCAAATCCAGAGACTGTGTCTACTGACTTTTCAGTATCTGACAAACTTTACTTTGAGCCACTGACATTCGAAGATGTGATGAATGTTATCGACCTTGAGCAGCCTAAAGGTGTTATTGTTCAGTTTGGTGGACAAACGGCTATCAATTTGGCTGAGCCTTTGTCTAAAGCGGGTGTGAAGATTTTAGGGACGCAGGTTGAGGCGCTTGACCGAGCAGAGGACCGTAAACTCTTTGAGGCTGCCTTGCAAGAGCTTGATATCCCACAACCAATCGGTGCAACGGCAACAAACGAAGAAGAGGCAGTTGCGAACGCTAATGAGATTGGCTATCCAGTTCTTGTTCGGCCGTCTTATGTTTTGGGTGGTCGTGCTATGGAAATTGTGGATAATGAGGCTGATTTGCGCAACTACATGCAAACGGCGGTTAAAGCGAGTCCAGATCATCCCGTTTTGGTCGATTCTTACTTGCTTGGTCGTGAGTGTGAAGTGGATGCGATTTGTGATGGTGAAAATGTCTTGATTCCAGGTATCATGGAACATATTGAGCGTGCGGGGGTTCACTCGGGCGATTCAATGGCCGTTTATCCGCCGCAAAATCTGTCAGCTGAACTGCAAGCAACGATTGCTGATTATACAAAACGCTTGGCACTTGGCCTTAACTGTATCGGCATGATGAACGTTCAGTTTGTTATTTTTGACAACACGGTCTATGTCATTGAAGTCAATCCGCGTGCCTCTCGTACAGTGCCATTCTTATCTAAAGTAACAGGAATTCCGATGGCACAAGTCGCAACGCAGCTTATTTTAGGAAAAACTTTGACAGAGTTGGGCTACGAAGATGGTCTCTATCCTGAAGACGATAAGGTTCACGTTAAAGCACCAGTCTTCAGTTTCACGAAATTACAAAAAGTAGATGCCTACCTTTCACCAGAAATGAAGTCAACAGGTGAAGTCATGGGTTCTGATACGACACTTGAAAAAGCCTTGTATAAAGCTTTTGAGGCGTCATATCTCCACTTGCCAACCTTTGGGAACATCCTCTTTACAGTTGCGGATGATGCCAAAGAAGAGGCGCTGGCGCTAGCGAAACGTTTCCACGACATTGGCTACGGCATATATGCGACTTCTGGCACTGCTAAGTTCTTTGCGGCACATGGTGTCTATGCTGAAGTGATTGCTAAAATTGGTGAGAGTACAGATAGTCAAGCCAATATCGTAGATAGTATTCGTGCAGGACGTATTCAGGCGGTTGTTAATACCATGGGTAAAGACAGAAACGATCATAATACAGACGGTATGACGATTCGACGCGAATCAATTGAGCATGGTGTACCATTGTTTACATCACTTGATACGATTGCTGCCATGTTGAAAGTTTTAGAAAGTCGCTCATTTGTGACACAAGCGATTTAAGTTGAATTATAATAAAAAAATTAAAAATGCATGAGTTATAAGTCATGTGTTTTTTAATGTAAAAGTGTTTTGACTTATTTTCAAAAATTGTCAAAACGTTTTGACTTTTTATGTTGAATTTCAAAAAATAGGCGTAAGAATGCCATTTCTAGGGATTTTATGCTATACTAGTCTAAGAGATTTTTAGAAATGAGATATTATAAATTATGAAAAACTGGCAAAAACTATCCCTCACATTTATCATCGCAATTATTGCATTAATATTAGATTTTGGCTTTAAGCAACCAACGATGACACGTTTACTCGTGACAGTGGTTGGTGTTATCTTGGCGATTTCGATGTTCATTGAGATGATAAAAACATTGCGTAGTGGCCGATATGGTGTTGACCTGTTAGCAATTATCGCGATTATTTCAACCCTAATCATCGGTCAGTACTGGGCAAGTTTGATTATTATTGTGATGCTTGTCGGAGGCGAAAGCTTAGAAGACTATGCAGCGAATCGAGCAAGCCGAGAATTGCACAAATTACTCGAAAATTCACCAACCTTCGCACATAAAAAAGTTGGTGATAATTATGTTGATACACCAATTGATGAGATTGAAATTGACGATGTCTTGCTTGTTAAAGCAAGTGAAGTGGTTCCAATTGACGGTGTCGTTTTAGAAGGCAGTAGCTGGTTTGATGAATCTTCTTTAACTGGTGAGTCTGAGCCGGTTACAAAAGAGTTAGGCGATGATGTCTTATCTGGTAGTATTAATGGTGAGACAGCTGTCATGATTCGAGCAAGCAAAAAAGCATCAGACAGTCAGTACCAAAAGATTGTTCAGTTGGTAAAAGAAAGTGAAGCAACACCTGCACAGTTTGTCAGATTGGCAGACCGTTATGCTGTTCCTTTCACCATTGTGTCTCTACTTATTGCTGGCGCTGCTTGGTTCATTTCTGGTGATATGACACGTTTTGCTGAAGTCTTGGTTGTGGCAAGTCCTTGTCCGCTCATTTTGGCAGCACCAATTGCCTTTGTTGGTGGGATGAGTCGTAGCTCACGTAACGGCCTTTTGGTTAAAAATGGGACAACAATTGAGAAACTGTCACTCGCTAAAACAGTTGCCTTTGACAAAACTGGCACGTTAACAACAGGGATTTTACAAGTTAAATCGATCATGCCTGAAACAAGCAATCATTCAGAAGATGATTTACTTCAAATCGCAGCCTCTCTAGAAATTGGTAGTAACCATATTTTAGCGAAATCATTAGTGAAATATGCAGCAGAAAAAGGCTTGGCACTTATAGAAGTCACAGATTTACGTGAGTCTACTGGGCTTGGTTTAAGTGGTATCATTCAAAATAAAAACTACCGAATTGGTCGCGCTAACTTTGCTAATGCGGAAAATGAAAAAGTGAGTGGTACTGCTGTTTTCCTTAGTGAAGATGATATGTTTATTGGTAAGATTTTATTTGAAGATAAGATTCGCCCAGAATCTCAGCACGTCATTGAAAGACTGAAAGCACAAGAAGTGCAACACATATTGATGCTGACAGGTGATAATCAAAAAACAGCAGAGCTCGTAGCAGGTGAGTTAGGCATTACAGAAGTACATGCAGGCTTAATGCCTAGCGAAAAAATTGGTATTTTAAAAGAATTACCAGAAATGCACCGTCCTATGGTTATGGTCGGAGATGGTGTCAATGATGCGCCAGCCCTTGCCTTATCAGATGTCGGGATTGCTCTTGGCGCTAGTGGTTCAACGGTTGCCAGTGAAAGTGCTGATGTCGTTGTGCTAAGAAATGACTTAAATCTCGTACCTGAAAGTATCAAAATTTCACGCGAAACGATGAAAGTCGCCAAAGAAGCCGTCTTGATTGGTATCTTTATCTGTATCGCACTCATGCTAATCGCGTCAACAGGTATATTACCAGCCATTATCGGTGCCCTATTACAAGAAGTCATTGATACCGTCTCTATCCTCTACGCCTTGAAAGCCTTGAAAGATAGAAAATAAACGCTTGAACCCTATTGGTTTTTAGCCATAAATTTGTTATAATAGACGAAAGTCCTTTAAGTCATGCCGAGAGCATGACAAGGTTGCAGCGTCAGTTGAAAGCAAACCGCGGGATTTTTCCTGCGGTTTTTTATGTTGATGTGCGCTATCTTTGGCAGTCTCTACACACCTCATATCTATACCACGTTTTGCTTGTGGGCAAGCGTAGTTTAAGTTTCAAGATTTCACGAAGTGAAATCGCAGAAAGGTTGCGATGATTTTACAAGAAGAAATGACAATTTTGTCAAATGTTAAAATTGCCCCACGCGTTTTTCGCATGGTGCTACAAGGTGAGATGGTCCTAGATATGAATGTACCTGACCAGTTTCTACACATTCGCGTGCCGAGTCCTGATAAGGTCTTGCGTCGCCCAATTTCAATTTCTGAGTATGACCGCAAAACCAAAACTTGCGTCATTATTTATCGTGTCGAAGGTCCTGGACTTGCGGACGTTTCTCAAATGATACCTGGTCAGAAACTTGATGTCATGGGACCACTTGGCAATGGTTTCAATCTCAATATGCCTTTTCCAAAACAAAAAGCCCTCATCATTGGTGGCGGTATTGGTACCCCACCATTAGTGCAACTCGCGCGTGACTTGGTGGCAATGGGAATAGCAGTGACAGTCTTGTTAGGTTTCGCCCAGAAACCAGCAGTCATTTTAGAATCAGAATTTTCTGCTGTGGCATCTGAACTCAAAATTGTGACAGATGATGGCTCATATGGTCGGGATGGTAATGTTGGCGTTTTAATGGATGAAATTGATGTGCTGGATTTTGATGCTGTCTATGCTTGTGGTGCTACAGGTATGCTTAGAGCAGTTGCGAGTCGCACAGAAAATCATCCGAATGCCTTTATTTCAATGGAGGCTAGGATGGCTTGTGGCATGGGTGCTTGTTATGCCTGCGTCGTCCATGTTGCAGGAGATGAAACAGGTCAGCAAGCCTTGAAAGTCTGTGATCAAGGTCCTATCTTTAGAACAAGTGAGGTAGTTATCTGATGACAAATACTAGATTAGCGATTAAACTACCAGGACTTGATTTGAAAAATCCGATTATCCCAGCCTCAGGTTGTTTCGGATTTGGTCAAGAATATGCTAAATATTACGATATCAATCGTTTAGGTTCTATTATGATTAAGGCGACAACAGCGGAGGCGCGTTTTGGTAACCCGACGCCACGTGTTGCTGAAACCCCGTCGGGTATGCTCAATGCTATTGGCCTACAAAATCCAGGTGTGGATGCTGTTATTGCAAATAAACTCTCATGGTTGGCAGAGTCGTGTCCAGACTTGCCAATTATTGCCAACGTTGCTGGGTTTTCTAATGCAGAATATGCCTTAGTCACGCAAAAGATTTCTAAAGTTAAAAATGTTTCAGCTATTGAGCTCAATATTTCTTGCCCTAATGTGGACCATGGTAACAATGGCCTACTCATTGGTCAAGTGCCTGAACTTGCTTATGATGCTGTCAAGGCTGCTGTTTCAGTGTCTAGTGTGCCTGTCTATGTTAAATTAACACCGAGTGTCGCAGATATTACAACCATTGCCAAAGCGGTCGAAGATGCCGAGGCAACTGGGTTTACGATGATTAATACCTTGGTTGGTACACGATTTAATCTTCAGACGAGACAACCGATTATTGCCAATGGCACTGGTGGTATGTCTGGGCCTGCTATTTTTCCAGTGGCGCTTAAACTGATTCGTCAAGTTGCGCAGATGTCAAGTTTACCGATTATTGGGATGGGTGGCGTTGATTCTGCTGAGGATGCTTTAGAAATGATGATTGCTGGTGCGTCAGCTATTGGTATCGGGACGGCTAACTTTACAGACCCTTTTATCTGTCCTAAAATCATTGAGGATTTGCCAGAGGTGATGGATAAGTATGGTATCACAGATTTAGAAACTTTTATTAGAGAATGTCAGGAGGCGATTCGTGGGTAAATTGATAGAAAACAGACCAGTTATTGCATTAGATTTTTCAGGTATGACTGAGGTCAAAACATTTTTAGAGCAGTTTGACAAAGATGAGCGATTGTATGTCAAGGTTGGTATGGAATTGTTTTATGCCGCAGGGCCTGATGTTGTCAAATATATCAAGTCTTTAGGACATGATGTTTTTTTGGATTTGAAATTGCATGATATTCCAAACACGGTTAAGTCAGCGATGAAAGTCATTCGTCATCTTGGTGTTGATTTGACTAATGTGCATGCCGCAGGTGGCGTGGAGATGATGTCAGAAGCCCTGGACGGCTTAGCAGGATCGACAAAACTCATCGCTGTTACCCAGCTGACTTCAACGAGTGAACAGCAGATGCGAGACTTTCAAAATATTCAAACTAGCTTGACAGAGTCAGTTGTGCATTATGCGCAGAAAACGCAGGAAGCGGGTCTTGCGGGTGTCGTCTGTTCAGCACAGGAAGTTGAGCTTATCAAATCAGCGACGTCATCGGACTTTATTTGCTTGACACCAGGTATTCGTCCCGCGGGTGCTGCGGTGGGTGATCAAAAGCGCGTGATGACACCAAGTCGTGCACGACAAATTGGTAGTGATTTTATCGTGGTTGGTCGTCCGATTACGCAAGCGGAAAATCCTGTAACAGCCTATCATTTAATCAAAAATGAATGGGAAGGTAAGTAGAGCTGAGATAAGTTTTAAGACTGCTTGAAGTATCCCTTGTAAATGATGATTTTTTTTGGTAAGATTGAAAGTATAACAAAAAGAAATAGTGAGACTCTGAATAATGGCAACTTATAATTTTACTCCTAAAGATATTTATGATGCAGATTTTGATGTTAAAATGCGTGGTTATGATAAAGACCAAGTCAATGATTTGTTAGATGATGTCATTGTCGATTACGAAAAATTTCAAGAAGAAATTCTAGCTTTGCAAGAAGAAAATGAATTTTTGAAGAAGAAAATTCGTAATATTGAGTCAAAACCACATGTTGCAGTTTCTGAGAACACACAACGCTTTAACCCAATCACTTCATCAATAGATGCAGCTGAATCAGCGGGTAGCCCACATGTGACGATGAAATCAGCCAATAACTTTGATATTCTCAAACGTTTAAACCGTTTGGAACGTGCTGTTTTCGGCCCTCAAGCCCAAACAACACCGACATCAAATGGTATTTCTGGAGAATAAACAGCGTCAAATGACGTTGCTTATTTGAATACTTTAAAGACTTTTTAACAACCAGTTTTTGGATAATTGCGCGATTTCTTGGGTCAAACCTTGTGAATCGTGAGGAAAGTCCATGCTCGCGCGGGCTGCGATGCCCGCAGTGTTTGTGCTAGGCGAAACAATAAGCCTAGGTAGGTGTGTCAGACCTAACGGCTGAATTTTAGCTAAGTCTTCTCACGAAGATATGCGACAAATTCTGTAAAAGTGCCATAGAGACGAGTTGTTTTGGAAACAGAGCAAGTGGAACGTGGTAAACCCCTCAAGCGAGCAACCCAAACTTATGGTAGGGGCACTTGTCACGCGGAAATTGAACGTACGACGAGGCTTATTTTAGGTGTACCTAAAATAAGCAGACAGATGATTATCGAAGGTTGACTGAAATGTCAACTGGAACAAAACATGGCTTATAGAAAACTGGATGACAGGGGCTGGAGCGCAAAGCTCCAGCCTTTTTGAGATATATTACTCATGGAAAAGACAAAATGAAAAATAATTTTAATTTAGTAGCAACTGCAGCAGCAGGACTTGAAAGTTTAACTGCTCGAGAATTACGTGATTTAGGTATCGAAACCAAAATGGATGATCGCTCACGTGTTTTATTTTCTGGGACCAAAGAGACGATTGCCACAGCGAATCTCTGGTTAAGAACAGCTGACCGTGTCAAAATCATTATCGGTGAATTTCCAGCGAAAACTTTCGATGAGCTATTCGAAGGAGTTTATGCTTTAGATTGGGCGGAGATTCTACCATTTGGCGCTCAGTTTCCAATTGCTAAAGCGAAAGCAATCAAGTCTGACTTGCATAATGAACCAAGTATACAGGCTATCACGAAAAAAGCCATTGCAAAAAAAATGCAGGTTCATTACCACCGCCCTGAAAATGTTCCAATACCTGAGACGGGCGCACTGTTTTCAATTGAAGTTGCCCTTCATAAAAATGTTGCAACAATCATGTTGGATACAACAGGCGAGTCACTCTTTAAACGTGGCTATCGTGTGGATAAAGGTGGGGCGCCAATCAAGGAAAATATGGCAGCTGCGATTATCATGTTGACAAACTGGCGCGCTAATATGTCACGTCCCTTTGTTGACCCAACTTGTGGTTCAGGGACATTCTGTATTGAGGCGGCATTAATCGGTATGAATATCGCACCTGGATTTAACCGCGACTTTGCCTTTGAAGCATGGCCTTGGTTTGAAGATGAGATATTCAAAAAAGTTCGAGATGATGCGGAAAGCAAAGCGAACTATGATGCGGAACTTGATATTTCTGGGTTTGATATTGATGGTCGAATGATTCAAATTGCGCAAGAAAATGCACTTGAGATTGGGCTTGATGACATTATTCATTTTAAACAAATGCGTTTGCAAGACTTTCACTCGGATAAATTAGATGGCGTCTTGATTTCTAACCCACCTTATGGAGAGCGTTTAGGCGATGAAACAGCAGCCTATCAGCTCTATGAAGAAATGGGTGAAACCTTCAAACCTCTTGAGACTTGGAGTAAATATATCATTACAAGTGATTTGGAATTTGAAAAACATTACGGCGCTAAGGCAACCAAGAAACGCAAGTTATACAATGGTCGACTTCGCACAGATTTGTACCAATATTTTGGTAAGAGAATAAAATAATATGGCTAAAAAAAAGAAAAAGACAGCTTACAAGGAAAAAACTTTGGCAATGAAAGATGCCGAAAATCTGACGGTTGAACAAGTTTCTGCTAAATCAGATGAGATTGAGACTGAAAATTTGACTAAGGAAAGCTCGCTCGACAAGTATATTCGTCAGCATAGAGCAGATATTGAATCTGCAAAAAAAGAGCGCCAACTCAAAGCAGCAATGGCATCTGAAAGTTTGGATAAATTGGTTCAAACAGTTAGAGAAGCGGCAACTGCTGAATCAGAAGATAAAATTGTTTCTGAGAAAGAAGATGTGCCTGAAAATGAGGCAGTTGAAAAAGAAGTAACACCTGATGATTTGATAGAAGATGTTGCGTCGGCAGAGAGTTCTAATTCTGAATCGCTAGCTACATCAGAGCCTGAAACGTCAGAAGTGACTGAGCCTATCGAGGAAATTGAACCTGATTTTCCAGAGATTCAAGGTTCTTTTGACACGGTCGTTTTAGCTGCTGATGACGAAGAAGATGCTGCTGTTACAGAAGTAGCAGATGAGCCAGCTATATCTGAAAAATCTGATGAAATAGCTAGCCTGTCTGAAGAGGATTTATCGTCAGTAGATTTGACGGCAGATGATTCTCAATATGAGACAATATCAGTACCTTTAGAGATGCCAGAGTCACCTGTTGAACCTACGGTCGTTCCTTCTCTGGAAACGTCTGTTGAGACGCTTATAGCATCTTCTGAAACCGTAACTTCTGAAGAAATACCGAAAGTTCAGGAAAATTCGATTGAACCTTCTGAAAAAGAATCAAAATCGTATAAGAAACCTCTAGTTATTGGCGCTTGTGCGCTCATATTGTTAGCAGTAGGAGGGACAGTCTGGTATCAAGTTGACCAGTCCAACCAAAAGCAAGCTGCCCAAACTTTAAAATCAGAGGCTAAAAAATCTGAGGAAGCTAAAAAAACAGCGGTCTTTAACAAAGTTTATGCGACATTTTTCTTGGACGATAAAGCAACAAAATTAAAAAATGATCAGTTCGACAACATTGGTAAGCTGACAAGTGAATTAGATAAGTTGAAAGACCAGTCTGACTACAAGACTTTGAAAGCTAAGGTAGACGAACTTAAGTCGGAAATCACGGCCATCAAAGCGATGAATGGAAATTTCGATAAAGCGATTATCATAGATGGCGCCTTGGATAAAACGGCGCAAGTTCGAGAGGGTGTCAAGCTAAGTTATACGGCAACTGAAAATACGGCCTTAAATACGTTATTAAAAGACGCTATTGCTCACGGTCAGGCGCAACAAAAAGCTAAGGAGTCGACAGCCACGGCATCATCAGCCGCAGTTAGTGCATCAACTTCAGCTGCAGCGCAACCCACAGCCCCGACAACGTCTGAAAATACAACGACAGCACCTCAGCAAGGTGGCTCAGCTACTGCAACAGCAGGCTCAGCAACTGGTCCAGTATCATCAGGCTATGGCTTATCAACTGCTCAGTATCAAGCACAATATCCAAACGTGACCATCGTGACTTCTAATTCACGTGTTCCAGTAGACCCTAATGCAGACCTCAGTAATCCTGCCTATGCTTGGGCACCTGGTATCAGAGAATTAGTGCTGCAAAAATGTCGTGAACGCGGTTATATCACCGGTGACGCCTACATTCTATTGCCTGCAAGTATCCAAAAAGGTAACGGCTATTACAACCTCTATAAACCCGACGGCACTTACTTAGTTTCGATTAACTGTAAAACTGGTTACTTCGTTGGTAATGCCGCAGGTCATGCGGATGATTTGGATTACTAAATTGTTCTCACAAGAACGTAAGCACCTTATATCGCTATTTATGAGACATTCACTGATTTTTAGTCAGAAATAAGACTGAAAACAGGATGAAAACCGAACATTTGCTATATAAACTGCCTAATTTAGGCAGTTTTTTTGATGATTTACTAAAAATTTACGATATCATGGATTTATAATAAATTTCAACACTAGATGTTGAAGATATGAATGAGGAGAAAAAATGACTGACAAACGGACACTGCTCTATGAAGGTAAAGCTAAGAATCTCTATCAAACTGATGATACAGCAGTTGTACTCGCAGCCTATAAAGATCAGGCGACAGCACTCAATGGCAAGAAAAAAGACCAGATTGCTGGTAAAGGCGAGCTCAATAACCAGATTACAAGCCTAATTTTTCGTGAACTCAATCGTCGTGGTGTCCACACACATTTCATCGAACAAGTCTCTTCAACTGAACAATTAAATACGAAAGTTGACATCATTCCTTTGGAAGTAGTCGTTCGTAATTATACAGCAGGGTCATTTTCTAAACGTTTTGGTATCGAGGAAGGGATTAAAATCCCAACACCAATCGTTGAATTTTATTACAAGAATGATGATTTAGATGACCCGTTTATCAATGATGCTCATGTTAAATTCCTAGACATCGCAACAGATGAAGAGATTGCTTTTCTGAAACAAGCAGCGCTTGAGACGGATGCCATTTTGACAGAAATTTTTGCTAAAATCGGTCTCAAATTAATCGATTTCAAACTCGAATATGGTCGCTTGCCTGATGGTACAATCATTCTGGCTGATGAAATCTCACCTGATACGTCTCGTCTTTGGGATGCCGATAATAACCATGTTGATAAAGATGTCTACCGTCGCGATTTGGGAGATTTAATCCCAGTTTATCAAAAAGTCCTCGCCGGCTTACAAGCAGAATTTGAAGGAAAATAATCTCGTGAAAAAACGTATTTTTGTCGCTAAAAAACCTGAATTTAAAGTTAAAAACCATGCGTTATTGACAGAGTTGCAGCATAATTTACAACTCGAAACTTTGACATCTGTTAATATCGTCCAAGTCTATGATGTCCTTCATGTGCCGGATGCTATTTTGACTGCTGCGGAACAATCTATCTTCTCTGAAAAAGTGACGGATAACCTTTTGAGCGATGTAACTGTCAAAGCAGCGCTTGCTGAATCGAAATTCTTCGCCATAGAGGCACTGCCAGGTCAATTCGACCAACGCGCAACCTCAGCAGAAGAAGCTTTATTCCTGTTAGGTGCTAGCCATGATGCAACGGTTAGAACGGCCCAACTCTATTTACTGAATTCAGATTTATCTGATGCTGAATTCGAAAAAATTAAAAATTATCAGCTTAACGCTGTGGATTCACGTTTTAAAGATATCGAAACTGAGATTTCAGAAGAAACAATCTCAGGTGCGAGTGATAAGATTCCAGTTCTAGAAGATTTCATTACAAAGACAGAAACTGAGATTGCTGACCTGCATAAAGCCTATTCACTCGCAATGGAAGTGGCTGATTTGTTGTGGATTCAGGATTATTTCAAGACAGTAGACCGAAACCCTACCGAAACGGAATTGAAAGTCTTAGATACTTATTGGAGTGACCACACACGTCATACAACTTTTGAGACTGAACTTAAAACGATTGATTTCTCAAAATCAAAATTTAAGGCCCAACTTCAAACAACGTTTGAAAAATACCTAGCCATGCGTGAAGATATCAAACGTAGCGAAAAGCCTACGACATTGATGGAATTGGCGACGATTTTCGGGCGTTACGAGCGTGCCAATGGACGTTTGGATGACATGGAAGTCTCTGATGAGATCAACGCTTGTTCGGTTGAGATTGAAGTGGATGTTAATGGTGTTAAAGAACCATGGCTCCTCATGTTCAAGAATGAAACCCATAATCACCCAACAGAGATCGAGCCTTTCGGTGGCGCATCGACTTGTATTGGTGGTGCCATTCGTGACCCGCTTTCTGGTCGTGCTTATGTCTATCAAGCGATGAGAATTACGGGTGCGGGAGATATCACGGCGCCGATTTCTGAAACGCGAGCAGGTAAATTACCACAGCAAGTGATTTCTAAAGGTGCTGCTCATGGTTACAGTTCATACGGCAATCAGATTGGGCTTGCGACGACTTATGTTAAGGAATATTTCCACCCTGGTTTTATCGCTAAGCGCTTGGAAACAGGTGCTGTCGTTGGTGCTGCACCAAAAGAAAACGTCCTGCGCTTGAAACCTCAAGCCGGAGATGCCATTATTTTGTTTGGTGGTAAAACAGGTCGTGATGGAGTCGGTGGGGCAACAGGTTCATCGAAAGTACAGACCAAGGAAACTGTCGAAACAGCAGGCGCTGAGGTTCAAAAAGGCAATGCGATTGAAGAGCGTAAAATTCAACGTTTGTTTAGAAATCCAGAAGTGACACAGCTCGTTAAAAAATCCAATGACTTTGGTGCCGGCGGTGTCTGTGTTGCCATTGGTGAATTAGCGGATGGTTTGCGCATTGATTTAGATAAAATTCCTTTGAAATATCAAGGCTTATCAGGGACAGAAATTGCAATTTCTGAATCACAAGAACGGATGTCCGTTGTGGTTGAAGCAGAAGATGTTGACAAATTTATCGCTGAATGTGCTAAAGAAAATATTTTAGCGGTTCAAGTCGCAGAGGTCACTGAAAAAGCCAACTTGACTATGGTTTGGAAGGGTCAAACGATCGTTGATATTGAGCGGTCATTCCTTGATACAAACGGTGTCCGTGTGGTTGTTGATGCGACAGTCGTCGATTCAGACTTGCCTGTACCATTTGACAAAACGTCAACTCTGGATTCTTTGGATGCTGATTTGAATGGTCTTTTATCAGAGTTGAACTTTGCCTCACAAAAAGGCCTACAAACGATTTTTGATAGCTCAATCGGTCGCTCAACAGTCAATCAACCTATCGGTGGGCGTTATCAGATCACACCAACTGAAAGTTCTGTTCAAAAATTACCAGTCTTACACGGTGTGACCAATACCGTTTCCCTGCTTGCGCATGGCTACAACCCAGAAATTGCTGCCTGGTCACCTTATCATGGTGCAGCATATGCTGTGATTGAAGCAACCGCACGTCTTGTTGCAACGGGATCAAACTGGTCTAAAGCTCGTTTTTCATACCAAGAATATTTCGAGCGTATGGATAAGCAAGCGGAACGCTTTGGCAAACCACTTGCGGCTCTCCTTGGCTCCATAGAAGCCCAAGAACAACTCGGTCTCCCATCAATCGGTGGGAAAGATTCGATGAGCGGTACCTTTGAAGATATCACAGTGCCACCGACACTCATCGCCTTTGGTGTGACAACTTCTGAAACAGACCGTATCTTGTCGCCAGAGTTTAAATCCCCTAATGAAAATATCTACTATATCCCTGGCGTAACGGTTACAGATAAAATCGATTGGGACATTATCAAATCGAACTTTGACTTGCTAACTGACTTACAGGCTAAACACAAAATCACAGCAGCCATTTCCACCAAAGCAGGTGGCTTTGGTGAAGCAATTGCGCTCATGACATTCGGTAATCATATCGGTGCAGACCTTCCCTTATCTGATATTTCTGATATCATCAAAGCGCAGTTTGCTGGCTTTATCTTTACCTCACCTGAAGAAATCGCAGGTGTTACAAAAATCGGTCGCACAACGACAGACTTTAACCTCGTGGTGAATGGTGTCAGCCTTTCAGGCGAGACGTTACTTTCAAGCTATGAAAGCCCACTAGAATCAGTTTATCCAACCTTGTTTGAACAAGATGATAGTTTAGTAGAGGTTAAGACAAAAGTCTCTCACGAAACAATCATGTCGTCAGCTAAAATTGAGACACCGCTTGTTTATATCCCAGTTTTCCCAGGTACCAACTGTGAATATGATACAGCTAAAGCCTTTGAAGCAGCAGGCGCTAAGGCTGAAATTGTGCCATTCCGTACTTTGGACATCGCGGATTCGATCAAAGAAATGGTTGCCAATATCGCGCAAGCCAACATCCTCATGTTTGCGGGTGGTTTCTCAGCCGCAGATGAGCCTGATGGTTCTGCAAAATTCATTGTTAACATTCTTTTGAATGATCAAGTTAAATCAGCTATTGATGCTTTCATTGCGCGTGGCGGTTTGATTCTTGGTATCTGTAATGGATTCCAGGCTTTAGTTAAATCGGGCTTGCTGCCTTATGGTCAATTTGATAGCTTGACTAATCAGTCCCCAACCTTGTTCTATAACGATGCCAATCAGCACGTTGCTAAAATGGTTGAGACAAGAATTACCAACACCAATTCACCTTGGTTGACAGGTGTGAAAGTTGGTGATATTCATACTATTCCAGTCTCTCACGGTGAAGGTAAGTTTGTCGTTTCTGAAACTGAACTCGCTGAGTTAATTGACAACGGCCAAATTATTACGCAATATGTTGATTTCCAAGGCAAGCCAAGTATGGATTCTTTCTATAATCCTAATGGCTCAGTCGCAGCGATTGAAGGCATCATCAGTAAAAACGGCCAAATTCTCGGCAAAATGGGTCATTCTGAACGTTATGAATCAGGCCTCTTCAAAAATATCCCGGGTCATAAAGACCAACAACTCTTTGAGAGTGCCGTGGCTTATTTTAGAGGTGAATAATTTAAAATCATAAAAAACATGTTGAGGTTACTTCTCTGCATGTTTTTTTGACCATTTGTATGAAGAAATTATGTAATATTTTATATATTTAAATAATTATGTTAAAATAGTGGCAGATGTAAAAAGATATAAATTATTAATTCTGATTTGATAGTTTAATTGATTGAAAACTCTAAATGATAGCCGTACTAAAATACAAAATAATAGGAGCAGACTATGATAAATCAAAATAGTTTAGGCAATAATTTGACAAAAAAAATCAGTAGTGTATTAGTCACTCTAATATTACTTTTTGGAAATCTGCCTGGGTTTTCAAATTTGACACCAAAAGTTGAGGCGATGCAAATTTTTATCAAACTTCAAATTGGTCCAAATTTAATTTTCGATGCTGAACCAACCGATAGTATTGAAGATGTTAAAGCTAAAATTCAGGTTGAGACAGGCATTTCGCCTGATCATCAAAAACTATATTTTAATAACAAAGAATTAGAAGATGGCAATACACTGCAAGATTATAGTATCCAAAAAGATAGTATTATTCAATTGTTTGGCCAAAAAATGACTGTTGTGGATTCGCAAAGTGACGCACTGATTTACGGAGTAGCAAAAAAAGTCACATATAATATGACAACAGAAGGTATCAATGTAGGGTCTCATGATGTGACGCTTGATAATGCACCCAAGGATGTTACAGCGTCAGCTTTAATAGCAGCAGGTGGTACTGGGGAATTAACTATTACAAGTACAGAGAAGACGCTACCTGGCACCTACGCCAATATCACTGCCACGATTGACGGAGTGACTTCGACGCCATTTACATTGACTATTAGCCAAGCAACTTTATCAGCTATACTCACGCCAACCAACAAAATTTACGATGGGCATACGACAGCTACAATTGCTGACATTAAGTATAGCGGTATCATGGGTAATGATAGCGTTGAAATAACTGGTGGCACATTAGCTTTTAGTGATGGTAATGCAGCTGATGGAAAAACAGTTTATATTGACCAGCCTTACAGCTTGTCTGGTGATGCTGCTTTATATTATAAACTTGGGACTCTTACGGTAAAGCCAGCAAATATCAGTAAAGCTAATCAAGCAAGTCTTGTATTAACTGGACTCGAAAAAAACTATACACTAGGTGATGCACCAATTACGCTTGGTGTGACGGGTACTATGATTAATAGCGCCGTTACTTATACCTCTAGCAATCCCAAGGTTGCCACTATTAATGGAAATATCTTAACAATCGTTGGTGTAGGAAGTTTTACAGTCACTGCTGAAAAGGTGGGGGGATACTAATTATCATGCTGCTACAGTGACAAGTAGCACAATAACGGTTAAACCTCAAAGTTATGCTGTACTGTCGCATTTTGGGACTTGGACAGGTATAGGCACAAGAACAGCACGCGTGGATGCTGAGCATACCAAATTCGTGAAACTTATGTATGGTGATACAGAAATTGATGCATCTAACTATACCATTACCAAGGGAAGTACCGTTATAACGCTAAATGAATCACATTTAAAAAACTATGCCAAAGGGACGCACTGGTTTGTAGCAGAGTTTACTGATGGTAGCAGTGAGCCTATTCGCCTAGATGTCGCATCAGATAGTAAGACAAGTTCTGAGAACCTGCCAAAAACTAACCAAACTCAAACTAAAGCATCTGAAAACAAAAAGACATTACCGAATACAGGTGATACCGACAAGCCGAGTAGTCTCATAATCTCGTTTTCAGGAATCCTACTAATTTCAGTATTCTTCTATATTTTAAAGCAACGCAAAAATAATGAAGTAAATTAGATAGTAAAAAGTTTGACCAGAAGTGGATAAGCACCAAAAAACCATGCAGGTTTTTAATATACACCCTGCATGGTTTTTTTATACTTTGAATTAGTTGATGCTTATTTCAAAGCTTGTGACACTTCATCAAGCATAAGTTGTGTTGATTCTAGTCCCCCACCACTTAAATACCAAACGGATGCATTCAGTTCAATGACTTTACCGTTTTTACTTGCTGTTGTTTGTTTGACTAATTCATTATGTTTCAGACTAGATTCTGTCTTGTCGCCGCCGACAGCTTTAGTACGGTCAATAAAGAAAATGATATCTGGATTTTTTTCTAGAACATATTCGTAAGAAACGCTTTGACCGTGTGTTGAGGCTTTGATTTGGTCATCAGCACTCTTGAAACCGAAAGTATCATTGATAATGGCATAACGTGAGCCGTTACCAAAAGTAGAGACTTGACCTTCGTTTGTCATTAATGTCAAAGATTTTAGGCCTGAACTTTCAGCTTTCTTTTTAAGCGCATCAATGTTTGTTGATAAAGTTTTGATTTGTTTTTTCGCCTCAGTTTCTTTACCATAGATGCTTGCAATTGTTAGAATGTGTGATTGTGTTGAATCCCAAACTTTAGAATTATCAAGTGATAAATCTAAAACAGGTGCAATTTTTTCAAGATCTGCTTTAAAACTTTGTTGACGTGCTGAAATAATGATTAATTGCGGTTTCAAAGCATTGATTTTTTCTAAATCCGGTTCTTTCAGACCACCAACACTCTCAACAGATTTAAATGCCTTCAAGTAATCAGGCAAATTTTTCTTTGCGACACCGACGACTGATTTACTTTCACCAAGCGCTTGAATTGTATCAAGTGAGCCATTATCGAAAACAACGACTTTACTTGGGTTTTTAGGAACTTTAACTTTGCTACCGTCTGCACCAACAACTTCGATAGTATCAGTTTTGGCCTTTTGAGTTGAATCAGTATCTTTTTTAGCGCCACAAGCAACGAGAACCATTGCAAGTAGTAAAACACCAATGAAAGCCGTGAATAGTTTGTTAAGTTTCATATTATGTTTTTTTCTTATTTTTATTATTATAGTTAGTATACTCTAAAAATAGAGACAGAATTTTTTTCCGTCAATTTCTTCGATGCGAATCGTCATGTCATACAGCGCATTTAAGACAGGCTCATTAATAATTTTGGCTGTCTCATCATGGGCAAAAATGGTACCAGACTTCATGGCAACGATGTCATCAGCAAAACTCGAAGCAAAATTTATATCATGCAAAACGATAACGACAGTCTTGCCGTAATCTCGAACCAAACTTTGCAAGAGTTGCATCATCTGCAAGGCAAAATTCATATCCAGATTATTTAAAGGTTCATCAAGTAAAATATAGTCAGTATCCTGCGCTAAGATCATGGCGATATAAGCGCGCTGGAGTTGACCGCCAGATAAATTTTGGATATTTTCATCAGCTAAATCTTGCATACCAAGCTGCTCAATTGAGGTTTGAATTTTAACTTTGTCAGTTTGTGTTAACTGACCTTTAGAATATGGGAATCGACCAAAAGCGATGAGTTCTCGCACTGAAATTTGCATATTGAGATGATTCATCTGCTTTAAAATAGCTAATTTCTGTGCAAGCTCACGTGATTTGAAAGATTTGAGTTCCTGACCTTCCAAATAAATATGACCAGATTCAGCATCAATAAGTCGGCTCATACAGGCGAATAGTGTTGATTTACCAGCGCCATTTGGACCGATAAAGGCAGTTAATTTACCCTTTTGAATGGTCAAATCTATCTCTTTTAAAATTGGCTTTTTGCCAAACGATTTCGATAAGCTTTCTATTTCCATCTTTTGTTACCATTTCTTTCGTATAAAATTTGTCCGATAAAGTAGCAGCCACCTGTGAATTCGATGATGACGTTTAAGGTTGTGTTAAAGCTAAAGATATGCTCAACCAGAAATTCACCTAAAATCAGCAGAAGGATGGCTATCAGACTGCCAGCAAGAAATAGTGACTTATGACGATAAGTTTTCATGAGCTGGTAGGCAATATTGGCGACGATGAAGCCGAGGAAACTTGTCGGACCAACGAGAGCTGTCGAAATACCGACGAGAGCTGTAATGGCAAACAAGGTCATGAGTTGTAGGCGTTTTAAGTCAATGCCAAGGTTAATAGCATGGTCGTTACCTAGATGTAGCACATCAAGTTGGGGTGCTAATCGCCATAAAAATAAGCAAATTAAGGCAATTAAGATGGCTGCTATCGTTAAATGATCAGGTTTGACATTGCTAAAGCTAGCAAATAGCTTGCCCTGTAAATGGTCATATTCGTTAGGGTCTAGGATGACTTGCATGAAACTGCTGACATTGTTAAAAAAAGTCCCTAAAATCATGCCAATCATCAAAAATAAAAAGAGGTTTTGCTTAAATTTCTTTAGCAAGGTAAAAGAGAGGTAAGTGCTGAGTGACATCATGAGTGCGATAGTCAGTAGGAAGTCCCAAATACTTGTCGCTCTTGAGAGGCTTTGACTACCAAAGACAAAGATAGATAGGGTTTGAATCAAGACATAAAATGAATCAATACCGAGTATATTCGGTGTCAGTAGTTTATTTTGGCTCAGAGTTTGGAAGCTAATCGTTGAAAAACTGCAAGCAATTCCGACTAAAATAAAAGCTACCATTTTTTTGCCTCGCAAAGCGATGGTAAAGTCAAGATTTCCGTAGGTTTGATAGGTCATGAAAAGGGCACAAGCCGCAAGTGCTGCAAGACCTAATGTGATATGTGTAAGTTTGCGTGTCATTTAGCTATACCTACGACTTTCTTTAAGGAGAAGGCCGATAAAACAGATACTGCCTAAAACGCCGACTACCAAACTGACTGAAATTTCATAAGGGGCGATGACAATTCGACCAATCATGTCGCAGATTAAGAGGAAACTTGCCCCAAAATAGGCAGTGAGTGGGAGATTGTTTTTCATTTGATCCCCAAATTTGAGGCTCACCAGATTAGGAACGATAATCCCTAAAAAGGGGATATTTCCGACACTGACGAGGACGATACTTGAGGAAAGGGCAATGATGCCAATGCCAAATAAGCGCATTTTTTGGTAGGAAATGCCTAGATTTGTTGCCATTTCTTGACCTGCTGCCATGATAGTGAATTGGTAGGCAAAGAGGTAGATGACGATAAATAAGGGAATTGACAAGTAAAGCAATTCATAGTTGCCGCGCATTACGACAGAAAAATTGCCTTGTAACCAAGATGCCATATTTTGTAGCAGTTGATGCTGATAGGCAAAGAAAGTGGCGATACTGCCAACGATATTTCCAAACATAATCCCAACTAAGGGGATTAAAATCGTATTTTTGCTAGGTAAGTAGCGTGATATTAGTAAAAATAGGCAAGTTCCCAAAAAAGCAAAGCCGAAAGCGACTGTGGTACGCATTAAAAGTGGTGCATTTGGTAGAAAGATCATGACAAAAACGATGCCTAGCTTGGCGCTATCCATTGTGCCAGCTGTGTTTGGGGATACAAATTTATTTTGCATCAGATTTTGCATCACAAGACCTGAAACACTGACACTTGCACCAGCAATCACTAAACTCAATGTACGTGGTAGTCTTGACGACAATAGAACAAGATTTTGACGACTTGTCCAAGTTCCCAATTCGAAAATAGGGAGGTCAACGAGACCGATAAAAATCGACGAGACGATGAGGATGACAAAGAAGATGATACCAGCTAGTTTTTTAGTCACAAGTCTTTTCCTTGCCCTTTCAGTCAGATATGAATCTATATGATTATCAAAATAGAGGCCTCTAGTTTTGATAGAGAGTGTCAAAAACTTTTGACATTTTCTATTAAAGCATAATCTAACTATTTTGGCAATAGTCAGAAATTGTTAAGAATGATGAGCAAAACGCTATTTTTTTCGTATAAATTAAAGAGAGGATAAAAAATGTACAATATAAGAGAAGCAGACTACCCTATGAGACCGCGTGAACGTTTAGCTACACTCGGAGAGAAGTATTTATCAGACCAAGAATTACTAGCTATTTTACTGAGAACTGGTACGGCAAAATCATCAGTTGTCGAGCTATCAGGACAGATACTTCGACACTTTGAAACACTAGAAAATTTTCGTAGATCAAGTATAGAGGAATTGATCCAAATTCCAGGAATAGGCATGAGTAAAGCCATAGAAATCAGAGCCATGATGGAGCTTGGCAAGCGTATTCAGACGGCTGAGCGAGAGAGACAAGGTCAAGTGAAAGGCGCTCAACAATTCGCGATGACCTTGATAGACGAGATGTCAGATTTTGATCAAGAACATCTGGTAGCAGTCTATCTGGATGGTAAAAATAAAATTATTAAAAAAAGAACGATTTTTGTGGGGACTGTCAATTCAGCCAGTGCCAATCCGCGTGAAATTTTACATTTTGCAGTCAAAACTTTAGCAGCTGGTATCTTAATTACCCATAATCATCCTTCTGGCGATCCTAAACCCTCAGATGCTGATGTTGTGTTTACAGAGCGAATGGAAAATGCCTGTGATAATATCGGAATAACATTGATTGATCATATCATCGTGGGCCATAAACGTTATTTTTCGTTTCAAGAAAGTGGCTTGATGTTTTAAAGTAATAAAAGCACGAAAAAAAACGCCTCAATGTGAAATGTGAGACGTCTTATTAAAGATTAAAAACAGCGTAACGAAAGAAAGCTAAATCTTCGTCGCGTACATTATACATAAAATCAGGATGCCATTGAACACCTAAAAAACGAAGATTTGAATCAGTTGATTGGACTGCCTCTACTATATGGTCATCAAGGGACTTAGCAATCACCTCAAGTTGTGGGGCAAGCTGTTTGAGGCTTTGTCGGTGGAAGGAGTTAACATGCGCCTTGCGGCCATAAATTGAATCAAGTGGCGAATGTTTAGAGATGAGGACATCGTGAGAAGTCTGTGTCATTGCTTTTTCTTGCCAATGGTTCTGAATTTGCTGATTGAGTGATCCTCCGAGGGCGACATTAACCAATTGCATTCCGCGACAGACACCAACGATTGGCTTATTTTGTTTGATAGCCTCGTTAATTAGGGCAATTTCAAAGGCATCACGTTCACGATTATAGTCACTAGACTTAATTGTTTCAACTTCGCCATAAAATTCTGGCGCAACATTTTGTCCACCAGCTAAGACCAATTTGTCAATCATAGAAGTATAACGCTTGGCATGCATCGGGTCACCAATAGGGATCATAATTGGGAGACCACCCACAAGTTGAACGGCTTTGATATAACCAGAAGGGTTATAAGAAATAGCCATATGCCCCATATCATCTCCCGCATCTCGCCGCTCATTTGCAGCAACACCGATGATGGGTTGTAAAGTAGTCATAGTTTATTTTCAGTTTCTTTTTTATCTTGCATGAAAAATAAGAGTGTTTGAAGTTCACTTGTCAAGTCGACAGACTGAACTGTGATATTTTCTGGCACTTGAAGACGTCTCGGTGTGAAGTTGAGAATACCTTTAATCCCAGCTGCAATTAAAAGGTCAGCAACTTCCTGAGCACGATCTGATTGGACAGAGATGATAGCAGTTTCAATATTAGCATCTGCAAGATTTTTTTGAATATCTGAGATATTGTAAATTGGGATACCGTCATCAGTTTTCGTTCCAACGAGCGGGTTGCCCGCGACATCGTAGGCTTGGGTAATCCGCATTTTATTGCGGTCATGAAAACGATAGTTAATCAGTGCGCGACCTAAATTTCCGACACCGACAAGGGCAATATTGGTTTCTGCTGAGTCACCTAATAAATTTCCGAAAAAGTCACGAAGAGCAGTCGTATCATAACCATAGCCACGTCTACCAAGTTCACCAAACAGTGAAAAATCACGTCTGACGGTAGCAGAATCAACGCCTAATTTTGCGGCGATTGCTTGAGAGTTGGTTCGGTCAACCTTGTCAGCCACAAATTGTTTAAAAATGCGATAATATTGCGGCAGACGCTTGGCAGTTGCCTTGGGTAAAACTTCATTAAATTTTGTCACGACCATAAAAGTAAAGACCTCCTTCAGTATTCTTTGTGAATAGATTACCAAAAGTTTGTGAAGTTGTCAAACAAAATAGACTAGAGGATTAGATTAACAGCCTCCTTTGTGGTAAAATAGACCTATGATTTTATTACAAGGGAACAATATTTCAAGGACATTTGGTGCAGATGTTCTGTTTGAAAAGATAAATTTTACAATTCAAGATAATTCGCGGGTTTCACTCGTCGGGCGTAATGGTGCAGGAAAGTCAACGCTACTGAAAATTATTGCAGATGTGGAGACACCAAGCTCTGGTGAGATTTCAAAGACTAAAAATTTGACTATGTCATACTTAGCTCAAGAGGCTAACTTTTCATCTGAGCGGACGATTTATGATGAAATGCTCAGTGTTTTTGAGGTACAGATTAGTCAAGAAAAGCAATTACGTCAGATGGAAGCACAAATGGGAGAGCTTTCTGGTGCTGACCTCTCTAGTTTGATGACGCGCTATGATAGCTTGACTGAAACATTTCGTCAAAATAAAGGTTTTACCTATGAATCTGACATCAAAAACGTCTTAAATGGTTTCAAGTTTGACGAAACTTTTTGGGCGCAGTCAGTTGCAAGTCTGTCAGGCGGTCAAAAAACGCGTTTGGCTTTGGCTAAGATTTTGCTTGAAAACCCAGCTTTTTTGATTCTCGATGAGCCAACCAACCACTTGGATATTGAAACCCTCTTATGGCTTGAAAATTACTTGAAAAATTATCGTGGTGCAATTCTAATTGTTAGTCATGACCGTTATTTTTTAGATAAAGTGACGACTGAAATACTAGAATTATCACGAGGTAAACTTGAAAAATATGTTGGTAATTATAGTAAATATATCGAACTTAAAGCTGAAAAACTCGCGACACAAGCTAAACAATATGATAAACAGCAAAAAGAAATCGCTAATCTAGAAGATTTTGTTAATCGAAACCTAGCGCGAGCATCGACGACAAAACGTGCGCAATCGAGACGAAAGAAACTCGAGAAGATGGAGAGATTGGACCAGCCACTCGCAAATGAAAAATCAGCACATTTCACGTTTTCACCAGCTATTGAATCAGGGAATGTCGTTTTAACTGTTGAAAATGGCGCGGTTGGCTATGATAAGGAAGTTTTATCAAGTCCGATTAATTTAGACGAGCGCAAATATGATTCAATTGCGATTGTTGGACCAAATGGGATTGGTAAATCGACTTTAATCAAATCTATCGTGGGTAAGATTCCCTTGATTGAAGGGACAGTTAAACTAGGCGCTAATGTTGCTATGGGGTATTATGACCAAGAACAGCGTGATTTGACGCCTTCTAATACGGTATTAGAAGAACTTTGGAAAGACCATAGTCTTGTGCCAGAGGTTGAGATTCGAAATCGTCTGGGTGCCTTCCTTTTTTCTGGGGATGATGTTCAAAAAGCTGTCGGCATGTTATCTGGTGGCGAAAAAGCACGTTTACTCCTAGCTAAGCTATCGATGCAAAATGATAATTTCTTGGTACTTGATGAGCCGACCAACCACTTGGATATTGATAGCCGTGAAGTTTTGGAAAATGCGCTTATCGATTTTGATGGCACGTTGTTATTTGTCAGTCATGACCGGTATTTCATTAACAGAGTTGCTGATAAAGTCCTTGAAATATCTGCCGAAGGCAGCAAACTTTACTTGGGTGATTACGACTATTACTTGGAGAAAAAGGCTGAGGAGGCTGAAATTGCTGCACTTTTAGCAGCAGAAAGTGATGCTATCTCAGAACAGGCAGCGCCGTCTAGCTATCAAGCCTCAAAAGATGATCAAAAATGGCGTCGGAAATTGACACGAAAGATTGCGGCTCTGGATGAGCAGTTACAGGCGTTTGATGTGTCAATTACTGAACTGCATGAGCAAATGGTCGAGTCAGCAGAAGACTTTGTCAAATTAGGTGAGTTACAAAAAACATTAGATGCGATGATGGCAGAAAAAGAAACTGTTGAAGAATTATGGCTAGAGAAATCTGAAGAACTTGGAGAATAAATAATCGTGAAACACAATACAAAAAAATATGATTACCTTATTGTCGGTGCGGGGCCATTTGGTGCGACATTTGCGCATGAGGCGGCATTGCGCGGCAAGCGGTGTCTGGTTATCGAGCGTCGTGGTCATTTAGGTGGTAATCTATATACACACCAAGAAAATGGCATCAATGTTCACGATTATGGTGCGCATATCTTTCACACAGATAACAAACCTGTCTGGGATTATGTCAATCAATTCACTGAATTTAATGGTTATATTAATCAAGTTGTTGCTAATTATAAAGGAGATTTGTACAATCTTCCCTTCAACATGAATACCTTTTATCAGATGTGGGGAGTAAAGACACCAGCCGAAGCGCAGGCAAAAATTGCTGAACAGCGGGAGGCTGCAGGGATTACTGGTACACCTAAAAATTTAGAAGAGCAGGCGATTTCACTTATCGGTACAGATATTTATGAAAAGCTAATCAAGGGTTACACAGAAAAACAATGGGGTCGCAAAGCAACTGAACTACCAAGCTTTATTATTCGTCGCTTGCCAACACGTTTTACCTTTGATAACAATTACTTTAATCATCGTTATCAGGGTGTACCAGTAGCTGGCTATACTGCAATTTTTGATAAAATGTTAGACCATGATTTGATAGATGTACGATTAGAGACTGACTTTTTTGCAGATAAAGATACTTACTTAGCTGAATTTCCACGTATTGTTTACACTGGGATGATTGATCAATTCTTTGACTATAAATTCGGTGAGCTAGAATATCGCAGTGTCCGATTTGAATCTGAGTTACTGGCAACTAATAATGCGCAAGGTAATGCGGTCATAAACTATACAGACGCTGAAACACCTTATACACGGGTTATGGAATGGCGTCATTTTGATCAAAATGGTGATGATGATGTAACAATCTTAACTCGAGAATATCCTCAAGATTGGGATCGTCAAAAAGAGGCATATTATCCAGTCAATGATGAGAAGAATTCGACTCTATTTAAACAATACCGTGCTGAGGCGAAAAAATATGAAAAAGTAATCATGGGTGGTCGTTTGGGAAACTACCAGTATTATGACATGGATCAAGTTTTTCATGCAGCACTTGTTGCAGTCAAGCAAGAATTTAAACAATAGTAAGAAAATTATCAATATCCTAACCATTTCAAATACATCTTATGATAAAATGGTAACAGACAAAATTTGAAAGAGAGAACAATCATGCAAACACTATCTCGTGAAATTGCCAAAGACTTACTTGACATTAAGGCGGTTTTTCTTCAACCAAACGACCCTTTTACTTGGGCAAGCGGTATTAAATCACCGATTTATACGGACAATCGGATTACGATTTCCTATCCAGAAGTACGCCGTCGCATTGTACAAGGCTTTGCTGACCGCATTCGTGCTGAGTTTCCTGATGTTGAAGTGATTGCAGGTGCTGCGACTGGTGGTGTTCCTCACGCGGCTTGGGTTGCTGAAATCCTTGATTTACCAATGGTTTATATCCGCTCTAAAGCTAAGGACCATGGTGCAGGCAATCAAGTCGAAGGTCGTATTACTAAGAATCAAAAAATGGTGATTATCGAAGATTTGATTTCAACAGGTGGTTCGGTAATTGGAACTGCTGAGGCAGCAAGTCGTGAAGGCGCTGATGTCTTAGGTGTTGCAGCTATTTTTACTTACGAGCTACCACGTGGGATTGAGAATTTTGAAAAAGCAAATCTGCCTTTGATTACACTTTCAAATTATTCTGATTTGATTGAGATTGCTAAAGTTATCGGTTATGTCGATGCGGATGAGTTAGAGTTACTAAAAAAATTCAAGCAAAACCAGAATACTTGGCAAGATTAAAAGCTATCATCAGTTGATTAACATCGTTCAATAGATAGAAAAGGACCCAAAATGAAACTCATAAAAAATGGCCGTGTAATAGATCCCAAAAGCCAATTTGATGCGATTGCTGATATTTTGATTGATGGTCAAAAAATTATTGCTATTGGGCAAGACTTAGTCAGAGAAGGCGCTGAAATTATTGATGCGACTGATAAAATTGTGGCACCTGGCTTGATTGATATTCATGTCCATTTTCGCGAACCTGGTCAAACGCATAAGGAAGACATTCATACGGGGAGTTTGGCTGCAGCGCATGGTGGTTTTACAACTGTCGTTATGATGGCGAATACCAATCCAACTGTTTCAACGGTTGAGACTTTAACAGAGGTTCTGTCATCAGCGGCCCGTGAAAGCATTCATGTTAAGAGTGTTGCAACCATTACCGATAAGTTAGATGGGCAAACGCTGACGAACTTTGAGGCACTTTTAGATGCAGGTGCGGTTGGTTTTTCTGACGATGGGATTCCGTTTACAGATGCTGGCCAGGTGCGCCGGGCGATGCAAAAAGCTGCAGCGTTTGACACGGTTTTAGCGTTGCATGAAGAAGATCCACAATTAACGGGTGTTTTAGGGATTAATGATGGTGCGATTGCGCATCAATGTGGTGTGACGGGTGCACCGACGGTTTCTGAGTATAGTATGGTGGCGCGTGATGCGATGCTAGCCTTGGATACAAAGGCGCGT
Organism: Pseudolactococcus laudensis; assembly: GCF_013449735.1. Lineage (GTDB taxonomy): Bacteria > Bacillota > Bacilli > Lactobacillales > Streptococcaceae > Pseudolactococcus > Pseudolactococcus laudensis. The sequence goes on from NZ_JACBNY010000009.1 coordinate 55,588, forward strand.
GTGCATTTTCAACATTTGTCGGCAGGTGAATCGGTTGATGTGATTCGTTTTGCTAAGTCGCTAGGTGCGCAGGTGACTGCGGAGGTGACACCTCAGCATTTTTCGATAACGGAAGATGCGATTTTGACACATGGTACTAATGCTAAACTCAATCCGCCTTTGCGTCGGTCATCAGATATTGAAAAATTGATTGTTGGCTTGCAAGATGGGACGATTGACGTGATTGCAACGGACCATGCACCGCATACACACGCTGAAAAAGATCAAGAAATCACGAAGGCACCATCTGGTATGACTGGTCTAGAAACATCTTTATCACTTGGCTTGACGCATTTGGTTGCTCCTGGCCATTTATCTCTTATGAGTTTACTAGAAAAAATGACCAGTAATCCAGCACAAGTCTTGCACTTAGATGCAGGTTATCTAGCTGAAGATGGGCCGGCTGATCTTGTGATTTTTGATGCGGATGCGGTGCGTGAAGTTGCGAATGACTTTGCCTCTAAATCTAGTAATTCACCGTTTGTTTGTGCTCAATTACAAGGTGTGATTGCTTATACGATTTGTGATGGTGAGATTGTTTATCAAGCTTGATAAACCTTATTTTTCTGGTAAAAGAAGATGATGAGGGCATCATCTTCTTTGATTTTAAAATAGATCTGACAATTGCAAGCATAATAGAAGGAGTTTCTAGTGAAATGTTTTAATGAAGAGTCTTTCAAGGTTTTTGATGTTGAAGGATTAGATGAGCGAATGGTAGCTATTCGTGCTAATATCCAACCGATTTTTGCTGAAATAATGGCTGAAGTTTCAGCACGTTTGAGTGATGATGTGGGGCATGAGACTTTCGTACACATTGCCCAACACCGGAGACGTACGAGATATGCGCCTGAAAACACATGGTCAGCGATTTCTGATAATAAACGGGGCTACAAGTCTCAGGCTCATTTACAGTTAGGTATTTGGGATAACTATGTCTTTATGTATTTATCAATTATTGATAACCCAGCCAAACGTGAACAATATGCGGACTATTTAGCTGAACATCATGATTTTCCAGATGACTTTGTCTATTCACTGGATCATACTAAACCTGAATTTTTCTCTGTAACTGAAGGGTTAGAGAAAGGAATCCAGCGTTTACACGATGTGAAAAAGGGGGAATTTGAAGTAGGACGGATTATTTCCCGAGATTCTAAAATTTGGCAAGAAGATCCACAAACCTATATTTTAGAAACTTTTGAGGCTTTATTTCCACTTTATCAGCACTTAAATGCTTAAAAACTATCGATGTATAGTTTTTTTTTATAGCTATCTATAATTTCATCATAGTTTGAAACTATGCTTAATCATGATAAAATAGAGGAATGATACATATAAAAGACTTTGAGCGGACGAAGGTCGTGAATGACCCAGCTTTGCCGAAGCTTTAGCGTAGTCAAGTTTCAAGCTTTTAAGCATTAAAAGGGCAGAAAGGAGGGATAGGATGCCTGTAAAAGTAAATAGTCAGTTGCCAGCTGTCAAGATATTAGAAGCCGATAATATTTTTGTGATGGATGAAGCGAGAGCTGCACAGCAAGATATTAGAACATTAAAGATTTTGGTGGTCAATCTTATGCCTCGTAAAATGGTGACTGAAACGCAGTTGTTGGCTTTATTATCTAATACGCCTTTGCAAATTAATGTAGATTTTTTGCATATGATGACGCATAAATCTAAAAATATTACACAAAATCATTTGGATACTTTCTATAAAAGTTTTGATGATATCAAGGCTGATTATTATGATGGCATGATTGTAACAGGTGCACCTGTTGAAAATTTAGCATTTGAAGCTGTCGATTACTGGGATGAGTTGCATCAGATTTTAGATTGGTCACGCACGCATGTTTATTCAACCCTGCATATTTGTTGGGGAGCACAAGCGGGATTATATGCACGCTATGGTATTCCTAAACACCCTTTAGCACAAAAGTTATGGGGGGTATATCATCAAACAGTAGAGAATCCGAAACATGTTTTATTTCGAGGTTTTGATGATGATTTTGTCGCGCCACATTCTAGGAGTACCGAGACTTATGCGAGCGATTTACCACATGATTTTGAGATTCTTTCTTATGGTGAAACTTCAGGCTTATCTCTAGTTGTCAAAAAAAATTTGCGTGAGATTTACAGCTTTGGTCATTTAGAGTATGATCGGATGACTTTAGATTTTGAATATCAACGGGATAAGGCTGAATTTGGTGAGGAGGTTGTGCCAGATGCCTATTATCCGAATGATGATCCGACGCAAAGGCCACGTATGACTTGGTCGAGTGCTGCGAGTCTATTCTTTTCAAACTGGTTGAATTATGCAGTCTATCAAGATACACCCTATGATTTACGTGAACTCGCAAAATATGAATATTTTAATCTTTAACCACCGATTTGGTGGTTTTTTGGTATTTTATTACTTTTTTTGAAATAATACTTCATTTTTTTAAAAAATAAAAACAAACTATTGAAATTATAATTCATATGATGTATAATAAAATCATAGAAATGAAATAATATTTCGAACGGAGGTGAAATATGTATGGTTTCTCGATTTTTATGAACACTGATTTAGATGAAACAAAGCGTTCATATATTAAAAAGATGGCTAATAGTGGTTTTAAAGGTATCTTTACTTCAATGCATATTCCAGAAGATGATGTTAATCTCTATAAAAAAAGATTGATTGATTTGGGAAAAATTGCGCAAAGCCTTCACTTAAAATTGATGGTTGATATTTCTGGTGATGCGTTGAATAGGTCGGGTTTCTCTTTTGAAAATTTGGAGGAACTTAAAGCGATTGGTGTGACAGGACTAAGAATGGACTATCATATTAGTAATGATACAATTTCAAAAGCTAGTCAAGTGATCACGATTAGTTTAAATGCAAGCACCATTACTCAAAAAGACATTGATGAATTAAAAGAAAATAATGCGAACTTCAATCATTTGGAGGCCTGGCATAATTACTATCCGCGTCCAGAAACGGGACTTTCCCACCAAGATTTTATTGAAAAAAATATTTTTTTAAAGCAACATGGTTTTAAGGTAATGGAATTTGTCCCAGGTGATGCAGATCTCAGACATCCTTTGTATTTGGGGTTACCAACAATAGAAGCGCATCGCTTTTTACATCCTCTGGCTGCTTTGATAGATATGGAACGGATGGCTGCTGACCATATTTACGTTGGAGATGGTGGTTTACAAGAAACAACGGCTTTTCAACTTAGTCAGTATATCAATAATCAGACAGTTCTTTTAAGGGCCAGACCTGAGACAGCAGATTTTAGGTATGTCCAAGGTGACCATGAAAATAGGCAGGATGCTGCGAGAGATGTGATTCGAAGCGCCTATGCACGATTTAAGACTATCCCAGATATACAGCCTGAGAATACAGTAGTTAGAAACAAAGGGGCAATCACGATTGATAATTGTGACTACGGTCGCTATATGGGAGAAATCCAAGTCGTCAAAACAGAATTGGTAGCGGATTCAAAAGTTAATCGTGTAGGTAATATTGTCTCTGAAGACATAGACTTACTTGATTACATTGGACCGGGACAAAAATATATAATAGAAAAAGAGAAGCAAGATGATTGATTTATCTACACTAACAACAGAACGCAGAAATACAGAAACTTACAACCTCGATCAAATGAGTGTTCATGATGCACTGATTAAAATGAACCAAGAAGACCAAAAAGTTGCCCTCGCTGTTTCACAAGCTTTACCACAAGTTGAAAGCGTTACGACTGCAGTGATTCAATCCTTTAAAAAAGGTGGTCGATTGATTTATATGGGTGCTGGTACGAGTGGTCGTTTAGGTGTACTTGATGCAGCTGAATGTGTGCCAACGTTTGGCGTAGCAGCGACTCAGGTGATTGGGTTGATTGCGGGTGGCGAGCAAACTATGACTGTCGCAGTAGAAGGCGCAGAAGATAGCTTAGAACTAGGCCGTAAGGACTTAGTTGGTTTAGAACTAAGTCAGAATGACACAGTCGTCGGAATTGCTGCAAGTGGTAGAACACCTTATGTAATAGGTGGATTAGATTATGCGAAAGAAGTAGGGGCAACAACGGCAAGTCTATCTTGTAATAAGAATGCTGAGATCTCTAAACATGCGACATTACCAATAGAAGTAGATTGTGGGCCAGAATTTTTAACAGGATCTACGCGTTTGAAATCTGGAACAGCACAAAAATTAATTTTGAACATGATTTCTACAATTTCGATGATTGGCATTGGTAAAGTTTACAATAATTTAATGGTTGATGTGAAACCAACAAATGAAAAATTGGTTGAACGTAGCAAACGGATTATTATGCAAGCAACAGACTGCACTTATGACGAAGCTGAGGAAAAATTTGAAGCAGCTAATCGGGATGTCAAACTTGCAATCGTTATGATTTTAACGGATTCAACTGCGGAGCAAGGACGAGCTAAATTAGCTAAAGCGGATGGTTTTGTTAAAAATACATTGAAATAATTAGTCTAAGAGAATCGCAGAGAGATCTTGAGTGACCTTGGTTCGCGAATGACCCTGCTTGATGGAATCGCAGAAAGGAAAATAAATGGCAGAAGAAAAAGTTGCACGTATTGCAAGAGAAATTTATGAAAATGTTGGTGGCGAAAAGAATGTCAGAAAAGTCATTCATTGTATGACACGTGTCCGCATGACCATTGTCGACAATTCAAAAGTTAATTTGGTTGGTCTTAAAGCAATTGATGGTGTCATGGGCATTGTTGAAGACGAAACCCTACAAGTGGTAGTGGGTCCAGGAACAGTCAATAAAGTTGCTAAAAAAATGGTTGACATGGTTGGTGTAAAACTTGGCGAAACATTCCCTAATTCTGAAGGTTTAAGTTTTGAGGAACAAGCATTAGCTAATAAGGCAGCAGCTAAAGAAAAATATAATAAGCCTTCAAAATTAAAATCAGTCCTAAAATCAATCACAAATATTTTTGTACCAATGATTCCAGCGTTTGTAGGGACTGGGATTGTTGCAGGGATTGCGGCTGTTCTATCAAATTTAGTTGTAGCAGGTGATCTCAATGCAGCAACATGGCAGCAGTATATTGATATTATGAATATCTTGAAAAACGCTCTATTTGCTTACCTGACAATTTATGTCGGTATCAATGCTGCTAATGAATTTGGTGCAACACCAACACTTGGTGGGGTTATTGGTGGTGTCGTTATGCTGACTGGTATGAACCCGGAAAATCCAATCAAAAATATTTTCACAGGTCAGCCACTTTCAGCTGGACAAGGTGGGATGTTAGGTGTTTTACTGGCTGTTTGGCTCCTTTCAATCATAGAAAAGAAACTTCATGAAATTGTCCCTGAGTCAGTGGATATCATTGTCACACCTACGATTAGTTTGATTCTTATTGGCTTATTAGAAATTTTCTTAATCATGCCGCTTGCTGGATTTGTTTCAGATCATCTGATCGGTGGTATTAATGGTATCTTAAATATCGGTGGCGCTTTCTCTGGATTCGTGTTAGGTGTTGCTTTCTTACCAATGGTGATGTTGGGGTTGCATCAAATTTTAGGGCCAATTCATTTAGAAATGATTGCTAAAACAGGTCAAACAAATTTACTACCAATTTTGGCAATGGCAGGTGCTGGTCAAGTTGGTGCAGCTTTGGCAATTTGGGCAAAACTCAGAAAAGATCGCACGCTTGTTCAAAATATCAAAGGTGCGTTACCAGTCGGAATTCTTGGTGTTGGTGAACCTTTGATTTATGGGGTAACATTACCGATGGGTAGACCATTTATCACCGCATGTATTGGTGGCGGTATTGGCGGTGCAATTATCGGATTTTTCGGTAATGTTGGTGCAATTATCGGATTTTTCGGTAATGTTGGTGCAATTGCCACAGGACCTAGTGGCGTGGCACTTATTCCTTTAATTGCTCATGGTAAATGGATAGTTTATGTTTTAGGATTACTTGGTGCTTACATTGGTGGTTTCCTTGCAACTTATTTCTTTGGAATTCCAAAGGATGCGAAAATGAAAGCAGATAACTATGGTAAAACAGTTCAAATGGAAACCCTTCAACCTACTTTACGTGTGGTGACAACGCCTGCGTTTGAAACCTCAACTGTTTATGCACCCATGACAGGTACAGTGAAAGACTTATCTGAAGTTGCTGATGAAGTCTTTTCTAGCGGGATGTTAGGAAAAGGAATTGCGATTGAACCGACAAATGGACAAGTTAACTCACCAGTGGATGGTATTATCACGACTGTTTTTCCGACCAAACATGCGATAGGTGTTACGAGCGATGAAGGTGTTGAAATTTTAATTCATATTGGAATGGATACTGTCGAAATGAATGGAGAAGGCTTTGAAAGTTTTGTCAAACAAAATGAGCGTGTTAAAAAAGGTGATTTAATGATGCGTGTCGACCTTGACAAAATTAAAGCAGCAGGCTTATCATCGATAACACCTGTCGTTGTGACAAATTCTACTATTTATAAAGATATCAGTACTGTTGCCCAAAATAAGGTTGAAAAAGGACAAGTCCTCTTGACCATTGAGAGTTAAAGAGAAGAGGTTGGTTTATGCCAACCTCTTTGTTATAATAAAATAAAGAAGAAAGGACGGAGGCGCTATGGATACGTTACTAATGATCAGAGAAAGATATTCTCAGCTGACGGCTGCTGAAAAGCGGATAGCAGACTATGTTTTGGATTCTGGTGAAGAGATATTGGAAAAAAGTGCACAAGAAGTTTCCCAAGAAATTGGTAGCTCCTCTGCATCATTGGTTCGATTTTCTAGAAAATTAGGATATGATGGTTTTTCTCAATTTAAACAAAAATTAAGTGTCGCTTATGCTTTTCATGCTGATAATGAGAGTTATTATGAAGAGGTTAGCGATGCTGAGACACCTTTGTCAATTAAAAATAAATTAAAAGTTCGGATTAACCATATGGTGGAGACAACAAATGCTTCATTGCTAGATGAGGCAGTGATGTCAGTTGTTTCTTGTCTGGATAAAGTTGATGTCATTTTTGTTTTTGGTATTGGTGCTTCATCCATTGTGGCTCAAGATATTTTTCAAAAATTTAGTAGAATTGGAAAACAAGTCTATTTTATTCAAGATACTCATTTATTTCTTTCCTCTCTTTCTATTCAGAAAAATCAAGCTGCTTTCATCGGCATATCGATGAAAGGTGAAACGAAGGAAGTTGTCGAACTTGCAAGAGCTATCAAATCGTTGAAAGTACCAATGGTGGCAATCACTTCTAATGAAAAATCAACATTAGGACAATTATCGGACTATGTCTTGCATTCAATTTCAGGTGAAGACTATCAAATGAGAACGGCAGCTACCATGAGTTTGATGGCACAGCTTTATGTTGTTGATATACTCTTTTATATGTACGTCTCAGAACACTTTGAGCAGAGCTATCAAAACCTTCAAAAAACAAGTCAAGCTATCAAACAGTTAGGTCAAGAACCATCTTCTTGATTTTAAAATAGCTATGATTGACGTGAACTCGCAAAATATGAATATTTTAATCTTTAACCACCGATTTGGTGGTTTTTTGGTATAATGAAATCATGACTTATTATGAACAATTCAAAAAAAATATCGTCTTACCACAGGCGATATTGACACATATTTTAGATATTTTTCCGACACTTGTGAGTTTCAACGTCTGGCTTTATTTTTATGGTAATGAATCACTAGCGCCGAGTCAAATTGCTGCCTTTTTACAGATGACGACAGCAGAGGTTAATCAAGAAATTAATCTCTTGACAGATTCAGAGACCTTAACAGCTGAATTTGATGAGTCAACAGGTGAGATGCACTTTGACACACGTCCAGCTTTTGCAAAATTAGATCATCTCTTAGCAGCCACAAACAATCAAGCATCAATCTCTGATTCTGAACTGGACAATGAAACAGAAACCGTTTCTGATATTGCAAGATTGATTGCAGCTTTCGAGCCTGAAATGCCAGGTGGTTTAACACCGATTAATATAGAAGAACTGCAAAAGTGGCTGAGTGATGATAAATTTGAAGTAGATCTAATCCTTCAAGCCTTACGTGAAGCAGCGCTAAATCGCAAAGTCTCACTACCTTATATTCGAGCGATTTTGCGTAACTGGCGTACTAATGGCATCGTGACAGCGCGTGATGTAGCAGATAACCGTGAAACTCGTGAGATGCGTCAAGCAGAGCAGCAGAGTGATACAACCCTATCAGATGATTATTTTAACTCAGTCGATAGCTTGCGTAAGGCTTGGGGGTATGATAATGCTCAGTAAGAAAAAATTTCTGGAAGTACTAGATATAATTGCAACCATGTTTCCTGAGGCTCATGGTGAATTAGATGCAGCAACGCCTTTTCAATTGTTGATTGCAGTGATTTTGTCAGCTCAGGCGACTGATAAGGGTGTCAATAAGGCAACACCAGCACTCTTTGCTAAATACCCTGACAGTCAAAGCCTAGCCTCGGCAGATGTTTCAGACGTTGAAAACTTAATTAAGACCATTGGCCTGTATCGCAGTAAAGCTAAAAACATCGTGAGAACGGCTGAGATGATTGAGACTGAGTTTGGTGGCGAGATTCCAAGAGATAAAGACTTGTTACAGACTTTGCCTGGCGTCGGTCGAAAAACAGCAAACGTTGTGCTTGGAGATGCGTTTGGAATTCCGGGTATCGCTGTAGATACACATGTCGAGCGTGTGTCGAAACGCCTACAGTTAGTCAAACAATCAGCGACCGTCACAGAAGTAGAAGAGAAGTTGATGAAGGTTGTGCCTGAATCAGAATGGGTCGTGACACACCATCGCTTGATTTTCTTTGGCCGCTATCACTGTACCGCTCGTGCACCGAAATGTGTCGCCTGTCCTGTTCTACCTTATTGTCACTTTGGAGAAAAAACTGTTTTAAAATGAAAAATGAAAAATTATCAAAACGTCTAACACAAGTTGGAGACTTTGTCCCGCAAGATGCTGTTTTATTGGATGTCGGAAGCGACCATGCTTATTTACCAATTCATCTCGTGAAAACCAAGCGTATTAGCAAGGCGATTGCTGGCGAAGTCGTTAAAGGCCCTTATGAGAGTGCTGTAGCAAATGTTAAATCAGCTAGCTTAGAAGAGCAAATAACAGTTAGACTTGCCAATGGCTTAGCTGCCTTTGATCCAGCAGTTGACGACGTGACAACAATCACGATAGCTGGCATGGGTGGTCACTTAATTGCTGAAATTTTAGAGGACGGACGCGATAAGTTGTGTCAAGTCTCAACCCTGATTTTACAACCTAATAATGGCGAACGCCATTTGAGACAATGGTTGCAAGCACACGATTTCACGATTTCTGATGAAAAAATCTTAGCAGAAAATGACAAGATTTATGAGATTATCGTCGCACATCCAGGAAAGTCAGCTGATAAATTAACGGAAGCCGAGCTCTGCTTTGGCCCCTTTCTACTACAAGAAAAGTCAGCAGTCTTTCTCGAAAAATGGGCATCAGAGTTAACCGCTAATCAATCGATTATGGCAAAAATTCCAGACTCAGCAGAACAAAAAAAAGCAGAGTTTTCAGCAAAAATCGCCAAAATCAAGGAGGTTTTAAATGTTAGCCAGTGATTTTTTCGCACGATATGAAGCTTATTGTCCTAAAGAGCTTGCCATGGCAGATGATCCAGTTGGTCTGCAAATTGGTACCCTCAACAAGGACATTCAAAAGGTCATGGTCACTCTAGATATTCGCGAGCAGACTGTTCAGGAAGCAATAGAACAAAATGTTGACGTGATTTTGGCCAAGCATCCTGTGATTTTTAGACCACTAGATAATCTGACTGATCAATATACACAGCAAAAAATCATCTTGGACTTGGTGCGCGCAGGCATTGCAGTTTACACTAGCCATACCAATATTGACATTGTAGAAAACGGCCTCAATGACTGGTTTTGTGAGATGCTAGACATCACCGAAACTGAAAGTTTGACCGACTTTGCTCTAGGTCGTGTTGGTAATATCCAACCGCAAACCCTAGGTGACTTTTCAGAAAAAGTCAAAGCAGCATTTGATTTATCAGGACTAACAGTTGTCTCTTATGATCCATCACTCACTCAAGAAATTAAACGTGTGGCCATCTGCGGTGGTAGTGGTGGTAAATTCTATCCAGAAGCCATCGCCAAACAAGCTGATGTCTATGTAACGGGCGATATTTATTATCATACAGCGCATGATATGCTATCACAAGACCTTTTAGCAATAGATCCAGGCCACCACATTGAAGTGTTATTTGTCAAAAAAGTGGCACAGATACTCAGAGCTTTTAAGACAGATGTCGCTATTATCGAAAGTAGTAGCCTTACAAATCCGTTTATAAAAAAATGATGCCAGTTTGAACAGGCATCATTTTTTTAATTATTTTTGGATATTGGCTTGTAAGGTTTTGAGCTCAGCCAACCAATCTACATAGAACTGTTCGACCAGATCAGGTGTAATCACTTTTTCTAACCAATATTCAGGATCAACCAACCATTTTGATTCAGTCAGTTGTTTGACATCAAAATTGGCGATATATTGATCAAAAGCATGGGCTAAATTAGGATCATCTGTTTTGTAAAGCTTAACTTGCTTCATGGGCTCAATCTCATTACTCTTAAAGTAAATGACAGCATAATTCGCATAATTATCGATTGTATAATATTGTGCCACGCGCTCAACAAATGTTTCATTATCCATTTTGTGAAAGACCTCCTTAATAAGGTTTAACGCCTTTTAAACTAATCCGGCCTATAAACTTAACGAGTAATCGGTACGATATGTGGATTTTTGAGAATGTAAGTAATGATTTCTTCAAATAAGGAAACGAGGTATTCATCAGAATAGGTCCGGATACCAGCGATACTTGAAGCGGCCATACCGTTGACAACAATCCATGTACGAATGTGTAAAGCCTCAATTTGCTCATCAGTCGAATCTTTATACTTGCTAGAGTTTGCGATAATTTTCTTGTAGTTTTCAAGAGAGTAGTCAAACATAATGTGATTCCGAGCAAATCCTTCAACAAATAGGGCACGATAGAGATTAGGATTCGCTTCAGAAAAACGGATAAAGGCAATTGCCAAAGAAACTAGAGGATCATCTGAATATTTTTCATTAAGTTTAACATCAAACATATAGTGAAAAACGTGTGTTAAAACAGCTCGTTTGTAGTTTTCCATGTTTTTAAAAGCGCCATAAATCGGTTGTGTCGAAATTCCAAATTTTTGCGCAACATCACGAGCGGTGAATTTTTCAAATCCATAGGTATTCAAATATTGAAAACCAAAATCAAGCAACATTTCATCAGTAATAACTTTTTTACGCGGCATATCTTATTTCCTCCGTAGCCCTTGGTCATGGGCTCATAAATAGTAGTGTTGTGGCACTAGATAGTAGTATGTGATAGGTAAAATGAATTAGCAGTTTTAAAGCACCCACTCGTTAATAGCGTGAGCCACACCAGATTCTTCATTAGATTTGGTGATGTATTTCGCTATTTTCTTGAGTTCTGGGTTACCATTTGCCATGACAACTGGGTTGCCAACAGCCTCTAACATTGAGCGGTCATTCTCTTCATCGCCAATGGCCATGGTCTCTTCATGAGAGATACCTAGCTTTTCAGCCAAGTGCTGGACGGCTAGCCCCTTACTAGCGTTTTTGTTAAGGATTTCAAGATAGAATGGTGTTGATTTAACGATTGTATAACGCTCTCTGAAACGTTGTGGCAGTTTTGCAATCGTCGCATCCAATTTTTCAGGCTCATCGATATACATCATCTTGATGATTTCGTGTTTGCTCATTTCTTCAGCAGTCCGATACTTCAATGGCAAGCCTGTAATATAAGCCTCATTGATCGAATACTTACTGATATTGCGGTTATGCGTATAAATAGTAGACATGGTAATCGAGTGGAGTGGCGTATCAAGTCTGCGGCTCTCCATTTCGATATCCAAATAATCATCATAAGTTAAAGGTTCGTCGATGAAAGCCTCACCGGTTGCAGTAGCCTGAACTAATGCACCATTGTATGTGATAACATAGTCACCAGTATCTAGTAGATTTAAAGATTCAAGAATATTTTTAACCCCTAAAAGTGGACGTCCAGTCGCAATGACGATTTTTACGCCAGCTGCTTTGGTTTTTTGAATGGCCTCAAAAATTTCAGGTGTGATTTCTCGATTATTATTGACAAGCGTACCGTCGATGTCGATAGCAACAAGTTTAATTGACATGATTATATGATATGAGTTAGGTGCCTGAAGGCCCTTCTGACGAAATATCAGAAGTCGTACCAGTCAAGTCCTTAACTCAGTTCCTTTCTACTAATTCACTTCGTAATTATTGAAACTTGACCTCTGCTCATACCTCCCTCTAAGCGAGGCGCGAGGCCATTTGCAAACATAGATTTGCTTAAGGTCTTTTTTTTCCTAAAAAATGGTCGTTTTTAATATAGCTAACAAAATCTTCTTGTTCAGCTTTAAACAGCGTCTCTGGACTGAGTATATCCCTTGGAAAGTAGAAGCGATTATCGCCATGTGTTGTGCCAGTCAATGATTTGACAAGGCTTGATAATTCTGATAATTCAGTCAGCGTGCCATCTTTTTGCATGATTTCGATTTGCGTCCGAGGATTTTGTAGTTCAGGACGATACAAATCATAAGGTAAATCAAAGTTGGAGTGGACGGCTGTATAGTAATCTGTATCAAATCCGATTTTTTCAATGATTTGACGCAGAACTTCTAAATCTTTTTCATCAGCACTATCATATTTGATAGATTTAGCTAATTTGCGATTGATGAAAGCATTGCTTAAATCTGATAAGATTTCATCTGGATGTGTCTGCCAGTTTTGGAAATAAGTGGTCATGACACCATCGTCAAGATGCAGATAGTCTGAAAGTGTGAAATTATGCTCGAAGAAAGGCACCAGACGCGGACTTGTCAGTTTGAAATAGTCCTTTTGCGTCGGGTAGAGCACTTTGGCACGTTTCAAAAGCTGATGCAATAAAACCTCCATGGCACGACTTGCTGGGTGGAAATAAACCTGCATATACATTTGATAGCGACTGACGATGTAATCTTCGACAGCATGCATCCCTTGGATTTTAAAAGCAATACCGTTGTCAACAGGTGTAATCACACGCATAATTCGTGTTAAATCAAATTCACCATAAGTCGCACCGGTATAATAAGAATCTCTTAAGAGATAATCCATACGATCTGCATCAATTTGACTCGAAATGAGCTGAACAACCTGCTGATTCTCATAATCGTGGGTAATGACGCTTGCAATTTTGTCAGGGAAGTCAGGTGCTACTTTTCTCAAGACAGCATTGACCTCAGTAGAAGGATCAGTGATAATATTGACCGTAATCGCCTCATGGTCAGTATCGAAAACACCTTCAAAAGTATGAGAGAATGCACCATGTCCGACATCATGAAGTAGAGCAGCACATTGTGTAACAAGATTCTCTTCTGGGTTCCAAGTTTCAGGATAGTTTTTGGTAAACATTTCCGTGATTTGCTTGGCAATATTGTAAACACCTAAACAGTGCGTAAAACGGCTATGTTCCGCACCATGGAAGGTATAGCTGGAAGTGCCGAGTTGCTTAATGCGGCGCAATCTCTGAAATTCTGTCGTACCAATCAGGTCATAAATAATTTGGTTGCTGACAGGGATATAATTGTGAACAGGATCGCGAAAAACTTTCTCTAATTTTGTATTTGGCATACTAAGCTTTCTATACTATTATAAGTAGTTATATTATAACTTAAATTACTGAAAAATGCACGTTTTTTGATTAAAAAATGTCTTAATAATTTCTTACAAATAGGAATAAAATGACCTTGACTTATTGGGATATAAATTTCATGAAACTGAAATACTTAATTTCTGGAAAATTATCGTATAATAGACTTACATGTGCTTTTTAGATGATTTCAAAATCAAGTTATGCTTGAAACAGAAATATCTGGCGAAAAATTAAAAATAAAGACTTTCAGCGAACACGAATTCGTGAAGTCGGAAGAAAGGAAAGGTATAATGCAAAATATTGAAAAAAAACGGGCATTGACTTGGTACCAAACGATGGTAACCATCCGAGATTTTGAAAATATCATCGATGATAAAAATCGTGCAGGTTTTTTGTATGGCACGACCCATCTTTACAATGGTCAAGAAGCCATCGCTACTGCCATTTGTGATTTATTATCACCAGAAGATATGATACTTTCAACCCATCGAAATCACGGGCATGCCATTGCCAAAGGCACCAAAACTTACCCCATGTTTGCTGAGATTTTCGGCAAAAAAACAGGAACAAACGGTGGTCACGGGGGGTCTATGCACATTAGTGATACATCGGTCGGAAATTTCGGAGGAAATGGCATCGTTGGCGGGAATTATCCAGTCGCCCTTGGCCTAGCACAAGCTCTGAAAATGGACGGCTCAGAGCGCATTGTCGTCTGTTTTTCTGGCGACGGCTCGACGAATGAAGGCACCTTCCATGAGAGCCTCAATTTAGCCAGTATCTGGAAGTTACCGATTATTTTTGTGGTTGAAAACAACCAATATGCCATGTCAAGTGATGCATCTGTCATGATAGCAGGGAGCATCTCAGAGCGAGCAAAAAATTATGACATGAGCGCTTATAAGGTAGATGGACAAGATGTTTTTGCTGTCCATGATGTCTTTTCGCAGGCGCGTCAAGATGTTAAAAGTGGACCAGTCTTGATTGAAGCCGTGACTTATCGCTTTAAAGGTCACTCACGCTCGGATAGCGAGCAATATCGTACACCAGATGAGTTTTTTAACTGGGAAGACCCAATTAAAAAATTACGTGAGGCTTTGATTGCTGACTATGACGTTTCATCAGAAGAAATCGCCTTGATAGACGAAAAAATCTATCGCCACCTCTCATCAGAGGCTGAGCAAGCCTTAACAGACGAGGACGCTAGCAGTCCAAGTGATATTTGGAAGGCGGTATATAGTGACTAAAACGTATTTACAAGCAATCAATGAAGGCTTGCGCCAGATTTTAACAACCATACCAGAAAGTTATATTCTGGGTGAAGATGTTGGGACTTATGGTGGTGGATTTGGCGCGACAAAAGGTTTAGTCGCTGATTTTCCAGACCGTGTTTTAGACACGCCGATTTCTGAGGCAGCCATTACGGGTGTTGCGACAGGATCAGCTTTACTCGGTAAACGCCCTATTCTTGAAATCCAATTTTCTGACTTTTTGACTGTCGCCATTGACCAACTTGTTAATGAGGCAGCAAAAATTCATTTTCTATCAATGGGGGAGCAATCTGTCCCTATGGTTATCCGTGCAGCAAGTGGTTCTGGTACTGGTGCCAGTTCGCAACATTCTCAGAGTTTCGAGAACTGGTTTGCGCATGTACCGGGCTTGATTGTCGTCATGCCGTCGAATGCTTATGATGCCAAAGGTATCTTGGTTGCTGCGGTTAAAAATAATAATCCTGTTTTAATTTTTGAGCCTAAATCACTTTATAAAACAGCCATGCCAGTACCATCAGAACTTTATGAAGTGCCAATCGGTCAAGCTAAAGTTGTTCAATCTGGTAGTGATATAACGATTATTGCCCTTGGGCGAATGGTTGAGGTGGCTAAGACTGTTGCGAGTCAAACAGATATATCAATTGAAATTGTCGACCCAATTACGATTTCACCGCTTGATATTGAGACACTCGCAGCATCTGCCAAAAAAACGGGCAAAGTCTTAATTTTAACTGAGGCTGTCAAACGCTCAGGCATTTCAGGTGAAATTTTAGCGCAGCTCGTCGAGGGTGGCTTTAGTGGTCAAATCAAACGATTGGGCGGATACTTCATGCCAATCTCAGCGGCTAAATCAGTTGAACTTGCGCAAGTACCAACCGTTGATGAAATTCTTACGACCATTGGCACGATGATGGAGGAGGTTTAAATGGTTAAAATTACAATTGATAACTTGATTAATATTGACCATGAAACTGAAATCATTCATGAGGAATATACGGGCGATTATCACGAGAAGAACGGGAGTCATTTTCTTGTTTATCAAAATGAGATTAGCGAAAAAGTCGTCATGAAGTATGACACTGAGATGTTGACGATTACACGTTTTTCAAAGCCTAGCACGATTATGAAAATGCATCCAGAGGTGGTTACGAAAACTGCAATTCCTACACCTGTTGGCCCACAGCGTTTCGAGATTAAAACGCAACTTTATAAAAAGTCTGCGACTGGCTTTAAAGCGAGTTATCAATTCTGGCAAGGTGAGACAAAAATCGCTCAGTATGATTTAGAGGTACATTTTTCTTACTAGACAAGATATTTTCTTTAAAAACCGAACATTATCGCTAAAAACTGTCTGAAATGGCAGTTTTTTTGCTGATTTCCGTAGAAATTAACCTATAATGATAAAAAAGGCCGTATTTGAATTGGCTTAAACAAAAGAAAGTTGGAACCAAGAGTGTCTGAAAAAAATGCTTACGCGCAAGCTGGTGTCGATGTAGAGGCTGGATATGAAGTTGTTGAACGGATTAAAAAACACGTTAAACGCACAGAACGTTTAGGCGTCATGGGCGCGCTAGGCGGTTTTGGCGGTATGTTTGACCTAACAACGACAGGTGTCAAAGAACCCGTCCTCGTTTCTGGAACAGACGGCGTCGGCACCAAGTTGCTGCTCGCTATCGAGGCGGACAAGCATGACACGATTGGGATTGACTGTGTTGCCATGTGTGTCAACGACATTATCGCCGCAGGTGCAGAACCTCTTTATTTCCTAGATTATGTCGCAACAGGCAAAAACATTCCTGCCAAACTCGAACAAGTCGTAGCAGGTGTCGCAGAAGGCTGTGTCCAGTCTAATGCAGCCCTAGTAGGTGGCGAAACTGCCGAAATGCCTGGGATGTATGGTGAAGATGATTATGACCTCGCTGGATTTGCAGTAGGTGTGGCTGAGAAGTCTCAGATTATCACTGGGGAGAAGATTTCAAAGGGAGATATATTGATTGGTTTAGCCTCTTCTGGTATCCATTCAAATGGTTTTTCACTTGTCCGCAAGGTTTTTGCTGGGACTGATTTAAATGCGCAAACGCTTGAGCTTGGTGGTCAAAAACTAATTGATAATTTGTTAACACCAACTAAAATTTATGTCAAAGATTTAATGCCTTTGGTTAAAGCAGGTGTTATTAATGGTATTTCACATATCACAGGCGGTGGATTTATCGAAAACATCCCACGTATGTTTGGCGATGACTTAGCAGCAGAAATCACAGAAGGCACTTGGGATATCTTACCGATTTTTGATTTGTTAGAAAAAACAGGTAACCTCAAACACAGTGAAATGTTTGAA
The DNA here is from genome assembly GCF_013449735.1 of Pseudolactococcus laudensis. GTDB lineage: Bacteria > Bacillota > Bacilli > Lactobacillales > Streptococcaceae > Pseudolactococcus > Pseudolactococcus laudensis. Next base: position 73,001 of record NZ_JACBNY010000009.1, read on the forward strand.
ATCTTCAACATGGGCTTAGGCATGGTGCTTGCTATTTCACCAGAAAACCTTGAACAAGCTAAAGCCTTGCTTAACGGCAACTGTTTTGAAATCGGTCAAATCGTTAAGCGCGAGACAGCAGCGGTTATCATCAAATGAAATTAGCTGTTTTTGCCAGCGGTTCTGGTACGAATTTTGAAAATCTTGTCAAACAAGGAGTCCCTATCACTTTTCTATTCACAGATAAGCGTGATGCTAAAGCTTTAAAGCGAGCTGAAAAACTAGGGATTACAGCGCATACGTTTGAGTTAAAAGAGTTTGAAAATAAGGCTGCCTATGAGACGGAATTGTTAAAGCTCTTGGCGCAATATGAGATTGACCTCATCGTTCTAGCTGGCTACATGAAAATCGTCAGTCCAACTTTGCTGCAAGCCTATGAAGGTAAAATCATCAACATCCACCCGGCTTATCTCCCAGAATTTCCTGGGGCACATGGTATTGAAGATGCTTGGCGTGCAGGTGTGGCGGAGAGTGGTGTGACAATTCATTATGTTGACGCAGGCGTCGATACAGGTCAGATTATCGCCCAACAACGCGTTCCGATTTTACAAAATGACACATTAGAAACATTTGAGGCACGAATTCATGAGATGGAGTATTTGCTTTATCCAGAAGTCTTACGAGAGATTTTAGAGAAATGAAAAAAAGAGCTTTCGGGCTCTTTTTTGATTGATAAATAATAGTTTATTATGTTAAATTAGTGTAAAATGAAGATATGGAGAAAATTATTATTATTGGCGTATCTGGTGCTGGTAAATCTGTTTTATCACGAGAAATTGCCAAAAAGTTGCAGCTGCCTGTTTATCCATTGGATGCTTTTTATCATTTGCCTGGTGGTAAGACGTTAGACCGTGCGATTTTCATCACGAAACAAGAAGAAGTGATGGCGACTGATAGATGGCTTATTGACGGAAATTACGCGGGTACCTTACCGATGCGGCTTGCACAAGCTGACACGGTCATCTGGCTTGACTTTCCCGCTAAACGAAACATCTTTCGCATCATCAAACGTTCCATGCAATTTCGTCAGGATAAAAGCTCGCGCCCAGATATGCCAGACCATTTTCAAGAAAAAATGTTTGATAAAGATTATATGAAGTTCTTAAAGTTTGTTTGGACTTTTAATCAAAAAGTGCGACCGTATATCGTGACAGCACTTGAATCGCGTCCGAATACAGTCAAACTTATCACTTTAAAAAATCGCCGACAAGTTCGTGACTTTTTAGAAAGTCTTTAGGTATTAAGAAAAGAGACCTCACATGACATTTAAATCCGTTCGCATTAACACGCTCAATATGAATCCTTTTACTAAAATTGGTAAAGAATGGTTGTTGATTACGGCTGGTACAGCTGATAACTGCAATACCATGACAGCCAGTTGGGGAGGCTTTGGTTTTCTCTGGAACCGCAATGTCGCGACAATCTATATTCGCCCACAACGCTATACGAAAACATTTGTGGATACTGCCGATACGTTTACACTCAGCTTTTTTGGTCGAGATTTCCGTAAAGAATTGACCTATCTTGGTCATACAAGTGGGCGCGACGAAAATAAAATCGCAAATACTGGCCTCACACCTTATCAGTTAGAAAATACCGTAGGATTTGAAGAGGCAGAGATGATTTTCGTCATGAAAAAACTCTATCAAGCGAGTATTGACCCTGAAAAATTCCTTGACCCTACGATTTCCGAGCATTACCCTGAAAAAGACTATCATGATATGTACATTGCCGAAATCGTTAAAGTTTATGTGAAGGAACAATAAAAAGCCGATCGAGGCTTTTTTATAATTTTTGCAAAATGTAGTCAGTTGCTCGATCAACGGTTGCTACGTCATAAGTCAGTTGTAAATCATGACTCAGACTTGGTAGAAGTTCAGTCGCCATATGAAGAGCAGTAGATAAAGCTAGCCCAGTCCGAGTCAAATCTGACAAATCATATAAGCATTCAAGACCGTCAAAATAATCAGGAAGTCGCTTGTGTGCCTTACCAACTGATAGCGAAAAGTCTGTGTCCTTTCCGACCCGCCAACTAAGCAGACGGTAAAGCTCTTCACGAACGATTGTCCCAAAGAAGTAGTTGGCATAGAGTAGCTCACCTCGCAAGATGCCTTTAAGCACATAGGTGCTGACCCAGAAAAATTCTGTGACGCAAGCATCGAATTCGCGTTGGGTTGGATGTTGTATCCAGTGGGTTCGGTCGGTTGTTGCGGGGAGGTTGGTGCAAACGCCTGTTTTGTCAAGGAGGATTGTGTTGAGGGTATCTTCAGCCAAGTAAGCTGGAACTGAGGAGACTGGCTGGATTTTCAAGTCGAGGCGGTTACCGTCCATGAATTGCATGAGCCAGCACCATTGATTTTTCTCGGGTAAAATTTGCTGAATCATGAGTTCGCCAAAGTGGTTGCGATCAAACTGCTCAAAAGTTGGGAAGTCAGCATCTGAAACAAAGTAGGTGATGTCGTAATCTTGATACTGGTCTTGCTTGACAGTTGGGTCATTTCGCGAGCCTTCGCTACCAATCATGAGAATGGCTGGATTTTTCTGTCCTGTTGTCATGATAAGGTTAAAAAGTGTTTCTGATGTCATGATTTTCTCCTTATCTTTTAGTATAACATATGATTTATCATAAAAAGCAGTATTTTCACAAAAAAATGTTATTTTTAGATGAAAATTAAGATAAATATGATATAATGACCGTAGGTAACACATTTAATTAAATAACTCATCACAAGGGGAGCCGTTTTTGGCTGAGATTGAGCGCTTGCTCTGGACTCTTTGAACCTGAACTCGTTAGGACGAGCGGAGGGATGTGATTGATATGTTTTGATTGATAAGAAAATAGATAGGACTCAGAGGTGTTAGATATTTAAGACTAACACCCAATTCAGCAACACAAGAGTATCTACTCTATTTTACTATCGTGCTAACAATGCTATCAACCTCTCCTTGTGATAAAAAAGGAGAGGTTTTTTTGTATGGAAATGACGCAAAAAGCATTGACAATTGCAGGCTCTGACTGTAGCGGAGGTGCAGGAATCTAGGCTGATTTGAAAACGTTTTCGGCACATGGTGTCTATGGTATGTCTGTTATCACAGCGATTGTGGCTGAAAATACCTATCGTGTCAGTGGCATTATGGATGTAAATCCTGACATGATTGACAAGAAAATCAAGGATGTGTTTGAGGATATTTGTCCCGATGCTGTTAAAATCGGTATGCTTAACACGATAGAAACGATGATATCTGTCGCTGAAAGTCTCAAAATTTGGCAGCCCCAAAATGTTGTGATTGACCCTGTCATGTATGCTAAAAATTGTAGTCCGCTCATGGCGCTTGATGCGATTGAAACCCTGATTAAAGTCATTGTTCCCCTTGCAACGCTTGTCACACCCAACATACCAGAGGCTGAGGAAATTTCGGGAATGACGATTTCAAATATTGGCGATATGAAGGTAGCGGCGATAAAAATACATGAGATGGGTTGCCAATCAGTGCTCATCAAAGGTGGTCATGCCAGAGGAGATGCAACAGACATTCTTTACGATGGTCACAAGTTTTATCAGTTTACGACATCACGGATACAGACAAAAAATACACACGGCACAGGCTGTACGTTATCTTCAGCAATTGCCAGTAATCTAGCACTAGGATATGCGATGGCTGATGCTGTCAAACTGGCTAAAGATTACGTGACACAAGCGATTGTCCACGCCTTACCTTTCGGTCAAGGCAATGGTCCAACGCATCATTTTCATAACTTGGTTCAAAAAAATAGGAGACAATAAAATGACTGAACTAATGCCTGATTTGCTTAAAAATATTCGAGACTCAAAACCTTTGGTGCATCATTTGACGAATTATGTCACGGTTAATGACTGTGCTAACATAACACTTTCTATCGGTGCATCACCGATTATGGCTGATGCTATTGAAGAATCAGCAGATATTGCTACCATATCTCAAGCAGTTGTGCTTAATATCGGAACACTTAATGCTCAAACTATCCCGGCTATGATTGCAGCTGGTAAAGCAGCTAATTCAATTAATGTTCCAGTCATTTTAGACCCAGTCGATGCAGGTGCCTCAACTTTTCGAAATCAAACAGTTAACCAGTTAATGTCAGAAGTTAACTTTTCGGTTATTCGTGGCAATATATCTGAAATTAAATATATCGCAGGCTTAGATGCGATAACGAAAGGTGTTGATGCCTCTGACAATGATATTAAAAATATAGATGAATCACGCACTGTTGCGCAAAAATTAGCAAAACGCCTTAAAACTGTGATTGCCATTACGGGAATAGTTGACGTGATTTCTGACGGAAACCAAGTAATTACCATTGCAAATGGACATAAAAAAATGGCTGAAATTACCGGTACTGGCTGTATGTGCACATCGCTTATAGGGGCATATTGTGGCGGAAATCCAGATGCTATTTTTCAGGCAACAGCAACTGCAATTTTGTCAATGGGAATTGCGGGGGAAATTGCTTATGAAAAAGTTGGCAAATTAGGGAATGGACACTATCATGCAGCGATTCAAGACGTTATTAGTTTGTTAACTGAGAAGATTTTACGAGAAAGGGCATGTGTGACAATTGATTAAGTCAATAGATTATAGTCTGTATTTAGTAACGGACAGTAAGTTGATGTTAACAGAAAGGTTGGAAGAGGCCGTTGAACAAGCTATTTTAGGTGGCGTCACAGTCGTTCAACTATGAGAAAAAAAGGCTAATTCTAAAACATTTTTAGAGCAAGCTTTGCGTGTTAAAAAAGTGACAGGTCATTATCAAACACCACTAATTATTAATGATCGTGTTGATATAGCTTTAGCAATTGATGCAGATGGGGTACATGTTGGGCAAGATGATTTACCAGTTGCTACTGTTAGACGATTGATTGGGGCTGATAAACTAATTGGTGTTTCGGTTAGTAACTTAAAGGAGACGCAAAAAGCTTTGAAAGATGGTGCTGATTATTTGGGTGTTGGTGCCATGTATGCGACTGATACGAAAACAGATGCCGCTCAAGTCTCATTTTCTGAATTGAGTAAAATTCGCAAGGCAACTGACTTGCCTATTGTTGTGATTGGGGGGATTAATAAGACAAGTTTACAAAATTTTAGAGGCTTTGGTGTTGATGGATTTGCAATCGTTTCGGCAATCATTGCGCAATCAGATATTAAAAAGGCGACATTTGAGTTGAAAGGATTAGTTGAGACATGCTAGCAAAGAAACTAAAGAGACATGTTACAGAGTTATGGGAGACAACCTACCAACACCCCTTCGTCCAGGAACTCGGTCAAGGCAGACTACCGCAAGAAAAATTTAAATTTTATCTGCTACAAGACTATCTCTACCTCCTTGATTATGCGCGTCTCATGGCTTATGCTGCGATACATGCGGATGATGAATTAAGCATGTGCTATTTTACTCACATACAATCTGATATTTTAGACTCAGAACTTGAGACACATAGAAACTATATGGCAACATTTGACATTTCATCTGAAGTAGCAGCAAAAGTTCAACCGACCTTGTTTAATCGCGCTTATGCAGCCAATATGTTAGCCACTGCACAAAGTGGTCAACTTTCTAAAATCATTGCAACAGTGCTACCGTGTGCTTGGACTTATGCCGAATTTTCCCAGCGCTTGGTCAAAGCCTACAACCATGAGCTAGCCAATAACCCTTATCGAGTCTGGCTAGAAAAATATGCGTCTGATGATTTTGCCCAGTCAGCACAATGGTTGCTTGCAAAGTTAGAGGCCTTGATGCAAGATAAATCTGAGCAGGACTATCAAGAAATTCAGGCGATTTTTAAATCCAGTTTAGAATTTAAGTATCTCTTTTGGGAGATGTCCTATGAGATGCAAACTGGTGTTTTCGAAAATTATGAGAGACAAAAGGGGAAATAAAATGACAAACGAAAAATTTTTAAATCGCTTAGTTTTTTTGGCTATGATGGTCGCAGTTGGTGTCGTCATCTCACCTTTACTCCGAGTGGAGGGATTTGCACCTATGCAACATTTGGTGAATGTGACGTGTGCCGTCTTTCTAGGGCCGTGGTATTCACTAGCTTGTGCGGTAGCAATCGGGGTGATTCGGATGTCACTGATGGGGATTCCCCCGCTTGCCTTAACTGGTGCTGTTTTTGGTGCCTTTCTATCTGGCATTTTCTATGCTAAAACGGGTAAAATCTGGGCAGCAGTTCAAGGTGAAATCATCGGAACTGGCCTTATTGGTTCAATAGTATCGTATCCTATCATGACGCTTTTATATGGCAAAAGTGACCTCACATGGCTGTTTTACGTGCCGTCGTTTTGTATTGCCAGTACTATGGGCGGCACACTTGCAGGTATCATGCTTTATGCCATGAAGAAAAATGGTGTTTTAGCTAAACTCACAAAAGGGTTGGGACGAAAAAATGATTAAAAAACCGCTCATTCACTATATCACGCACCCAATTGCCATGACGGATTGTGCGAACGCAATTTTGGCAATCGGTGGGAGTCCGATTATGGCAGAGCATCACGCCGAAGTTCAGGACATCACAGCCAAATCATCAGCCTTAGTTGTTAATCTTGGGAATACTACTGATTATCGGATGCAAGCTATGCGTTTATCAGGTCAAGTCGCCTTAGAAAAAAGATTACCGATAGTCCTTGATTTAACAGGCATAGCAGTGAGTTCTCTTCGTAGAACGTTTGCGCATGACTTTATCACAATGTTTTCGCCACAGCTCGTTAAAGGTAATGTGTCTGAAATTTTAGCCTTGTTGGCGTTTGCAACGCAGGCAAATGGTGTGGATACTGGAGATAACCATTTGACGACAGAGCAGCTGATGAAGATGAGAAGTTTTTGTCAGGCGCATAGCTGTATCCTCCTTGTAACAGGGGAAATTGATGTGATTGTTGATTTAGGTCGTTTTATCTGTCTGAAAAATGGCTCTGATAAATTAATACAAGTAACCGGAACGGGTTGTTTATTGTCCGGTATGCTAGGTTATTTTCTAAGTCAAGTTTCTGATTTAGAAACGGTAGATGCTGTGGTTAAAGCAGTGGGACTTCTGACGATTGCTAGTGAATATGCTGATAAGAACACAGCTGGTCTAGGTAGTTTTAAGGCGAGTTTATTTGACTATCTTGGTAATTTGAAACCAAATCAGATTAAGGGAAAAATATTGTATTTTGAGCGTCAAATGCCTCAAGATATTGTTAGGTATAGAAAGGATAACTGGCATGAATAAAAGTGATTTAAGATTATATCTAGTGACTGATCGTGGTAATTTAAGTGAGCAAGATTTTTTGACTCAAATCGAGCAAGCTATTTTAGGTGGTGCGACATGTGTTCAACTACGTGAGAAAGAAATGTCTGGTCGATCGTTTTACCAATTAGCTTTGCAGGTTAAAGCAGTAACGGATAGGTATGGTGTTCCATTTTTAATCAATGACCGTCTGGATATCGCTTTAGCGGTTGATGCGAGTGGCGTACATCTAGGTCAGAGTGATTTACCGGTCGCAGTAGCCAGACAGATTTTAGGGCCAAACAAGCTCGTCGGTATTTCTGCTAAGACAGTGGCACAAGCACTGGCTGCACAAATAGGTGGTGCTGATTATTTAGGAGTCGGCGCTATGTTTCCAACCACAACAAAAGTCATCACGCAAGAAACAACACGAGAAACCTTGAAGGTGATTACTGAGACGGTTAAGCTACCTGTTGTCGCAATAGGAGGGATTTCGAAGGCGAATAGTCATCAATTAATCGGTACAGGAATTACTGGTATTGCTGTAGTTTCAGCGATTATGAAGTCTAGTCACCCGAGAAATGTGGCTGCTGAATTAAGCCAGATACCATTTTAGGCAAAAAAACACAGATTTTAAAGTCTGTGTTTTAATTTAGGGAAAATATAGGTGTCGGCGTTGTTGATGAGTGTGCCTTGAAAAAAAAGAGCGACTGCTGTACCGATGTTGACTGCGACAACTTGGCGATAAATGAGTCCTAATATGATAATCAGGAGTGCTGGCACTGAAAAGTTGACCCACTGCGCGAGGTTCGCGTTGCCGTTGAAATACTGAAATCTGAGGATGTTTGTCATTTCGTCAATGGGGTGAAGGATTAAGTTCAAGCGTTGGTAGATGGAGATGGCAATGGCAATCATCACGATACCAAGGATGTCTAGTGCAATGATGGCTACTAGCGGTAAGTTTGAAATCCCGAGACTTAGGAAGAATTGCTTAAAGAGGCCGATGAATGGTGCGAAAAAGCTGATGAATATAATATTGCCGAAAATACTTGGCCAGTCAAACCGACGGATTAGGGCGATGTTAATCAGAATTTGGATGGCGCCGTAGAAGATGAGCACCCAAGAAATTGAATAATTAAAGTCCAGTGCGATGTTTGCAGCGGATGCGGTCCACATACTAGAGCCCATGTTGGCTGCGACTGTTAAGCCGTTGCCTGTTGCATTAATAAAGAGTGAGAGGGCGAAATAAAAAATCGTCTCTAAAACTGTCGGCTTTCTGAGCCCGTCTTGTGTTGTAATCATAAAGCTATTATACTACACTTGTTTAATAAAGTTATCATTTGTAACCCTTTTCTATTCAATTTTTCTTGCAAGGTTTTATTTAAGGGCACCTCTAAAAACGTATGAAAAGAGGTATAATAGATTAAAAATAAGCTGACGAGGTATTGAAGATGAATTTATTTGGAGATAGCGACTATCTTGAAAAATTAAGTTTAAAAGGAGACCCTCTTGAGCGGCTAGAAAAAGTGGTTGATTTCGAGTGTTTTCGCCCAACTCTTAACCG